>JBBSCQ010000078.1:0-14374 GCA_038250105.1 Burkholderiales bacterium | reverse complement strand
GCCGCTGGCCTGGCCAAGCGCGGCAAGCCGATCGATTTTTCGGAATTCATCACGCTGGAAACTGAGCGCAAGACGCTGCAGACCCGCACGCAGGAATTGCAGGCGCAGCGCAATTCGCTCTCCAAGCAAATCGGCATGCTTAAAGGGCAGGGCAAGGATGCTTCTGAGGTGATGGCGCAGGTCGGCGCAATTGGCGACGAGCTGAAGGCTTCTGAAGCGCGCCTCGGCGAGTTGCTGGAAAACGTGAATTCCATTCTGTCGGCGCTGCCGAATATTCCTGATGAATCCGTGCCCGTCGGCAGCGATGAAAGCAGTAATGTTGAAGTCAAACGCTGGGGCACGCCGCGTACTTTTGATTTCCCGGTTAAGGATCACACCGATGTTGGTGAAACGCTAGGTCAGCTCGATTTCACCACGGCCGCCAAGATCGCCGGCTCGCGCTTTTCCCTGTTGAAAGGCGGCCTGGCCCGCCTGCACCGGGCGCTTGCTCAGTTCATGCTCGATACCCACACCAGCGAACATGGCTATACCGAAGTTTATGTGCCGTATCTGGTCAATGCGGCCAGCCTGAACGGCACCGGCCAGTTGCCGAAATTTGAAGAAGATTTGTTCAAGGTGCAACGCGGCGACCAAGACCCGCTTTACCTGATCCCGACCGCCGAAGTGCCGGTGACCAATATCGTCCGCGATGAAATCCTCGCTGCCGAAGCGCTGCCGCTGAAGTTCGTTAGCCACACGCCGTGCTTCCGTTCTGAAGCCGGTTCCGGCGGGCGCGACGTGCGCGGCATGATCCGCCAACATCAGTTCGATAAAGTCGAGTTGGTGCAAATTGTCCATCCTGAGCAGTCGACCGCAGCACATGAAGAACTGACTCGTCAGGCCGAAATCATTCTCGAAAAGCTGGAGTTGCCTTACCGCCGCATGGCGCTGTGCACCGGCGACATGGGCTTTTCCGCCGCCAAGACTTACGATCTGGAAGTCTGGCTACCGGCGCAGAATACCTACCGCGAAATTTCTTCCTGTTCCAACTTCGGTGCCTTCCAGGCGCGGCGCATGCAAACGCGTTTCCGCAATGACAAGAAGAATGAACTGGTGCACACGCTGAACGGTTCTGGTCTGGCCGTTGGCCGCACGCTGGTGGCGATTCTGGAAAATTATCAGAATGCCGATGGCAGCGTCACCATTCCGGCTGTACTGCGCCCTTACATGGGCGGGCTGGAAGTGCTCGCCGCCACTTACTGATTGTTGCGCGGTGTGGGGGAGTCAGCGGCGGGCGCTGGCTTTTGCGTGTGCTCGATTTCCGGTAGTTTAGGTTCGCCGGCCGGGTCGTCCTGCCGAAGAGACAACTCTGTCGTGGCTTGCTGTACGCGCAATTTTGGTTTCAGGTTGGTGTAGCTATTGGCTCGCCGCAGCATTTCTTCCATTTTGCTGGCTGAGGGTTGGTAGGGCGGTTCGTGGCGAACGAGGATGTCGTAGTAACTGCGAATGTTCTCAACAAGAATGACCGCCTCGCCACCACGGGCCCGGCCTGACTTGAGCTTTTGAAAGTATTTTGGCTGCGCCAGAAGCGGCAAAATGCGCTTCATCTCGTACCAGGCATTTGGGTCGGCCTTTAGTTGACTGGCCAAGTTGCGCGCCGCATTGAAGTGGCCGGGGCCAATATTGTAGGCGGCGAGGGCGAGCCAGGTCCGGTCCGGCTCGACCACATCATCGTTCTGCATATCCTTTAATAAATTGATGTAGCGGCCGCCCGCCAGAATGCTTTCACGCGGGTCAAGGCGGTTGCTGACACCCAAGCGGTCGGCGGTTTCCTCGGTCAACATCATGATGCCGCGTACATTGGTCGGGCTAGTTGCCTCGGCTTCCCATTGCGAATCCTGATAGGCGACCGCAGCTATCAGCCGCCAATCCAGCCCGGAGAGCGCCTGCGCCATTTGGAAATACTGGCGCAGACTGGGCAGTACGGTTTCGGTGCGACCAAGAAACTTGATGATATCGACCTGTTTTAGCCGCCGGACGTGGCCAAAATAGCGCTCTTCCAGTCGGGCCATCGTGCCGTCGCGCTGGGCATTGTGAAGAAAACGGTTAGCCCGCGATACCAACTCAATATTCGGCTTGTTGCCCAGCCACCAGACAATCGGCGCATCTTCACTAAGCTCCAGCGTGGCGCGCAGGGCGGGAACAAACTGAGCAGCGATATCGACCAGCATTGAATCGATCGCCACCAGTTCAACCTTGCGACGGCCAATTTTTTCGAGCAAATCAAAGATGCTGCCTTCGTTTACTTCTTCAACGTGCAAGTCAGGTATGGATTTTTGCAATAGCCGCAAATTGGCCAGTTGACGCGTGCCACTGAGCGCATGGATGGTTCTACCGCTCAATTCAGTCAGTTCGTTAATCGGTAAAGTCGCCTCATGTTGTACCAGCGTGTCATGGCTCTGCAAAATTGGCGGCGTTGTTTTTTGCTGCACATCGTCCGGCGGGTTAAGCCAGCCAGCGGCAAGGTGCGCCTCGCCAGCGCTCAGGCGTGGTTCAATTACGGCTGGCGGTACAACAATGTATTTGACCCCAACACCAAGTTCCAGCGCAAAGGCCTCAATCAGATCATGTTCCAGTCCGCTGTTGGTGCTCGCGTCATCGGCAATATAGGTGAGCGGCCCGGCAGTGGTGAGCACAACCAAGTCGTGCTGCGCCGGCGTGGGGAATGGCAAGGCGCGCTTGATTACTGGCTGATCGCAGGCCGCCAGGAGGACAAGCAGTAATCCGACAAGAATGCTTTTCAATCTATCCATTTACGCTTTGTGCCATAGGCTTTGTGCTATTATCTCGGCCCCGGAGAGGTGGCAGAGTGGCCGAATGTACCTGATTCGAAATCAGGCGTACTGCAAGGTACCGTGGGTTCGAATCCCACCCTCTCCGCCAGTGACTAATAAAGCCATGATTATACAGGGCTTTTTTTTGACGTCACGCGACAGGTGTCCCAGACTGGTGTCCCATACTCTGGGAGCCGTCATGAAACAGCCTTCACACCTCGCAAAGTCGCGCCATGGTGTTTTTTACTTCCGCCTGAGCTTCAGGACAGGGAGCGCCATCAAGGAGAAGCAAATCTCCTTGAAAACCAAGAATCCACAGGAAGCCCGTTTCAAATCGTCGTGCTTGTCAGCAATAATGCTCACTCGTCAATGGGAGCGGCAGGCGGCAATGGAAGAGAACAAAATATAAATGGCGGAAAGCATTGCAGGGCAAGGCCCCAATAGTGACTTTCTGCTTGATCTGCTGCAGCAAGTAGACCGTCAGCAACTTTCAGAACTGGCTGGCGTGTCTCTATCTGAAGTGAATCAACTTCTGGAGCAACCAACGCAAACCAATATTCGCAAACTTGATATTGAAATGCCGGGAGGATTTACCTTGCGCAATACTAACAGTGACGACGATATGAACCGTGCGGTCCATATCCTGCAAACCCTGAATCTGTCCGTTGATTCAATGGCAAAACTGCTGGCCGGCCCGAATCCAACACCGATTGTTCCCGTCGCTCAAGCCCCAGTCCAGAAGACAGAAGAAGGGGGAACCACCATTCAGGAAATGGTGCCAAGGTACGCTACCCGCAAACGCGACAAGCTTGCCGTAAAGACGCTCTATGAATACGGCAACTATCATCGGAAGTTTGTGGAATGGCTGGAGCTTCGGAAGAAGAAAAAACACATTGCCGACCATCTTTTTACTGCAGGTCATACCAGACTCCACGCCCACTGCCATGCTGGTTCAGGCTTCCATGTTCAGTTAGACTCCTGAAATGCTGCTTCAAGGTATTTCGGCTCGCGCCAGTGAGTTTGATAGCATCTGCCATCGTGACCCGACCATGCTCCCGAGCGAACTCAACGATTGTGAGTGACAACTCGGGCAGAGCAGCCAGCACAATCTTTTCCCGTTCAACCTTCTTCTCCAACCGACGTACCTGCTCGGACAAGGAGCGAAGGAAAAACACCAACCACGGTTGCCAGTTCGGCGTTTCCGTGCGGATGCTTCCCTGCGTCTGTCGCAACGCGAGGTAATACGCTTCTTTGTTGACTTCAATGACGCTTTCCGACGAGCTATAGGGCACGTAGGAGTACCCATTCTGCATCAGTAGCAAGGTGGTCAGTACGCGGCTCAAGCGGCCATTGCCATCTTGGAACGGATGAATTTCGAGGAACACCACCACAAAGGTCGAAATGATCAGCAGCGGGTGAATTTGCGCCTTGTCGCGCTCTTCGGTTACCCAGCCGACCAGATGGTGGCAACTCGGCGCAGCGCCGACAAACAATCTGGAGCAAGCGTACCCAAGGCGCGCCAAGCACCTTTGAACTCGTCAATGCGGGCGATCAGGCGCAGGATTTCTGGCGTGATTTGAAGAGTGTCGGTGCGTAACATGCACCAATAGTACGCCCATTTTCACCCAATATGCCAGTGCTATGTTGGCGCTGGCATATTGTGATGCTGATCAACTGATCAACTGATCAACTGATCAACTGATCAACTGATCAACTGATCAACTGATCAACTGATCAACTGATCAACTGATCAACTGGTCAACAACCGTTTTACAAGGATAGTGGGGTAGTCCTGCCGATGCCCTGCAATGAGGTACACATAGATATCGTTGCCGATCCGCCGGTAGACCAATTTGTGGTGCGAGGTGTAGACATTCTGGTAGTCCAATATGCCCACCGATGCCAGTTCCTGGACGGGTGTTCCGTTGAAAACGCCAGCGTTAATTTTCTCCAGCTTGTCAAAAATCTCGTCTTCGGCTTTCAGCCATGCGGCTTCGCCCCATTTGTCGAGCATGTAGTCCTGAAGCGAAAGCAAGTCCGCCTGGGCGTCGGGAAGAACGATCACCGCCATTATTTGCGGTTTTGGCGAGCAGCCAGCAGTTGTGCCCGTGATTCAGCGACGGAAATACCTTTCCCTTGGTTGCGGTCTTTCTCGCCCAGGGCAATGATTTTCAGAGCGGCAATTAGCGCTTCCTTTTCCTGAAACTGCTTGACGCCCTCAATCACCATGCTGGCCTCACCATTCTGGGTGATGACAAACGGATTGCCGTTCATTTCCAGATCTTCGGAAATCTGCGCCGCATGGCTTTTCAGGTAGGAAATGGACTTGATGTTGGCGATGGACTGCATGTTGCCTCCTAGAATTCACTAGGTCTAAATTTAGTCCCGAATTTAGTTGGCGTCAATCATTGACGTGTCCCCGTCTTATTGGAACAATGCTAGGTGTCGCATATCGGGGTAACGGTTTTTTTGGGACACTTTCACACAACAAGAAAAAATGTCGCTTGTATTCATTGGGTTAGTGCTACGGTCTGGACAATCCCACCCTTCCTGCCAAACTTTTACATATAAGTAATTGATTTTACTGGATTTTTGTTTTTTGCGTCATTGTGACCCATCACGGCTGGAAATTCTGTATGCGTTTTCATCGCTTAAATCGCCGCCTATTTTTTGGTTTTTTGATGCTGATTGGGAGTGTTGTAAATGCTGATAGTTTGGGGGGCGACGCCTTGAAACCGAGCTATGGAATATTCCCAGCCGAAAATTTTCAGACAACGACTGGTCAATGTCCGGATTGTTCGGCGATTTCTCAGGCGCTTTGGTATTTTCGTGATGAAACAATCGCCGTGCCTAAAAATGGTCAGCCGCTGGCCGGTTTCGAGCGCGCCATGTCGATTCAGGATGATCTGGCCGCGTGGGCTAAAGCGACGCCGGTCGGCAGCGCGGCAGATTATCCGCCGCTGGTCTGGATTGCTGCGCCGGATGTGCTGCGCAATGCCCGGATTACACCGGATGGCCAATCGATCAAGACAGCAAATAGCAATTTGGCCTTAAAGTTAGTGCCCAAGCTGCCTTTGAATGGCTCATATTTTGATGAGCACAGCCTGGATTTTTTCCAAGGTAAATCGCTCAAGCTACGTGGCACGCAAAAAGGTAACGATTTTGTGGCGCAGGTGATTTGGCTAGAAAACTTCCGTTTACCGCAGCAACCGACTAACCAGGCGATCAAGCCTGATCCCGCTGCATTTCGAGATTGGATTCGAGCCATGCCCCAAGGCGGGGCGCAAAGTCCGTTTCAGGTTGAGTCCGTCTGGCGACGGGCCGAAAGTACTCGGCCGCGTGATGGTCAGCCAATCATCGGTCTGATGCTGAATGGTTCGCAAGGCGATGACGACGAGGCGCAGGGTGGCCATTTCGGCATCATGGCCGGGCGCATTGGGGCTAACGGGGCAATGGATGATTGGCTGGTCAATAATATTTACTCACTCGATTCGATCAGTGAGAAAGGCATCATCGCCGCTGCTGTGCCGCTGGATAACTATCTGGGTGATTTGAACAGCGGTCAGGCTTGGTATCGGCCTTCGTACATGCTGGTCGCTACCTTGAAAGATGCCCGGACGGCGACGCACTTTCAGTCAGCCTTCGGCCGCGTCTTCAACCAGTTTTACCGTCACCAATTTGATTATCAGCATGCGCGAGCCAATTGTGCCGGAACGAGCGTGTTGACTGCGCGTGCGCTCGGCTGGCAGGTGCCGGTGCGTGGCGCCGAAGGCTGGCTGAAAGCCGTATTTGCCCTGCCTTACGTGGGGATCACCGAGCGCAGCCTGAGCAAGGGCAAGGCAGTTTTTGACTATATGACCGAAGATCAGACCAAGCTTTCGCCGGGTGTGGCTTTCGCTGAAATGGGGGCGGATCTGATGAAACTGGCGGCCGGGCAGAGCGGGCGTAGTTTGAGTCAGTTCGAGCGCTTGCTGGCTGAAGATGTCGAGGAAATCTTGCTGGTCCGCGTGCCGCAATTGCCGTCGAGCCGGGCCTGGGGTAATTTTCCGGTGGAAAATACCGGCGAGTTCATGGCGCGCCTGCCGAAAGATCCGGCTGAGCAGAAAATCATTCCGGTGCCGCCGCGCCTGTTTCCCGCTGAATTGCGCGATGCCAAGTCGCCGTCCGAGCCGTTCTTGCATTCCGATTACGCAGTGATTGGCTGGGTCTTAGCGATTCTTGCACTGTTTGCGCTCATTTTGCGGCGGGTCTTGGCATAATCCGTCTGTGCTTGCCTACATTGTTCGTCGCCTTCTTTACGCCATCCCGATTCTTATCGGGGTGAATCTCATCACCTTTGCCTTGTTTTTCGTCGTTAATACGCCGGATGACATGGCGCGCATGCAGCTTGGCGTCAAGCGGGTGACGCCGGAAGCGATTGAGAAATGGAAGGTTGAGCGCGGCTACAACAAGCCCTTGCTGATCAACACAGCGGCAAGTGGCTTGGCGACGGTCACTGATACTGTGTTCTTTCAGAAATCAGCCCGCATGTTTGTCGGTGATTTCGGCCGGGCCGAAGATGGCCGCGACATCGCCCGCGAAATCAGCGCCCGGATGGTGCCATCGCTGGCAATTGCGCTGCCCACTTTTATTCTCGGCTTGTTGGTGACGATCACCTTCGCGCTGACGCTGGCCTTCTTCCGCGCCAGCGCTTTTGATTTCTGGGGCGTCGTTTTGTGCGTCGCGATGATGTCGATTTCCGGCTTGTTCTACATCATTGGCGGGCAATACCTGATCAGCAAAGTCTGGCGCCTGGTACCGATTTCCGGTTTTGGTGACGGGCTGGATGCTTGGCGATTTTTGGTTCTGCCGGTGCTGATCGGCGTCGTTTCCGGAATTGGTGCATCGGCCCGCTGGTATCGCACGATCTTCCTTGAGGAAGTTAGCAAGGATTACGTTCGCACTGCGCGCGCCAAAGGCTTACCGGAAACCGTGGTTTTCTTTCGCCATGTTCTGCGTAACGCGCTGATTCCGATTCTCACCGGCGTTGTCGTGGTTATTCCGCTGCTCTTCATGGGTTCGCTGCTGACTGAGTCCTTCTTCGGCATTCCCGGTCTGGGCAGTTATACGATAGATGCGATCAACGCGCAGGATTTCGCCGTGGTGCGTTCCATGGTGTTCATCGGTTCGCTGCTTTACATCATCGGGCTGATCCTGACTGATATTTCCTACACGCTGGTTGATCCACGGATCCGCTTCGAATGATCGATTTTCAGATCATCGTGCTCTGGTCGGATGTGCTGATCTGGCTTCTGGTCGCCGCCGGCATTGGCGTCGGCGTGCTGATCGCCAAAAGCCCGCCGTTGCTCGCCGCCTGGCGGCGGGTAGGGGCAAACCGGGTCGGCATGGCGGCGGCGACGGTGCTGCTCGTCTTCATCCTGATTGGCCTGCTCGATTCCATGCATTACCGGGTGCAGTTGGAAGGCAAGGCAGGGCAAAAGCCGGTGTATGCCATCGAGGTGCTGTCGCTGCTCGATGCGCTGGCCACACCGCTGCGCAGCCGCAATGAAAAAACCTACTCTGAACCCTTCGCGACCCGCCTTTACGCCAAGGAAACCATTGATCTGCCGGGGCAGGGTTCGGTGCGTGATTATCCCCGCCTGAAACATGGTGGCAGCCATCTTGGCGAGCGTGAGGCGGAAGTCCTTGCCGACGTGACGGTCACCGTTTCACGCGCCTGTTCGCTGGCCTTTGTCATCTGGCTGGCGGTGGTTGCGGTGGTAACGCTGAGTGTTAATCGGCAAAGTGCTGCGGTCGACCTCTCTGGATGGCAAAAAATCTGGTCCGGCGAAACTGTTTTTGCCTGGAATGCGGTGTTGATCACCCTGGGTTTGATCCTGCTTTTTGTCGTGCCGCTATTCTGGCTATCCAGCCAATATCATGTTTTCGGTACCGACAAGGTGGGGCAAGACGTGCTCTATCAAATCCTGAAAAGTGTGCGGACCGGTTTGATTATTGGCTTGGTGACGACGCTGGTCATGCTGCCGATGGCGGTGCTACTTGGTATCGTCGCCGGCTATTTTCGCGGTTGGGTCGATGATGTCATCCAGTATGTCTATACCGTACTCAACTCGATTCCCGGCGTACTGCTGATCGCTGCGGCGGTGCTGATGATGCAGGTGGTGATCGACACCCATCCGCAATGGTTTTCCACCGCTGCCGAGCGCGCCGACCTTCGTCTACTGGCTCTTTGCTTCATTCTTGGTATCACCAGTTGGACTGGCTTGTGCCGCCTGTTGCGCGGTGAAACGCTGAAGCTGCGCGAGCTGGAATACATTCAGGCGGCGCAGGCTTTTGGTGTCTCCAACTGGCGCATTATTGTTCGCCACATTCTGCCCAACCTGATGCACATCGTGATCATCGCTCTGGTGATGGATTTCTCCGGGCTGGTGCTGGCTGAGGCGGTGCTGTCTTATGTCGGCATAGGAGTCGATCCGAGCATGACGAGCTTTGGCACGATGATCAACAGCGCACGGATGGAACTGGGCCGCGAGCCGGTCGTCTGGTGGTCGCTGGCGGCAGCCTTTTCGGCAATGTTCATTCTTGTGCTGGCGGCCAATATTTTTGCCGATGCGGTGCGTGATGCTTTTGATCCGAGGGCGGCATGAATAACTTGATTCGACGCGGCGGCGCAAAGGTGCAGAGCAACTCAGCAAATCAAATAGTTTTCTCTGAGCAATCGCGCCTTCGCGGTGCAAAAAACCATGTCTGATCACCTTCTTTCGGTCACCGACCTTCGCATTGGCTTCACCGCCGGCCGCCAGTCACTTGCTGCGGTCGACGGCATTTCCTTGGCTATTTCTGCTGGCGAGACTTTCGCATTGCTGGGTGAATCCGGCTGCGGCAAATCAGTCACGGCGCAAGGCATCATGCGTCTGCTACCGGCGGCCGGTCACATTCTCGGCGGCAGCATTCAGCTGCATGGCGAGGAACTGCTGACGCTGCCGGAAGTCGATATGCGCCGTATTCGCGGCGGCCAGATGGCGATGATTTTCCAGGAGCCGGCAACCAGTCTCAACCCGGTGCTGACCGTAGGCCGGCAGATTGGCGAAGTGCTGGAACGCCATCGCAATTTGCGCGATGAGGCGGCAACCGGGCGCATGCTTGAGTTGCTGCGCCAGGTGGGCATTGCTGACCCCGAGCGGCGGCTGAACGAATTTCCTTTCCAGCTTTCCGGCGGCATGAAGCAGCGGGTGATGATCGCCATCGCGCTCGCCGGGGAGCCTAAACTGCTGATCGCAGACGAGCCAACGACGGCGCTTGATGTCACGGTTCAGGCGCAAATTCTTGATCTGCTCGCCGGCTTGCAGGCCGAGCGCGGCATGGGCATGCTGCTGATTACCCATGACCTTGGCGTTGTGGCCCGCATGGCACAGCGCATCGGCGTGATGTATGCCGGTGAATTGGTTGAAGTAGCCAGCCGTGAGGAATTTTTCAAGCGGCCGCAACATCCTTATACACAGGCGCTGTTTGCCGCCTTGCCGGAAGTTTCGCGGCGCGGCCTGAAGCTGACGACAATTCCTGGCCAAGTGCCGGCGCTGTCGGCAATGCCGTCTGGCTGTCGTTTCGCCGATCGCTGCGCGCAGGTGATGGCGCAATGTCGAACGGTTTCACCAGAGTGGCGTGAGGCGGGTAACGGACATCTTGTCCGCTGTCACTGGCAGGGTGAGGCCCAAGCGCTGGAAATTCCTCGTCATGCCATCACCGAACTCAACATTGAACCAAGCCGACCTTTCCTCGATATTGCCGACCTGAAAGTGCATTTTCCGATTCGTCATGGCCTGTTGCAGCGGACGATCGGCCATGTTCGTGCGGTCGACGGCGTTTCTCTGGCCATTTCAGCTGGTCGAACACTTGCTCTGGTCGGTGAATCCGGTTGTGGCAAGACAACAGTCGGCAAGGCGCTGTTGCAACTAATTAAACCAACAGCCGGCAGTGTCAAACTCGGTGGCAATGAACTGGTTGGCATGAAGCCAAAACGCCTGCGCGCTGCACGTCGCCACATGCAAATGGTGTTTCAGGATCCTTTTGCATCATTGAATCCACGCCTGCGGGTTGGTGAAATTATTGCCGAAGGCATGACTGTGCTGGCGCTGAAAGCCGATGCCGTTGCGCAGAGCGAAGCAGTGTCTGCCTTGCTCAAGCAAGTGGGCTTGCCCGACGAGGCGGCTGGGCGTTATCCGCACGAATTTTCCGGCGGCCAGCGTCAGCGCATCGCCATCGCTCGCGCTTTGGCTGTGCAACCTGAACTCTTGATTTGTGACGAACCAACTTCGGCGCTCGACGTTTCAGTCCAGGCACAAATTCTCAATCTGCTAAAAAAACTACAGGAGGAACTCGGCGTCGCCTATCTGTTCATCACCCATAACTTTGCCGTGGTTGAGTATCTGGCACACGACGTGGCGGTGATGTACCTCGGCCGGATTGTTGAGCAGGGTCGGGCGGAAGAAGTATTGCGTTCGCCGAAGCACCCCTACACGCAAGCTCTGTTATCGGCGGTGCCGGCACCCCGGCTTGACGCCCATACGGCAGTGATTCGCCTGCCGGGAGAAACGCCATCGCCAGCTAATCCACCATCCGGCTGCCACTTTCACCCGCGTTGCCCGCAGGCGATGGATGTTTGCCGGCAGGGCTACCCGACGATAAGTCAGGTTTCAGCGACGCATACGGTCAACTGTCATTTGATTTAAAAAATCAGGGGATTTACCGTTGAGATGCTGAGTCAAAGCGGCGATTTTTCTTACGCTTTGATTGCACTGTTCCTCAACGTCTCAACGTCTCGGCGATGCAAACGAGGAAATTAGCCGCGCCGGCCATTGCCTGATTTGGCTACCTTGGCAGGCGGCGATGCCTTGCTGCTGGCGTGTTTCGACTTACTGTCAACATTGGCTTTAGCTGATTTTCCACTCGATTTAGGGGCCGCCGCATGTTTGCTCGTCGACTTTGCCTCTTTAGCGATTAATTTGGATTCTGCCTTGCTGCCGTGCTTGCCTGGCGCATTGGCGTATTTACCATCCTTGCCGGTTTTTTCGCGGGCCGCATAGCGCCCGTGCGGCTTGCTGACGGGTTCCGGTTCGATGATCTGCGGCAGAGAGGGGTTATTGTTCAACTTGCCCAGGTCATCGGCCCCGTCGCCGGCGGGGACCAGCAAGGTCGAGCCGGCACCAAGGCGGATCTTGCCACTCAAACTATTGACGCGCAGCAGTTCAGGCAGGGCAATGCCAAAGCGCGGCGCCAGCTTGTTGAGCTTTTCGCCATTTTTCAGGGTGTAGGTTTGCCATTCGGTAAGCGGTGCGGAGTTTTTTTCCAAGTTGCTGCGGAAGATGTCCATCTTGTCGGTCGGCAATACCACCGAACTTGACCCTTGAATAACCGGACGATTATGCGAAGGGTTGAGCGCCATAAATTCAGTAACTGGCATATTGGCCAGACGGGCGGCGGTTTTGACGTCC
Organism: Burkholderiales bacterium; assembly: GCA_038250105.1. Classification (GTDB taxonomy): domain Bacteria; phylum Pseudomonadota; class Gammaproteobacteria; order Burkholderiales; family Rhodocyclaceae; genus Azonexus. The sequence continues at coordinate 2,070 of JBBSCQ010000078.1, read as the reverse complement.
ATCGGTCGGGCCGTGTCGATGGTGGCAAAGTAAGGGCGGTTGATAATCCCCGGCAAGCCGAGTTGAACCATCAGTGCCGGATTGCCGAAGATGTTTTTCAGGGCTTGCAGTTTGGGCACGTAATGCCGAGTCTCGTTCGGCATCTTAAGGCTGGCGTAATCGGTCGGCAGGCCCTGTGCGATATTTTTTTCCACGGCGCGTTTGACGGCGCCTTCACCCCAGTTGTAGGAAGCAAGTGCCAGATGCCAGTCGCCATGCATGTCATAGATGGTTTGCAGGTAGTCGAGTGCCGCATTGGTTGAAGCGACGATGTCGCGACGCTCATCTTTCCACCAGTTTTGTTCCAGCTTGAAGCGTTTGCCGGTAGCCGGGATAAATTGCCACAGGCCGGAGGCGTGCGAACGTGAATAGGCCATCGGATTGAACGAGCTTTCCACCATGGGGAGCAAAGCCAGTTCGGTCGGCATGCCGCGCGCTTCGAGTTCTTGCACAATATGGTGGAGATAGGGCCGGCTGCGTTCAACCATGCGGCGCAAAGCGTCCGGGTGGTTTTGATACCACTGCTGGTGATCCAGCGTCATCTCATCGTTGAGATTGGTCATTGCAAAACCGTTACGAATGCGATCCCAAAGATTGTCCGAGGGGGTGGTTAGGTCAATGCTGCTCGGCGGTTGCAGTGCCGCGTTAACTTCGTGAATGGTGAGCGCATCTTCCAGGCTTACCGGGGCGGCGTCGCCAAGGGTGCGGGAGAGCAGGGAAATCAGGGGAAAACTATCGTTTGTATCGGCGACGGCCGGGACGGCCAGGGCGAGCGTGATCGCTCCAAGCCCGGCGCCGGCAATGCGGCGGATCAGCGACAGAACGTTGCGGTCTTGCATAGGGTAGGGCTCCTGGCGCGAACGGGGTCGACTAAAAGCGGCATTATACCCGAGGCTTGAGTGATTTTTGCCTTCTTGCTTTATTCACGGAGTGTTGAGATGGCTACTTGATCCCTGAAATTAGCTCATTTTTCGCCGTTGACCGCAGCATTCTGTAAATCTCGGTGGGAGCGGTTAAACTCGCACAATTGCGTGTCTTGCAGACGATAAACTGGCTGAAATGAACCAAATAAAAGTGGATGGAAGCCGTATTCCGAGCGGTGTCTGGGTGCTCGGTTTTGTCAGCATGCTGATGGATATTTCTTCTGAAATGATCCATAGCTTGTTGCCCTTGTTCATGGTCACAACAATGGGGGCTAGCGCCTCGCTGGTCGGGCTGGTTGAGGGGCTGGCCGAAGCAACTGCACTGATCGTCAAGGTGTTTTCCGGCGCGCTCAGTGATTATCTCGGCAAGCGCAAAGGTCTGGCGCTCTTCGGCTATGCCTTGGGCGCCTTGACCAAGCCCCTGTTTGCGCTGGCGCCGACAATGGGTGTCGTGCTTGGCGCGCGCTTGCTCGACCGTGTCGGCAAAGGGATTCGCGGCGCACCGCGAGATGCACTGGTTGCCGACATCACGCCGGCACACTTGCGAGGCGCGGCGTTTGGCTTGCGCCAATCACTCGATACGGTCGGCGCTTTTCTCGGCCCGCTACTCGCCGTTGGCCTGATGCTGGTCTGGGCCAACGATTTTCGCGCTGTTTTCTGGGTCGCGGTGATTCCGAGCTTGCTGGCGGTGGCCTTGCTGCTCGTCGGTATTCGTGAGCCCGAGGTGCATTCTGGCGCTAAACGCAGCAATCCAATCAGTCGCGAGAACTTGCGTCGCCTGAGTCCGGCTTACTGGTGGGTGGTCGGCATCGGTACCTTCTTTACGCTGGCCCGTTTCAGTGAAGCGTTTCTCGTCTTGCGGGCTGAGCAAAGTGGCATTCCGCTTGCTTTGGTGCCCTTGGTCATGGTCGCCATGAACCTGGTGTACGCTGCTTCGGCCTATCCTTTTGGTAAGTTGGCAGACCGTATGAGCCACACGCGTTTGCTGTTCATTGGCCTGATTATTCTCGTTGCTGCCGACCTGGTGCTGGCCAGCAGCAATCACTGGTCCGTTGTCTTGCTCGGTGTTGGCCTGTGGGGCGTGCATATGGGCATGACTCAAGGTTTG
>JBBSCQ010000077.1:0-14545 GCA_038250105.1 Burkholderiales bacterium | reverse complement strand
GTCGAACTTCGGCGCCCGTCCGTGCGTAAAAAGGTAGCAACTCGAACAACCAGCGTCGCTCACAGCGATCTCTCGGCCGCCGACGAGTCCCTGTTTCAGACGCTGCGTCAATGGCGCAGCGACACAGCCAAGGAACAGGGCGTGCCGGCCTACGTTATCCTGCATGATAAGACCCTGCGCGAACTGGCCGAAGTCCGCCCGATCAGCCGTGGTTTACTGGCCACGATCATCGGCATGGGAAGCGCCAAAATCGAACACTATGGCGCAGAATTGCTCTCGATCATTTCCGCCGAGGCAATTTCGGCCTAAGCTGCGCCGATGAACATCACTCGTCGTCAGCTTCTCCTCGCTACCGCCTGCAGCCTCTACGCGCCAGCCATTCTGGCCACACCGGCCCGGCCCAAGGTTGTCATTATTGGCGGTGGCTGGGGTGGCCTGTCGGCGGCTCGCCAGTTGGCCAGCACTTGCGATGTCCTGCTGCTCGAACGTCAGCCCGAATTCATTTCGCTTCCGCTGAGCAATCGCTGGCTGGCGGGTCTTGATGATGGTCGTCGTCTGCGCCAGAACTATCGAACAGCCGCCGAGCAGCTGGGTTATCGCTTCCGGCAAGCGGAGGTCAATGGAATTGACTTAGCGGGTCGACGTATCAGCAGCACTGCCGGCGATTTCCCCTACGATTGGCTGATCGTCGCCGCAGGCATCAGTGAAGCTGATAACGAATTTTTCGCCGGCGATCAGGCGGCTGCAACATATATGCGCCAGCACTTTCCCAGCGGCTTTACCGTCGGCAAAGAGTTGGAACAGATCAAGGCAAAGCTCGCAGCATTTGCCGGCGGCGAGTTTTTGCTGAACATTCCGCTCGCCCCATACCGCTGCCCGCCAGCCCCTTACGAACGGGCCGTAATCATTGCCCAGCATATCAAGTCACGCGGCCTCAAGGCCCGCCTTACAGTGATCGAACCGAATGCCCCTTGGGCAGCTTACCAGCGCATATTTAGCGAACAATTTCGTGATCAGGTGAATTACTTGCCGAATACCCGGCTGCGCCAACTCGACCCTTATCGCCGTGTTGCCACACTCGACATCGATGAAATCCGCTTCGACGAAGCCATTCTGATGCCGCAGCAAAAAGCGGCCGATCTGTGTCGAAATAATGGATTGATTGGCGACAAAAGTGAATGGGCTGCGGTCAACCCGAAAAATTTCGGTTTTTTGGGCGACGACCGGGTATTTATTATCGGCGATAGTGTCGGCGTGGTGTCACCGCTCTTTGGTCATTACCCAAAAACCGGCGAGCTAGCCAGCCGGATGGGCGGCATCGTTGCCACCGAAATCAAGGCTCGTATCAGTAACAAACCAGTCGAACCCAGCCTGCCGGAAAGCACTTGCTTTGCCTATCTCAGTCTAAATCCGCCACAGTTCACCCGGATCGAGAGCCGCTATCGGGTGCGCGGCGATGGTGGAATCGTCCAAAGCATCAGCCAGCAGCGGGAAAACAATCCGCAGGGCGAAGACGATGCTTGGCTAAACACGCGGCATCTGGAACTATTTGGCGACAGCGCAAAAATCTAGCAGGGCTTAATGGCGGGCGTAAATCGAAGTATCGCCGTCCGGCTTGACCAATAAAGTTTCATACAACTCGCGCCGCACCCGGCCTTGCCCGGTGTCACCATCAAGCACCGTGCATGCCGTATCGCAGGTCGGACTGGAGAACTCCCGCCCCGGCGCCCCGAGCGGCAAACCCGGCACAGCTAAACCGCGCGCCTTGCGCTTCTCCAGCAATAGTTCCTTGATATCTTCCGCCGGCACATGGCCTTCAATAAAATACCCAGCCACCGTTGCACTTGGCTCGGCTTGAAGATGTTTCGGCACCTTCAGGCGACGCTTGACTGCCGCCATGTCATCGGTCGCTTTCACCGTCACCGTAAAACCATTTTTACGCAAATAGTCAGCGTACTCGACGCAAGCCAGACAGACGTTGGGCGTATAGAGCACCATATCCGGCAAACGCTCCTCGGCCTGCACCCAACTGGCTAGCAGCAGACAAGGCAAAAGCAGCCAAAGTTTCAGCATGGTTTGCCGGCCTTGCAGCCTTTAAGTTGCCACAACGAAATCACCCCGGCGGCCTCATCAGCCTTTACCTTGCGCGCCATCGCAGCGGCATCACGCCCGGCATTGTTCTTGAGCAGCGGATCAGCCCCGGCTTCGAGCAGTTGCTTCACATTGGCCGCACGGCTGGCGTAAGCCGCCATATGCAGCGGCGTCGAGCCGTCAAGATCACGCGCATTGGGATCAGCCCCAGCCGCCAACAAGATGTTCATCGCGCTGCGATCAGGGTTAGTTGCGGCGAAATGCAATGGCGTTGAACCCAAAGGCGTCCGGACATCGCGCATTTTGGCATCTGCCTTCAGCAGACTGACAATCTCACTGCCACTGCCTTCTTTCGCGACTAAATGAATCGGCGCCTCGCCGGCAATCACTTCGGCAAAGGCTGGCTGACCGAACTGATAAGCGATAGCCAATAACATCAATACTCTACGCATGGTGCTCTCCAAAAATACCTGCCTGATTATCGTGGCAGGTGATTCAGACTGCTTGAAGATTAGTCAAAAAGAGAAAAACGCTGAGTGAAGTGCCATAGCGGCAACAAACTGCAGAGCCGAAATAATAGGCTGCATAAATTGTACTCAATCGCTGAGTAAGCCAACTAGACGGTTGGCGCAGGCAGCCAGTTGCCTGACTACCTGGGTTGCACTCAGGTTTTTAGTGGTGCCGAGTGCCGCTACGATGTTGCTGCGGTCCACCGCGATTTTGGGCGGTTTTTTGACCTTGACCCCGACCCGGTTCGGACGGCTTGCGCGGGCCACGTGGCGGTTGAACTGGACGTGGTGCGGCGTGGGCAGAAGGCTCGAAACCGGCAATAACCTCCCGCTCAAGGGTACGTTTGATCAACTTTTCAATGTCGCGCATAAAACCGCGTTCATCATGGCTGACCAGCGAAATCGCTTCACCTTCCATGCCGGCACGACCGGTACGGCCAATCCGGTGCACGTAGTCTTCGGCGATATTGGGGATTTCGTAATTGATCACGTAGGGCAGCGAATCAATGTCGATACCGCGGGCAGCAATATCCGTTGCTACCAGCGCAACAATTTTGCCATCCTTAAAGTCGCTCAAGGCACGGGTACGGGCACCTTGCGACTTGTTGCCGTGCAAAGCAGCCGAACTGATGCCGGCTTTATCCAGATTGCGCGACAAGGCATCGGCACCATGCTTGGTGCGGGCGAAAATCAGCACCTGATGCCAGCCACGAGTTTCGAACAAATGCAGCAGCAGGTCTTTTTTCTGCTCACGATTGGTTTCGATAACGCGCTGGGAGACTGTCTCAGCCGCCGTATTGCGCGCCGCGACATCAACTGACACAGGGTTATTCAACAGACCAGCTGCCAGTTCGCGAATATCCGGCGAGAAAGTCGCGGAGAACATCAGGTTCTGGCGTTGCTTCGGCAGCAGAGCGATGAGCTTGCGAATGTCGCGGATGAAACCCATATCGAGCATGCGATCAGCTTCGTCGAGAACCAGAATTTCAACGCCACCGAGGTCGACCGTGCGTTGTTGCACATGGTCAAGCAAACGACCTGGCGTTGCCACCAAAATATCAACGCCACGGCGCAAGGCAGCGATTTGCGGGTTAATGCCGACGCCGCCAAATACTGCCACCGAGTTGATCGGCAGATGTTTGCCGTAAGTCTGGACGCTCACCTCGACCTGAATCGCCAGTTCGCGGGTTGGTACCAGAACCAGCACGCGCGGCCGCTTTGAGGTACGCGTGTTGGGGCCACTGGCCAGGCGATGCAGAATGGGGAGCGTAAAACCGGCGGTTTTGCCGGTGCCGGTCTGCGCCGTCGCCATCAGGTCTGAGCCGGTCATTACGGCAGGAATAGCCTTTTGCTGGATGGGCGTCGGCGTGTCGTAACCCTGCTCGCTGATGGCGCGCAGGAGTTCGGCCTTGAGGCCGAGATCAGTAAATTGCATGGGAACTCCGGGCGGCAGCCGGTCGAAGATCGGGCGCCGCGGTTGAATCTAGTGCCAGCTGTTATCTTTGTGGTGCTAGATGAGAGAGAGGCCGCGATCGAGATCGGCCAGAAGATCCTCTACCGCTTCAAGGCCAACTGCGATACGCAGCAGCCCTTCGCTGATGCCAGCCGCAGCCCGGGCTTCCGGGGAAATACGGCCATGCGTGGTAGAGGCAGGGTGGGTTATGGTGGTTTTGGTATCGCCGAGATTGGCGGTAATAGACAAGAGTTGGCAGTTATCAACGACCTGCCAGGCCTGCTCGCGGGCGCCCTTGATCTCAAAGGAGACAATGGCCCCGCCACTTTTCTGCTGGGTTTTTGCCAGCTCATATTGCGGATGCGAGGGTAGACCAGGATAAAAAACCCGCGCCACCTGAGGATGCGCTTCCAGCCAGGTGGCGACTTGCAGGGCCGCAGCCGACTGCGCCTCAACCCGCAGCTTCAGGGTTTCCAGACCCTTGAGCAGGACCCAGGCATTGAAGGCAGAGAGCGTTGGGCCAGCCGTGCGCAGGTATTTAAAAACCTCTTCGGTCAGTAGCTTGGAGCCGCAAACGGCACCGCCGAGAACACGGCCTTGGCCATCGAGAAATTTGGTGGCCGAGTGAATGACCAGATCGGCGCCCATGTCGAGCGGCCGTTGCAGAATCGGCGTACAGAAACAGTTATCCACCGCGACCAGAATGCCCTTGGCGTGGGCTACTGCGGTCAACGCCCGAATATCGGCAATTTCCGTTAACGGGTTGGACGGGGTTTCGAGGAAGAACATCTTCGTCTCAGGACGAATCGCCACTTCCCAAGCCGCCGGATCAGTCTGCGGCACGAAAGTTGTGGTGATGCCGGTCCGCGACAGAATGTTCGAGAAGAGCTGCACCGTTGCGCCGAACAGCCCATTAGACGCGACGATGTGATCACCCTGCTTCAAATGCGCCAACACGGCCGCCATGATGGCGGACATACCGCTCGCCGTGGCGACACAGTTCTCAGCGCCTTCGAGCGCAGCGAGCCGATCTTCAAACATGGTGACGGTCGGATTGGAGAAACGGGCATAAACATTGCCCGGCTCTTCTCCAGAAAAGCGCTTGGCCGCCTGGGCGGCACTTTTGAAGACGAAACTCGACGTCAGATACAAGGCTTCGGAGTGCTCGCCGAACTGGCTTCGCTCCTGCCCGGCCCGAACCGCCAAGGTTTCCGGACGATAGTTGAGCCTGCCCTGATCAGACTGACCCATCAGTGCCGCCCCCCATTTGCCAATTGCAAGACGAGTTGCTGCGCATCACTCTCGCCATCCTCTTCTTCCTCGCTGGTCTTGGCAACCTTGCCACTACGCTTGCTCTCCATCGCATCGAGGTAATACTCATCGATGTTGCCGGTAATGTAGCACCCGTCGAAACAGGAAGCATCGAACTCTGTCAGGTCGGGCCGCAGCTTGGTGATTGAATGCTTGAGCGCTTCGATGTCTTGATAAACCAAGGCATCGGCCCCGATTTCCCGGGCAATGCCCTCATCGTCCCGACCGGTGGCAATCAACTCGGCACGGGTCGGCATATCGATGCCATAAACATTCGGGAAGCGAACTGGCGGTGCGGCTGAGGCAAAATAAACCTTCAAAGCGCCGGCAGCACGAGCCATTTCTACAATTTCCCGACTGGTCGTACCGCGCACAATCGAGTCATCAACCAGCAACACGCGCTTGCCCTTGAATTCTTGGCCGCAGGTATTCAGCTTCTGGCGTACCGACTTTTTGCGCATGGCCTGCCCCGGCATGATGAAGGTCCGACCGACATAGCGGTTCTTGACAAAGCCTTCGCGGAAGGGAATACCAAGCTCCTGAGCCAGTTCCATCGCCGCCGGACGGCTCGAATCAGGAATCGGAATAACGACGTCGATCTCTTCAATCGGAATATGTTTCCTGACCTTCTCGGCCAGTGCCTCACCCATCGCCAGACGGGCTTCATAGACGGAAACACCATCAATCACCGAATCCGGTCGGGCAAGATAAACATATTCAAAAATACACGGCGCATAGGTCGGCTGCTGCGCACATTGGCGACTGCTCAGCTTGTGGTTGAGGTCAATAAAGATCGCCTCGCCCGGCTCAATGTCGCGCACCATCTGGAAGCCGAGCGTATCGAGCGCGACAGATTCGGATGCCACCAGATACTCCATTCCTTCCGCCGTCGGATTTTTACCGTAAACGAGTGGCCGAATACCGTGCGGATCACGGAAGGCAAGCAAACCATAGCCGGCAATCAGCGCCACCACTGCATAGGCGCCACGACAACGGCGATGCACGCCGGCGACCGCCTGAAAAATACTATCGACATCCAGCTCGTAGCCATGCGCGGAGGACTGCAGTTCATGCGCCAGGACATTGAGCAGGACTTCCGAATCGGAATTGGTATTGATGTGACGGCGATCTAGCCGGAACATCTCTTCCTTGAGTTGCTCCGCGTTCGTCAGATTACCGTTGTGACCAAGAACGATGCCGAAGGGCGAATTGACATAAAAAGGCTGCGCCTCGGCAAAGTTGGTGGCCGAACCGGCCGTCGGATAACGCACATGACCGATGCCCCAATTACCTGGCAAGGCACGCATATTGCGCGTGCGGAAAACGTCGCGCACCAGCCCCGGACCTTTTTGCAAGTGAAAGGTATTGCCTTCAGCTGTGGCAATCCCTGCTGCATCCTGACCGCGATGCTGCAGCACCATTAATCCATCGTAAAGCAACTGGTTGACCGGCGTTGTCGCCATCACACCGAGAATCCCGCACATAGTTTTTTCCTGCCTAGCTGAATCGAATTCGTTTTGCCAAATCATCCGGCAACCATTGTCTGGCTACCAGAACTGCTGTTTCCAACGGCTGCGCCAGCGTTGCATTTTTCCACCACGGCTGCTTCGGAGCGGCAGTCATACCGCCCAACCCAACCAGCACCATGATGACCAGCACCCCGCGCGCCAATCCAAAAACCATGCCCAACAGACGGTCTGAAATACTCAGGCCTAAAGCTTTGACCATACTTCGCACGACCATGCCAACCAGCGACATCACCACCAGCACACCAACAAAAATCACCACACAACCGGCCAGCGTCCGAATCGCCGGATCGGTCAGACCAGAAAAGAGCGATTGCCCCACCGGCGTACCAAACTCAACAGCAGCCATGATTCCTGCCACCCAGCCGATCAAGGCAACCACTTCGCCAACAACCCCTCGCCACAGCCCGAACAGCAAAGAGAGACTGACGATGCCGATCGCGACATAGTCAAAAATCGTCATTATTTCGCCGCAATGGCCCCGGAAACACCAATTTTTTGCATCTTTCCAAGCGCCTTTTCGGCTGCTTCACGGCTAGCAAAAGGCCCGGCTCGCACGCGAATTTTCTTGCCCTGCGGCGTATCGAGCGGTTCGCTGTAAATCTTGATACCTTGCTCGCCGAGTTTGGTTTTCAAATTCTTGACATTAGATTCGTTCGAAAAGGCGCCAATCAACACCAGATATTCACCGGGCTTGGCCTCAGCCGGCTGCCCACCGAGAATTGCCGCTGCCCGCTTGGCCTCCTCGGTTTTGATAGGCGGTTTTTCCACGGGCTTTTCTGCTGCTTTACTGACTGGCTTGTCTTGCGCCTTTTGAGCTTTGACCGGCGGCTTTTCCACCGGTTTTTCAACTGGTTTCTCTACTGACTTGTCTGCCGCTTTGTCCTTGACCACTTCAAGCACCCGCGCCGTTGGCTGAACAGCAAGTTTAGTTTCAGCGACCTCAGCCGGCACTTTGGCCGCACTCAAATCAGGCGCTCTTTCAATCGGCACAGCGGCAAATTTTGGAGCAAAAGGCTTTTCGTCCTGTCCCGGAATACGAATTTCCACATCCTGAACAACCTGACGCGGCTCATGGTCCATCACCATCGGCAACACCACTGCAACCACAGAAACGAAGGCGACCGCGCCTACCAGCCGGCGTCGGGCACGTTTCTTGAGTTGCAGTTGAACGTCGTTTTCTTCCATTAATTAGGGCTTTTTGCGCAGCGCTTCGAGCGCCCCGGCTACCGTGTAGAACGAACCAAAGGCCAGAATTCTATCACTTTCGGCGGCCAGCCCCTTGGCGGCTTGCATTGCCAACCCAGGCGAAGCATGACAAACGATCTCTCCACCCAGTTCCGCGTCAGCAATAATCGTCGCCAATTTTTCGGCGGAAGTGCCGCGTAAGCCAGTCAAAGTAGCGACATGCCAGTAATCAATTTTGCCCTTCAAGTGCCGCAGCGCACCGACAATATCCTTGTCGTTCAACATGCCGAGGACAGCGTAAGTCCGGTCGAAAAACCCCATGGTCGACAGATTATCGGCCAGCACCTTGATCGCCTGCGGGTTGTGGCCCACATCAAGGACAATCGCCGGCTTGCCCGGCACTACCTGAAAACGCCCGGCCAACTCGGTTTCAATCAACCCTGGTCGAATTGCCTGCATCGTCACCGGCAGTTGGTCGATCAGCGCATCCAGTGCCGCCAGCGTTACGGCCGCGTTATACAACTGGATCGGGCCGCGCAGTCCGGGATAGGCCAGTGTACGTTTCACCAAGGTGTCACCGGAACGACACCACCAACGCCATTGCAAACGATTTTCGTTGCTCTCACCTTGGGCGCGCTCAAAACCAAAGTCGCGACCGATCAAGCGCAGATCGGCACCAATCGCGATGGCGTGATCAAGCAATCGCTGCGGCGGGTTTGGGTCGGCGCAAAAAGCCGGCTTACCGGCACGAAAAATTCCTGCTTTCTCGAAGCCAATACTCTCGCGATCCGGCCCCAACCATTCGATATGATCCAGCGCAATGCTAGTGACAATTGAAATATCGGGTTCGTAGGCGTTGACCGCATCCAATCGGCCACCCAACCCGACTTCGAGGATAACGGCCTCAACCCCTGCTATGGCAAACACCTCCCAAGCGGCGAGCGTACCAAACTCGAAATAAGTTAGCGCGACATTGCCGGCCCGCTGCCGCGCCATCTCGACACGGGCAAAGGCGGCACAAAGGGCTTCATCACTCGCCGAAAGGCCGTTCACCCGCACCCGCTCGTTATAGGCATTCAGATGTGGCGAGGTGTAGCAACCAACCTTATAGCCAGCGGTAACAATAATGTTTTCAAGATAGGCGCAGGTCGAACCTTTGCCATTCGTACCGCCAACAATAATCACCGGGCAATGCTGGGTTTGCCCAAGCACCGCCTTGACCTGACGAATGCGCTCCAGCCCAAGTTCAATACCGGCCTGCCCTTTTGGATGCAGGCCTTCGAGGTGGGCCAGCCAGTCTTCTAGCGACTTCAAGCGGCAGCCGGTAATTTTTGCAACAGCGCCAGCATACGGGCAACTTGGTCACGCATTTCCCGACGGTCGACAATCATGTCGATGGCGCCTTTTTCGAGCAGAAACTCGGCTCGCTGGAAGCCCTCCGGCAAGGTTTCACGCACGGTTTGCTCGATCACGCGCGGCCCGGCAAAGCCAATCAAGGCGCCCGGTTCAGCAATAACCACATCACCAATGAAAGCGAATGAGGCCGAAACACCACCCATTGTCGGGTCGGTCAAAATGGAAATAAAAGGCAACCCGGCTTGAGAAAGCTTGGTCAGCGCTGCCGTCGTCTTGGCCATTTGCATCAGTGAAAAAAGGCCTTCCTGCATGCGCGCACCACCGGAAGCGGTGATACAGATGAAGGGTGCTTTTAATTCGATCGCCGTCTCGACACCGCGAACAAAGCGCTCGCCAAGGACGGAACCCATCGAGCCACCCATGAAACCAAACTCAAAGGCCGCAGCGACAACCGGAATGGTCTTGATTGAACCTTGCAGACAGACCAGCGAGTCACTTTCGCCGGTCGCTTCGTTGGCTTCCATCAGGCGATCGGGATAACGCTTGCTGTCCTTGAATTTCAGGCTATCGACCGGAATCACATCGGCCCCGATCTCGAAACAACCTTCCGGATCGAGCAATAAATCAAGCCGCTGGCGCGCGCTGAGCCGATTGTGGTGACCACACTTCGGGCATACCTGCAGATTATTGTCGAGATCCGTCGCATAGAGCACCGCCTCACAGGACGGGCACTTGCTCCACAGGCCTTCCGGCAATGCGCCACGGCGCTGGGCGCCTGATTCACGCTTGATCTTGGGGGGCAGTAGTTTGGTCAGCCAACTCATGATTTCACCTCATCAACACCACGACGAATATCTGCAACCAGTGCTTTCACATTGGCGCAGGCCGTTGCAGCGGTGGATTTTTCAATTTCTTCAATAATTCGGCTGCCAACCACAACCGCATCAGCAATACGAGCAATGCGAGCCGCCGTTGCGGCATCGCGGATACCAAAGCCAACACCGACCGGCAAACCGGTCTTTTCGCGGATCAGTGGCAAACGTTCGGCGACAGCCTCAACATTGAGCGCCCCTGAACCGGTGACGCCAGCCAGCGAGACGTAATAAACGTAACCGCTGGCAATTTCGGCGACCTGCGCGATACGTGCTGCGGTCGACGTTGGTGCAAGCAGAAAAATGGGATCCATGCCTTGCGCCTTCATTGCAGCGCCAAAGTTCAGAGCTTCTTCCGGCGGGTAATCAACGACTAACACACCGTCGACACCGGCGCTAGCAGCAGCAGCAGCGAACTTCTCCAACCCCATCGCTTCGATCGGGTTGGCGTAACCCATCAGCACCACTGGCGTTTGGGCATCAGTGGCGCGGAACGCCACAACCAGTTCAAGCACCTTGCGCAAACTCATGCCCTTGGCTAGCGCGCGCTCGGAGGCCCGCTGAATGGTCGGACCATCGGCCATTGGATCGGAGAACGGCACGCCGAGTTCGATGACATCAGCCCCAGCTTCAACCAGCGTATGCATCAGCGGCAAAGTCAGCGCCGCATCCGGGTCACCGGCGGTAATAAAAGGAATCAGCGCCTTGCGGCCCTCGCCGGCGAGGCGGTCGAACGTGGTTTTGATACGTGACATCAGAAGACAATCCCGGATTTTTCGGCCACGGTATGCATATCCTTGTCACCCCGACCGGAGAGGTTGACCAGCAGAATCTTGTCCTTATCCATCGACGGCGCCAGTTTCGCGGCATAAGCCAGCGCGTGGCTGGACTCAAGAGCCGGGATAATGCCTTCAATGCGGCATAAGGTATGAAAAGCAGCCAACGCTTCGCTATCGGTGATCGGCTGATATTCAGCCCGACCAATATCCTTTAACCAGGCGTGCTCCGGGCCAACACCCGGGTAATCGAGACCGGCCGAAATGGAATGGGTTTCGATAATCTGACCATCTGCATCCTGCAACAGGTAGGTCCGGTTGCCATGCAACACGCCCGGCACGCCGGCGGTCAGCGAGGCGGAGTGGCGACCAGTTTCGATGCCATCACCAGCGGCTTCGACGCCAATCAAACGAACATTTTCAAAGGGAATATAGGGGTAGAAAATCCCCATCGCGTTGGAACCTCCGCCGACACAGGCAATCACCGCATCTGGCTGACGCCCGACCATTTCCGGCATCTGAGTCAAACACTCTTCACCGATGATTTTCTGGAAATCGCGCACCAGCATCGGGTAGGGGTGGGGGCCAGCCACCGTACCGATGATGTAAAACGTATTGTGGATGTTGGTGACCCAGTCGCGCATCGCTTCGTTCAGCGCGTCCTTCAGCGTCTTGGAACCAGATTCAACCGGCACGACAGTCGCACCGAGCAGCTTCATGCGATAAACGTTGGCGGCCTGGCGCTTGACGTCCTCGCTGCCCATGTAGACGACGCACTCCATGCCGTAACGGGCGGCCACCGTCGCCGTCGCCACCCCATGCTGACCAGCACCGGTTTCAGCGATAACGCGCGGCTTGCCCATCCGCCGGGCGAGCATGGCCTGACCGATGCAGTTATTCACCTTGTGGGCGCCGGTGTGGTTTAGGTCTTCCCGCTTCAGGTAAATTTGCGCCCCACCGAGCATTTCCGACCAGCGCTTGGCGTGGTAAATCGGCGACGGACGGCCGACAAAATGTTTCAATTCATATTCGTACTCGGCGCGAAATGCCGGATCAACTTGGGCGGCCGCATAGGCAGCTTTGAGTTCTTCAAGTGCCGCGAACAGGGTCTCGGCAACAAAAACACCACCGTAGGGACCGAAATGGCCTTTGGCGTCGGGGAAGTTATATTGATTCATCGGCTTTCCGTACAGCCGCCACGAAGGCAGCGATTTTCGAGTGATCCTTGATGCCCTTGCTCATTTCGACACCGGAGGAGACGTCGACCGCAGCCGGTCGCACACGTTCCATGGCTTCCCCGACATTTGCTGCGGTCAACCCGCCAGAAAGCACTAAAAAGCCGGGCAGGCGAAGTGGAATCAGTGTCCAGTCAAAAACATGGCCACCGCCACCATAGCCCTCGACAAAGGCATCCAGCAACAAACCCCGAGCGTCGGGAAACGAGCCGGCGAATTCTACCAGATCAAGCCCCGGCCTGACCCGCGCCGCCCGCAGATAGGGGCGCGCAAACTGGCGACAATAGTCCGCTGCTTCGTCACCGTGAAACTGCAACAGGTTGATCGACAAAGCTTCGCAGGCTGACCGCACAATAGCTGGCTGTTCGTTGACGAACAAACCAACGACATCGACAAAAGGAGGAATACGGCAAGCCAATTCGGCGGCGCGTTGCGGCGTCACGTAACGCGGACTGGGCGGATAAAGGACAAAACCAATCGCATCAACTCCTGCTGCGACAGCCGCATCAATGTCTTCTTCGCGAGTCAAGCCACAAATCTTGATCCTGGTTTTCACTTCAAAACCCCATCGAGAAAGTCATCATCTGGGTCCGGCAGGCCCCAATGCGGCTCATAGATCGGCCCGCGAAAATATAACCCATCCGGCGAAAACGTCGGTGCAGCGTGTTTTCTATCCTTGCTTTGCAACAACTCGTCCATCCATTCCGGCGCCTGTGTCCCTTTGCCGATATAGACCAGACTGCCGACCAGATTGCGCACCATGTGGTGCAGGAAGGCGCTGGCCTCGAAATCAAAAATGAAAAGATTGCCTTGCTGGCGCACATCAGCCCGCCACAGGGTCTTGATTGGCGTTTTAGCCTGACAGCCAGCGGCGCGGAAAGCCGAAAAATCATGCTCACCGAGCAGTCGACCGGCGGCTTCCTGCATCAGCGCCAGATCGAGCGGCCAGTGGATCCAGCCCACCCGCCCGTGCCATAGCCCAAGTCGTTGCGGTCGATTCAATAGCAAATAACGATAGCGCCGCCCGCGGGCACTGAAGCGAGCGTGGAATTCAGCATTAACCGGCTGCGCCCAAAGCACCGCTACTCCTTCCGGCAGGTTCGAGTTAACGCCGCGTAGCCAGGCCGTTATCGGGCGCTCAACCGGCGCATCAAAATGGACGACCTGATGACTGGCATGGACGCCAGCGTCGGTCCGCCCGGCACAGGTCACCCGGACAGGCTGGCCGGCAATCGCCGCCAGCGCAAATTCCAGAGCATCCTGCACCGTGCCACCCTGCAACTGACTCTGCCAACCATGGAATGCCGTACCGCAATATTCAATACCCAAGGCAATTCTCATACAACAATCGCCCCGACAAGCAAGGCGCCGATAAGAATAACCGTGGCGCGATCCAGCATCCGCCAAGCCGGCAGGCTCAATTGCAATATTTCGGGGCCGCTTAAAAAATCAGGTTGCGCATGCAGCATTTGCTTCCAGGCCCCTCGCTCTGGGGGCGACTGCAGGCTTTCCAGCACCAGCGCCAGACGAACGAGCAGGCGATCAATATCCATATTCAACCAGCGTAGTGGCTGCAAAAGCCCCCATAAGCCAGTAAGTAGGCCATCGTGCCCGAGGCGTTTGAATAGCCAGGCAAGGCAACCGAGCATCAGCAACAAGCGGAGTGCATGCAGGTTAGCCTCGGCCAACCCTTCATACGTTGGTGCCCAGGCAAAATCCTGAAATGCTTCGCCGGGTGTGTTGTAGGCCAAAATCAGCCAGAGCATTAATAACAACCAGCGAGCTCGCCGGACGTAAGCCAGCCAAGGGCGGGCAATGCTCGGCAATGAAATCAACAAACCCAAGGCCAGCCAGCCGAGGCCAGCATAGCCCAGAAACTGCAAGCTGAAGACAGCGGCCAGCCAGGCAATCAAAGTCGTAGTTGGATGCAAATCAGGATGCAAATCAGACCCCCATAATGCACACGGCCCCTTTGCGGGGCCATGTACTAATCCCAGACAGGGATTTTACGCGCCTATACGACCGAGAATTGCCCGCGCTTGCTCAACCAGATCAATCGGACCTTCGCCAACGACTTCATCAAGCAGTTCTCGCGCCCCTTCCAAATCACCCATCTCCTCATAGGCCTTGGCCAAGTCGAGCTTGGTATTTACTTGTTCCCAATGCGCCGAATCGACTGGAGCTTCTGCTTCCTGTTCTTCTGCTTCCGGCGCTTGTGCAACAGGCGC
>JBBSCQ010000076.1:0-14585 GCA_038250105.1 Burkholderiales bacterium | reverse complement strand
TGAAGGCATCGAACCTTGGCGCTTTGGCGTCGAAACCCGGGGATCGACCGGCGACTTCAAAATCCACAGCATTCTCGACCGCAGCCTGTTCCGCCTCGGTCAGACGGTGTCGATGAAGCACATCGCGCGCAGCCGCAACAGCAAGGGTTTTGCCCTGCCCGACCCGGCCAGCTTGCCGACCAAGCTGGTCATCCGCCACAACGAGAGCGGTACCGAATTTACCCAGCCGGTTACTTGGGATGCGCAGGGTGCTGCGGTCAACAGCTGGAAAGTGCCAGAATCGGCCAAGCTCGGCACCTATGAAATCGCCCTCAGTGGCGGTAAGCGCGGCGAGATTTCCAGCGGTGAAATCCGTATTGCTGATTTCCGTCTGCCAGTCTTTACCGGCAGCGTCCAAGGTGTTCCGACGCGCCAGGTAGCGCCGGGCAAAGTGCCGCTAGCGCTCGGCCTGTCCTTCATCAACGGCGGCGCGGCGAGAAATGCCGAGGTGCAAATTTCCGCCACGCTGCGGCCGCGCTGGCCGGTGTACAAGAATTACGAAGCCTACAATTTTCAGATTGATTTCGACGAGGCGGCGCTGGCTGCCTTCAAGATTGAAGCCAACCGCGAGGAAGAAGCGTTGATCCTCGACAAGCAGGAAATCAAGCTCGACAAGGCGGGCGCCGGCAAACTTGAGGTGGTGCTGCCGGCCAAGCCAAAGGGCCCGAGCGAGGTTTATGCCGAGATGAGCTTCGCCGACCCGAATGGCGAAATACAGACCATCCACGGCCGCGTTGAACTGTGGCCAGCGGCGCTGACTGTTGGCATCAAAGTCGCCGACTGGGCTTCGGCCACGGCCAAAAACCGTGTCGAAGTAATCGTTCTCGACATTAGCGGCAAACCGCTCGCCGGCCAGCAAGTCAGCGTCAAGGCCAAGCGGCGGATTGATTACAGCCACCGTCGACGCATCGTCGGCGGCTTCTACGCTTATGAAAACCAGCAGGAATATAAGGACATCGGTGAAGTCTGCGCCGGCCAAACCGACAGCCGCGGTCTACTGCTCTGCGAGCCAAAATCCAGCGAATCCGGTTCGGTCTATCTCTTGGCCGAAGCCAAAGATGGCCAAGGCAACATCGCCCGTGCGAGCACCAGTTATTGGGTGACCGGCGCTGGCGACCTATGGTTCACCGCCGGTAATCAGGACCGCATCGACGTCATCCCGGAGAAGAAAACCTACGCCGCCGGCGAGACCGCCCGCTTCCAGGTGCGCACACCTTTCCGCGAAGCGACGGCGCTGATTTCGGTCGAAGCCGGCGGCATCATCGACACCTTCGTCCAGCCACTATCACGCTTCAAGCCGACCGTTGAAATCCCGGTCAAGGCCGAATGGGGGCCGAATGTATTTGTTTCGGTACTCGCCGTGCGCGGCCGGGTTGAGCCGCTGAAATGGTATTCGCTGTTCCAGTGGGGTTGGCGGGAACCAATGAGCTGGTTCAAGGCATGGTGGAACCCGGAGCAGCCGACGGCCATGGTCGACCTGGCGAAACCGGCCTATCGCCTCGGGCTGGGCGAAATAGCGGTGGGCATTGAAGGCTTCAAACTCAAGGTCGACATCAGCACCGACAAAACCGATTACCGGCCGCGTGAAGAGGCCACGGTCAAGATCAAGGTCACGACGCCGGACGGCAAACCCGCGCCGGCCGGCACTGAGGTCGCCTTCGCGGCGGTCGATCAGGCGCTGCTCGAACTGCGCCCGAACGACAGCTGGAACCTGCTCGACGTCATGCTGCAAAAACGCGGTTATGAAGTCGAGACGGCCACGGCGCAAAGCATGGTCATCGGCAAGCGCCACTTCGGCAAAAAAGCCCTGCCACCGGGCGGTGGCGGCGGTCGTGCTCCCGCGCGCGAACTGTTCGACACCCTGCTCAAATGGCAGCCACGCCTCACGCTTGATGCCAATGGCAGCGCCACGCTGAAGGTGGCGATGAACGATTCGCTGACAGAATTCAAGCTGGTCGGCGTTGCCACGGCGGGCGCCGGGCTGTTCGGCACCGGCAGCACCGCTGTCAAAACGAAACAGGATTTGCAGATCATCTCCGGCCTGCCGCCGCTGGTTCGCGAAGGCGACAGCTTCAAGGCGATGCTGACTTTGCGCAATGGCACCGCCCGCCCGATGATTGCTACGGTCAACGGCAAAAACGGGGCAAATTCCCTGGGCGAACAAAAGCTGACGCTGGAACCGGAAGGAGCGGGCGAACTGAGCTGGAATATCAAGACGCCGGAAGACATCACAAGCCAGCAATGGGAATTCAGCGCCCGCGAAGAGGGCGGCAGCGCTCAGGACAATCTCAAGATCACCCAGCAGGTTGCGCCCGCCGTGCCGGTTAGCGTGCAGCAGGCCACTTTCACCCGCCTCGCCGGCAAGTATGAGGTGCCGGTAACGCTGCCGGCAGGTGCGCTGCCCGGCAAAGGTGGGCTGGAAATCAGCCTGTCGTCAAAACTAGCCTCACCGCCGGCCGGGTTGAAACGCTTCTTTGAGGCATACCCCTACGGCTGTCTGGAACAGAAAACATCGATCGCTGTCGGCCTGCACGACGAAAAGCGTTGGCAGCAGATTGCCGACACCCTGCCCGGTTATCTCGACAACAACGGCCTGGCCAGCTACTTCCCAGGGACGCCAGGTAGCGCCACACTCACCGCCTACATCCTCGACCTGACCACGCTGGCCGGTTTCAAGGTGCCGGAAGACAGCCGCCAGCGCATGTTGCAAGGCCTCACCGCCTTTGCCGAAGGGCGTATCAAGACCAGCGAATGGGCGCCTGCTTTTGCGTCAGGTGATAGTTTGCTGCAGCGCCGACTGAACGCCCTCGAAGCGCTCACCCGGCAAGGCAGCAAGCCAACCCGCGCCGCCGCCGGGCTCGATATTGACCCGCTGGTACTGCCCACCAGCGCACTGATTGACTGGTACCTGGTCGTCAAAAATCTGCCAGAACTACCGCAGCGCGACAAGAAAGTCGCCGACGCAAAACAGGAACTGCGCAACCGCCTGAGCTACGCCGGCGCCCGCCTCGTCTTCACCACCGAACGGAGCGATTATTGGTGGTGGATGATGATCAGCGGCGATTCCAATGCCTTCCGCCTAATCGAAGCAACGCTCGACGAAGCCGACTGGAAGGACGATCTGCCGCGCCTGATGCAAGGCGCCATGGAACGACAAGTGCGCGGCCGCTGGCTGACGACGACCGCCAACGCCTGGGCAAGAGTGACAATGGACCGCTTCGCCGAGAAATTTGAACGCGACCCGGTGGCCGGCACAACGCTGGCAACGCTGGGCAAGGCCAAGGTGGAAATGGACTGGAAAAAAGCCAGTGACAGCGAAGCTATCCTCCCGCTCAACCTGCCTTGGCCGACTGCGCCGGGCAAGGACGACAAACTAGCGATCAACCATCAAGGCAGCGGCAAACCCTGGGCCACGGTGCAAGTCCTCGCCGCCATCCCGGCCGGCCCGGCCCGCAACGCCGGCTACCGGATTAGCCGCAAGGTGACGCCGATTCAGGAAAAAGTCGCCGGCAAAATCAGTCGCGGCGACCTCTGGCGCGTCACCCTGACCGTCGACGCCGACAACGACATGAGTTGGGTCGCCCTCACCGACCCCATCCCGGCCGGCGCCAAGATCATGGGCGATGGCGACGGCCGCGATTCAGCCATCGCCAGCCTCGGCGAAAACCGCGAATCCCGCGGTGCCTGGCCAAGCTACGTCGAAAGAAGCTTCAGCGCCTACCGCGCCTACTACGCAATGCTGCCGAAAGGCCGCTTCAGCATCGACTACACCCTGCGCCTGAACAACGCCGGCAACTTCGCCCTGCCCCCAACGCGGGTGGAAGCGTTGTATGCGCCGGATGTGTTTGGTGAGGTGCCGAATGGGCGGGTGGTGGTGGGTGAATAATTGCAAACAATATATCGAACCTGGCACCAAAAATTTCGTGCGAGCGAATAAACTTATGAAACAAACCATCAGCTTCATTACCCTCGGCGTGGCCGATCTTGGCCGCAGCCGAACCTTCTACAAGGCATTGGGCTGGCAGGAGTCTTCGGCCAGCCAGGAGGCGATTGCCTTTTATCAAGCGGGGTCGGTGGCTTTTGCCCTGTTCCAGCGCGATGCGTTGGCCGAGGATGCGAATGTACCGGCGGCAGGCAGTGGCTTTGGCGCTTTCACGCTGGCCCACAATGTGCCGTCCGAGGCAGCAGTGCTGGCCTTGCTGGATGAGGCGTTGGCGGCAGGCGCCAAGCTGGTGCGGCCGGCCGACAAGGTTTTCTGGGGCGGTTTTCGGGGTTACTTTGCCGACCCGGACGGCTTTCTCTGGGAAGTCTGCTTCAACCCGTTCGTAACCTTGGGCACCGATGGTTTCATCCATCTGCCCTGATTACGCTTTCAGCCTTACCTGATATTTCTCCCTGCCCGCAGATCGCCGGCTCCACTTGCCCGCAAGTATCCCCAGATACACTCGTCGTACCTTTCCTTGATTTCCTTCTGTGCGCCAGCCAACTGAAACTGATTTACCGGCGGCGTAATCTTTGATTTCAACTCCCGGTGGCTAATCAAAAAGATACGTCCATACGTGGGTTTTCGAAAATCAACCAAAGGAATGAAAATGAAATATGCGATCGCTTTTTCGGCAGTAATCGTGGCACTTGGGCTTAGCGCCTGTGACAAGAAGACAACCGTGGTGACTCCGGCACCCGCCACCGTGGTAAACGTTCCAGTACCCGGCCCGGCCGGCCCGACTGGCGCCACTGGATCAACCGGTTCGACTGGTTATACCGGCGCAACCGGGTCCACCGGCTCTACCGGCTCTACCGGCTCTACCGGCTCTACCGGGTCCACCGGTTCAACCGGCGATACGGGCGCCACGGGTAATACCGGCAATACCGGTGAGCGCGGCAAGACGGGTGGCGATACTGTCATCGTCGTTCCGCCAACCCCGGCGCGCTAAATCCTTGGCAACGCGCCCTTGTGGCGGCAGTTTATTGATCACACTGCCGCCAGTTAATGGGTAATTGCATCTGATAATCCCGCTCAAAATCTACCGCGTTTCATCGACTATCTGAATGACTTTTTCTTCACTCTCCCGAGCCAGTCGGGCCAACTCAGCGTTCGGACAAAGCATCGCCAGCATTTGCTCCGGGCGAATCAGGCCAATTCTTGTCGCGCCATTTTCAGTAAACACCGAAATCCGCCAAGGCAAGGTCAGGCTCAGCCGCTTGTCGATGGCAAGCATTTTTTCCATCTGCCGGTAATTGCAGATTTCAAACACCTGACATTCATCATCAAATTCGATCTCCCGGCGGCGCAGTGCTTCGCTCAGGTCGTGCGTATGCAAAAGGGTAAAGCCGAGCCGTTGGACGACCGGCTCCAGATCAAAGGTCACTTCGTAAAAGGACTTGCTGCTTTCCACAATATAAAACATGAGTTCTCCTTATCAAGCCCATCATCGATCAAGGCATTACTGCGGTCGACGCCATTCTTAGGGCAAATTTGCCGCCATGTTCTACCTTGGCTGCCGCTTTAGCCAGAAAATCTGGCAATCCGCCATGTGTGCCGGTCCATATCGCACGCCAAACTAGAATGCCAACCAAGCGGCGCAGCAAATCGCTCTTGCATTTTATTTGGGATCGTCCACTATCAGCCGCTACCCATCAATCTGGAGTCCGCCCCATGAAATCCCGCCTCGTTATCTTTCTGTTGTTCCTCACCACCCTGCTTTCCGGCTGTGGCTACAATCAGGTACAAACCAATGATGAGGCGGTCAATGCGGCCTGGGCCGAGGTTTTAAACCAGTACAAACGTCGGGCTGACCTGATTCCCAACCTTGTTTCCATCGTCCAAGGCTACGCCGCGCACGAGAAAGAAGTCTTGATCAAGGTCACCGAAGCCCGCGCCAGCGTTGCCGGCATGAAGGCGACGCCGGAATTGATCAACGACGAAGCGGCATTCGCTAAATTCCAGAAAGCGCAGTCTGAACTGGGTGGCGCCCTGTCGCGCCTGCTCGTTGTTTCGGAAAATTACCCACAATTGAAGGCCGATGCTAACTTCCGCGAACTGCAAGCGCAGGTGGAAGGCACAGAAAACCGGATCACCGTCGCACGTAACCGTTTCATCAAAACCGTTCAGGAATACAACGTTTCGGTTCGTACCTTTCCGAACAACCTGACAGCGATGGTGATGGGCTGGAAGCCGAAAGCCAACTTCACGGTCGAAGATGAAAAAGCCATCTCGACGCCGCCGGCGATCAACTTCGGCACCGCCCCAGCCCCGGCTGCTGCCAAGTAATTGCCCCTGATGGTCGGTCGGCTAGTCCGTATGATGCTTCGGCTACTAGTTCGCCTGCTGGCGATTTTCATCCTCTGCCTGCCGGCGTTCGGCGCGCTGGCAGCGGGCGAGCTAATCGCCATTCCGGCGCTCAAGGCACGGGTGACAGATCTCACCGCCACCCTGCCGGCCGGCCAGACCGCCGAGCTGGAAGCCCAACTCGCCGCTTTTGAGGCGAAAAAGGGTAGCCAGATTGTCGTCCTGGTGCTGCCTACGACGCAGCCGGAAACCATCGAGCAGTTTGGCATTCGCCTGCTCGATGCCTGGAAAATCGGTCGTAAAAGCATCGATGACGGCGCAATTCTGATCGTCGCCAAGGACGATCGCCGGCTGCGTATCGAAGTCGGTTACGGCCTGGAAGGCGCCTTGAATGACGCCACGGCAAAACGGATCATTAGCGAAACCATCACGCCAAAATTCAAAGCCGGTGATTTGCCGGGCGGCATTGCGGCCGGCGTTGCGGCAATTATTGCGGTAGTCGATGGCGAGCCTTTGCCTGATGCGCCAATGGCTAAACCGACCGGTGGCGACGCTTTGGGCGGTTTCGCCAACCTCGGCGAAACCTCGCTGCTCATCGGCTTGGCCTTCGCCGCGCTGGGTGGCGCTATCCTGCGGCACTTTCTCGGTAATCTGCTCGGTTCCGGCGTGGTCGGTGGTTTGAGCGCCGGCCTCGGCTGGATGTTAACCGGCTCAGTGCTCGGCGCCCTGGCTGGCGCTGGTATCGGCTTCGTGGTTGCCTTGATTGGCCTCGATCTCCTGCTCAGCGGCCTGTTCAACAGCGGGCGATCCGGTGGCGGTGGCTCAGGGGGCGGCTTTGGCGGCGGCGGATTTGGCGGTGGTGGTGGTTCAGGCGGTGGCGGCGGCGCATCGGGGAGTTGGTGATGACACTAAAACGTATCCTCAAGCACTGGCAAATGCCCATCTGCCACGTCGGGCAACATTTCGGCCCAAGCACCTTGGCGGCGATTGAACGCGCCATTGGCGAATCGGAAAATGAACATCGCGGCGAAATTCGTTTCATCATCGAAGGCCGCTTCTCGCTGCTGCAATTACTGCGTGGCCTGACGGCGCGGCAACGGGCGGAAGAACAATTCATCCAACTCGGCCTCGGCAACACCGAGGAACACAGCGGCATCCTGATCTACCTCCTCCTTGCCGAGCGACAAGTGGAAATCGTCGCCGATAGCGGCATCAGCGCCAAAGTCGGGCAGGCCGAATGGGACGCACTCTGCCAGCGCATGAGCCTCGCCTTTGCCGATGGACGTTACCAGGCCGGCGCCATCGCCGGCATTGCCGGGGCAACGACGCTTCTGAGCCAACACTTCCCGGCCCGACTGCGTAACCCAAACGAACTGGAAGACGCGCCGCTGGTTCTGTGATGTCGCGACTCGCCAGGGCATTCAGCAAGTAATGCTCGGAGCAGTTTGGATTAAATGCGATAATTATCACTTCAGCCATTCTGCTCACCATCATGAATTCCGGACAAAACACACGCAAACGCATTTCCTACTTTTTGGTAATTTGTTTGCTGTTTTTTACCGCCCCAACTTTCGCCGCTCCACCTGAAATTACGGTCGGCATCGTCCCGCAGCAATCGGCAACCGAGCTGGCGCGGGTCTGGATTCCGCTGCTGCAAGAAGCCGCAGCCCGAAGTGGCGTGGCACTGGTATTCAGAACAGCGCCGGACATCCCCACCTTTGAGGAACGCCTCAAATACGGCGAATACGATATCGCCTACATGAACCCATACCACTACACAGTTTTTAGCCGTAGCCCAGGATACAAGGCGTTTGCCAAGGAAAAGGACCGGCAACTGGTAGGTATTATTGTTGTTGCTAAAAACTCGCCCATTTCGGATATAAAACAACTTGCTGGCAAGGCCGTAGCCTTCCCCGCTCCTGGCGCTTTTGCCGCCAGCATCCTGCCGCGAGCCGAGTTTTCCCGGCTCGAAATTCCCGTTGAACCCCGTTATGTCAATTCTCATGACTCGGTGTACCTGGGTGTCGCACAAGGGGTCTTTGTTGCCGGCGGCGGCATCAAACGGACGCTTGAAGCGATTGACCCGGAGATTTCATCCCGGCTGCGCATTCTGACCACCACGCCGGGCTATGTACCGCATGCGTTCGCCGCGCATCCCCGCGTCAATAGCGAAACCATCAATAAAGTCTTGATCGGGCTCAATTCACTGGCCAACGATGAGGACGGGCGCAAACTGCTCACCCCCCTCAGTTTCAAGGCAATCGAAGCCGCCACTGACCGTGACTGGAATGCGGTCAGACAACTCAAAATAGAACAAGTAATTGGTCGCTAATTCATGAAATTCCGCACCAAGACCATCCTTGGTATTGCATTGATCGAAGGCATACTCCTGAGCATTCTGGGGATCAGCATTCTTGGTCAGTTGCAGTCATCGAATGAAGATGAGCTTGAACGCCGTGCGGCAACCACTGCGCGGCTAATTAGTGCCAGTACGCGCGACGCACTGATTGCCTACGACCTGGCTAGTCTGGAAAGTGTGGTTTCAGAGATTATGGGTACCGGTGATCTTGCCTACGTCCGCGTTCTCGACCCGCACAACCAGCCGCTCGTTACACGCGGCACCCTGCCGAACCAAAAGTTTTCTGCTGATGTAAATGTTTGGCAGGTAAAAGATGGAATTTATGACCGAGAAATACCGATGACGGTTTCCGGGCAAACCTTCGGCAGCATTCAATTCGGCATCGACATTGCCCCATTGCAGGCACTGATCGCCAAAACCAGGAACTGGACACTGTCGATCTCCTTGCTCGAAATGCTGCTCGTTGCCGTATTTTCATCGATCCTCGGCACCTATCTGACCCGCCAGTTGCTTTCCCTGCGTAACGCCAGCCAGACTATTGAACGCGGCGATCTTTCCCGCGATCTGCCGGTGATTGGCAACGATGAGCTGGCTGAAACTGCTACGGCGTTCAACCACATGCTCGCCAAGCTGCGCGCTGAGGACGCCGCCCGGACCACCCAAAACACGCAGCTGCAACGCCACCTTGCCGCCCTGCGCACACTTAATGACATTGCTGCCCAGCCGAATCTGGAGCCAGAAGAGACGCTTCGCCATGCCCTCAAAGTTGCCACCGAACACGTTAACCTGGAGTTCGGCATCATCAGTCGAATACAGCACGAAGAATACCGTATCTTGGTGCAGGTCTCACCACCCAATACGCTTTCTGATGGTCAGTGTTTTTCACTGGGCACGACATATTGCAGTAACACACTGGCGCACGGCGATCTGCTCGCCATTGCCAATGCATCAATAACCGATTTCGTCAGCCATCCCTGTTTCCGTGAATTTGGTTTGGCCGCCTATATCGGGATTCCGATCTGGGTAAAAGGCGAAGTATTCGGTACGCTCAACTTTTCATCACCAACCGGCCGGGCCGGCGATTTCGATAATTTTGACCTTGAGTTTGTCCGCCTGCTATCGCGCTGGACCGGCACCTTCCTGGAACGAATGCAGACCGTCGCTGAACTGCTCCAAAGTGAAGCCGCGCTGCGCGAAGCAAAGGAAGAAGCCGAATCAGCCAACCGTGCCAAGTCATCCTTTCTTGCGACCATGAGCCATGAAATCCGCACGCCGATGAACGGCGTGCTCGGCATGGCGCAACTGCTCCAAGACCCCAAAGTCAGCGACGCTGAACGGCTGGACTACGCTCAAACCATCTTGGACTCAGGACAAACCCTGCTCGCGCTGCTCAACGACATTCTTGACCTGTCGAAAATTGAGGCCGGCAAACTCGAATTCGAATCTATCCCCTTTGAGCCAGCGCAAATACTCCATCAAACCATGGCCTTGTTCAGCCCGAGTGCCAGTTCAAAGGGCATCAAGCTGCACCTCAACTGGTCTGGCCAGCCCGGGCAAAGCTATAGCGGCGACCCGCAGCGCCTGCGTCAAATGCTGTCAAATCTGGTCGGCAATGCCATCAAGTTCACGACAACCGGCGACATTCACCTTGCCGCAAGAGAAATTCAGCGCGATCAATCCACCGCACTGCTCGAGTTTTCAGTCAGCGACAGCGGGATCGGTATTTCGCAGGATAAACAGCACCTTTTATTCAAACCCTTCACGCAGACCGATAGTTCAACCACCCGCCAATTTGGCGGTTCTGGCTTGGGACTCTCGATCGTACACAGCCTGGCCCAGCAGATGGGTGGCCAAGCCGGTGTCGAAAGTACCTTAGGCCAAGGCGCCAGATTCTGGTTTCAAATCCTCGCCAAGCCGGCATGCGAGGACGAAAGTAAGGCGCACTTTGAAAAAACAAACCGTAGCGAACGATCAATCAGCGAATTCAGCGGTCAGATTCTGGTCGTCGAAGACAACCCGACCAACCGCAAGGTGATTACCGCCCTACTAAAAAAATACGGATTAAGCGTCAGTACCGCAGAAAATGGACAACAAGGCATAGATGCGGTCTTGCGTGGAGACCATTTTGATCTGGTGCTGATGGACATCCAGATGCCGGTTATGGACGGCAACACGGCAACGCGACACATTCGCCAATGGGAGGCCGACAACAATCGTCTGCACCTGCCAATTATTGCCCTCACTGCCGATGTCTTCGAGGAGGACCGTCAATATTCGCTGAGCAGTGGGATGGATGATTTCCTGGCTAAGCCGATAAATATAAAAACGTTACTTTCAATTCTCACGCAATGGCTACCAGCGCAGACACCCGCTGCTGCAACCGAAGCAACCCAGCCAAACTGATCGACCATGCCGATCAAGCGATACATACCGCCTATTTCAGGAAACTCCCTTTAACCAATCGGTTAATTCAAAAGCATGGCCAGTGTCCGCTTAAACCTTTATCTGCTCGCCCTGCTGCTTGCTCTGCCACTGAGCGCACAGGCGCTACCGGAATTCGCCGAGGTCAAGGCGAGTTACGTGCCGTCGGATGCCCTGTTGCTGGCGCGCGATGGTCAGCCGCTACACCGCCTGCGCCTCGACAAAACGGTGCGGCGTCAGGCTTGGACGCCGCTCACCGAGATTTCACCGGCGCTTATCCGCGCCGTCATCGTCTCCGAAGACAAGCGTTTCATGGAGCACGACGGCATCGACTGGCAAGCCGCCGGCAAAGCTGCCTGGAGCAATTTTTGGGGCAGCAAGACACGCGGCGCCAGCACACTAAGCATGCAACTGGCTGGCCTGCTGGATGAAGATAGCCAACACCATGGCCGCCGCAGCATTTTTGGCAAAATTTCCCAGTCGACCGCAGCATTGCGCCTGGAAGGCTTCTGGAACAAGCGACAAATTATCGAGGCTTACCTCAATCTGGTCAGCTTCCGGGGCGAATTGCAGGGCGTCGGCGCGATGAGCCGCCAACTATTTGGCAAGTGGCCGCATGGGCTGGATGAGCGCGAATCAGCACTGGCCGCCGCCCTGCTCCGCTCGCCGAATGCCGCCCCGGCGCTGGTGGTCAAACGCGCCTGCAATCTGCTCAAGGAAATGAATCGGGCGAGCGAATGCGCGGGGCTGGAGGGATTCACCGCGCAGGCGCTGAGCGGTGGCTTGCGCAGCACAGAACAGAATCTGGCCGAACAACTTACGCCACAACTTGCCCCCCACCTCGCCCGAAAATTACTCAACCAGCCCGGCCAGCAACTACGCGCCAGTCTCGATGCCGATTTGCAGCGTTTTGCCAGCGAAGCGCTACGCCGCCACTTGGCTGCCCTGAACCGGCAAAACGTCGAAGATGGTGCGCTGCTGGTCATCAACAACGCCAGCGGCGAAATCCTCGCCTGGGTCGGTTCAAGCGGCGATCTCTCCGGCGCCGCCGAGGTTGATGGCGTCACCGCCTTGCGTCAGGCTGGCTCGACACTAAAGCCCTTTCTCTACGCTCAGGCCTTTGAACGGCGGCAACTGACGCCAGCTTCGCTGATCGAGGACGCGCCGCTAACACTGGATACCGGCAACGGCCTCTATGCGCCGCAGAATTATGAGCCACATTACAAAGGCTGGGTTTCGGCCCGCCAAGCGCTGGCCGGTTCGCTCAACGTGCCGGCGGTTAAAACACTGGTTCGCCTGACGCCAGATCGCTTTCACCAACGCCTGCAACAAACCGGCTTCGCCAGCCTGAAGGAAACCGGTGACTGGTACGGTTACAGCCTGGCGCTCGGTTCGGCCGACATTTCCCTGCTCATGCTCGCCAACGGCTACCGAACACTGGCCAATGGTGGCCGCTGGACGCCTTTACGCGCCACACCGGGCAAGGTTGAAACGCCGTCACCCTGCCAACGCGAAGGCTGCGCCGGGGTATTCAACGGCAAGAGTCATGCGGTCAACTCGCCAGAAAGCGCTTTTTTGGTCAGCGACATCTTGGCCGACCGCAACGCCCGTGCCGGCACTTTTGGCCTCGAATCCTGGCTCGCCACGCCCTACTGGGCCGCCGCCAAAACCGGCACCAGCAAGGACATGCGCGACAACTGGTGCGCCGGCTATTCGCGCCGCTACACTGTTGCTGTCTGGGTCGGCAACGCCAGCGGCAGCCCGATGCACGATGTCTCTGGCGTTGCCGGCGCGGCGCCGGTCTGGCGCGAAGTGATGGACTGGCTGCACCGGGGCGATCCCGCACACGGCCGTGCCAAAGTGGAAAGTCGCCCGCCACCCCCACCCGCCGGGGTCGTGCACACCAAAACCCGTTTCGAAACAACCCGCGATGCAGGCCGCGAAACTACCCACGAAGCAGCCCGTCAGGAATGGTTCATCGCCGGCACTGAAATGTCCGTCATCCGCGCCGCCTCAGCGAACGCTTTGGCCCGCATCGTTTATCCGGCCGCTGGCAGCATCATCGCCCTCGACCCGGATATTCCACCCAGTCGCCAGCGCATTGCGCTGCGCCTTTCAACTACCGGCGAACCAAACTGGTATTGGCGCATGGATAAACTGGCGCTCGGCAAGGCTGAAGGTAAATTATTCTGGCTACCGCAACCGGGCAAACATCAGCTCAGGCTGGAAAACAGCTTGGGAGAAACGATGGATAGCGTTAATTTCGAGGTCAGAGCAATGCGCAGCTCGCGCCGTTGAAGGCAAGACTGCATGACTGGCGTGATTGCCCTGCGTAACTCACCTGCGCCACCAAAAGCAGCAGCCGAAACCGCATCAATCCTCAATCAGATTACCGGGATCAGAATAATAAATATCCAGCGCCTCGCGCAAGTTGGTTTCCGCTTCTGCGGCAGTGTCGCCATCGGTCTCAATACCGAGCTCAATGCAGTGAGCGATAAACACACCATTTTCCGACCTGATTTCAAAGTTTAGAGTACGTTTCATTGGTCAATTTTAGCACCGGCTCGGCATTCCGGTAGCTAACCTGTCTTTAACACCAGCCCCACAAATTCAACACTCTTCCACCTAAAAAAAACGCTAACCAATTGATAATATACGTTTTGTATTTTTTGCTTCGTTCTGTTGTGCCATAATATTTATTAAATTATGGTTTTCCCCTTTTTTCCTGTAGCATTTTTTTAGGCTATGTAATCGTGCTAGCGCTAAGTAGTAATGCCCCCTCTCCCCCCAAGTAGAAATGTCCCCTGATTTGTCAAGCTTAGCGCCGCCTGTAAAAACCAGAGGCGGGCATTTTTAAATGGGCACGATGGTTAAAGTGGATTAAAGAGGCCCTTGAGTCGCCGTTGCATTTAAATTGCCGGCGGCTAGCGGTGGCACTGACAAGCTAAGGAGAGGGTCTCTGCCTTCGTCTCGGGACAGAAGCAGTTCATAACCTGCCATCGCAGCGCGAACGAATTGCAGGCAGAGCAAACGCTCATCAGCCCGAAATTTCCCGATGTCATCAATATCAGCAAAGCCATTGGCACGCCTTTCCTGGTCGGAAATGTCGACGACGCCGATCCAGTAGGCGTGCAAACTCTGTTTTAGCTCTTCAGTGAGTTTGGTAATTGCGGTGAGGGTGCTGCAGAAGTTGAATAGGTCGGCTCGGTTACTGAGCTTGCTCTGGGCGTCTGCAAATGCCTGGTCAGAGGCGACAGAAGGTGTATCGGGTACCCAATTTTTGCATATACGGGAGCATTATTTCATCCTTGTCGGACGCATCCCTTGTACTGCCGTTTTGTACCATTTTTTGTATCAACCTGTTGATTTGAAGTAATTATTACACAAATCAACAGCTTAAAAAATGTTGGCGGAGTGGACGGGACTCGAACCCGCGACCCCCGGCGTGACAGGCCGGTATTCTAACCAACTGAACTA
>JBBSCQ010000075.1:0-14647 GCA_038250105.1 Burkholderiales bacterium | reverse complement strand
TCCCGAACAGGACCGTGAAACAGCATCGCGCCGATGATAGTGAGCTTCCGCTCGCGAAAGTAGGTCACCGCCAGGCTCCCACATAACAAAGCCCCTTCTCTTCTCATGAGACGGGGCTTTGTCCGTCTACGAATGGATTTCATTCGTCCACTTATGAATCATTGACAATTCACTTGAATGGCTATGGTAGAATCAAGCTTGGCGGGTCTCCCCGCATTGCAGGGTGGTGAAACGGGTCAGGTCCGGAAGGAAGCAGCCACAGCCATTAATTGCAAGTGCCGGGGGTTAGGCTCGCCAATTTCATTTTCAGCTTTGGTCTGGGGCGCATGAGTTATCAAGTTCTTGCCCGTAAGTGGCGACCGCGAAATTTTTCGACGCTGATTGGTCAAGAGCACGTCGTTCGCGCCTTGACCCATGCCCTAACCGAGCAGCGTCTGCATCATGCCTATCTTTTTACCGGTACGCGTGGGGTTGGCAAGACTACAATCGCCCGGATACTGGCTAAGTCGCTAAATTGCGAATCTGGTATTACATCGACGCCGTGTGGGATTTGCTCTGCCTGCCAAGAGATTGATAGCGGTCGATTTGTTGATCTGCTTGAGGTTGATGCGGCAACCAATACCAAAGTTGATGAGATGCGGCAATTGCTTGAGAATGCCGTTTACGCGCCGACTCGCGGCCGATTTAAAGTGTATGTGATTGACGAAGTTCACATGCTTTCAAATTCAGCTTTTAACGCGATGCTGAAAACGCTTGAAGAGCCGCCAGATCATGTGAAATTTATTTTAGCGACAACTGACCCGCAAAAAATTCCGGTTACTGTCCTTTCCCGTTGCCTGCAATTCAATTTAAAGCAGATGCCGGCTGAGACGATTTCAGGGCATCTTGCTCATATATTGCAGGCGGAGGGGATTCCATTCGATACGCCCGCTTTGGGTTTGATTTCGCATTCGGCCTCGGGGAGTGTCCGGGATGCGCTTTCTCTCTTGGATCAGGCAATTGCCCACGGCGCTGGTAAGGTTGAGGTTTCTCAAGTCCGCAGCATGCTCGGATCGGTCGATCGGGACTACTTATTTGCCATCCTTGAGGCGTTAAAAGAAGGTGATGCATCGACATTGCTCCAAGTCGCGGCAGATATCGGCATGCGTAGCCTTTCCTTCTCTGCTGCACTGCAGGACTTGAGTGCGCTTTTGACGCGCGTGCAAATTGCCCAGATTGCCCCTGCTGCAATTGATGAAGATGAGCCTGAGCGTGACCGCCTTTTGGTTATTGCTGCTGCATTTACGCCCGGGTTCGTGCAGTTAGCGTATCAAATTGCCAATATTGGCCGAAAAGAGCTGTCGACCGCACCAGATGAATATGCTGGTTTTGTCATGACGCTGCTGCGATTGCATACCTTTCGGCCTAGCTCGGTTGCTGATGTTGTGTCGACAGTTGCTGCGCGTGTAAAGCCGTTTGTGCCGATTAAGCCGCCGGTACTATCTCCAGTAGAGTTGCCGGTTGAACCATTCGTGCCCTCCGTTCGGTCAGCACCTTTAGAAATTACTCAGGTTGTTGTACCAAAAGATCAGGATGCTGACTGGCATCAGATTGTCTCCTTGCTCCAGTTGTCAGGCTTGACCCGGACACTTGCCCAGCATTGCGAATTGCGTAGCATTGGCGAGAATGAATGCTTGCTGCGGCTTGCTCCTGCACACTCACATCTACAAATGAAGCCTGCGCCAGAAAAGTTACAGCAAGCCTTGCGTGAATACTTTGGTCGCCCGCTGCAACTGCGCTTTGAATTAGCCCAGCAGGAAGCAGATACGCCAGCGGCAACGGCCGGTCGTGAAAAACAGGAGCGTCAGGCGGTTGCTATTGCCTCGATAGAACAAGATAACTTTGTGCGTGATGTGATTGAATCGTTTGATGCATCACTTATTGAAACGTCTATTAAACCCATAACCTAACGGAGAAATCGATATGATGAAGGGTGGTATTGCCGGCCTGATGAAACAGGCGCAGATGATGCAGGAAAATATGAAGAAGGGTCAGGAGCAACTGGCTCAGATCGAAGTGGAAGGTCAGGCGGGTGCGGGTATGGTCAAGATCGTAATGACCTGCGCGCATGATGTGCGCCGGGTCAGCATCGATCCATCTGTAATGGATGATCGTGAAATGCTGGAAGACTTGATTGCCGCTGCGATGAATGATGCCATGCGGCGGGGTGAAGCCCTGAGTCAGGAAAAGATGTCTGGCTTCACTGCAGGACTCAATTTGCCCCCAGGTTTCAAGCTGCCGTTTTAAGTGACCCCATCTGGTCTTGAGTCTCTGATTGAGGCACTGCGATGTTTGCCCGGCATTGGGCCAAAGTCAGCGCAGCGAATGGCTTACCATCTTTTGCAGCACAACCGAGCGGGTGCGCAACGTCTTGGTGAGGCTGTTCAGCATGCTTTGCAGGCGATTCGGCATTGTCAGCGGTGCAATACGTTCACTGAAGTTGATGTTTGTGAGCGGTGTAACTCAAGTCGCCGTGACTCAAGCCTGTTGTGCGTTGTTGAAACCCCAGTCGATATGAATATGATGGAGCAAACCCTGGCTTACCAAGGGCTCTATTACGTATTGATGGGGCGAATTTCACCACTGGATGGCATTGGTTCAAGAGAGCTGGGTCTTGAGCGTTTGATGGCGCGGGCTCAAGATGGTGTTGTGCAGGAGGTCATTCTGGCCACCAACTTCACCAATGAAGGCGAGGCAACGGCTCACTATGTGACCGCCATGTTGAAACAAAAAGGCATCAAGGTTTCTCGAATTGCTCGAGGTGTTCCGGTCGGCGGCGAGCTCGAATATGTTGATAGTGGCACATTGGCTCAGTCTTTACGCGAGCGAAAAACGTATCAAGAGTGACAACCGCTTTTAACGCGGCTTCCAATGTTGTATAATTTAGCGTTTATTTTTAATCCCATCCAATTCCTTTAGGGGTCAGCGTTATGAGCAAACAAGGAAAAATGGACTGCGGCAGACGGCGTTTGATCGTTGCGACCGCAGCCGTGGGCGGAGTGGGCGCAGTCGCTGCGCTCGTGCCGTTCGTGTCCAGCTTGCTTCCATCCGAACGCGCCAAGGCAGCAGGCGCTCCGGTCGAAGTCGATATCAGTAAGCTCGAGCCGGGTCAGATGATGACCGTTGAGTGGCGTGGCAAGCCAGTGTGGATCATCAACCGCACTAAAGAAATGCTTGAAACGCTGACTAAGCTGGCTGATGCAGTGGCCGACCCCAAGTCGGAAAAGAACATGCAGCCGGCTTATGCCCAGAACGATACCCGTTCGATCAAGCCGGAAATGATGGTCGTTGTTGGTATTTGTACTCACCTCGGCTGTTCACCATCCTCCAAGTTCAAGTCGGGTGCCGATGAAGGCATGCCTGGCGACTGGCTGGGTGGTTTCCTTTGCCCCTGTCACGGTTCAACCTTCGATTTTGCCGGACGTGTTTATAAGTCGAAGCCTGCCCCGACCAACCTCGAAGTGCCGCCGCACGTGTATCTTTCCGATACACGTATCATGATCGGCGAAGACAAGAAGGGAGCATAGAAATGG
Source organism: Burkholderiales bacterium (assembly GCA_038250105.1). Taxonomy (GTDB): domain Bacteria; phylum Pseudomonadota; class Gammaproteobacteria; order Burkholderiales; family Rhodocyclaceae; genus Azonexus. The sequence continues at coordinate 11,075 of JBBSCQ010000075.1, read as the reverse complement.
CTGGTGGAAATTTCGAAAAATACAAATCCGACGGTTCTCTCCCCGGTAATTTGTTGGAATGGGTTGATGCCCGTTTCCCGGCAACGTCAATGTGGAAAGGCCATCTTTCCGAGTACTACTGCCCGAAGAATTTCAATTTCTGGTACTTCTTTGGCTCGCTCGCATTACTGGTGCTGGTCATTCAGATCGTTACCGGTATTTTCCTGACCATGCACTACAAACCAGATGCGGCTTTGAACGCAAGCGGTGTGCCGATTGCCTTTGCATCGGTCGAATACATCATGCGCGATGTGCCGGGTGGCTGGCTGATTCGTTATATGCACTCAACCGGTGCTTCGGCTTTCTTCATCGTGGTTTACCTCCACATGTTCCGTGGTTTGCTCTACGGTTCGTATCGGAAGCCGCGTGAGCTGACCTGGTTGTTCGGTGTTGGCATCTTCCTAGTGCTGATGGGTGAGGCGTTCTTCGGTTATCTGTTGCCGTGGGGTCAAATGTCTTATTGGGGTGCGCAGGTGATTGTTAACCTGTTCGGCGCTATCCCTGTGATTGGCAATGACTTGTCCATTCTGATTCGTGGCGATTTCGTCGTCGGTGATGCGACACTGAATCGTTTCTTCTCCTTCCACGTGATTGCTTTCCCGCTGGTGCTGGTTGGTCTGGTTGCCGCTCACGTGCTGGCTTTGCACGAGACTGGTTCGAATAACCCGGACGGTATTGAGATCAAGGCGAACAAGGACGCAAACGGAATTCCGCTCGATGGCATTCCTTTCCATCCGTACTACACGGTCAAGGATATCGTTGGCGTTGTTGTGTTCCTGATGGTGTTTTCCTTGGTGTTGTTCTTTGCACCAGAGGGCGCTGGTTATTTCCTGGAAACGCCAAATTTCTACCCGGCTGATCCGCTGAAAACACCAAATCATATTGCCCCGGTCTGGTATTTCACGCCTTATTACTCAATTCTTCGGGCAATTGTCTGGAACTTCTTCGGCCTTGATGCGAAATTCTGGGGCGTTGTTGCCATGGGTGCATCGGTTGTGATCTTTGCCTTCCTGCCGTGGCTGGATCGCAGTCCGGTCAAGTCGATTCGTTATCGTGGTCCGATCTACAAGACCATGCTGACATTGTTCGTGATTTGCTTTTTCATCCTTGGTTACCTTGGCACGCTGTCACCTTCACCGATGGGTGAACTGGTTTCACAAGTCTGCACGGTGTTCTACTTTGGCTTCTTTCTTGGTATGCCGTGGTGGTCCCGGATGGATAAGTTCAAGCCGGTTCCTGAACGCGTGACGATGAAGTGAGGATAGAAAAAATGAAAAAATTTCTGATCGCATTACTCTTCGCGCCGTTGATGGCATTTGCAAGTGGGGCAGACGTTCATCTCGATAAGTGGCCAGGTTCTGTCGGCGACAAGCCGGCGTTACAAAATGGTGCCAAGCTGTTCGTCAATTACTGCTTGAATTGTCACGGTGCATCCTACATTCGCTACCAAAAGTTACTCGACCTTGGTCTAACCGAAGGACAGGTCAAAGAGAGCCTGATGTTCACTTCTGACAAAATTGGCGAGCAGATGCGAGTTGCCGCCCGTTTTGATGAGCAGAAGCAGTGGTTTGGTGCTACGCCACCAGATCTGACCATCATTACTCGGGCCCGTGGTGAACTGGGCAATGCAGGTGCCGGTGCCGATTGGCTCTATACCTATCTGCGTTCCTTCTACCGAGACGAAAATCGTCCGACCGGTTGGAATAACGTGGTATTTGCCAATGTTGGTATGCCGCATATCCTGTACGGCCTGCAAGGCCAGCAAGTGCTGAATCATGAAACGCACAAGTTGGAACTTGCTGTTCCGGGTCAGATGGCTCCGGCCGAGTACGACAAGGCGGTTTCCGATCTGGTCGGCTTTATGGTGTGGATGTCGGAACCGCAACAGGAATTCCGCCAAAAAATCGGTTTCTTTGTTCTTGCCTTCTTGGGCTTGCTCTTCGTGTTGGCTTACGCACTGAAGAAGGAATACTGGAAAGATATTCACTGATCTGATCCTTTTCGGATCAGCTAGCGGCATCGCGGGTTTGGCTTCGGCCAGCCCCCGATGCCGAATCTCATTTTGAGGGTTACCACAAATGATGAACCTCTATTCGGGCACAACCTGCCCATTTAGTCATCGCTGCCGTATTGTCCTGTTTGAAAAGGGCATGGATTTTCAGGTGATCGATGTCGACCTGTTTAACAAGCCGGAAGAAATGGCTGCGATCAATCCGCACAATCGTGTGCCGGTTTTGGTTGAGCGTGATCTGGTTTTGTTTGAGCCAAACATCATCAACGAATATATTGATGAACGCTTCCCGCATCCGCAATTGATGCCGGCTGACCCGATTATGCGTGCCCGAGCTCGTCAGTTGTTGGTGGGTATGGAGCGCGAGATCTTTTCGTTCATGGAATTGATCGAAAAGAACGGCAAGACTGCCGATAAGGCGCGTCAGGAAATTCGGGCGCGTTTGACCGAAATTATTCCAATCTTCAACAAGCAAAAGTTCATGCTGGGTGATGAGTTTTCGATGCTCGACGTGGCGATTGCCCCATTGTTGTGGCGTCTTGATCATTACGGTATTGATCTTGGCAAGGCTGCTGCACCGTTGATGAAGTACGCCGAACGGATTTTCAGCCGTCAGGGATTCATCGATGCACTGACGCCGTCCGAAAAGGCGATGCGTAAGTAAAGCATGGGACTTCCATCGACCAAGCCTTACCTGTTACGGGCCATTTGGGAATGGTGCTGCGATAACGGCTTTACGCCGTATATCGCAGTCCAGGTCGATTTGCGCACCCGCGTGCCACGCGAGTTCATCAATGATGGGCAGATCGTGCTCAATATCGGGCCGGATGCAACCAGCCAATTTCAGATTGGTAACGATCTGATTGAGTTTCAGGCGCGATTTGGTGGTGTTTCGCGGAAGATTTCAGTGCCGGTTGAACAGGTTTCGGCGATTTATTCGCGGGAAAATGGCGCGGGCATGGCTTTTGATCTTGAGTCTGAGAATGCCTCTGGTGATGTCGAGGAGGCTGAGTTGGTGAGTGATGATGAAATTGTCGAGCCGCCACCGGAGCCGCCTCGCCCAGAAGGAGGGCGTCCCAAGTTGCAGCGCATCAAATAGGGACGTTTGCTGCGGTCGACGCACCAGAACAGGGATATTCCTTATGGGAATATCCCTGTTTTACTTTCAAGTCCATGATTTTTCTAGGTGGCATAGGTGTTGCTCAAGCCTTGCCGGAAGGAAAAAAATGAAAACTGAAGTCAAATCTACTTGTTGTTACTGCGGCGTCGGCTGCGGCGTCCTGATCGAAACCGATAATGGGGCGATTGCAGGTGTCCGTGGGGATCCCGCACACCCCGCCAATCGTGGTCGGCTTTGTACTAAAGGCGCGACCTTGAATCTGACGGCGGATCTGACCTACCGTTTGCAATTTCCCGAGCAGCGGGTGTTGCGCGGTGAGGCGGGTGAGCAGGTGTCGTGGGATGTAGCGCTAGACGCGGCTGCAACGCGATTCGCCGAGACCATTCGTACTCACGGTCCGGATTCCGTCGCCTTTTATATTTCGGGTCAGCTAATGACTGAGGACTATTACGTCTTCAACAAGCTGGCCAAAGGTTTGATCGGGACCAATAACGTCGATACTAATTCCCGCCTTTGCATGTCGTCGGCTGTTTCCGGTTACAAGCAGACGTTGGGGGCTGATGCCCCACCGTGCAGCTATGAAGATATTCTGCAGGCCAAGGTTATCTTTATTTCCGGCGCAAACCCGGCCGTAGCTCATCCGATCATTTTTCGCTACATCGAAGATGCCAAGGCGGCGAATCCTGAGCTCAAAATCATCGTTGCCGACCCGCGCTTCTCGGAAAGTGCCGAGATCGCCGACCTGCATTTGCCGCTCAAGCCGGGAACCGACATTGCCTTGTTCAACGGGATGTTGCACGTCCTGATCAATGAGGGTTTGGTTGATCAGGCTTACGTCGAGGCGCATACCAACGGTCTCGCCGCCTTGAGCGAGATCGTCAAAAATTATACGCCGGATACGGTCGCTGAAATCTGCGGCATACCAGTGGCCGATATTGTTCAGGCGGCGACCTGGTTTGGCACGGGCGGCGCCTCACTGTCGATGTACTGCCAAGGCTTGAATCAATCGGCGCATGGTACGCACAACAACGCCGGGATTATTCACCTGCACCTAGCGACCGGGCAGATCGGCAAACCCGGGGCTGGCCCTTTCTCACTGACTGGTCAGCCGAACGCCATGGGTGGGCGGGAAGTGGGCGGCTTATCGAATCTGATGTCAGCTCACCGTGATCTGGCTAATCCGGCGCACCGCGCTGAAATGGCTGAGTTCTGGGGTGTGCCCTTTGTGCCGAGCCAGCCGGGGAAGTCTGCGGTCGACCTCTTTAAAAGCTTGAAAACTGGTGAGATCAAGGCGGTATGGATCGCCTGTACCAATCCGGCGCAATCGCTACCGAATCAGGCCGCTGTTCGTGGCGCGCTGCAAACTGCCGAATACGTGGTGTTGCAGGAAGCGTATAAAAATACCGACACGGCCGATTTCGCCGATCTCTTATTGCCGGCTAGTGGCTGGGGTGAGAAATACGGGACGGTAACCAATTCCGAGCGTTGCATTACGCGCGTCATGCCGGCAGTACCGCCGCCGGGTGAAGCCCGGCACGACTGGGAAATTGTGGTTGATTTCGCCCGTCGTCTGGGCGAGAAGCTCGGGCATGGCGATGCCGAAAAGCTTTTCCCCTATGCCAATGCGGAAGCGATTTTTAACGAACATCGGGAAAGCACGCGTGGTCGTGATCTCGACATTACCGGTCTGAGTTACGCCCTGCTCGAAGCGAATGGTCCGCAGCAGTGGCCGTACCCGGAAGGGGCGACTGGCGGCAAAGTTCGTTTGTATGAAGATGGTCAATTTCCGACGGCGGATGGTAAGGCGAAGTTTATTGCCATTAAACACCAGCCGACGGCTGAGGCGACGACACTGGCTTTTCCGATCAGTCTGCTTTCCGGGCGCCTGCGTGACCAATGGCACGGCATGAGCCGCACGGGAACTGTGCCGCGCCTGTTCAATCTGGAAGACGAGCCGCTGCTCGCCATGCACCCGTGCGACATGCGGCACCGCAATCTCGAGAGTGGCGATCTGGTCAAAGTGAGCAACGAGCGCGGTGAAATGATTGTGCGCATTGCTGAAACGTCGGGGCTGAAAAAAAGCCGGGCCTGGATGCCGATGCATTGGGGTAATCAGTTCATGAGTTCGGCCGGATACAACGCCGTGGCCTGTGATGCGATTGATCCTTACTCGATGCAACCGGAGCTGAAACATGCCGCGGTGCAGATCGCCAAATTACATCTGCCCTATCCGCTGGCGGTCGTCCGAAGCTGCGCTAGCCAGACCGAGGCGCTCGAACTGCTGCAGCGTGCCCGTGCCATCCTGAATCAATTCCCCTACGCCACAGTCAATCTCTATGGGCGCAAACGGCCACTAGTTGTTTTTCATGCAGCCACTGAAGCGCCGATTGCCGTCGATGCTATTTTCGAACTTGACCAGTTGTTCAACTTGGCTGGTGATGTCGGCGCCATCCTCTACATTGATGCCAAGCGCCATATCAGCAAAAAAGCCATTGCCCTCGATGGCCGCCTGCTCGGCGTCCGTTTGGTCGGTGAAACGCTGGCGCAGACCTGGCTGAAACGGGCAATGGCCGAAGATGAACTTGATGCCAGCATGATTCGCTTTGCCTTGGCGCCAACTGCCATGGCGCCCGGAAATATTGCGCTGCGCAATATCATCTGCAAGTGCGCCGATGTCAGCGATGTGCAGATTGCGCAAATGCTGGTGCAGGGTGCCGATCTGGCGCAATTGCAGGAAAAACTGAAATGTGGCACGTTCTGCGGTTCGTGCGTGCCGGAAATCAAGCGCATGGTGTCAGCCAGCGCGATAAAACAAGCTGAAGCAGCCTGACTGCGGCGATAGGAGACTATGAGCTACGGACATTACATCAAGGAGATTGGTCGCGGCGCGCAAGGGGCGCACGACCTGTCGCGGGACGACGCCTGCCAACTCTATGCCGCCATGCTGGATGGCGGGGTGCCCGATCTCGAACTGGGCGCGATGATTGTTGCCCTGCGGGTGAAAGGTGAATCGCGCGATGAGATGCTTGGTTTTCTCTCGGCGGTGGATGACCGGGTTAATCGGCTCGATATGCCCCAAGGTCGCGTCCGCCCGGTCGTCTTGCCAAGCTACAACGGCGCGCGCAAGGAAGCTAATTTGACGCCATTGCTGGCGCTGTTGCTGCAACGCTTTGGTGTGCCAGTGTTGGTGCATGGTCTTCTCGAAGGCTTTGGCCGCGTCACATCGGGCCTGATTTTTCGTGAATTGGGCATCATGCCGATGGCGTCGTCGATGCAGGCACAAGTCACTCTGGCGGAAAAGGGCCTGGCCTTCCTGCCCCTGTCGGCCCTTTGTCCGGGTCTTCACAGCCTGCTCAGTTTGCGCAGTCGGATGGGTGTCCGAAACTCGGCGCACAGCCTCGTCAAGCTGCTCAACCCTTTCGCTGGCGATGCTGTTTTGGTTGCGCCGGCAACGCATCCTGAATTCATTACGCTGATGCGCGAAGTGCTGGTTGATCGCGGTGATCGCGCTTTGTTGCTGCGCGGTACGGAAGGTGAGCCTTTCGCCAACCCAAAACGTCGCCCACGGCTGGAATATGTCAATGACGGCATGGTCGACGTGCTGTTTGAGGCGGAACACGAAAGCCTGCGGGCGCTGCCCGATTTGCCGGATGCTGCCGATGTAGTGAGTACCGCCAAATGGATTCGCCGGGTGCTCGAAAAGCAGATTCCGATCCCCAAGCCGATTGCTAACCAGCTTGCCTGCTGCCTCTACGCCAGCGGTTATGCCGAAGGTTTTAACCAGGCAAAAGCCATCGTTGCGGTTGAGGCAACCGGGCTTGCCGGTGGCGGTAACTAAGGTTAAACCCGCACCGGCTTGGGAGGCAGTGCCCGGCTTTGGTGCGGCATTGCTACGGTCGACCGTCTTAAAACACCAAAAATCAAAGAGATAGCCTGCTGGCACACTGATTGCAATATCTTTCATCAGAACAGCAAATCAACTGCCAACGGCGGCAGTTAAATGGCAACGACGTCACGCGCTGAAATAAATTTTGCACCCTTGGGTGCGCGCCACGTTGGAGTCAAAAATGAGCAATCCCGTTAAGCCCAAGTTGGTCCTGATCGGCAATGGCATGGCTGGTGTCCGTACCGTTGAAGAATTGTTGAAGATCAAGCCGGATCATTACGACATCACCATCTTCGGTGCCGAGCCGCATCCGAATTACAACCGTATCCTGCTTTCGCCGGTGCTGGCTGGCGAAATGACCATCGACGAAATTGTCCTCAACGAACTCGACTGGTACAAGGAAAATGGCATCACGCTCCATACCGGCAAGCAGATCGGCAAGATCGACCGGGTTAAGCGCAAGGTGATCGCCGACGACGGTACCGAAGAGAGTTATGACCGGCTGCTCATTGCGACCGGATCGACCCCGTTCATGCTGCCAATTCCGGGTAATGATTTGCCCGGCGTCATTGGCTATCGCGACATCAAGGATACCGACGAGATGATTGAAGCAGCCCACCTGCACAAGCATGCGGTCGTGATCGGTGGCGGTTTGCTCGGCCTGGAAGCGGCTAACGGCCTCAAACTGCGCGGCATGGATGTGACAGTGGTGCATATCGGCCCGTGGTTGATGGAGCGTCAGCTCGACGAAGTCGCCGGCAAAATGTTGCAGAAGTCACTCGAAGACAAGGGCCTAAAATTCCTCCTGCAAAAACATACCGAAGCGCTGATCCAAGGGGAATCCGGCCGCGTTGCGGCGATTCGCTTCAAGGATGGCATGCAGATTCCGGCTGATTTGGTCGTGATGGCCGCCGGTATTCGCCCAAACTACGCGCTGGCCGAAGCTTCCGGCATCTATTGCAATCGTGGCATCGTGGTCAATGACACCATGCAGACCTACGATCCCAAGGTCTATTCGGTCGGCGAATGCGCCACCCACCGGGGCATCGCCTACGGTCTGGTTGCGCCGTTGTTTGAGCAGGCCAAGGTTGCCGCCAACCATCTGGCCGGCTACGGCATCGGTCGCTACACCGGCTCGGTGACCTCGACCAAGCTCAAAGTCACCGGGATTGACCTGTTCTCGGCCGGTGATTACATGGGCGGCGAAGGCACCGAGGAAATCATCCTCAACGACCCTTACGGCGGCGTTTATAAAAAGCTGGTGATCCGCGACAACAAGCTGGTCGGCGGCGTGATGTACGGCGATACCGCCGATGGCCCGTGGTATTTCCAGTTGCTTAAGGATGGCCGTGACATTCACGATATCCGCGATCAACTGATTTTTGGCCAGTCGCTGGTCGGTGACGTTGGCCACGCCGGTAACAGCAAAGCCGCCACGATGGCCGATACGGCCGAGGTTTGCGGCTGTAATGGGGTGACCAAGGGCAGCATCGTCAAGGCGATCAAGGCCAAAGGCCTCTTTACCCTGGATGAGGTGAAGAAACACACCAAGGCGGCTTCTTCCTGCGGTTCCTGCGCCGGTTTGGTCGAACAGATTCTCGCTTCGACTATTGGCGGTGCCTACTCGCCGGCAGCATCGGACAAGAAGCCGATGTGCGGCTGTACCGAACAGTCGCACCAGCTGGTCCGCGAAGCGATCAGCAAGCAACATCTGATCGCCAAGGAAGCGGTCTTTAAATCTTTGGGCTGGATGACGCCAAACGGTTGCGACAAGTGCCGCCCGGCAGTGAACTACTACCTGATTTCAACCTGGCCGCATGAGGCCAAGGATGATCCACAGTCACGCCTGATCAACGAGCGCGCTCACGCCAACATCCAGAAGGACGGTACCTACTCGGTCGTGCCGCGGATGTGGGGCGGCTTGACGACGCCGAACGAGTTGCGCGCCATTGCCGACGCGGCGGAAAAGTACAAGGTGCCGACCGTCAAGGTCACTGGTGGTCAGCGGATCGATCTACTCGGTGTAAAGAAGGAAGACCTGCCAGGCATTTGGGCCGACCTCAACGCCGCCGGCATGGTTTCCGGCCACGCTTACGGCAAGTCAATTCGTACCGTGAAGACCTGCGTCGGCATGGAACACTGCCGCTTTGGGACACAGCTGGCGATGTCGATGGGCGTTAAGCTGGAAAAGATGCTGTTCGACATGTACGCGCCGCATAAGGTCAAGCTCGCCGTTTCCGGTTGTCCGCGTAACTGCGCCGAGGCGGGAATTAAGGACGTCGGCATCATCGGCGTCGATTCCGGCTACGAGCTGTATATCGGTGGCAACGGTGGGATCAAGACTGAAGTGGCGCAGTTTCTGTGCAAGGTGCATTCCGACGAGGAGGTCATGGAGTATTCCGCCGCCTTCCTGCAGCTTTACCGCCTTGAAGGCTGGTATCTCGAGCGCACCTGCCACTGGCTGGAGCGCGTCGGCATGGACTACGTCAAGGGCAAAATTCTTGAAGATGAAGAAGGTCGCAAGGCGCTGTATGCCGCGTTGCTTGATTCGCTGAAGGATGCCAAAGATCCGTGGGCGACTTCCCGCGAGCCGGAAGCGATCAAGCAGTTCCAGCCGATCACCCTCTAAACAAAACCCTTCCCCGTCAAGGGGAGGGCCGGGGAGGGGATGTCTTACTCGTCTTCGCACAGAGAAAGCCATCCCCGCCTAACCTCCCCCTTGAAAGGGGTGGAACTAAACAGTAAAGGAAACTGCAATGAGCAACTGGAAACTGATCTGCCCGCTGGAAGACATCCCGCCACTCGGCTCACGCATCGTAAAACCGGCAACGGGCGGCGATATCGCCATCTTCCGTAACGCTGAAAACGAGGTCTTCGCCCTGCACGACAAGTGCCCGCACAAAAACGGCCCACTGTCGCAAGGCATGGTGCACGGCAAGACCGTGACCTGCCCCTTGCATGGCTGGAAAATTGGTTTGGAAGACGGCCACGCCGTGGCGCCCGATGTCGGCTCTTGCAATAAATTTGAAGTGAAGGTCGAGGGCGGCGAGGTCTTCCTTTCCGTCTGATAGCAGCGGCGGCGCTTCTAAGCGACGGTCTGAACCGTGGCGTTGATCAATGGGGTAAGATCGCGCGGGTCTTGACAATCGCACTTTCCCCGGCGCTTATATGTCCACGACCACCATTCGTTTGCCGGATGATCTGAAGGCCCGCATTGCTGTTGCGGCCAAGCTTGCCGGAACGACGGCGCATGGTTTTATTCTTGAAGCGATTGCCGAGAAAGCCGAGCAGGCGGGACGTCGCGCTGATTTCGATGCCATTGCTGAAGCTCGTTATGCCGCGATTGTGGCTTCCGGAGAAACCATACCGTGGCAGGAAATGCGTAGCTACTTGAAGGCGCGTATCTCTGGTCAGGCCGCGACGCGCCCCGTGGTAAGCAAACTGGCTCGCTGAAGGTGTCCAGCATCGAGTTGGCGCCCGAGATTGCCGAGGATTTTGATCGTATCCCTGATCATTTGGCCAGCCATGAGGTGGACAATGCGGGGCAGCGCATTGGCAAAATTATCGCTGCTTTGGATATTCTGGCGCAGAGCCCGTTGATCGGCCGCCCGGTGGCGAATGCCAAGCGTGAACTCGTGATCGGTCGTTGGGCGCATGGTTATGTTGCCTTGTATCGCTATGTGCCAGAGATGGATACGGTGTTCGTGCTGGCAATACGCAGCCAGCGTGAGGCCGGCTACGTCGAGCGCGATGCCACCGGTTAAGGTAAGGGCGCAGGGAGGGCGGTTTCGCCGATACTTTGCAGTTGCAGCCAGCGTCGCTGAAACCTTTGCCTGATTTCAATATCTGAATAACTTGTTGCCACATGACCGTCGTTACTTCGACGAGCGGTTAAGATGGTTGCTGACCGGGCTTTTTGTTTTCGGCCACTTCGTTAAATTATTGGAAATCTTGCCATGACTATTGCCTTGATTCTTTTCGCCCATGGTGCCCGCGACCCTGAGTGGGCGAACCCGATG
>JBBSCQ010000074.1:0-15333 GCA_038250105.1 Burkholderiales bacterium | reverse complement strand
GTCATCGATCCGCTGTCGAGTCTGCTGGGGCAAGGGAACCGATTTGAGGTTCAGTCCATGCTGACACGCATGATCGATGTCCTCAAATCCAAGACCATCACCGGATTCTTCACCAGCCTGGTCTCATCGACCGCACAAAATGACACCAGCGGTGAAATTGGCGTGTCGTCCCTGATTGACACGTGGATCGTGGTCAGGGAACTGGAGGAAAACGAGGGCAAACGTCGCATTCGCGGTTTGTACGTCGTCAAGTCGCGCGGCATGGGCCATTCCAGCGATGTGCATAAATTGGTATTTAGCGATGACGGGCTGCTGCTCGTGCCGATGGATTTCAAGGCCACGACACGACCCAATCAGAAAAAAAAGGTCAGAAAGAGCCCCGTCACGAGTCGAAAATAACAAAATATTTCAGGAAACTCGCCAATGCCGCCCCCCCCCCGCAAACATGAAAAAATCGATTCCGACCTGCATTGTAGGTATTGGTGGCTCGGCGGGCGCGCTGAATGTCTACAAGGCGTTGTTGGATAATTTGCCAGCCGACACAGGCATGGCATTCGTGATCATTTCGCATATCAGTCCAGACGCTTACAGCCAGTTGGCTGAAATTCTGACACGTCATACGAAGATGCCGTCACTGGTCGCATCGGCTGCCATGCCGATCAGCGCCAACCATGTTTATGTGATTCCAGCAAACGCCGATCTGGAGGTGGAAAAATACAAGTTCAAGGTCATTTCGCCGCGGAGCCGACGTAACGTCCAAATCGATCTGTTCTTTGCCTCGCTCGCGGAAGTTTTCGGCGATCGGGCGATCGGGGTCGTCGTCTCGGGTTACGGCGGGGACGGCACCGCAGGGTGCAAGCACATCAAGGAAAAGAGCGGCATTATTTTTGCGCAGGATGAATCGGCAGAGATCGATGGCATGCCTCTCAGCGCGCAGGCATCAGGCTATGTGGATTTCGTTCTGCCGCCGGACAAGATTTCTGCGGCGCTTATCGAGATTGCAGCGCGCTTCGCTCTCAGTGTTTGAGCCGGCGAGTTCGCTTGGCCGGCTGCGAAAAGACATTGACACACCCGATCAAGGGTTTGTGGCCTCGTCCCAATGCGCAGGCCAAGCTCAATCTGCGCACGCTTCGCGCCAATCTCTTCTGGGTTGATTACTGGGATCTTCGCGATGCCGCTTGATCTCTTCAAACATTTTCTTCGCACCCGCAGGCAGGAGTGGAGTTTGCATCCGCTCAGGCCGACAACTAGCTCGACAACCAGCTCAGTCGAGCGGCGGCTTTCTGATCCGTTACCGGGCATTCGCGTTACCCGAATTTTCGACGCTCCAATGTCTCTTCCTGGCCGATTGCCACTCTCAGGTCAAGCAATACAGATGTCTAGGCGTGAAATATAAGCTGATCTGGTGATGTTTTGGCGGCTTAGTGAGGTGGATCGCCCAAGATGGAGGTGGTGAAAACCACTACCTTCCGCGCTAAGCAATTTTGGCCTTTTTTCCGGTCGACCGCAGCATTCACCTCCAGCAGGGAAATGCTGCGATATTCGGCGCGACTTAGCGGTTCAGCGCCTGCGCGTGGTGGTGCAGGTGGTCTTCGATGAAACTGGCGATAAAGTAATAGCTATGGTCGTAGCCGGGCTGCATGCGCAGGGTCAGCGGATAGCTCACGGCACCAGCAAGGGCTTGCAGGTTTTCTGGCTTGAGCTGCTTGGCGAGGAAGTCGTCGCGGTCACCCTGGTCGATCAGGATGGGTAATTTTTCCTCTGCTTTCGTGATTAAAGCGCAGGCATCCCACTCCGCCCAGCGCGAACGATCGGTGCCGAGATAGCCGGTGAAGGCTTTTTCGCCCCACGGGCAGGACATCGGGTTGCAGATCGGTGCAAAGGCGGAGAGCGATTGGTAGCGACCGGGGTTACGCAAGGCGGCAACCAAGGCACCATGGCCGCCCATCGAATGGCCGCTGATGCCGCGTCGGTCCGAAGCGGGAAAGTTGGCTTCGATCAGCGCTGGTAGTTCGTGCACCACGTAGTCGTGCATGCGGAAATTGCTGGCCCACGGCGCTTGCGTCGCGTTCAGGTAAAAGCCCGCGCCCTGGCCGAAATCCCAACTACCCTCTGGATCATTTGGCACCCCGGTGCCGCGCGGGCTGGTGTCTGGAACGACGAGAATGATGCCGAGCTCTGCCGCCACCCGCATCGCCCCGGCCTTCTGCATGAAATTTTCGTCAGTGCAGGCGAGGCCGGAGAGCCAGTAGATGACCGGTAGCTGGGCTGCCTCAGCTTGCGGCGGCAGATAGACGGCAAAGACCATGTCGCAATTCAGCGTCGCCGAACGATGGCGGTAACGCTTGTGCCAGCCGCCGAAGCTTTTCTGGCAGGAGATGTTTTCGAGAGTCACGCTATTCCAATCCTGGATGAGTTCGTCATCCCCGCGTCGGCGGGGATCCATGCGCCAACTGGATTCCCGCCGAAGCGGGAATGACTGTTTTAATGCGCTGAATAAATCAGCAGCGCTCAAAAATGAATAACAGTACGGATGCTCTTGCCTTCATGCATCAGATCAAAGGCGCTGTTGATTTCTTCGAGCGGCATGGTGTGGGTGATGAAGGTGTCGAGCGGAATTTCGCCGCTTTGGGCCTTGGCGACATAGCCCGGCAATTCGGTGCGGCCCTTGACGCCGCCGAAGGCACTGCCGCGCCAGACGCGGCCGGTGACCAGCTGGAACGGCCGGGTGCTGATTTCTTGCCCGGCACCGGCGACACCAATGATGATCGATTCGCCCCAGCCCTTGTGGCAGCACTCAAGCGCCGCACGCATCAGCTTGACGTTGCCGACGCACTCGAAGGAGTAATCGACGCCGCCATCGGTCATTTCAATAACGACATCCTGAATCGGTTTGCTGAAGCCCTGCGGATTGACGCAGTCGGTGGCGCCCAGCTCTTGGGCAATGGCGAACTTGCCGGGGTTGATGTCGATGGCGATGATGCGCGAAGCTTTGGCCATCTTGGCACCGATAATCGCCGCCAGACCAATGCCGCCCAGACCAAAGACGGCAACGGTGGCGCCTTCTTCCACCTTGGCGGTGTTGAGCACGGCACCGATGCCGGTGGTGACGCCGCAGCCGAGCAGGCAGACTTTTTCCAGCGGCGCGTCTTTGGGGATTTTGGCCAGGGAAATTTCCGGCAGCACGGTGTATTCGGAGAAGGTCGAGCAGCCCATGTAATGGAAAATCGGCTGGCCGTCGTAGGAGAATCGGCTGGTGCCATCCGGCATCAAGCCCTTGCCCTGAGTGGCGCGCACCGCTTGGCAAAGATTGGTTTTGCCCGATTTGCAGAATTTGCAGACGCCGCATTCGGCGGTGTATAGCGGAATCACGTGGTCGCCAACCTGCAGCGAGGTGACGCCTTCGCCGATCGATTCAACAATGCCGCCCCCTTCGTGGCCGAGGATGGACGGGAAGATGCCTTCCGGGTCATCGCCGGACAACGTGAACGCATCGGTATGGCAAACGCCGGAAGCGACGATGCGGACGCGAACCTCACCGGCCTTGGGCGGCGCGACATCGACTTCGACTATCTGCAGCGGCTGGTTGACAGTAAAGGCAACGGCGGCGCGGCACTTGATGGTCTGGGGAATCATGGCGTCAATCTCGAATGCAGGGAGGAAGCAACAAGTTTAATTGATGCATAAAAGCGTGATAATTGCGCATTTGATAATTGTTTATTGCCATACAGCAACAATCAGCCTTAGGGATCTGCCAATATGAACCGCTGGGAAGGTCTCGATGAATTTGTCGCGGTGGCCGAATGCGGCAGCTTTTTTGCTGCCGCCGAGCGCCTTCGCGTGTCTTCATCCCACGTCAGTCGCCAGGTGGCGCGGCTGGAAGACCGCCTGCAAGCCCGTTTGCTCTACCGCACGACACGCCGCGTTTCGCTGACCGAAGCCGGCCAGACTTTCTTTACCCGCTGCCAGCGGCTGATTGAAGAGCGTGACGAAGCCTTCCTCGCCATTGGCGACTTGCACAGCATGCCAACCGGCCTGCTCCGCATGACTTCGGCGATTGCCTATGGCGAGCGTTTCATTACGCCGCTGGTCAATGATTTCATGGCCCAGTATCCGCAACTGAAAGTCGACATCGAGCTGACCAATCGGACGCTCGATTTGGTGCAGGAAGGCTTCGATCTGGCGATTCGCCTCGGCCGGCTGAGTGATTCCAGCCTGGTCGCCAGCCGCATTGCGCCGCGTGCCATGCACCTCTGCGCCGCGCCCGCCTATCTCGAACGCTACGGCCGGCCGCACTCGCTCTCCGAGCTGGCGCAACATAATTGCCTGATCGGCACCAGCGACACCTGGCTTTTTCAGCTTGATGGCCGCGAATACCCCTTCAAACCCAGCGGCAACTGGCGCTGCAACAGCGGCCAGGCCGTGCTTGATGCTACCCGACGCGGCTTCGGCATCTGCCAGTTGCCGGATTACTACGTGCTCGATCTACTGCACCGGGGTGAGCTGGTTTCTTTGTTGGTGGCCAATCAACCGCCGAACACTGCTGTCTGGGCGGTCTATCCGCAACGCCGTTACCCGCTGCCGAAAGTCCGCCTGCTGATCGATGCTTTAAAAACCGGGTTGGCGGCGTGTGCTGAATATCGCAGTTAACGACAGGCGCAATCGTCAGCCAAAACAATTTCAAACGCATGCCGGCGCGCTAGCTTCAATCCCCTATCGACGCAAAAAACTTATAATGCGCAACTATTCGCCAGCGTAAAGATGGTTTCGCGTTGGATAGCAACAAAAATTTCCCAGGAATACTGAATATGCCCATGCAAGCCAAAAATAGTTTCGCCCTCTATACCATCGGCGGATTACTAGCTGCCGCCTTGCTTTTCGCCGCTTATCTTTGGCTGGCGCTAACTTGGAGTTACTCTTCAGGCGACCGAGCTGGCTTCCTGCAAAAATTCTCCAGCAAGGGCTGGATCTGCAAGACTTGGGAAGGAGAGCTCTCGCTCATCGCAATGCCCGGCGCCACCACAGAAAAATTTCTATTTTCGGTGCGCGATGAAGCCATGGCCAAGCGTATCGAAGCTGCAATGGGAAAACGCGTCACCTTGGTCTATGAAGAACACAGGGGCTTACCCACCAGCTGTTTTGGTGAAACCAGCCACTTTATAGTTAACATAAAAGATGTCGGCCAGCTGCCCATTCAACTGACTTCTCCAGAGTAGTAAAACTTTTCTGCTAAACGCCGTGTGTGCTGATTTCGGCGTGTAGCCACTCCTGAAAGGCGAGCACGGAGGCCTTACCGGCAATTGCTTTCGGCGCCACAAGAAAATAAGAATAAGCCGAAGGCATATGCACGGGAAAAGGCATGACCAGTCGCCCGGAAGCAATATCAGCCTGAACTTGGGGCTTAAGTACCAGCCCGACTCCCTGCCCTTCGAGCACGGCCTCAATGACGAGTACAGAGTTGGAAAAGCGTGGACCACGCTCAGTGTCGAGCTTGCCAACGCCGGCCAACCTCAGCCACTCGTTCCAATCCGGTCTTTTATCTATCGCAGAAATCGATTCATCATGAATCAAAATATGGTTAGCCAGATCCTGCGGCGTGCGCAAAGGTGGCTCCCCGGCCACCAGTCCGGGGCTGCAAACCACCACATAGTCAGGCGTCAGCAACTTGTCGACCTGATAGCCCGGATAGAGGCCGGTACCAAAACGAATCGATACTTCGCTCGTTTGGTCACGCGGGTCGATTAATTCCCGGCTCAAGGCCAATGCCGTTTGTGGGCCGTCGATATTCTCCGGGTTGCTGCTTATCCTGATCGCCAAATCAGGAACGGCGGCCGAAAACCGGGCCAGTCGCGGCACCAGCCAGCGCACGGCAAACGAGGGCGGGGCAATGACATTCAGCGCCCGAGAGGCATTTTTCTGCATGCTCTGCTGCGTACTCTCGACCGCCATGGCAAACAATTCCAGCGCTTCGCTGACCTTGGGCAGCATCGCCACCCCCTCGTCAGTCAAATGTAGCTTGGGCGCCGCCCGAACAAACAGGGAAGCACCCAGATAGGTTTCGAGCTTTTTAATCTGCTGACTGACGGCGGCCGGGGTGACATTTAATTCATCTGCAGCCTTCTTGAAACTGAGATGGCGCGCTGCCGCTTCGAAAACGCGAAATGAGCCAAGCGGAGGAAGTCGGTAAGCCATAATGTGCCCAGAACAGGAAGCAAGTGATTAAGTTTAACTAACCCTGATGATAACAAAGCATTGTTTGCTGCGGTGCAACATTAACACTACATTTCACTCATGAAATCAGATCACTCAGCAAAATGGTCAAGCCGCTTTCTCCAAAAGCTCTTTGCCACGCTTTCGATCAGCAGTAGTCGAAAACCCAATGAACCAATGCATTACGACGATATTTTCAAAGGCACAACGATTGTTCCGCTCGCCCTGAGCGGGGCTGTTGGCAACTTTTTTCCCGGCATCACCCCCAGAGCAAGCGCTACCGATACGTATTTCAAGGAAGTATTTGCCGGCCCCGTATTCTAAGTTGCCGATTACAAGCAACCCTCTCGCGCCGCTCGCCTCGGCTGTCGAGTCACAAAAATCGGTCGAAACCGATTTCACCCCCCAAAGGACCCGTTATGGATGAAATTCACATAAGTATGGTCGCCGTCTGCGACCGACTGCTCATGTTGATGACCGGCAAGACCCCGCTTGAAGGCATCGACAGAGAAGCCGCGCTGGAAGCGATCGAATTATTGATGAACCTAGAAGGTTGGCTGAAGCACGATTCTTCCGCCGCACTTCCCCCGTTGGTCGAAGAGGCTTTGGCCCAGATAACCCATCGGGTGCATGTGGTGCAGCACATCCAGCCGGTGATTGATTTGCTAGCCGCCCAAGGCTGGCTGCCGATCGCTTTTCCCGAGTAAGTTTTGCCGCAATTGCTGCGGCCAGCCAGAACAGCGGCCTGACTACGGGCATGGTGGTAATCTCCGCCAATCGACGCCGCCAAATATAATCATGGAAACCATCAGCAGAAATCAGGCGGTCAAAGCCTACACCGGCTATGCCTGCATCGGGCTATACAACCCCAAAGGTCCGGAAAATGTCGGCTCAATCATGCGAGCGGCAGGTTGTTATGGGGTTAACAGTGTTTTTTACACTGGCAAACGCTATGAACGCGCTTCGGAGTTTCGCACCGACACCAAACAGGTTCATCTGCAACTGCCGCTGATCGGCGTAGACGACCTGCAACAAGTGATTCCTTTTGGCTGTGTACCAGTTGCCATCGAAGTCCACCCGGATGCCCAGCCACTCACCGAGTATCGGCACCCGGAGCGAGCCTTCTATATTTTTGGCCCGGAAGATGGCAGCTTAAAAAAGAATGTCACCGCATGGTGCAAGGATATTGTTTATATCCCCACCCACGGCTGCATGAATCTGGCGGCCACCGTCAACGTCGTGCTTTACGACCGAATGCTCAAGGCGAGCGGCAATCGCAGCTAGCAAAAAAGCAGCCGGCGCTTGAGGCCCGTTCTGCTTTTGTTTTGCGACTAATCAGTAAAATTTCAGCTGATTTTCAGCAAACTGTCATCCCATGCAGCAAGCTTTTCCAGCCCGATCAAATTGGCTACCGTGGCGGCGATGTTTGATAAGCCAGCAGTTTCCATCTGAACCAAGCCCAGCTTGCCACCGCTGACATTGTCGTAAAGGATCAACGGCACCGGATTCAGCGTATGCGCTGTTTTCGCTTTAAATGTTCCGTCCTTGTGCTGCGCCGGCTGCTTGGTTTTCTTGTCGATTTCGTACATTTCATCGGCATTGCCGTGGTCAGCGGTAATCAGCGCCACCCCGCCCATGGCATCAATCACCGGTAGAATCCGCGCCAGTTGCAGATCGACTGCTTCAACTGACATTGTCGCGGCGCGGAAATTACCGGTGTGGCCTACCATATCGCCATTGGCGAAATTACAACGCAGCGTTTTGTACTGACCGCTTTTCAGCGCCGCGATCATCGCATCGGCGATTTCAGCCGCCTTCATCCACGGCCGCTGCTCGAAAGGCACGACGTCGCTCGGCACTTCCTGATAAGTCTCGCCTGCGAACTTGCCCGAACGGTTGCCGTTCCAGAAATAGGTCACATGACCAAATTTCTGTGTTTCGGAACAAGCGAACTGGGTGATGCCAGTCTTGCTGAACCATTCGCCCATGGTGTTCTTGATCGCCGGCGGGGCGACCAGGAAGCGCTTGGGCAATTGCAAATCGCCGTCGTATTGCAACATGCCGGCGTAAGTCACTTTCGGGACGCGGATGCGGTCGAACTTGTCGAACGCAGCTTCTTCAAAGGCGCGGGTAATTTCGATGGCGCGATCGCCCCGGAAATTGAAGAAAACCACCGAATCGCCATCTTCAATCGGGCCAATCGGCTGACCATTTTCGCCAATAACGAAAGGCGGCAAATCCTGATCGATCGTTCCTGGATTTTGCTCGCGCAGGCCGTGCACCGCAGCAGTCGCGTTGGCGAACTGCTGGCCTTCGCCTAGCACATGGATTTTCCAGCCCTTGTCGACCATCGCCCAGTTGGCGTCGTAGCGATCCATCGTGATGTTCTGCCGACCGCCACCGGAAGCAATCCGGGCATCGAAACCGGCATCGCTGATCTCAGCAAGGAAAGCTTCAAACGGCACGACGTATTCCAGCGCACTGGTTTCCGGCACATCGCGGCCGTCAAGTAACGCGTGAATACGTACCGTCTTGACCCCCTCGGTCTTGGCCTGGACCACCATTGC
Organism: Burkholderiales bacterium; assembly: GCA_038250105.1. GTDB lineage: Bacteria > Pseudomonadota > Gammaproteobacteria > Burkholderiales > Rhodocyclaceae > Azonexus. Next base: position 6,556 of record JBBSCQ010000074.1, on the reverse strand, counting down.
TTTCAGATGGTCGATATGGCTATGCACATTGCCGTCGGAAAATAGGCCGAGAAAATGCACCACGCCGGCTTTTCCGTTCACTCCTGCTTTGGCAGCAGAAATAATCTGTTGCCAGGCTTCGCCCTGCCAGATCGCACCGCTCGCAATCGCGTCAGCGACCAAGGCCGCGCCCTGGCTATAGACCTGACCGGCGCCAATGGCGTTATGGCCAACCTCAGAATTCCCCATATCGTCATCGGACGGCATGCCGACTGCCCTGCCATGAGCCCGCAACCGGATATTCGGATAGTTGGCAAACAGGCGATCCAGCGTCGGCTTGCGGGCCGCCGCAATGGCGCTGCCGACATCGGATTTTGGAATGCCGTAACCATCCATGACGATGATGACAACGGGGCCTTGAACGCCAGGAAAGGAGGAAAGCTTCTGTAGCATGCGGAGGTTCCAGCCAAGGAAAAAGTCGGTAGAGAATTAATCCGGCAGGAGAACTTATCGCTTGCCGGCCACTCGGTTAGTCCGCCATTTTACCTTTGAACCGCGCAAGAACGGCAGCATCTGGCGCCACCCAAGGCATTCGCCATGTCGCCAGTCTTGCCCTCAGGCGGGTAGCGCCGAGGTGCGACTGGCCGCATCGCGCTTTTCCACCACCTTGAGGATCAACAGCAAGGCCGTACCGACCAGCATTACGACCGCTGCCACGTACAGCCCGGCGTTATAGCTGCCGAGCCGCGTCGCCAGCCAGCCGGTGATTGCCGGCGCCATGATCTGTGCCACCCCGTAGGAAAGCGTCATCTTGCCCATCATTTTGGCCGGGCGCGTCGGGTAATAGCGGCCGGCCATGGTCAGGACCAGGCTGACCATGCCGACAAAGGTGCCGCCGAAGAGCAGTGCCCCGAACAATGCCGCGAACAGACCACCGACCACGACCGGCAACAGGATGCCGACAATTTGCAGGAGCGCCGCCGCAATCAGGGCATTGAGGTCACCGATCCGGCGAGCAATGAAATCCCAATTGAAGCAGGCCGGCACGGCGCCAAGACCAATCGCCAGAAATACCAGATTGCCTTGCCCGGCCAGTCCCGGCATCCGCTCGATGATGGCGACAATAAAGGTCGCGCTGACGACGAAGCCGAACCCGGCGCAGAAATAAATCGCCATGAACAGGCGCATGAAGAGTGGGCTGGGTGGACTATCGACCATTTTTTCACCACTCTTGGTGATGCCACTGGTATCCGGCGCCGGCAGCCAACGCAAAGCCGGGACCAACAGCAAGCAGCCGAGCAGAGTAAAGGCGAACCACTGTTGCCGCCAGTCCAGCCAATGGCTCATCACCGCCACCGCGGCAGCGCAGGTGGCAATGCCGAGACCGATGCCGGCGAAGTGGATACCCAGTTCGCTGCGGTGATTATGGCGAATTAGCCAGTTGAGAATCAGCCCGGTACCAAACAGCATGCCAGCCGCGCTGGAAAGGCCGGCGACGTAGCGTGACACTGCCCAGACCGTCACGTCAGTCGTCATGCCCATCAGCGCCGTACTGAGAATCGCCATCACCATGCCGATCCGGTAGAGCTTGTCCTTGAGCACCAGATCACTAATCAACGAGGCGAGCAGCGCGCCGCTCAGGTAACCGGCGTAATTGATCGCCGCCAGCCAACCCGCTGCTGCAACCCCGAGCCCGGCCTGTTGCTGCATCAGCGGCAACAAGGGTGTGTAGGAAAAACGGGCGACACCAAGCACCAGAATCAAGCTGAAAATACCAGCGCTGAGCACCTTGATCCGTTCTCTCTGTAGGCTCATGGCCTTATCCTGATTATTTTGGAGCGTCACAATAACCAGAGCGGACTCGAAAACCAAGAAAAGCCGGAAAAACGTACCCGTCACAGATTACTGCGGTCAACACCCAAAAACAGCCATTTTTCATTTCCCCCTGCCCGCCTATGGGATAATCGCGCCCTCTTCGCATCACACGCAGCGGGCATGGCTAAAGATTCACCGATCCAGTTCAAGGGCACAACGCTCAAGATCATTCAAACGCAACTCCGCACCACCGATGCCGCTACGCTGCACGCGGCACTGGCTGAGTTGACCGGCAACAGCCCGGATTTTTTCGAGAACGAACTCTCGGTCCTCGACTTCAGTAATGCTGATGCCGAAACGCTGCCCGAATCGGTTGATTGGGTAAAAATCGTTAAATTACTGCGCGGCTCCGGTCTCAACGCTATCGCGACGAGCGGCTTGCCGAAAGCCTTGGCCGTTTCAGCCGCCAAGGCCGGCCTGCCCAACGTCAATACCGACGCGCTTGGTCTTTCCCGTCCCAAACCGGCCGCAGCGCCAACACCAGAACCTCGCCCCGAACCCATCCCAATCCAGGCCGCCACCTCGGAAGCTGCCCCGCCCCCCGCCGCCCCCGAAACCGCAGCGCGCACCGTCACCCTCGACAAACCCCTACGTTCCGGCCAGCGTTTTTACGCCAAGGGCAGCGACCTGATCGTTACCGCCATGATCAGCGCCGGCGCCGAAGTGATTGCTGACGGCAACATTCACATCTACGCCCCGCTGCGTGGCCGCGCCCTGGCCGGTGCCAGCGGCGACAAGGATGCGCGCATTTTCACGACCAGCATGGAAGCCGAACTGGTTTCCATCGCCGGCCTCTACCGTACCTTTGAAGCGGGCGTACCAGCCGAACTGGCACGCCTACCAACTACTGTCAGCCTGGCTGAAGTCAATGGCGAACTTCGCCTCACCGTCGCCCCGTTGGCCCTCCGTTAATCGCGCAAACCGACGCGACCCTTTTTCATAATTTATTTTCCCAACTTACCCAGCGAGAAATCACCGTGACCAGAATCGTCGTCGTAACTTCAGGCAAAGGCGGGGTCGGCAAGACCACCACCAGCGCCAGCTTCTCCACCGGCCTCGCCCAGCGCGGCTTTAAAACTGCGGTCATCGACTTCGACGTCGGCCTGCGCAACCTCGACCTGATCATGGGCTGCGAACGCCGCGTCGTTTATGACCTGATCAACGTCATCAATGGCGAAGCCACCCTGACCCAAGGCCTGATCAAGGACAAGCACTGCGACAACCTCTACGTGCTGCCCGCCTCGCAAACGCGCGACAAAGATGCGTTGACCGAAGCCGGCGTCGAAAAGGTCATCAAGGAACTCGAACACCAGGGTTTCGATTACATCGTCTGCGACTCTCCGGCCGGTATCGAATCCGGCGCCATCATGGCACTGACCTTTGCCGACGAAGCGATTGTTGTGACCAACCCGGAAGTTTCCTCGGTGCGCGACTCCGACCGCATTCTCGGCATCCTGCAAGCCAAGTCGCGCCGCGCCATCGAAGGCCGCGACCCGGTCAAGGAACACCTGCTCATCACCCGCTACAACCCGACCCGCGTCGAAGCCGGTGAAATGCTCTCCTACAAGGACATCCAGGAAATTCTGCGGGTGCCGATCATCGGCGTCATTCCGGAATCGGAAGATGTGCTGCAGGCTTCCAATCAGGGCGCGCCGGTCATCCATCAAAAGGAATCCGACGTTTCGCTGGCTTATCAGGATGTCATCGGCCGCTTCCTCGGCGAAGATGCGCCGCTGCGCTTCGTCGATTACGTCAAGCCGAGCCTGTTGAAGCGTCTGTTCGGAGGCAAGTAACATGTCATGGTTACAAAAAATCTTCGGAAATCCTCCGAAAACCGCTCACCTGGCCAAGGAACGCCTGCAACTGATCATCGCCCACGAACGCGATGGCGGCGGCAGCAGCGCCAACTTTTTGCCTGACCTGCAGCGCGAACTGATCGCCGTCATCTCCAAGTACGTCAAGGTAAGCACCGACGACATCAAGGTCTCGCTCGAAAAACAGGGCAACTACGAAGTCCTCGAAGTCAATATCGTCCTGCCGGAAAAAGGCTAAGCGCCTTTACCAGCACCCCGAAAGGGGAATAGCATCAGGGCATTCCGCTTACCCAGGACGCTCTGATGCCTTCCCCGCTCAAACCCAGCGACATCGTTCGCCAGCTTAACGAACACGTCATCGGCCAGGAGGAAGCGAAACGCACCCTCGCCGTCGCCATTTATTCGCACTACCGAAAAATGGCCAATGCTGCGACCACAGAAACAACGGCTGGCCCTTGGGTCGACACCGTAGAAGTCACCAAAAGCAACGTCCTGCTCATCGGCCCGACCGGCACCGGCAAAACCCTGCTCTGCGAAACGCTGGCCCGCATTCTTGACGTACCGTTTGTTACCGCCGATGCCACTTCGCTCGCCCAGACCCAGTTTGTCAGCGAAGAAATCGAAGCCATCCTGCATCGCCTGCTCGACCGCGCCAATGGCGATCTCGCCGTTGCCCAGCGCGGCATTGTTTTCGTCGATGAAGTCGACAAATTGAAAGCCAGCGGCGGCGAAGCCCGCGCCACCTCCGGCGAAAGCGTCCAGCACGCCCTGCTCAAGATCATGGAAGGCGCGCCAGTGCGGCTCAACGACGGCCAGCACATCGACACCACGCACATTCTGTTCATCTGCGGCGGCGCCTTTGTTGGCCTCGACAAGATCCTGACCAAGACTCACACCTTCGGCTTCATCTCAACCAATGATGGCGATGACCAGAAAATCCTCGAACGCCTCAATGCCCGGGTCAAACCGACCGACCTGCTGGAATTCGGCCTGATCCCCGAATTCGCCGGCCGCCTGCCGATCGTCACTCGCCTCAACGATCTCTCGCATGAAATGATGATCCGCATCATGACCGAGCCGCGTAATGCCATTTACAAGCAGTTCGCATCGATGCTACGTAGCGACGGCGTCGAACTGCACATCGAACCGACTGTTTTCCGCCAGATCGCCGACCTCGCCATCGAATACAAAGCCGGCGCTCGCAGCCTGCGCGGCATCTTCGAAGAGATGATGACCGACGTGATGTACACCATTCCGGACAACCCGGCGATCCGCAAAGTCATCATCCGCTCGCTGTTTGAGCCGGCGGAACTTGCTACGGTCAACCCGGAAAATACATAAAAAAAGAAAAAAGGGGTTCATGACCCCTTGATTCATGCCCCCTTTACTCACTGGCAAAACCAAGCCCCACTTCGTCATTCCCGCGTAGGTGGGAATCCAGCACCTTGATTTTCCTGGGTTCCCGCCTACGCGGGAACGACGAAATTGATTTAATCAGCAGTTCCCTAGCTGAGTAATTACGCGCAAAAAAAACAAATTGACGCCTTGAAATGCCTGTCACAACATACAAACATCACCCCTCGAACGGAAGTCATCATGTCAGTCCACACATTTTCCAGCCGGGACTTTACATGCGATGTATCAGCAGCCAAGCGGGCGGCCGTCGAGGGACCAGTTTTCATCACAGATCGGGGGCGACCTGCTTTTGCGCTCCTCAACATTGAGGACTACTACCGTATCGTTGGCCAAGGCGAACCCACATTCCTAAGCGTCATGGATGGCATTCCTGGCGGAATCGACATCGAGTTCAACTCGCCGCGACAAGACATCCAAATCCGCCCCGCTGAATTTGACTAAAGGCGCAGGATGTTCATTCTCGATACCAATGTAATTTCCGAATTGCGCCACGGCAAGCCCAACCAGTCGAGCGAAGTGCGCCGTTGGGCGGCAGGGCAGGCTACTAACAGGCTTTTTTGTCGGCCATCACGATCCTTGAACTGGAACAAGGCATCCTGGCGTGGAACCCCGCACGCCGCCGCAAGGCAACATGCTGCGCCTCTGGCTGACCTGTATTCGAGGCGCATTCGCTGGGCGAATCCTGCCTTTTACAGGCCACTCGGCGACGATCTGCGCTTCACTGCATGTGCCAAATCCTCGCTCGGCGCGAGACGCCATGATCGCAGCCACGGCCATTGAGCATGGCTTCACGATAGTCACGCGCAATACGCAGGATTTTGTCAATACCGGAGTGACACTGTTTAATCCTTGACACGAAGCTGAATTGTAAGAACAACCGGAATGGATCAGAAAACCGTGTGCTGCCCTTGGCTGTTCTTTTCGATTGTGGGACAAACTGTTCATATTCCGCTAAGGGAGTACTGCAATGCAAACCCATTTCCCTCGTCCCGATCTTATCGGTACGTTTCACCAATTCGGCACCTTTGGCGTGCCGTATCAGGTGGTTCAGCCCATGCGTCAAACACCACAAGGCTGGACGGTTGAAATCGAAGTGCTGGAAACAGGTGAGCGCCTTGAATACAGCCTCGAACCATTCTTAAATGACCCTGAAGCGCATTGATGTTCGCTATTGCATTTGATTTGGTCGTCAAAGACGCTGCCGCCAACAATCCAAAAGGCATCGCTTCGTCCGATGCCGAAATCGGTGCAACGCTTTCATGCTTTGGCTTCCGGCGAGTAACCGTTAACCAAGAAGCGTTCTTCCCACGGCGCAGTAGATTTGGAAAATAGCCCCCTGATCTATTGATGACACGGGGAGCGAGATGCTTGAGAAAAAGGCGGCAAGTCGGCAGTTAAGAAGCGAAAGCGAGTGGATGTTGGTTCTGAAGGATTTTGCCCGGAGCGGATTAAGCGTGACGGACTATTGCCAT
>JBBSCQ010000073.1:0-15615 GCA_038250105.1 Burkholderiales bacterium | reverse complement strand
CTATCACCCAAGCGACGCCGTCCTCAAGTTCCTCGAAAGCCTCTGAAATTATGCAAGGCAGTGCACGCGGACCGCCGCACTGGCACACACTCTCGACCGAATAGTTTGCATAATCGTTGAGCTTGGATAATTCCGACCCATGGGAATTGCCCGTAGCGCCCGCTCGAGATGATTGGTATCAATCAATAGATCAGGGGGGCTATTTTCCAAATCCACCGCGCCGTGGGAAGAACGCCTCTGAGTTAACGGTTACGTAAGGCAGATTTAATAATGCGCATATCGCCACCTCCGTTATCCGCCATAACGTATTGAGAATTGCGGGCCGCAGATTGTTAATTGATACATTAATGCGTATATTTAACTCATGGAAGATACTCTAAATCGATTCAAAAATCCTGAGAACCTGGCGCGGCTCGGTAAGCAGTTACGCTCGCAACGTGAGCAGGCACGCATCGTTCAAAGCAAGGTGCGGGGCATGCGCCAAGCGACCGTTTCGAAGATCGAGAACGGCGGCGACGTTACGCTCGACACCCTCATTTCGTATGCCTCCTCACTTGGTCTGGAAGTCGCCTTGGTGCCCATTGGTCAAGCAATGGTGCCGGGAAATTTGCCACCGCTATTCGCTTCACAGAAAGGATTTTCGACACCACCGGATGGCAAGCCGCTCGATTTGCTCACCGAGTTCAATGATCTGAGGGATGAATGAGCACGGTAAGCACCCTTGCGGTGCACCTGAATGATCTGCTGGTCGGCTATCTCACCCACTATCCTGATGAGAAAATGGCCTTTGTCGTTGATGAGGGTTATATCGAGTATGGCCTACAGCGCCCGATCCTTTCCCTGTCGCTGTCTCGCCCCGGTGACGAGGAATCGACGCGGGCGCTCCTTTTGGATGACCGGCACAAATCTGCTTCGGTTAAAGCGCCACCATTCTTCTCGAACCTCCTGCCTGAAGGCGGTTTGCGTAAGATCATCGCGCAGCGCCTCAAGGTGCATGAGGACCGCGAGTTCCTTCTACTCTCGGCACTTGGCGAGGATCTGCCTGGTGCAGTCATCCTCACCCCCGTTGATACACCCAATCACCTGAGGCGTCGCCGCAGCGGTGCCGCGGTCGCCCCGACGGCCGAGGACCTTCATGAGTTGAAGTTCTCCCTTGGTGGCATGCAGATGAAGTTCTCAATGCTGCGTCAGGGCGAACGCTTCACCTTGGCAGGGAGTAAGAAGCTCGGCAACTACATCGTGAAGCCACCGTCCAACGACTTTGTGGCCCTACCTATGGTCGAGGCCGCCACCATGGAAACGGCCCGCGCCGCTGGCATGAACGTGCCCGAGGTACTACTGCTGGCCCCGACCAAGATTCAGGGGCTCCCCAACATGGCAGGCTTTCGTCAGGGCGAGCCATTTTGTGCGATTCGCCGCTTTGACCGGCCTGATGGCGGGCGTATCCATTTTGAGGACTTCGCCCAAGTCTTCAACCTGCGTACTCACCAAAAATATGGGCGGGTCAATTACGACATGATTGGCCGGACGCTGCTTCTTTACGCAGGTGGCCTGCCGGATCTGAAGGAGATGGCACGGCGCCTGGTGCTCAACGTGCTGATGGGCAATGGCGATGCCCATATCAAAAATTGGTCACTCATTTACGACAACCCGCTGCGGCCCCGGCTTGCGCCAGCCTACGACTTGGTGTCGACTGTCGCGTACACCAAACACGATACCTCCGTGGCTTTGAACATGGCCGGTGTGAAGCTCTTTCGGGTCATCACGCTCGATACCTTCGCCACGCTCTTTACCCGAATTGGCATCGTTGATCAGGTGCGTGAGGAGCTCATGGAAGAGGTGAAGACGACTGGGCGTCGGGTGCTGAAAATGTGGCGAGGACAGTTTCAGGCGACGGGAGTGCCTGAGCAGCTAATCCATCAAGTCGAGGCGCACCAGGCTGAATTACCTCTGGTGAAAGGGCTATATGCCTGAAGTTTCGATTGAAAGAACTCTAGCTGGAGTCGCCGGAGGTCTGGAGTGAAGGACGCCTCCGGTCGGAATTAATCGAGTGGTCGTTTTCGGCAACAACGATTTGAGCGGCACCGGACAGGCTGCGGCGAGGAACTTGGCGAAGCGCCTGATTGCAGTCGGTATTGCGGTCGACGTGAAAATTCCATCAATTTCCGGCGAGGATCGGGCTGACGAAATCAAAGGTTGCATCAATTGATGTGCGAGCCCTGATTGAAAAGTCCACGAATGTGCCTGCCAGCAAGTCCGCTAAAACGATACAGTCCGCTATTGAGCAAGACAGGTCGAAATCATGGCGACCGACCCGGACAAGCGCCGAGCTTTCTTTTCTGGTGCAGGTGTCTGGCGCCGGGTATCATTGATTTTTAGATTGTTCGACGTGGGCAGGCATTGATGAAAAATGGCTACACCAGAGCTACACGAAACCCAAAAAACAAAAAAGCCACTCCGAAGAATGGCTTAAGTGCTTGATTTTACTGGTGCCCCCGAACGGAATCGAACCGCTACCTGATGATTACAAATCAACTGCACGACCTTCATGCTACGGGGGCCCGTGGCGTTGGGGCGTGATTATAGCCTGATCGCACAAATTACAACATGACTACACTGACCAATCCTTTCGAAATCGCCCGAGAAACCTTGCGCTTGCTTGCTGTTCGCCGCATTCCGCCGACGCCCGACAATTATCAGACGCTATATCAGGAAATCACCGGCGCCAAGCCGACGGCGGAGCCATTTCCGGACAAACAACTGCGCGCCTTGGCTGCCGCCCTGCCCAAAACCACGCCCGACCAAATGCGTCTCGCCCGGCAACTTGACGAAGCGGTGAAGGGTGCCAACTGGGAGGATTTTAAAAACCGTCTGGTCGAATTCATTAGTGCCCTCGCCGAAACGCAAAAGCTCGCCTGGGCCGATCTCGTAAACGACCTGTTGCGCCAATGGGATGCCAAGCATATTGGTCTCACCGTGGCGCGCAAACGGGAATCACTGGAGCATGTGCTGACCAGCAGTGGCGCCAATCCTGACACCCTGTTCAATCGCCTGCAAAGCCTGCTGCGCTCCTGGGGGCAAGGCAAAGATTCCGCCCCCGTCGCCAGTACCGATGAAACCACCGCGCCGGAAATTGCCGTTGAAACGCCGTCGACCGCAGCAAGTAGTGATCTTCTGCCGGAACTACGCACCCTCTTCGCCTTCACGCTCGAAACCGCAATTTCGACACAACTGGTCGAAAGCCCGCAGCTTTCCAGTGACGCCAAGACCTTGGCCAACGACATCCGTACCGCCGGCAGCGTTGAGCAGATGCAGGAATTCCTCACCCGCCTCAAACGTTTTGCCTTCAAGCTGGAACTCCTGGCTGAAGACCAGGCCGAGTTGCGCCACAGCCTGCTCAACCTCCTCCGCCTGCTCGTTGAAAACATCACTGAACTGGTTCTTGACGACCGCTGGCTGCACGGCCAGATTGAAGTCGTCCGTGAAATCATCGAAAAGCCACTCTCCCAGCGCGCCATTGACGACGCCGAACGCCGGCTCAAAGAGGTTTTGTACAAACAAAGCCAGCTCAAAGCCAGCCTCTCCGAAGCCCGGGAAGCGATTAAACACATGCTCGCGGGCTTCGTCGACCAACTCGCCGACTTCGCCGATGCCACCTCGGACTACCACGACAAAATTGAAGTCTGCGCCGGAAAAATCAACGCCGCCCACGACATCTCCGAACTCGGCGGCGTCCTCAGCGAAGTTATGCGCGAAACCCGCACCATCCAGATCAACGCCCAGCGCTCGCGCGACGAGCTACGGTCGACCCAACAAAAAGTGCAAGAATCCGAAGCGCGCATCCACGAACTGGAATGCGAGCTCGAAACCACCAGCGACCTTGTCCGCCACGACCAACTCACCGGCGTCCTCAACCGGCGCGGCCTCGAAGACACGTTCAACAAAGAAATGGCGCGTGGCAAACGGCACGACACCGTCCTATGCGTCGGCCTGCTCGACATCGACAATTTCAAGAAGCTGAATGACTCGCTCGGCCATGCAGTCGGAGATCAAGCACTGATCCACCTCGCCAACGTCTGCCGCGAAACCCTGCGTCCACAAGACACGGTTGCCCGCTTTGGCGGCGAAGAGTTTGTCATCCTGCTCCCCGAAACACCGCTGGAGGATGCGGTCGTAGCCCTCACCCGGCTCCAACGGGAACTGACCAAGAAGTTTTTCCTGAGCGGCAATGAAAAAGTGCTTATTACCTTCAGCGCTGGGGTGACACAGCTCCTTCCCGATGATACCCAGGCAACAGTGATCAAGCGGGCAGATGAAACAATGTACAAGGCAAAACTATCTGGGAAAAACAAGGTAGTTGCGAATTAAATATTCAATGGCAAAAGTAGGGCTATCGCGTAATCAGAAAGATTTTTATTTCAGGCTGCTTACTCAAAATACCCGCAAGCGCTCACGAAGGAAAATGAGATGAAAAAAGTTTTAAACGTAGGCGGCGGTAGTAAGGGAATTTCGCTACCTCCGCAGTATATTGACTATGAACATTTATTATTGGATATCGACCCAAGGGGCTCACCGGACATCGTATGTGACGCCCGTAAACTTTCGTCCCTTGATAAGGCTCAGTTTGATGCAGTTTATTGCTCGCACAATCTGGAGCATTACTACCGTCATGATGTACGAGTCGTTTTAGCAGGATTTTTACATATTCTTACAGAAGGCGGTTTTGCGCACATCCGCGTGCCGGACATCCATGAAGTAATACAGATTGCTCTTGATCGTGACCTAGATATTGAAGACACCCTTTACAACTCCGCAGTTGGGCCAATTACTGTTCTTGACGTTCTGTATGGGCTTGGAACTGAAATCGAGGAAAGTGGCCAAGATTTTTATGCCCACAAAACTGGTTTTACAGAAAAATCGCTGTTGAATGCGCTGCGAGAAGCCGGCTTCTCGCACTCACACATTGAAGTAGGTAATCTTGAGATCAATGCATTGGCATTCAAGGGAGAGCCTGACCAAACAACGCTTGCTCTTTTCGGCATTACGAGCGCGACACCACTGACGGAAGAGTCTCCCGGCACTGCTGCAAAGTTCGACACATCTGGGCTGGAGTTCCTAGAAAATCGTGAATCAAAAGCGGGAAGTCACATCAATAAAAAATACGAAGACTGGATTAAACAACGTTGCTTTCTTAAAACAGATACTAAATTCCTTGACCATAAATCTTATGACACAAGGGACTCCCAACCATTTTTTCATCTAATTATTCGTCTCCCTGCGGGCTTCGAGACACTACTCGCAGACACACTAGATAGCCTTCGCGAACAAATCGACGAAAGGTGGCATCTGGATATTATTAGCACACTCCCCAGCCCCGATGGACTGGAAGAAGTACCGAACATTGGCTGGCACACCCTCAGCAGCCATGAGGATTTCAAAAAGACAGTGGACTTTCTGGCCGAGGCAAACCCATGTAATTGGCTAATAGAAATCCCAGCTGGAGCTAGACCCGACATTCTCTATTTATGGCGACTAGCTAAGGAAGTATCACTTTCTCCCAACGCAAGAGCCCTCTTCGTCGATGACGATTGCTGTGACAACTCAGGCAAGCGACACTCTCCACGCTTCAAACCCGGCACAAACTCAAGCTATTTGCAGGCTACTGATATGGCTGGTCCTCTTTGTGTGAGCAAGGAGACTTGGTTGGCAAGCGGTGGAGCCGGTGAAAGTAATGGAAGTCCGTGGTTTAGCCAATTGTTACGGGTCGCGGAGAAATTCGGCTGGCAAACGATTAAACATATTCCAGACGTACTGATCACCTATTTGAATGCATTCCCAAGCGACATGAGCTCCTGCCAACTCGCATTGCTCAACGCGATGCAAAAAAATGGCATCGAAGGAGAAATTAGTGCAGTCACAGCACACAGCTGGAATATTCGCTACGCTTTAAATAACCCGCCTTCAGTGACAATTGCCATCCTCTCTCAAGGGCAACTCGAATTAATTATCCGCTGCCTTGATAGCGTCATAAAATTTACTCAATACCCCCAATACGAAATACTGATAGTCACCAACGAAGTGGCGGATGACCCGGGCCTCAGTCAGTGGTTAAAGGACATCGAGGAAGCATCACAGTCCCCGAAAATCAGGAGCCTGCGCATCCAAGGTCACGCCAATCATGCCGCTCGATGCAATAGCGCCGTCGCCGCCTCGGAAAACAACCTCATTCTTTTACTTAGGGAAGAGGCTGTCATTGTTCAGGATAGATGGCTGGAAGAACTTGTTCGCACCAGCCAGCCAGCGGATGTCGCAGCAACCTCGCCGCTATTACACAACCCTGGGGATGCAAAAATTTTGGCGTCCGGCAAGACACTAGGTCTAATGGGCGTGATTGAATCCCCATATGGAGGAGGAAAAGCCTCCCTAGGTGAAAATGGCTACCTCGACTGCCTTCAGGTCACTCGCGAGGCAAGCGCCCTCTCTTCTTCATGCCTGTTAATTCGTAAAATTGCCTATCAAGAAGCGGGAGGCATGGATGACATCGAGCTTGGCGACCATCTCGCAGATACCGACTTATGCCTCAAGATGCGCAAAAACAACGGGCGCCTGATCGTTCAACCGAGAGCAAGCGTAGTTTTCGGCGGAGAAACCAATCCGTACGACATCAAGCTCCAATTGAAGGACATGGTTAAGAAAAAAGACGCACAAGACTCTCTTCATCAGCGCTGGGGTGAAACTGCATTTGTCGACCCTTTCTGGAATCCCAATTTGTCGCTATGTGACACGACCCCGCTGCCAGAAACCGCGTATCGGGCCCAATGGCAATATTTGCCGTCCGACAAGCCACGGATACTGGCCCACCCGATCGGCAACGGCCAAGGTGACTTTCGGATTACATCTCCGTTAGCGGCGATACGTAAGGCTGGACTTGCGACTGAGTGTGTATGGCGGCAAAAAGTGGTAAATATGGTGCGCTTTTTCAGCACAGCTGAACTAGCTCGAATGGCGCCAAGCACTTTCATCATCCAGAACTACATTCACGACATATCACTGATGGCCCTGGATGAATGGAATTCCTCTAACTGCCGCCCGTTCATCGTCTACGCCCTTGACGACCTGATCGATGACATGGACAAAACCAACCCGTTTCGCAAGCACTTCCCACCAAACTCTCGTTCGCGTCTTAAATACGCCTTGGCGCGGTGCGACCGATTAGTTGTATCCACGGATTTTCTGGCGGAAAGTTATCAGCACTTCATCCCAGATATACGGGTCGTACCAAATCGACTCGAACAAGATATCTGGCGCCCACTGCACAGCCTCAAACGGACTGGCAAAAAGCCTCGGATCGGCTGGGCTGGTGGCACGACCCATCAAGGGGATCTAATTTTTCTAAAAGAGATCATTGAGCAAACTCGTGACGAAGCGGACTGGATCTTTTTTGGCATGTGTCCGGATGAAATCCGCCCCCTTCTTGCTGAATATCACGAAATTGTTTCCTTTACAGAATACCCCGCCTATCTCGCATCGCTTAATTTGGATATCGCTGTCGCTCCACTAGCCCATACCCCCTTTAATCAAGGCAAGAGCAATCTGCGCCTGTTGGAGTATGGCGCTCTTGGCATTCCGGTCGTTTGTACTGACATTGACCCTTACCAAAACAGCCCTGCGTGTCGCGTCGCCAATACCGTCAAAGCTTGGACAACCGCACTACGTGAGAGAATTTATGACGCAGAAGCCCGCGAACGCGAGGGGATAGCCATGCGCGAATGGGTACACCGGAACTACATGCTTGAAGAGCATTTGGAAGAGTGGCTAAAAGCCCATCTACCAACCTAAAAAATCTCCAAAACTGCGATTTAATAATTTTTCCTAAAGTTCCTCCAAACCATGCCGTAAAGAAATTTGTCAGCGAAGAAATCGCCGTACAACCGGGCGGTACAGAACCTCCCAGTCAGTAACCGACCCTCGTACATTTCTACATCAGGAGATACAAAATGTCACAAATCAACACCAATCTCTACTCGCTCAATGCGCAGAAAAACCTGTCCCATAATTCACGGGGGCTGGCATCCGCTCTTGAACGGCTCTCATCTGGTCTGCGCGTCAATTCCGCCAAAGATGATGCCTCCGGCCTTGCAAACGGCGTACAAATCGACGCAGCTGCTCGTATTACCACTGTTGAAATGCGGAATTTGGGCAACGATATTTCTTCCGCTCAAATTACCGACGGTGCGCTCGCCGTCGTAGGCGACATCACGGCGCGGATCATTGAACTGAATGCAGGAGGCACCGCCACCTCCGCAGCCACCTCTGCAGAACGCACCAAACTTGCAACCCAAGCCACGACCATTCAAACGGAAGCCAATGCTGCAATCACCGTTTTCGGTGGCACCACAACTGCCGCGCTTACAATCTCATCTACCGCGTCGGCCACCAGCGATCTCAAAGCCATCACTGACGTACGTATCACACAGGGCGCAACCATCAATAACGCAGAGTTTTCCATCCAGTCGAAGCAAGCGGCCTATGAAAATCAGCAAGCCGCCCGTAGCCGAATTATGGATGCTGACTTCGCCCAAGAAACCTCGAACCTATCGCGTTTCCAGGTTCTCCAGCAGGCAGGTACCGCCATGGTGGCGCAAGCGAATGCAGTTCCGCAAGGCGTCTTAGCACTGCTCCGTTAATTGGTTTTCTCTAATCCAGAAAAAGGTGCGGTGCCTGGCAAAGGTCTCCGCGCCTTTTTTGTTAGGAGCCTGACATGAACATCGAAGCAATCCAGACGGGAACCCATTCCCAATCGGTCAAACCGCGTCCCGTCTCGCAAGCTCAGGTGACGAGTTCACCACCTGTACCCGCGACGACCAACAAGGTACAGGATCAAGGTAGCGCCAACGTTCAACAAAAAGAACCTTCTTTAGAAGATGCCGTCAAACGGATATCCAATTTTGTTTCAAAAGTAAATTCGGAAATCAGTTTTTCGATTGATAACGCGTCCGGGGTGAGCGTGGTTAAAATCATCGATAGTCAATCGAAAGATGTTATCCGTCAGTTTCCTTCGGAAGAAGCTATCCAGATTGCGCAGGCACTGGACAAACTACAAGGCGTTTTTGTTAAGGATAAAGCTTAACAAAAGCGAGATAGGAAATTAGCATGGCAACTACAAGCTCACTGGGGATTGGTACAGGCGTTGATTTACAGGGCATGCTCACGTCGATTATGACGGCAGAGCGCGCCCCTATTACCGCTCTTAACACCAAAATCACGGCGGCAAATAGCAAGATTTCCGTCTTTGGCACCCTTAAATCGAAGCTGGACACGCTGCAGTCTGCAGCAGAGACCTTGCAGTTTCCCTCGCGACTCTCTGCCGTAACCGCTGAGTCGAGCGACTCATCAGTCCTCGGTAGTAGTGCCGCTTTCACAGCTACACCAGGCAGTTACCAGGCCGTGGTGACTCAGCTTGCCAAAGCGCAGAAAAATGTTTCAACTGGCTACGGCACTAGCACTACCTTCGGCCCAGGCAACCTCGATTTTACCGTTGGCGGCACCCCGGCCGCCTCGATCACGTTTGAAGCGGGGATGACTCTGGAACAGGTGAGCACTCGTATCAATGGCGCCAAGATCGGTGTTACCGCAACGCTAATCAACACATCCGACGGCAATCAGCGCATGGTTTTGACCAGCGACAAGTCTGGGGCGAGTAATGGGTTTTCACTCGAAGCCACCTCTTCGCTTCCCGCAACCAGTGGAATCGGTCTGACGACTTTCGATGGTGGTTATGCACAGGTTGCGCAAGATGCGAAGATGACACTTGATGGTCTGGAAATCAGCTCGAGCACCAATACCTTCGCAAGCAGCGTTTCCGGTTTGACCTTGACGGCAGTTAAGGAAGGCACGTCAACCATCACTGTTAAAAACGACGAAAGCAAAATTACTTCAGCCGTACAGGCATTTGTCGATGCTTACAATGCCGTCACTACGACGATCAAAACAAATAGCACCTACAACGCTGCCACCAAAACGGCACAAGCATTTTCTGGCGAAGCGTCCATCCGTTCGGTTCAAAACGGGCTGAGCGACACGCGAACCTTAATTCCGCCTGAGCTTTCCACGGGGACCATCACAAAACTTTCCGACCTTGGTATCAGCGTGCAGCAAACAGGCTTGCTCACGCTCGACAAGGCAAAGCTCACCGCAGCCATTGGCACCTCGGCAAGCGCGGTCACCAACGCCCTGAGTGCTTATGGAAAGTCTTTCAGCGAAAAAATTGCTGGCATGCTGGATAGTGGCGGCGTTTTCACAAACCGAGTTAGCAGCCTGAATTCTTCAGTAACACGCTTTAAAGACAACCAAGCCAACTTGGAAGTACGCGTTGCACTGGTTGAGAAGCGCTATCGCGCTCAGTTTACCGCTCTGGACAAACTGGTTAGCTCAATGCAATCGACAAGCAGTTACTTGACGCAACAACTGGCCTCTCTAGCCAAATAAAAGCAATAGCACTTTAAGGCAAAATCGAAATTCAGCTATTCCCCACACCGATTGTTTCTTACCCTTGGTAAGATTCGGCCATAGTCATTTGGATGCTCCGTTTATGTTTCAGAATCCCATAACTGCTTATCAGCAAATTGGCATTGAATCCGACGTCCGTGGAGCAGATCCACATCGTTTGATTGTGCTGCTATTCGATGGCGCAGAAGTAGCCATAGCACGCGCCTTGACCCAAATGGCAGCCAAGGACTACATAGGCTTGGCGGAATCGGTGAACAAAGCAAATTCAATAATCCTGGAGGGGTTGTTACCCAGTCTCAACCTGGATGCCGGAGAGTTAGCACACAACCTTGCCGCGCTTTATGACTATATGGCTAGGCGTTTATTACATGCGCATGTCAATAGCGATGCCGCTGCAATCAGGGAAGTCCAAGGGTTGCTGGGTGAAATCTCCGGGGCGTGGAGAGAAATGGGCGAGCAACTGAGGCAACCCCAGGGAGTTGAGAATCCCTAAGTCTCATTCCAGTTTCGCATTGCTTGCAAAAAACCTCATTCTAAAACTGAGCGAGATTCAGCATATTGCCAAAGAAGGAGAGTGGGAGAAACTGGATACTCTGATGCCCTCATTTCTCGCAGATACGGAAACTCTTCAATCCTTTCCAAAGCTTTCTGTTGGCAACGTTAGCGAGCGTCGTCTTATCGAAGCTGTTCAGCAAATGCTTCAAGAGACCATTTATTTGTGCTCAACACGCATGGAGCAGATTGGTCCTCTGCTTAACGCACTTAAGATTACCCAAACCTCAACTGAAGCACCATGATCCCGTCTGATGTGGCGAGCAGTTTGCGCTCGATCCTGCCGGACCGGCAAACAGCAGCGGATGCCCAGACCACCCCCGTTGCACCAGCGCAAAAGATCGCCGACGTTTTATCCAACCTCGTCCCCGGCCAACGGATTCTGGCCGAGATTCAGGCCTTGTTGCCGAATGGCACTTATCGCGCCATTGTTGGCCAGCGCGACATTACGCTGGCGCTACCGTTCTCCGCCAAAGCCGGCGACAGCCTTGAGCTGGAAGTTGTTGAAACCGATGGCAAGGTGGCGCTCGCTTTTGTTGCCAACAAATCTACTGGCGAGCAGGCCGGCGGCAAGCTGGCCGACTCGGCCGCGACGACTTTGAGCCAGACGGGCAAGTTGATTGGCGATCTTCTCGGCGGCATAACTGACCAAGGCAAACGCGCCGCGCCGGCACCGCTGAATGGCAATCTACCTTTGGTCGACAAATTCCCCGACTTGGCGGCCAATCTGGCTCCTGTACTAAAAGAAGCCTTGAGCAAAAGCGGCGTTTTTTATGAGGCGCATCAGGCGCGCTGGGTGGCGGGCGATCTGCCGACTGAAGCGCTGAAGCAGGAGCCGCAGGGGAAATTATCTACCCCAGTGAGCATTGCTACGGTCGACAGCGTTTTAGAGGCAAAAACCACGGATGCCAGCAAGGCGGCGGCATTAGTGAACGCGCCAGCAAACGCCCGCGCCGAGCAGTCGAGCCAAAATATTCAAGCTTCAACCCAAGGCAATGCAGTTCCACGTGATCTGGTGCCGATTGTTCAGCAGCAACTCGATGCCTTGTCGACGCAAAATTACGCTTGGCAGGGCCAGATCTGGCCGGGGCAGAAGATGCAGTGGGAGATTGGCGAAAACCCGGATGGCACGCGCGCCGCTGACAATGAGGCGATTGCTCGTTGGCAGACTCGCCTGAAACTGTCCCTACCTTCGCTCGGTGGGATTGATGTGATGCTGCGCTTGAATCCCGGCGGTGAAGTCAGCATCAACATGACGACAAATTCAGAGAGTAGCGAAGCGCGCTTACGTGAAAGTTCAGCCACGCTGAACCAACAGATGGCGGCTGCAGGCCTCAATTTGACCCAATTACTGGTTGAACATGGCGAAATCGCCGAATAACCCCGCCCGTGAGGCCATCGCCCTCGCCTACAGCCAGACGGATGCCGCCCCGCGCGTCGTTGCCAAGGGCAAAGGCCTGATCGCCGAAGCGATCATCGCCCGGGCGAAGGAGCATGGTGTGTTCGTGCATGAATCGCCAGAACTGGTTGCTCTGCTGACGCAAGTAGATATCGACGAACACATTCCCGCGCAGCTTTATATGGCGGTTGCGGAGCTTCTCGCCTGGCTTTATCGCATTGAACATGGCGGAAAATCCGTGGCACCATCGATTTGAAAGTTGGCGGTATCGGCATTTTCATCAATCAAATCGATTGCCCCGCTGTCGTTGTCAAGCAGATGGTTTATGATCTCGAAACCCATAATTTAAGCTATCAGCATGCATACAACCGCTGCAGAACTCCCTATCCCGGAATTTGAGTTCGATCACCCGCAGGATTTTGCCCAGTTTTTTTTGCGCACCCGACGGGAAATTCTTTTTTACCTGAATCTGCTGGCCAAGCGACGCAGCCTATTCACGGCTTACATGAATGAAGGTGAGCGGTTTTTCCTGACGGCGATTGTTGCGGTCGACGAAGCTGCCGGGCTAATTTTTCTCGACCCGGGCCATGCTGAAGAAACCAATGTTGAGGCGACTAGCGCGGAGCGCATTACCTTGGTCGCCAATCTCGACAGCGTCAAAATGCAGATACGTTTGTCCGCCTTGCATACTGTCAACCATGAAGGCCAAAAAGTGTTGGCGGCGACGATTCCAGAAACCATTTTGCGTTTGCAGCGGCGCGAGTTTTTCCGCCTGGAGCCGCCTATTTCGAAGCCGATTCACTGCAAGCTGGCAGTTCACGACGCCAGCGGGCTGGAAAAAACATTTGAACTACAGCTTTCAGACATCAGCGGTGGCGGTTTGTGCCTGATCGGCCCGATGACACTTGCCGAGCTTTTCCCACGTAACGCCATGTTCCACCAGTGTCGGCTGGAAATTCCTGGCGAAGGTGTGATTCAGGTGAGTTTCAGTGTCCGCAAAACAGTCGAGATGTCAGACCGTAACGGGGAGCACAGCCTGCGTATCGGCTGCGAATTTGTTAATTTGCCAGGCACACGCCTGGCATTTATCGAACGCTACATCACGCGTATTGAGCGCGAACGCAAGGCCAGAAACTCCGGCCTGGCGGATTAAACCTGCATGTTCATGACGTCCTGGTAGGCCGAAACGATCTTGTTGCGTACCTGAACCATTTCCTGGAACGAGATGCTAGCTGTCTGCAGAGCAATCATTACTTCGTGCAGGTTCTGATTCGTATCGCCCGCCGCCAGACTTTTCTCCATCCCACTGGCCGTTTGCTGGGTCTGACTAACCTTGTCGAGCGAGTCTTTCAGCACTTGGGCGAAATCGGGCGCGCCAGCTGCTGGCGTTGCCTCTGCCGTTTTGCCGGTGGCTTGCGCTGCGGTCGACCGCAAAACGCTCAACATTTGTTCGATGCCTTGTGTGTTCATTTTTTTGCTCCTGAAACTTTGGGGTTTTATATGCAATTTCCAGGCCAGAATCAGCTCAAGCCGATTCAACCCTTGAAATAACCCTCGTCCCGATACTGCTGTAATTTGTAGCGCAAAGTCCGCTCGGAAATCCCCAGACGCTCAATCGCCAGTTTGCGCGAACCGCCTGCCTCAGCCAAGGTGCGGAGAATATGGTCACGCTCCAGATGCTTCATGTTTTCGGCGTTCTTTTCAATTGCCGCCTGCCCGCTAGCTGGCCTGGGCTCATCTGGGCGATTTGGCTCACCTAATACGTTTACGGCGGAAAGCAGGTTGAAATGTTCCGGGCCAATGCTGGGGCCGGTGGAAAGAATCAAGGCGCGCTGGATCGCGTTTTCCAGCTCCCGCACATTACCCGGCCAGTGGTGCGCCATGAGCACAGCCTCGGCTGCCGGCACCAGGGAAACACCTGAACGGCCCATACGACCACCGTGTTCGACAACAAAATGCCGGGCAAGCGCCGGAATATCTTCGCGCCGTTGGCGCAAAGCCGGGATCGCTACGGGGAAAACATTGAGCCGATAAAACAGATCTTCGCGGAAGACGCCCTTGGCTACTGCTTCGGCCATGCTTCGATTCGAGGTGGCAATGATGCGAATATTGAGCGGCACCGGCTTTTTGCCGCCGACCCGCTCAACTTCGCGTTCTTGCAGGACGCGCAACAGCTTGGCTTGCAAGCTCAACGGCATTTCGGTCACTTCATCGAGCAACAGCGTGCCATCCTGCGCCTGCTCGAATTTACCAGCCTGAGCTTGCGAAGCGCCGGTGAAGGCGCCTTTCTCATAGCCAAATAAGGTGGCTTCAAGCAGGCTATCGGGAATCGCCGCACAGTTGATGGCGACGAAAGGCCCGTTCTTGCGGGCTGAATGGCGATGGATATAGCGCGCCACAACTTCCTTGCCGACGCCGGATTCGCCGGTGAGCAGCACCGTCGCATCGGTCTGCGCCACGCGTTGGGCCATGGCAAACAACTCACGACTGGCTGGATCAATCGCCACCACACCGGCCGTCTCGCCGGTTTCCGGTAATTCGTATTTATTGATATGCGCCAGTAGCGCCTGCGGTTCGAAGGGTTTGAGCAAAAAATCGCAAGCGCCGGAACGCATTGCGTCAACCGCCTTGTCGACTTCAGCAAAGGCGGTCATCAGCACGACCGGCAAATGCGGCAGGCGCGAGCGGATTTCCTTGAGCAGCGTAATACCGTCCATCGGCATCATGCGTACATCGCTCACGACAATGGAAAAGGCTTGCTCGCCCAACACTTTCAGGGCTTCCTCACCGCCGCCCACCGCAACATAGGGGCGCCCAGCGAGTTCGAGCGTGTCGCCAATTGCTTCACGCAGGCTGGGGTCATCTTCGACCACCAAGATCGGTAAACTATGTTCAGCCATTTTCTTTAGCCATTCTGGTCATTTCCGCTCTCTGCCGACCCAAGCGGCAGTGTGATGGTGAACTCGGCGCCAGCACCAGGTTCGGATAAAAGGTCAATCGTCCCACCATGCGCCCGCACGACACCGAGGGCAATCGCCAGACCCAAACCGGTGCCCTGCCCTTTGGTCGTAAAAAACGGCTCGAAGATACGCGCCTGGGTTTCACGGGACATTCCCGGGCCGCTATCGCGAACACAAATTGCCAATAAATCGCCT
>JBBSCQ010000072.1:0-15629 GCA_038250105.1 Burkholderiales bacterium | reverse complement strand
GGTTTCCATCTGCGCCGGCGCCGCGCCGGGCAGCGCAGCGGTGACGCTAACTGTCGGCAAATCGATGTCCATGAACTGCTGGACTTTCATCGCCCGGAACGACATGACGCCGAACAGCGTCAGCATGATGAAGAGCAGAATTGCCGGCGTTGGATTCCGGATCGACCAGGAGGAAACGTTAATCACGGCTTGGCGCTGCCAGCAACAACCTTCACCGTATCGCCATCGGCCAGGAAGCCGGCGCCGTTTTCAACGACGTGCGTCTGTGGATCGAGGCCAGTGAGAATTTCGATACGCTCGCCAAGACGGCGGCCAAGCGTGACTTTCGTCTGCGCCACGCGGTTATCACCTTCCAGTCGGAAAACGTAGGCAAAACCTTCGCGCAGCAAAACAGCGGTTTGCGGCAAAGTCAGCGCTGAACGCTGCGCCAGTTCAAACTCGCCGCGGGCGAACATGCCGGCACGCACCGCGCTGGTCGCGGGCAGATCAACATAAACGAGGCCATTGCGCGTTTGCGGATCAACACTTGGCGCAACGACGCGAACGCTGCCTTTAACTGTCTCACCGTTGGGATTAATCAGCGTCGCAACCTGGCCCGGTTTGACGCTGGCCAGATCAGCCGACGGAACTTCCGCCCGCCATTCCAGCCGGCCACCGCGAATCAGCCGAAACAACTCTTGCCCCGGCTGGGTGAGCGAACCGACGACGGCGCTGCGAGCCGAGATCACGCCATCATCCGAGGCCAGCACGCTGGTCTTGCTCATTTTCAGTTCAGCCGCTTGCTGGCGCGCATTTGCCGCCGCCAGGCGGGCCGACGCCGTGTGTTCCGCCGTTTGATATTGCGTATTCAGTTGCGAACTGTAAAAGCCCTGCGCCTTCAATTCCTTGGCGCGGCTGGCATTGCCTTTCGCCTCCTGCGCGCTGGCTTGCAACTCAGCGACGGCTGCTTTCATTTCTGCAAGTTCGTTGGCCACGGTGTCGTTGGCAATGCGCGCCAGCACTTGGCCTTTTTTCACCCGATCGCCGACTTGGACGCGCACTTCGGTAATCCGATAATTGCTGATTTCCGGCCCGATGATCGCTTCCTGCCAAGCGACGACATTGCCATTGACCGGCAGCACCTGCGGCCATTCCAGTTGCTGCGGGGCAACCAGACTGACCGTCAACGCTGCTTTGGCAGCTGCAACTTTTGCCGATTCAGCCGGCTTGGGTGCAGGCGCCCCGGAAAAGAAAAAAACGCCGGCAACCACCAAGGCTGCCAGCGCCAGCGTAATGCGAGTTTTCCGCCCGGAAAGCTGACCCGAAGAATTCAATTTCATGCAAAAACCCGTGTTGACCGTAGGAATCGCCGAATCATACCTTGGTCATCGAAACATCTGTCGTTGACTGACTTTCATCAGCCGCACTAAATTCCCACCCTAAAGGCATGACCATTGTGAAGCCGGCTTTAGCCGACCCCACAAAATCCGATTGGTTCAGCGTAGCAATGATGGAAACAACTATTGCCCCAAATGCCCCTGCGCCTCGTCGGCGTTCTCGTAAAGGTGCGGCGGAATCTGCTGCTTTTCCAACGCCTCGCCCAGCTTCATGCGCAAGAAGGTATTGCCGGTGTAGCGCGTCACGTCGTGGTAATGCCGGTCCATGATGCCCTTGACGACACCAATGTAATCATCAACCAGTTCCGGCACGATGGAGAAACGGTCGTAATTAACGATAGCGTTAACCTTGTGGCCAATCGGTGCAAGGTTACTTTCCACCGCCTCCAGAATACGTGCAATGTCCGCTTCCGTGCGCACCGAAAGGCCAGCGAAATCGACAAAGAACAGGTTCTGCTCTGGGTCATAGGAAAGGCGTTCGGCTAGTGGCCGCTCAAGCATTTCGGCCCGAATGTTCATCGGCTCATCGGAAAAAATGCGCGCATCCATCAGCATTGGCTCGTGGTGCATGATCGGCCTGAAATCCATCCGGTCGAGAATATCTTTTTGCAGATCAATCCCCGGCGCAATTTCGATCAGTTCCAGCCCTTCGCTGGTCAGCTTGAAGACGCAGCGTTCAGTGACATAAAGTACGCTCTTGCCCCATTTGGCAGCTTGCGAACCACTGAAGGTACGGTGCTCGACTTCCTCGACAAACTTCGTCGCCTTGCCGTCTTCCAAAATAATCAGTTTTCCGGCGTCGACCGCAACTTCCAGATTGCCAGCAGTGAACGTACCGACAAAAACCACCTTTTTGGCATTCTGCGAAATATTGATGAAGCCGCCGGCCCCGGCCAGCCGTGGCCCAAATTTGGAGACATTCAGGTTGCCCTGCTTGTCGGCCTGCGCCAGACCGAGGAAGGCAATATCGAGGCCGCCGCCATCGTAAAAATCGAACTGGCTCGGCTGATCGATAATCGCCTGCGCATTGGTTGCCGCGCCGAAACTGAGGCCGCCGGCCGGCACGCCACCAATCACGCCGGGCTCGGCGGTCAAGGTCATCAGATCAACAATCTGTTCTTCCGCCGCGATATTGGCCACACCTTCTGGCATGCCGATGCCCAGATTGACCACGGCATTGGCCTTCAATTCGAGCGCGGCCCGACGGGCGATGATCTTGCGCTCGCTCATCGGCATCGCGGCGATTGCCGACATCGGCACCTTGATCTCGCCAGCAAAAGCGGCGCTGTATTGCTCGACGAAAGTTTGCATGTGGTACTCAGGCTTTTCGGCGACGACGACGCAATCGACCAAAATGCCCGGAATTTTCACCTGGCGCGGGTTCATCGTGCCGCGCTCAGCAATCCGCTCAACCTGCACAATGACAATACCGCCGGAGTTTCTCGTCGCCATCGCAATCGCCTGCGCCTCCAGCGTCAGCGCTTCTTTCTCCATCGTAATATTGCCATCCGGGTCGGCGGTAGTGCCGCGAATGATGCCAATATTGATCGGAAATGCCTTGTAAAACAGGTATTCCTCGCCATCAATTTCCATCAAACGCACCACGTCCTTAGTGGTTTTTTCGTTCAACTTGCCGCCGCCAAAACGTGGATCGACAAATGTTCCCAGGCCAACACGGGTAATCGTTCCCGGCTTGCCCGCCGCAATATCGCGGAATAAGTGGGTGATTACGCCTTGCGGCAGGTTGTAGGCTTCGATCCGGTTAGCTACAGCGAGTTGTTGCAGCTTGGGCACCAAGCCCCAATGGCCGCCGATAACCCGGCTGACCAAGCCATCATGCCCCAAGTGATTCAGCCCGCGCTCCTTGCCGTCGCCCTGCCCGGCCGCGTAGACCAAAGTCAGGTTACGTGGGCTGCCCAGACCATGCAGGTCAGCCTCCTCACCTTCGACAAAACGTTTTTCCAGGGCAATCGCAATATTTTCAGCAAAGCCGATGCCGACAAAACCGCCGGTGGCGACCGTATCACCATCCTTGATCAGACGCACCGCATCGCGTGCGGAAACAATCTTGCCAGTATCGGAAGCACGCAGCGATGCAGCCATTGGGTGGCGGGAAAGAGCCATCTTTTGTCTCCTAAATTTTTGTTATCAAAGCAGAAAAACCGGGTTGAAACGCCGAGGTGCAGAGCGGCAGCGGAAAACTGGTGGTTGGCCCGACTCATCGGGCCAACGCAAAGATATTCCAGTGCTTTCTTTTACGCCTTTCTCCGCACCTCTGCGTCAAGACTTCCAAATCAAACAATACCCGTGGCGTAGTAGGTGGCGATCACCACGAACACCGCCATCGTTTTGATGATGGTAATCGCGAAGATGTCTTTGTACGACTGACGGTGGGTCAGGCCAGTCACCGCCAGCAGCGTGATAACGGCGCCGTTATGCGGCAAGGTATCCATACCGCCGGAAGCCATGGAAGCGACCCGGTGGAAAACTTCGAGCGGGATGCCAGCTGCGTTGGCGTTGGCAATAAAGGTTTCCGCCATCGCCGCCAGCGCAATCCCCATGCCGCCGGATGCCGAGCCGGTGATACCAGCCAGTGCCGTGACGGTAATCGCTTCATTGATCAGCGGATTGGGAATCGAGCTCAGCGCATTGGCCACCACCAAAAAGCCAGGAAGCGCCGCGATCACTGCACCGAAACCGTACTCGGATGCGGTATTCATCGTCGCCAGCAAAGCGCCACCGATAGCCCCCTTGCTGCCTTCGGCAAACTTCGAAAAAACCGTCCGCCAGGCAAAAATAAACACCGTGGCAATCCCTAGCAGCAAAGCACCTTCGACAGCCCAAATTGCCGCAACCGCCTTGGTCTGCTGCACCACCGGCGCCGCCTTGCCGATGACTGCCGGGATGAAGGAAACTTTCTCGCCATAAAGCGCCGGTATAGCCGTGGTAAACACTTTGTTCATCACGCCAACCATGATCAGCGGCAAAATCGCAATCATCGGATGAGCCAGCTTTTCATGCTCGAACGGTTCCGGCTCGTTGGTGTGGCCCTCACCGTAACCTTCACCGGCAGCAGCCGCACGGCGACGGGAAGACTCAAGATAAAGCATGCCGCAAATGAAGATGAAGATCGCGCCAATCACCCCTAACCACGGTGCAGCATAGATATCGGTCTTGAAGAAGGTGGTCGGAATGATGTTCTGGATCTGCGGCGTACCGGGCAGCGAATCCATCGTGAAGGTGAAGGCGCCCAAGGCAATCGTCCCGGGAATCAGGCGCTTGGGAATACCACCCTGGCGGAACATCTCAGCGGCAAACGGATAAACCGCGAAGACGACCACGAACAGCGAGACACCGCCATAAGTCAGGATCGCGCAGACGATGACGATGGAGAGCATCGCCCGTTCGCGGCCGATCAGCTTGATGACTGAAGCGACGATGGATTTTGAGAAGCCGGAAAGTTCAATAACCTTACCGAATACGGCGCCGAGCAGGAAGACAGGAAAGAAGTTTTTGACGAAGCCGACCATCTTGTCCATGAACAAGCCGGTAAACATCGGTGCCACCATGGTTGGGTCGATGAACAAGACCGCGCCCATGGCAGCAATAGGTGCGAAGAGGATGACGCTGAAGCCTCGGTAGGCCACGAACATCAAAAAAGCCAAGGCCCCCAGAACGATTAGAAAGTCCACAGTTGTCTCCATTTGAATTATTGCGGTGCATTCTTGATAGCACGCCCTGTGCCTGATATTCCAAGTCTTTGAAACAAATGGAGATTAAGCAAATCTCCAGGTCGACCGCAGCAATCACTTGTCTGCCCGGCTGGACACTGTGCTCAGCCGGGCAGACAGATCAAGCAGCACTGGCGTCGACACCCAGTACAGCGATTTTTTCATAGAGCGCCGCACGGGAAATTCCCAGTAGCCGCGCCGCCTGCGCCTTGATGCCCAGGCTAGTACGCAAGGCAGTGATGATCGCCTCGCGCTCAGCCTGCGCCACCGCTTCAGCAATGCTGCTCATGCCGCCAGTCGGCAGCGGGGCTGCACTGGGCGGCGGCATCACTTGGTCAAGGCCGGCTGCCTCCAAAGTGTCTCCATCCGACATCAACAGGGCTCGTTCCAGCACATTTGACAACTCACGCACATTGCCCGGCCAGTTATGCCGACGCAGACGCTCGATACCCGCCGGACTGATGCCATGGACAGGAATGCCTTGCTGACGGCAAATGTGATCGACCAGATATTCAGCCAGCAACGGCAGATCCTCCAGCCGGCCACGCAAGGGTGGCGTGTTCAGGGTGATGACGTTCAAGCGATAATAAAGATCTGCCCGGAACTGGCCATCGGCCACCATTTTTTCCAGATTGCGACTGGTCGCCGCGATGATCCGCACATCGACGCTCACCAACCGGTTCGAGCCAACCGCTTCAAACTCCCGCTCTTGCAAGGCGCGCAGGAGTTTGGCCTGGAGAGCGAGCGACATATCACCGATTTCATCGAGAAATAGCGTTCCGCCATCGGCCAATTTGAACTTACCCTCGCGACCGCGCTTGTCGGCCCCGGTAAAAGCACCGGCCGCAACGCCGAAGAACTCGGCCTCCAGCAAGTTTTCCGGCACTGCCGCGATGTTGACCGCTACAAAGCGCCCGTCAGCACGCGGACTAGCGGCATGAATGGCTTGCGCCAGCAACTCCTTACCCGTACCGGTTTCGCCAAGAATGAGCACCGATGAAGCGGTGCGCGCCGCTCGCCGGGCCGCCTGTTTAACCTCGCTGCAAGCCCGGCCGGTACCGACAAAACTGGAAAAGGTGTATTTCGTTCGCCGCGCTTCGACCAGCTTGCGTTCGGCCTCGGCCAAATCAGTTCGCAGGCGCTGGTAGCGGGAAACCACCGGCGCCAGGTGACGTGGGTCGTCGTAGAGCATGAAGCCGACGCCACCGATCACCGCCCCGTTGTCATCGCGTAGCGGCAGACGGGTAACGACAAAGGACTGCTCGCCGAAATCCATGATGTCGAGCATGATCGGGCGACCGCTCTCAACCACCTGCCGCATCAGGCTGTTCGGAATAACTTCTTCAATTGGCCGGCCAATCGCCGCCGCTGGATCGGCGATGGCCAAACGCTCGGGATAGCGGTCGTTCATCCAGACCACATTGGCCTGGGCATCGACAATTACCGCACCCTGGCACAAATCGGCGAAGTGCGAGAGTAGCGACTGCTTGGCCAGTTCGCGCAAATCCTCCCGAGTCGTCATGCCCACCGCCCCGGCTCAGTTCGCCAGCGCCGCCTCGATCTCGGCAAAGGTCTCAGGCAAATCAAAACCAAGTACCGGGACGCCCAACAAGCGGCCAATCTGCGTCGCCGAAAAAATACCGCGCACCCGGGGCAAGCCCGTCACCTGATCGACATCCTCAACCATGATGTGCTGCCGACCTTGCTGCTTCAAGGCATTGAGAATATCGATGACGCGGGCGTTCATCACTTCATTGAGATACAAAGTATCAATATTGGCGCGTGGGCACATCAAATCAATCACTGACAGCTCATCCCGCTTGCCTCCGCGCGCCAGAGCCAGTTGCAATGGTCGTTCGCCCAAGAGATCCCGGGCCGTTATCAGTCCTTCAACCTGATCATCAGCGCCAGTCACCATCAGCAGCCGAACGCCACGAGAAATCATCTTCGCATTGGCCTCAGACAGTGACACCCCGGAACCAATCGCCACGACCTCCACCCGAGAAAAATCAGTCATCGCTTCAAGCGCCGGAGACTCCGGACCGACCATGTTAAAACCGGTCACACAGAGGCCGGCGTGGGGTGAAAGCTTGTGCGTCCGCACTTTGGCAGCAAGTGTCATATCTTGATCCTCCATCCATTCGTAGTTTTGTCAAAGAAAAACCTGATCTGGAACTTGGGAATGGCGCGTATCACTTGCACCGGCCCATTCCGCTAGAGTATTCAGAGAATCATTCCGATTTGCAAGAAAGCAAGGGAAAACCCCTAGCCCGCCGGCCGTTTAGATTCGGCGCAAGATACCAAGCTGCTAAAATCCCGCCCGCTTCCCGCACTTCGAGATCCGCTTGACCGACGCACTGATCAGAATTTCCACATATGCCTGGCTGACAGCCAATCGTCTGGCCAATTACGCCTTGCTGAACCTGCTGGATGATCCCGCCCTGCTTGCCATGGCCTTCTGCTGAAAACCGGCTTCACATGCCAGATAACCGCTTCCCAGTCGAGGCACTTTTCAGCAAGTCATCAAGGAAGGCTTTGGCTGGCAGGGAAAGGACTTTGGACCGCAGGTGGACGACACTCCACATGCTGTGCAGGGGAAAGCCTTCTACGTCGAGGACGGCAAGACCAAGACGGTCTGGGTGCTCACCCAGCGCTTGACGGGAAAGCACCGTCAATCCCATACCGCTGGCCACCAGATCGCGGATCGCTTCATTGCTGGCCAGCGACAAGCGAACCTTGAGCGTAATGCCGGTTGCCTGCATGTGGGCATCGATCACATGGCGCGATCCGGAACCCTGTTCACGCAACAGAAAAGGCTCGCCAGCCAGCGCCTGCAGCGTCAGGGATTTGCCCACGGCCCAATGCGTCACCGGGGCCAGCAAGACGTATTCGTTGTCGAGAAATGGATGTGTCACGATGTCAAGCTCGTCTGGCGGATAGGACATGACATAAAGGTCATCCTGATTTTTGTTGAGCCGCTGAACGATTTTTTCCCGATTGGCAATTTCAAGCTCGATGTCGATATCCGGGTAACGCTGGTAAAAGGCGCCCAGCATCCGGGGGAGAAAGTGTTTCGCTGTCGTCACCAGCGCGACGCGCAACTTACCGCGTTTGAAACCTTTCAAATCATCAATCGACGATTCAAATCGATTCCAGGCGTCATCCAAGTCGCGAACCGTCGTCAGCAGTTCTTCACCGGCGGCCGTCAAGGTGATTTCCCGGCCTGTCTGCTCAAAAAGTGGTAGCCCGATCGTGTCCGAAACCTGCCGGATCTGGATCGATACGGCCGGCTGTGTCAGGTGAAGCGCCTCGGCAGCCCGGGTAAAGCTCAACTGGCGAGCGACTTCGGCAAAGGTTTCAAGCTGACGAAAAGTAATTCTGCGGCGTGGCATAGATAAGTCCTGGCAAATGAAAGTTAGCAAATACTTTAATTTGATTTATTTCTCTGTCAAGGCGATAGTGGCGTTGCCCCCGCCGCTAAGGGGCATTCGAAGCACCCACATCCACCAAGGAGAATCACCATGCGTCATTACCCCACCAATAGCCCGGAAGCGATCGGCCGCGTTATAGCCATTGCCCTGATGGCCGATGGCGCCATTGACTCCGGCGAACTGGCTGCACTTGAAAAGAAGGACATCATCAACAAGATCGGCCTGAATCCGGATCGCTTTGACCAAGTGTTCTACGAATACTACGAAGACTGGCTGACCAGCGCACAACGCCAGCCAGCCGGCCAGTTAGAACTTGATGGTGTCAGTATTGGCCTGTTGTTTGACGAAATTCGTGACCCTGGTCTGCAAAAATTGGCCTTGCGTTCAATGCTCGACATCGTCAATGCCGACCGGCAGTTAAATGGCAGCGAAGCGATATTGATTTCCCAAGCTTTCAGGCACTGGCAGATCGAACGTTACGAAGTGACTGATACTTCGCTGAGCAGCCTTTGTAAGCCCCGGGTTAAATCCGCCGGAATTTACCTCTCCTGAACGAAGGGGCGGCAGAGTACGCCGCCCCAATCTGCGCTTAATGTTGGAGTCGGTCCATGCCCTTCGAGCCCGTTATTCTTTTCTTTCTGCTCGGCCTGATGGCCGGAGTCATCCGTTCGGACCTCAAGATACCTGGCGTTCTCTATGAATCCCTAAGTATTTTTCTCCTCCTCGCCATTGGTCTCAAGGGTGGGATTGAACTGGCCAAGTATCCGCTGGCGAGCCTGGCCGGGCCAGCCGTCGTTGTGTTGCTGGCTGCAATGCTGATCCCACTTACCGCCTTCGCCATCCTGTACCGTCTCGGCCGGATGAGCCGCGCCGATGCGGCGTCGATTGCCGCGCACTATGGTTCAGTCAGCGTGGTTACCTTCGCCGTAGCCGCCAGCTATCTGACGCGGCTGGACGAAACCTTCGAAGGCTATATGGTCGTCTTCCTAGTCTTGCTTGAGTTTCCGGCACTCGTGCTCGGCGTCATACTGGCCCGGCGCGGCGGTGACGAAAGCCGTTTGGGACCGATGTTGCATGAAGTGCTCTCCGGCAAGAGTATCGTGTTACTGGTCGGTGGCCTGCTAATCGGCTGGATAGCCGGTGCCGACGGCATCAAGCCTCTGGATCGGCTGTTTCTTGATCTCTTCAAGGGTGTGCTAGCCTTCTTCCTGCTTGAGATGGGCCTGGTCGTCGCCAGTCGTCTTGGTGATCTGCGCAAGGCGGGCGGCTTTCTTCTGGTCTTTGCCATCGCCATGCCGCTTGCTGCAGCCGGGCTGGGTTTGCTCACGGCACACCTGATCGATCTTTCCATCGGCGGTGCCGTGCTGCTCGCCACGCTCTTTGCCAGCGCGTCCTACATTGCGGCCCCGGCTGCCATGCGTATTGCTATACCCGAAGCCAATCCAGCCCTGTCGATCGGTGCGGCACTCGGTATTACTTTTCCCTTCAACCTACTGGTCGGCATACCGCTTTACCACAGTATGGCGACCCGCCTGATCGGTGATCTCTGATGACCCATGAACTAACCTCCCGAAAACTTCTGACCGTCGTCTGCGAAGCTAGTCTTGAACGTGCCATCGTGGCCGACCTCGCGCGCCTTGGAGCACGTGGCTGCACCATCACCGATGCCCGTGGTCATGGCGCCCATGGCGAACGTGATGGCCTTTGGCCACCCAGCGCCAACATTCGCATTGAAATACTGTGTGATTTGGCGGTAGCCGAGGCGATTGCCCTCAATCTAAAAAGCCGCTACTACGCGCAGTACAGCATGGTAATTTTCATTGCCGATGTGCAGGTGCTGCGCCCCGACAAATTTTGAGCCGGGCTAGCACGCCAAGATCGTTGCAGTGGATGCAGAATAAGGGCGCCAGTCTAAACTTTTCTTCGTTTAGTTCGATGGTGGAGAGGATGAGGATCGAACTCACGACCTCCTGATTGCGAACCAGGCGCTCTCCCAACTGAGCTACCCCCCCAAAGACTGAAACAATCTTACCAGAATAGCCCGCTTGCCAAGCCAATCTGCGGTGACAGATCAGGGCTGACCGGAACCTGCGACGGCACGCCGCAGGCGGTCGGCCACTGCGGCCCATGCGGGGCTTTCTGGCAGCGATTCGACCGCAATCAGATTCATTTCGGCGTGATCGAGGTCGCGCAGGGCAGCGTAGAGATCATGAGCGTAGCCGACCGGATCGGCCGGCAACATTCGCCAGAGGTGCGGCATGCCGGACTGTGGCGGCTGATTGTGACTGAGCACGCCGCAAAAATCGCCTTTGTGGCGCTGGGCGTTGAGAAAATCGAGCAGACGTTCGCTGGCGACCAGACGCAGCGGCGTTTGCGGGGCGTAATGGGCGGCCAAGGAGCCAGATACACGGGGTGCGCCGCTGGCACTTTCAATCAAGGGGCGGCGGCCGAGAACTGCCTCCAGATGCGCCGGGGCGATGTGGCCGGGGCGAAGGACAACGGGTTCGCCACGCGAACAATCGACGATGGTCGATTCGATACCGACGGAGCAGGCGCCACCATCGAGAATGAGCGGCACACGGTCGCCGAGCTCTTCCAGAACATGAGCCGCCGTGGTCGGGCTGATCCGGCCGAAACGGTTGGCTGAGGGGGCGGCGATGCCACCATGTTGGCCAACACCGCCAGGACTGGCGGCAAAGCGGCGCAATAGTTCGAGCGCCACGGCATGGCCGGGAACGCGCAGACCAACGGTATCTTGGCCGCCGGTCACGGCATCAGGAACCCAAGCCTGTTTTTTTAGAATCAACGTCAGCGGACCAGGCCAGAAGGCTTCCATCAACTCCCAGGCGACGGCCGGAATTTTCTCGGCCCAGCGGTCGACCGCAGCATGTCCGCAAACATGGACAATCAGCGGATGATCGGCTGGACGACCTTTGGCGGCGAAAATTTTTGCTACCGCCGCCGGGTTTGAGGCATCCGCCCCCAAGCCGTAGACCGTTTCCGTCGGAAAGGCGACCAATTCACCAGCCCGCAGCAGTTCTACCGCGCGGGCATAATCGGCGTCGGCTGGAATCATTCGCCCTGAATGCCGATGGCGGTACGCGCCGCCAGTGCCGCCGCCTGAACCTCAGCAGCGTTTTCACCGATGACCGTGAAGTGCCCCATTTTGCGACCGGGTCGCGCATGGTGCTTGCCGTAGAGATGTAATTTCAGATTCGGCACGGCGTAGAGTTTTGCCCAATCCGGCTCGCGGTAATGCTCGCCGTCGTACCAAAGATCGCCGAGCAGATTGACCATGACCGAGGCCGAATGCGCCCGCGCTTCGCCCAGCGGCAGACCACACAGGGCGCGAACTTGCTGCTCGAACTGGCTGGTGATGCAGGCATCGACCGTGTAATGGCCGCTATTGTGCGGACGCGGTGCCATTTCATTGACGATCAGCCGGCCCCGGCTGATGAAGAACTCCACCCCCATGGTGCCGATATAACCGAGCTTTTCGGCGATCTGCGCGGCGACGGCTTCAGCCGCGCTGCGAATGCCGGCGGAAGCCCGAGCCGGGACGATTGAGACATCGAGAATGCCATTGGTGTGCTGATTCTCACCGGTCGGGAAACATTGCACCTGACCCCGCTGGTCACGCGCCAGGACGACGGAGACTTCATAATCCAGCGTCAGGCGCTGCTCAAGAACACATTGCTCGCCTTTGAAACGGGCAAAGGCCAAAAGCGCTTCGTCGACGTTATGCACCGTCGCCTGCCCCTTGCCGTCATAACCGAAACGGGCAACTTTCAATATCGCCGGAAACAGAGCGCAATCAGCCTGGCGGATATCTTCTTCGCAGGAAATCGTCGCGAACGGGCCATGCGGCAAACCGTTGTCGCGCAAAAAACTTTTCTCGGCGATCCGGTTCTGGCAAATCGCCACCGCCGCTGCCGCCGGATGCACCGGGACAAATTTGGCGAGATAGTCGAGCGTAGCGGCCGGGACGTTTTCGAACTCGGTGGTAATCGCCGCGCAGCCTTGAGCAAACTCATCCAGCGCAGCGTAATTGTCATAAGCGACACAAAAATGCCGCTCGGCGATCTGCGCCGCCGGACTGTTCCTGTCCGGGTCAAGCACCCAGACTTGATAGCCCAGCTCATGCGCTGCGGCGACAAAGAATCGCCCCAACTGGCCACCGCCAAGCATACCCAGCGTCGCTGGCGGCAGAATTACTCCGGCAGTCATGGCGATCAAACTTCCGGCAGGTTCATGGCCAGCACTTTTGCCGTCTGGGCCTGGCGAAAAGCCTGCAGTTTCTGGCTCAATGCCGGATTTTCGTTGGCCAGCATGGCGATGGCGAACAAAGCAGCATTGGCCGCGCCAGCCTCGCCGATAGCGAAAGTAGCGACCGGAATGCCTTTCGGCATCTGAACAATCGAGTGTAAGGAATCGACCCCGGATAGCGCCTTCGACTGCACCGGCACGCCGAGCACCGGCACGGTGGTCTTGGCCGCCAGCATGCCCGGCAGATGCGCGGCGCCACCGGCACCGGCAATAATCGCCTTGAGGCCACGGCCGAGCGCCGCCTCGGCATATTCAAAGAGCAGATCGGGCGTGCGATGGGCCGAAACCACCCGCGCTTCAAACGCCACGCCAAATTCCTTGAGAATGATGGCCGCGGCCTGCATGGTCGGCCAATCCGAATCGGAGCCCATGACGACGCCGACCAGCACTTGTTTTTCGCTCATCAGTTTCTCGCTCATAGCCCGGCCTTGCGTTCGGCTGCTTCAATGGTGTTGGCGAGCAGCATGGTGATCGTCATTGGGCCGACGCCGCCCGGCACCGGGGTAATCTGCCCGGCAACTTCGAGGCAACCGGCAAAATCAACGTCGCCGCAAAGCTTGCCGTCCGGCAAACGGTTAATGCCAACGTCGATGACAACGGCGCCCGGCTTGACCATATCGGCGGTGACGAAACGCGGCTTGCCGACAGCAGCAACCAGAATATCGGCACGGCGGGTATGGCCGATCAAATCCTTGGTGCGCGAATTGCACACGGTAACGGTCGCGCCAGCGTTGATCAGCAGCAGCGCCATCGGCTTGCCGACGATATTCGAGCGGCCGATGACGACAGCATCCAGTCCACGCAGATCGACATTGCCTTTTTCGAACATTTTCATGACGCCGTAGGGCGTGCAGGGGATGAAACGCGGGTTGCCCTGGGCCAGCGCACCGACGTTTTCGGCGTGGAAGCCATCGACGTCTTTATCAACGGCAATCGCTTCGAGGACAGCTTCTTCATTGAAATGTTTGGGCAGCGGCAACTGCACCAGGATGCCGTGGATATTCGGATCGGCATTCAGCTCGGCGATCTTTTTTAGCACTATTTGCGGGTCGACCGTAGCATCGTAGGTAATTTTCTCGGAATGCATGCCGATGGCCAGACAGCCATTGACCTTGTTGCGGACATAGACCTCGGAGGCCGGATCAGCCCCAACCAGAATGACCACCAGGCCAGGCCGATGCCCCTTCGCCGTCAACGCCTCAACCCGCGCCTTGAAACCCTGACGCAGCTCTTCAGCCAGCGCCTTGCCATCGATAATTTGTGCCGTCATCGTCGCATCCAACAAAAATGAAAAGGGGAAAGGCGGCTGCCTTTCCCTTTGAGTTGGCGCGCATTTTATCAGATTACGCCAGCGCTGATTCCGCTTCGCCAACGGCCGCACGCCCGGCGGCGAAAGCCCGGCGGTTTAGTTCGACCAGTTTTTCGCCCTTGCGCTCGAAACGCTTGAGCACGCAGTCGAGCAACACCTCGGCCGAAAACGGCAGATGGTCGGCGATGGCACCGAGCATGACGGTATTGCCGAGACGGATGTCGCCGAGTTCCTGAGCAATCGAAGAGGCATCGAAAGCGACGACCTGACGGCCGGCCTGTCTAATTTCTGCCAGCGGATCATCCGGGTAGTCGAACAAGCCGAGCTCAACTACCGGCGGCACCAGTTTGCCGGTATTCATCAACGTAATGCCGTTCGGGCGCAGCATGTGCTGCCAGCGCATAGTTTCGGCCGACTCGAAGCCGAGTAAGACATCCGCCGTACCCGGCGTAATCTGCGGCGACAAGACGCGCTTGCCGAAGCGCAGGTGCGAGGAAACCACCCCGCCGCGCTGTGCCATGCCAGCGACTTCGGTCTTTTTGGCGTCGTGACCCATAGCAATCGCAGCTTCGGCGAGAATCTCGGTCGCCGTCATGACGCCTTGGCCGCCGACACCAACGACGAGAATATTGATGTTTTCGCTCATTTAGGCTTTACACCCCATATTGACCAGCTTGATCGGCGAAACCGGCGCGTAATGGACGATAGCGCCCGGGGCGCAGGGCTGAACGCATAGGGTGCAACCGGTACAGACCGAACTTTCGATGCGCACGAAGGCCAGATCAACCTCACGACCATTCGGCTTGATTTCCTTGCCACGCCGGGTGACGTGAATAGCCGGGCAACCGACATCAATACAGTTGCCGCAACCGGTACATTTGTCATCGATGACCTCAAACGGCTTCATCTTGTGATAATCCTTGATCAGCACACAAGGCTGATCGGTGATGATGACCGAAACTTCCGGCACCTTCACTTCATCACGGATTGTCTTGAACAAAACCGGCAATTCGTAAGGGTTGACGGTATGAATGCGCTCTTCCTTGACGCCAAGCGCCGCGACCAGTTTGGCGAAATCGACGCGCGGCGCATCGTCACCATAAATGTCGCGGCCATTGCCCGGATTATCCTGACCACCGGTCATGCCAACGGCGCGGTTGTCGAGCAGCAGCACCGTGACATTACCCTTGTTGTAAACCATGTCGAGCAGGCCTTGCATGCCCATGTGCAGAAAGGTGGAATCGCCGATCACCGCGACAATCCGCTTATCTTTGTCACTCTCGCCACGGCCCTTGTCCATGCCTAACGCCATGCCCATCGAAGCGCCCATCGAGACGCAAGTATCGAGCGCATTCCACGGATGACCGGCGCCCAGCGTGTAACAGCCAATATCACCCGAAATCGTCAGGTTGCGCACTTGCGATAGCGTGTAATAGACGCCGAGGTGCGGACAGGC
>JBBSCQ010000071.1:0-16183 GCA_038250105.1 Burkholderiales bacterium | reverse complement strand
CGGCGGTTCTTGGAATCAAGATTCTACAATAAAATCGGGATACTCTTCATGACGTTTGTGTGTGCGATTGCCGTGCAAAGCCATAGTGGTCATTGATCTTGGGCAAACGCTTGTGATCTGTTTGGCCAAGACGTTGTGGCCGCTGATCAATGAACGACAAACTGTTTCGTCTCAGTTATTCCGTGATGTCGCCCAGTGAATTATTGTTCTACCATTGAATCAGACGTACTTGAACTCTGTTGAAGCCACTTGGAGATCGCACCATGGATCACGGACTGGTTAGCCCGCAAATTGCTGCGGGTCTGCTCAAACTCAAAGAGCGCATCAAACTGGCGAAAATTCCCTCGTCAAAGATTGACGAAACGCTCAATCTCGCTACCTGGAATATTCGCGCCTTCGGTAAGAAAGCGCGCAGCAGCGCCGCCATTCACTACATTGCCGAAATACTTGGTCAGTTTGATCTGGTTTCGATTGTCGAACTGCAGGAGAACTTGGGTGACCTCAAGCGGGTCTTAAACATCCTTGGGCCGGAATGGCGTGCCGTTTATTCTGCCGTAGTGCCCGACGCCGGAGGGAATGGC
This sequence comes from Burkholderiales bacterium, assembly GCA_038250105.1. Taxonomy (GTDB): domain Bacteria; phylum Pseudomonadota; class Gammaproteobacteria; order Burkholderiales; family Rhodocyclaceae; genus Azonexus. Next base: position 15,602 of record JBBSCQ010000071.1, on the reverse strand, counting down.
GAACGCCTCGGGTTCATTTATGACCGACGCGCGGTGAGTTTTAATGGCCTGGCCGCCGTGGCGGTGCCGCCACGTGTCAAGGTCGGCAGCGAGTATCTGATTCAGGATCGATTCTGGTGGCGCTTGCCCTACCTTGCCTCGTTCCGTTCGGGAAACTTTGATTTCATTATTATTGCCGCCCATATTAAATGGGGCGACAAGGAGGTTGACCGCAAGAGCGAGCTGGAGTTGCTAGGGAAATGGGTCAATGATTTTCGTGATTCCGAGCAAACCACTGATCGGGATTTGATTGTCGTTGGCGATTTCAATATTCCAAGCCGGACCAGTCCACTCTTCAAGGCCATCACCCAGTATGGTCTGCAGGTGCCCAAGGCGCTGCTGAAAGATGAGTACGGAACGAATCTGGCCAAGGACAAGCGCTACGATCAGATTCTGCAGTATTCGTCACCGATCTATCCGGAAAGCTTTGCCGATGTGGGCGGCGTGCTTGATTTTCATATCGACGATGGGCGAATCAAGGAATTGTTCCCGACGGCCAAGTTCACGAAGCTGACGGCGGCTAAATACACCTTCGAGTTGTCCGATCATTTGCCGCTTTGGGTGCAGATTCGCACGGATAACGACAAGGCGCAGCTTGAGCAGATTATTCAGGGGTAGAACGGCGACTAGCGGTGGACCACTGAAAAACATTGGCAGTGGTCGAAGACGAGACGAAAAAAAACCGGCTGGATTTCTCCGCCGGTTTTTGACGTGCTATGTCGCGATTAGACCTGTTGAATACCGGACAGCGTCCAGCCGTTGCTGCCATCGCGTGGCTTGGTCATGTTCCAGATCTCGTTGAACGGCTCGGTTGGGCTGGCCTTTTCTTCGCGGATCAGGCCATGGAAGCGGACGCTGACGATGTAACGGTTGGCTTCTTCGGCAACATCCAAGACTTCGGCGTTGAGCTGAACGACATCGGTTTCCTGTTTGCTGGCACCACGTTCGCCCATTTCCAGCTTGATCTCGGCAAACATTTCCGGCGAAGTGAATTCGCGGATGTCGTCGAAATTGCCGGCATCGTTAGCAGCCTGTAGTCGGATGAAGTTGACCTTGGCGTTGCGGGCAAAGCCATCAACGTCGAAGTCAGCCGGGATGTGGTTGCTGTTGCTGCCAGCCGAAGCTATTGCCGGTGCAGCGCTGCCAGCCGGGGTGAAGTCAGGCGTGCTCGGGGCGTTGCTGCCGTAGTTCGGGCCGGCGTTGGCATACTGCATGCCACCCATACCCGATTGCTGTGCGGCTGCCGCCTTTTTACGCATGAAGAAACCGATCACCATGACGACGGCCAGGATCAGCAGACCAATCATCATCATATTTGCCAGGCCTTCACCAAAACCGAAATGCGAAGCTAGTGCGGCCAGACCCAGACCAGCGGCCAGACCAGCCAGCGGGCCCATCCACGAACGCTTGGGTTGTGCGGCTGGGGCAGCAGCGGGCGCAGCTGTCGGCGCTTGGCGGGCGGCAGATGGCGGGGCGCTCGGGGCAACCGACTGGCGCTGCATACCGGACGAACTACCGCCACCGAGGCGTTTGGCTTCGGCGTCACCGACGCTAAGCGTGAAGCCGAGCACCAGGGCTGCGGCCATCATTACAAAATTCTTCATGTGTGTCTCCGTGTGGAAAAGTTACGAGGGGTAGTGTAACCCTCTCTTTGCTCCCGAAAAAACGATATTAAATCGCAGTTACTGTTCGTAAAAACCGAAGTGTTTAGCTGAAGAGCGCAGCGACGGCGGCCGGGTTGGAGGGGAAATAGAAATGGACGTAAGAGGCGGTCAGGCGCTGTTGTCGGTAGATCGCTTCGCCACTGCGACCATCGGCTGTTGTTGTTTGGACCAGCGGCAAGAGTGAAGATTCACTTTTTGAGTAGTGGAAGGTGTGGCCGGCGATTCGACCTTCGGGCAATTCCGCAAATTGTGTGCCGAGCGCCGTCAGACGCTGCTGCATGACCGAACGGCCCGGCAACAGGCCGCCGAAGCGATGGCTGACAGCGGCTTTGTCCACGACTTCTTCGAATAAGCTCATCATGCCGCCACATTCGGCCAGTAGGGGTTTGCCAGCGGCGACGTGGGCGTGTAGGGCAGACCAGAGCTGGCTGTGTTGACTGAGTGCGGCGGCGTGTAATTCCGGGTAGCCGCCGGGCAGCCAGGCGGCGTCGCACTCGGGCAGCGACTCACCGGCAATCGGCGAGAAAAACTTTAACTCGGCGCCAAGGCTGCGCAGGGTTTCCAGATTGGCCGGGTAGATGAAGGCGTAAGCCGCATCGCGGGCGATGGCAATGCGTTTGCCGGCAAGGAGCGGGGCGATGGTCGGCGCTGAAACATCGGCGAAATTGACCGCTTTTGGCAGGTCGACCCTGGGGCCAGCCTTTGTTTCTATGGTCGTAGCACTGGCCGCTAGGGAGTCGGCGAGGCGATCGAGACGGTTTTCCAGATCGTCGATCTCAGCCGCTTGTAATAGACCAAGGTGACGCTCGGGTAAGCTGTCGTTGCTCTTCGGCAAGGCACCAAACCAGCCCATGCCGGGCGGCAGGCTGTCGCGCAGCATCTCGATGTGACGTTGGCTCGCCGTCCGATTGGCCAGTACGCCGGCAAAAGGTAAGTCGGGTTGGTAAGTGGCCAGGCCGTGCGCAATAGCGCCGAAGGTCTGAGCCATCGCTCCGGCATCGATCAAGGCCATGACGGGAATGCCGAAACGCCGGGCGAGATCGGCGGCGGAGGGAGTGCCGTCAAACAGGCCCATGACGCCTTCGATCAGGATAAGGTCGGAATCCTGCGCTGCTTGGCTGAGCCGCCAGCGCGCATCCGCCTCACCGCACATACCGAGATCTAGGTTTTGACACGGTCGACCGCTGGCCACGGCGTGAATCTGCGGGTCAAGAAAATCCGGACCACATTTGAAAACCGTGACGCGCCGGCCTTGCCGGGTATGCAGCCGGGCGAGGGCGGCGGTGACGGTGGTTTTGCCTTGACCGGACGCGGGGGCGGCGATGAGCAGGGCAGGGCAGGCTGGCATTACCACTCAAGCCCGGGCATGGCCTTGATGCCGGCCTGATAGGCATGCTTTTCGTTGCCGATGTCACTGACTGTATCAGCCGCCGCCCGCAGGGCTTCCGGGGCGCCCCGGCCGGTGATGATGACGTGCTGCATTGTCGGCCGGCTGAGCAGTTTGGCGATCACCGTATCCAGTTCCAGCCAGCCGTACTTGAAGGCATAGGTCATTTCGTCTAGGACGACGAGGCCGATTTCCGGGTTGCTCAAGTGCTCGCAGGCGATGCTCCAAGCGTGCTGGGCGGCCTTGGCGTCGCGTTCATTGTCCTGTGTTTCCCAGGTAAATCCTTCGCCGCCGACATGCCAGCTGACGTTGGCCTGCTGGCGGAAGAAGGCTTCTTCGCCGGTATCCGAACGGCCTTTGACGAACTGGACGACGCCGACTTTCAGACCGTGGCCGAGGGCGCGGGCGACGACGCCAAACGCGGCCGAGGATTTGCCTTTGCCGTTGCCAGTGTTGACCACCAGCACGCCACGTTCTTCCTGCGCGGCGTCAATCTGACTGTCGATTACAGTCTTCTTCTTTTGCATGCGTTCTTCGTGGGTCACAGTCATTTCTTATTCCGGGATGAAGCAGCGATGGTTGCCGTCTTGCAGTTGGCGCAGGCCATAGCCGTAGAGTTCGGACAGCGTTTTTGCCGTCAAAATGTCGTCGACCGCAGCACATTCGGTGCGGCCGTCGCCATAGAGTAAAAGCGCCCGGTCGCAGAAGCGATGCGCCAGCGCTGGGTCGTGCAGGACCATGATTACACCGGCGCCACAGTCGCGCGCCGCGCCGGCAAACAGTTCGAGCACGGCCATTTGGTGATTGAGGTCGAGGTGTGAAAGCGGCTCATCGAGCAGGTAAAGCGGTGCCGCTTGGGTGAGCAATGTGGCAATCGCCAGCCGTTGGCGCTCACCACCGGATAGCGTATGAATCTGTCGCTGTTCCATGCCATCGAGCCCGACGGCCTTGATCGCACCGCGCGCCAACTCAGCGTCGTGCGTTGTTTCCCAATCCCAACGGCCAAGATGCGGATGGCGGCCGGTGAGGGCGGTTTCCAGCACGGTTGAACCAAAAGGATCGGCCTGAAACTGACCGAGCCAAGCGCGGCGCAGGGCGGCCTGACGCGGCGGCATCAGCGTGCAATCCTCACCATCGAGCAAAACGGCACCACCGGCTGGTTTACGTAAACCAGCCAAGGTTGAAAGCAGCGTCGATTTGCCTGCGCCGTTGCGGCCGAGAATGGCTACCCGTTCGCCGGCAGCAACCGCCAGATCAAGCTGGTTTACGACGCAACGGCCGCCGATTTCGACGACTAGTTGCCGAGCTTCGAGTAGCGACGGGTTCATTTCGCTTGCCGCGAGAGCAGAAAGAGGAAAACCGGCACGCCGATCAATGCGGTCAAAACGCCAACTGGCAACTGTTGCGGTGCAATCACTGTGCGCGCCAACGTATCGGCCAGCACCAGCAAGGAACCGCCAGCCAGCACCGAAGCCGGCAGCAGCAGACGCTGATCGTTGCCCGTTGCCAAACGCACCAGATGCGGCACGATCAGCCCGACAAAGCCAATCGACCCGGCGGTGGTCACCGAAGCAGCCGTTGCCAGTGAGGCAAGCAGATAAATGGCATAACGCAGCCGGTTGACCGCAACTCCCAAAGCTTGGGCCTGCATCAAGCCGCGCACCAGCAGGTTGAGCTCCCGGGCAAAGGGTATCGCCAGCGCTAAGGCAATCGCCAATGCCAGCAAAGGCGGCCAGGAACTGCCGGCTTGCGCCAGATCACCCATCAACCAGAACAACATGCCGCGCAGCTTGGTATCGGGCGCAATTGACAACATCAAGGCAACCAGCGCACCGCAGCCTGCGGCGACGATAACGCCGGTGAGGAGTAAACGCGTCTGCGTCCAACTACCGTCGCCATGCGCCAGGCCAAAGACGAGAAACATCGCCCCCAGTGCGCCAGCGAACGCCAGGCCGTTTATCCCCAAAATGGGCAGCCCAATCAACATGGCAAACATCGCGCCAACACCTGCACCGCCGGAAATGCCCAGTACGTAAGGGTCAGCCAGCGGATTACGCAAGAGCACCTGCATCAGCGCTCCGGCCAGCGCCAGCAAGCCGCCACAGGCAAAACCAGCCAGCGCCCGCGGCAAACGTAATTGCAACACCACATCGCCAGCGCCGCCTTCCTGACCGAGCAAGGCGGCCAGAACCTCGGCCGGTGCGACCTTGAAACTCCCCACCAGCAAAGCCAGCCCGAAACTCGCCACGGCCAAAAGGCAGAGGCTGGCGAGAATCAGGAAGGCGCGCTGGCGGGAAGGCATGGCTTACTTCTGACTATAGCGGATGCCGACGAAGGCATTCGCACCCGGTGTCGCGTAGTCTTGGACGAGGACGTAGTCTTTGTCGAAGACGTTGTTTACCCGGGCAAAGACAGACCAGTCTGCGGCAAAGCGATAGCTCGCATAGAGATTAAGGGTGCCGTATCCAGCGAGTTCCTGCGTGTTGTTCGCATCGTTATAACGCTGCCCGCTGGCAAGGACTTCACCGCCGATATTGAAAGCGCCGAAGTCACGGCTCAATGCCAGCTTTGCGATCTGGCGAGCGCGATAACGGAGTACTTTTTCGCGATCAATATCTTCTGGGTTCTGCAAATCCAGACTGCTGGTCAGTTTGTAATCGCTAAATTGTCCCGTGTAGGCGAGTGTCCAGCCACTGAGCCTGGCCTTGGCGACGTTAGCGGGCATCCAGAAGCCACTCGAATTGGGTGCCCATTCGATCAGGTTGTCGACGTCATTCCGGTAATAGGTCAGCGACGTGTGCTGCTGGCCGGTCTCGTAATGCACTGCGGCCTCGCGGTTCTTCGACGTTTCCGGCTGGAGGTCAGGATTCCCCGCGCCCGGCCAATACATGTCGTTGAAGGTTGGGGCCTTGAAGCCGGTCCCGTAAGACATGTTGCCACGCCAATTGGACGAAAACTGGTAGCCATAAGCCAGCAGCCCGGTGGTTTTGCCACCGAACTGGGAGTTGTCGTCTCGACGTACGTTGAACTGCAGACGATGATCAGCCAGACGCCCGGTCCAGCCGGCCAGATAGGAGTTAATGCTGCGCTCGCTCAGCGAATAGGCCACATTGCCTGAGACTTTCTGCTCAACGCGTTCAGCTGCCAACAAAGCGGTGCCGATCGGCAAGGTGATGTCGTTTTGCCACTGATATTGCGTCTGCGCTGAACGGATATCTGAGCCTTTGGTGCCGTTGGTGTATTGCTGGCCATCGTCAGCACTCTGGCCAATCTTGATCGTGCTCGTCCAGGCTTCGGTCAGCTGGTTGCGAGTATATATATTGGCCCCATAGACAGTTTGGTTCTGCTTGTAATCATTCGCCTTGGGGAATGAGTCGTAGCGGTTCCAGCCATCGGAGTAAAGATAGCTCAAGCCAATTTCCTGGCCTTTGATTGGCGAGTAAGAAAGGCTGCCAGAACTACTAGTGGTATGAAAGCCATCCTTGTCTGGGTTGTAGTAAAAACTTTTTGGATTGCTGACCGCTGAGAATGAATCGCTGCGTTTATCCGAGAGTTGAAAACTATAGCGCCAGCCCTCTTTGCCACCGGAGAATCCAGCCGCCAGCGCCTTGGTGTTCCAGGTGCCGAATCCGGCTTCGGCGAAGGCCCGCAGTGGCCCTTCGCCACGCTTGGTGAAAATCTGAATGACGCCGCCAATGGCATCTGAGCCATACAAAGAGGAACAGGAGCCGCGGATGATTTCGATGCGGTCAACCTGCTCCAGCGGGATAAATCCCCAAGCCGGAACGCCCAGCGTGGTCGAACCCATCCGCATGCCATCGACCAGCACCAGCGCATGTGAGCTGTTGCTGCCGCGAATGAAGACGCTGGAATCGGTCCCCATTCCGCCTTTCTGATTGATTTCAATTCCTGGCTGACGGGCGAGCAATTCGTTAATCGTTGCGGTTGGTCCGGCACTACGGATTTCATCCGTCTCGATCACTGTCACATCCGAGAGGATTTCATTGGCGCGCTGTGCTTGCCGTGTCGCGGTAACAACGACGGTATCAAGTGCCGCAAGTTGCTGGGCATGCGCAGAACAAAAAGGTAGAAGCGACAGTACTGTCGCCAAAGTTTTCAAACGTGGATTCATGATTCTCCCTTTCCCGGCGAGCGTCCCCGCGTACCGGAATGGCTGGAAAAGAAATGCGTGGGGAGAGACAGGTTACGAGAACCGGCGCCACACCCCCGTGGCACTTCTGCGTGTTGATCCAGGCCGGTCTCCGGGCTCACAAGTTTTGACGTATCGCCTTCCCAGGGAGAACCCAGTGGCTTTGAGATACGTCCGCACTTGCTTACCGTTGCGGGGGCAGCAGCGGATTTGTCGAGTTCGACGCACCGCTTTCCCGATTATCTGCGTTCGGAAATTCCGATTGCAGCACCTGAAGCGAGGCGAATTCTAACGCGCCGTGTGTTGCGGCGCATCATAATTATGCATCCCCATGCCCACAAAACACTTTGAGAATAGAGGCTTAGTCCTTGACCACACGGCATTTCCCCCTCTATAGTGCTCGCCATGAATAGCGAAATTGAAGCACTCGAAGCCAAGATCGAACAGGTGGTCGCACTGATTCACCAGTTGCGCGCCGAGAACGATGTGCTGAAAAACCAGATGGCGGCGGCGGAATCGGAAAGGCTGCACTTGCGGCAGACGATGACGACGGCGCGCGAGCGTCTGGAAGGCCTGATGGACAAGTTGCCCGAGGATGCCTGAGATGAGCAGCGAGCCAAATTTCCTTGATGTCAAGATCATGGGCCGCGAATACCGCGTTGCCTGCTCGCCGGAAGAGCGCGATTCGCTGCTCGCCTCGGTGGATCTGGTCGACAACAAAATGCGCGAAATTGCCCAGCGCACCAAAAGTACGATTGCTGAGCGCGTCGCCGTCATGGCCGCGTTGAACATCGCTCACGAACACCTTTCAGGCCGTTCGTCATCGCCCGCAGAAACAGTTGCCGAAGGCCTTGATACTTCAGCCGCAAAGCGTAGAATCTTCGAAATGGGAGCACGGATTGATACCGTGCTTGCGCCCCAGCAGCAACTCGACTTGTAGTCATTTGTTGCTGACCCCGGCGCCGCCCGCCGAGCGTCCCCTGCGGTGTTTGCCAAGGCCGTATATTCCTTGAACCAATGCTAATTGGCATCGGTTACTGACCGTTGAAACTGCTGTTGTGCGCACTCTTTATCGAGCGTGCCTGATGCGGGAGGAAAGTAGCTACTCTGGACTCAGGTTCAGGATGCCGGCCTAGCGGCACACGCGGGGGGCCTTTTTTGGCCCGAAAAAATGAATAAACGCGCTTTAATTTTCTGCCTTTCCCTTCCCTTGATTGGCTGTTCAACAGCTTCATCGGTACCCGACGAGCCGCTATTGCAGAGTTATTGGCGTGCTGTCGAAATCGAGGGTAAACCAGTCAGTGTCGCTAGCGAGCGGGCTGAGCCGCATGTGGTATTGGCCAAAGATAGCCGCGCACATGGTTCGGATGGCTGTAACCGTTTCAACGGTTCCTACACGCTATCGCCCGGTTTGCGCTTTGGTCAGATGGCCAGCACGAGGATGGCCTGTATGCCACCGGTCAATGTCATGGCCCGCGAGTTTTCGAGCGCTCTGGCGACGACGGCCAACTACCAAATTCACGGCAAACAGATGGTCTTGCGCGATACCGATGGCCGTGTTCGTATGCGCCTGGAAGCTACGTTTCTCAAGTGACGCAGTACTGGCTGATGAAGTCGGAGCCGGATGAGGTGTCGATTGACGATCTCGCCGCCGCACCGAATCAGAGCGTCCCATGGTTTGGCGTTCGCAACTATCAGGCGCGGAACTTCATGCGCAATACGATGCAGATTGGTGATCTTGCCTTTTTCTATCATTCTGGTTGCGCCGAGCCGGGCATTGCCGGCATTTGCGAGGTCTGTTCCGAGCCTTATCCGGACGCAACCCAGTTTGCTCCGGTCAACCCCTATTTTGACCCAAAATCCAAGCTCGAAAATCCGCGCTGGTGGTTGCGCGATGTCCGTTTCGTCAGCAAGTCGCGCTACATCCGGCTGGCCGAACTACGCGCCCAGCCGGAACTTGCTAACATGCGCCTCCTTGCTCGTGGCAACCGGCTGTCGATCACGCCGGTTTCGGCTACCGAATGGGCTTTCATTTCCCGGAATCTACTCGTATGAGCTTGATGTTATGGACTGCCGCCTATCTTGCGCTTGGTGCATTTGCCGGATTTTTTGCAGGCATGCTGGGGATCGGCGGCGGACTTCTGCTGGTTCCGGCACTCACACTGATGTTTGCCGCACAAGGCCAATTTCCGATTGCAGAAACGCTGCACATGGCCCTTGGCACCTCGATGGCGACGATTATTTTCACCGCAGTATCCAGTCTGCGCACGCATCACAGCCACGGTGCCGTGCTCTGGAAAGTTTTCAAAATCATTACCCCGGGAATTCTTCTCGGCACAGCGGTTGGTACGCTGTTTGCCGCCAATATTCCGGCGCGGCCATTGGCTGTTTTCTTTACTTTTTTCGTTTGCCTCGTGGCCTTGCAGATGGCGCTGAATCTGAAGCCCAAGGCCGCGCGTGAGTTGCCTAGGCCGGTCGGTATCGCTGGGGTTGGCGTCGGTATTGGTATTTTGTCCTCACTGGTCGCGATTGGCGGCGGTGCGCTAACGGTTCCCTTTTTGACTTGGTGCAACGTTCGCGTCCAGCACGCGATCGGGACTTCTGCTGCCGTCGGTCTACCGATTGCGGTTGGCGGCACGCTCGGCTATATCTTTAACGGTTGGGGAACGGTTGGTCTGCCTGAGGGTAGTGTGGGCTATGTATATCTGCCGGCATTGGCTGTGCTAGTTTTGGCCAGCATGGTGACAGCGCCTTTTGGCGCTCGCCTGGCGCACCGTTTGCCGGTGGCGACGCTCAAGCGCATTTTTGCTGGCATCCTGATTTTGCTGGCGGCGAAGATGCTGTGGAGCCTGTTCAGCGCGCCTTGAACTGTGGCTTGCGCTTTTCCAGAAAGGCCGCCAAGCCTTCCTGGTAATCCTCGGTATCGAGGAAGGCGAACGAGGTGGCTTTTTCTTCGTCATTGAGCGCTTTGCCGCTTTGCAGCCGGCGAATCCATTGTTTGTGCCAGCCTGCGACCAGTGGTGCGCCGGCGCAGATACGGCGGGCAGTGGCATAGGCTTCCTCTTCGCTCTGGGTGTCAGGTACGACGCGGGTGACCAGGCCTTTTTCGTAGGCTTCGGTGGCAGTCAGGATGCGCCCTTCAAGCAGGATTTCCTTCATCACCGCGGCGCCGGCCAACTTGAGCAGGCCTTCCATTTCGCCGGGATACATCGAGAAGCCGAGCTTGTTGATTGGTGCGCCAAAACGGGCGCTTTCGCCACTGATCCGCAGATCGCAGACGCCGGCGATTTCTAGCCCGCCACCAATGCAGGCGCCCTGGATTAGCGCAACGGTTGGGTGCGGACAATCAGCAATGGCATTCAAAGCGGCCGCGACCTGACCGTGGTAATACAAGGCTTGCTCAAGCGTGGCGCGGCCGGTGACAAATTCTTCGAGGTCGCCGCCTGCAGCAAATGCATCACCTCCGGCGCCGCGAATGACAACGCAGCGAATTGCCGAGTCGGCCGAGAGGGTGGCCACATGGCTGGCCAGTTGTAACCACATGCTGAGGTTGATGGCATTCAGCTTGCCCGGGTTGTTCAGCGTCAGTGTGGCGATTTCGTCGGTTTTTGTCAGGTCGACCGTAGTCATGGCGTCATCTTTCTGGCGGGCGTCTGGATTGAAAACGGGCGATGCAAATCAAATTCCCTACTCTTCTATAAGATATAATAATTGATGCCGGAATTCCGGTAATTATTAATTAGGGGGTAAGCCATGAGCAGCGCGATGTATGAGCGGATGCGGGTCAATCCGAAGTTCCAGGAGCTTGTGACAAAACGAAGCCGTTTTGCCTGGACGTTGGCCGCGATTGTTTTGACCATGTTTTACGGCTTTGTGATGGTGGTTGCCTTTAACCCGGCATCGCTTGGAAAGCCCGTCAGCGAAGGTTCTATGCTGACCGTCGGCGTTGCCGTGGAACTCTTCATGTTTATTTTCTTTTGGTCGCTGACGGCGGTTTACGTCCGGCGCGCCAATACCGAATTTGATTCCCTGACCCAGGAAATCGTCAAGGAAGCCTGGAAGGAAAATAAATGATGCGCAACCTGACTAAACTCTCGACTGCACTTGGCCTGCTGGCTGTCGCCGCGCTGGCTTTTGCTGGTGGCCCGCTCGAAGGTGTTACCGAAAAGCAAGCGACCAACTGGCACGCCATCATCATGTTCTGCATCTTCGTCACGATGACGATGGGCATTACCTACTGGGCCTCCAGCCGGACCAAATCGACCGCCGACTTTTATACCGCTGGCGGCGGCATTACCGGCTTCCAGAACGGTCTGGCGATTGCCGGTGACTATATGTCTGCCGCGACGCTACTCGGTCTGACCGCGATGGTTTATACCCAGGGCTATGACGGCTACATCTACATGCTGGCTTTCTTCGCCGGCTGGCCAATCATCCTGTTCTTGATGGCCGAACGTCTGCGCAATCTAGGCAAGTTCACCTTTTCAGACATCACCGCCTATCGTCTCGACGAAGGCAAGGTCCGGACAATGGCGGCGATTTCCTCGTTGACCGTGGTTTGCTTCTACCTGATCGCCCAGATGGTCGGTGCCGGCCAGTTGATCAAGTTGCTCTTTGGCCTTGAGTACAACGTCGCCATCTTCGCCGTTGGCATCCTGATGATGGTTTATGTCACCTTTGGCGGTATGGTCGCGACGACTTGGGTGCAGATCATCAAGGCTTGCATGCTACTGGCTGGCGGTACCTTGGTGATGATTCTCGCCTTCAGTCAGTTCGATTTCTCCTTCCAGAATTTGGTGGAAAAAGCGACAGCAGTGCACAAGCTTAAAGACAAGCTGATGTATCCGGGTAGCCTGCTGGCTGATCCGGTGACCGCCATTTCGCTGGGCCTCGGCCTGATGTTTGGTACTGCCGGTCTGCCGCACATCCTGATGCGCTTCTTCACGGTGACCGACGCCAAGGAAGCTCGTAAATCGGTGCTTTACGCCTCCGGTTTCGTGGCCTACTTCTTTAACGTCATCTTCATCATGGGCCTGTGCGGCATCCTGATCGTCGGTCAGAACCCTGAGTTCTTCGAAGGTGGCACGGTCGGCGGCAAGCTGATTGGTGGCGGCAACATGGTCGCCATGCACTTGGCTAATGCCGTCGGTGGCAACATGCTTCTCGGCTTCTTGGCGGCGGTAGCTTTCGCGACGATTCTGGCAGTGGTTTCGGGTCTGGCGCTGGCTGGTGCATCGGCCATCTCGCATGACTTGTACGCTCGCGTCATCATGAAAGGTCAAGCTTCAGAAACCAAGGAAATCCAGGTTTCGCGGATCGCCACCATCTGCCTTGGTTTTGTCGCGATTGTGCTCGGCATCCTGTTCGAGAAGCAGAACATCGCCTTCATGGTTGGTTTAGCCTTCGGTGTGGCCGCTGCGGCCAACTTCCCCGTGCTCATTCTTTCCATGTTCTGGAAAGGCCTGACAACTCGTGGCGCACTGTTTGGCGGTTACGGTGGACTGATTTCAGCAGTCACCTTGGTGGTGCTGTCGAAATCAGTTTGGGTTGATGTCCTGCACAACGCGGCACCGCTCTTCCCCTACGGCCAGCCCGCCTTGTTTGCGATGCCCTTTGCCTTCTTGTTGGCTTACATTTTCTCGAAAACGGACAGCAGTGCTCGTGCTCTAAGGGAAATTGACGCTTTCGAAGACCAATACGTTCGTGGTCAAACAGGTTTCGGCGCATCAAGCGCAAGTAACCACTAGTTGCTACGGTCAACAAAAAACCCTGGCGGGTTTTTCCGCCAGGGTTTTTTTTCGCCAGTAAAAAGAGCTTAGTCGGCTTTTTTGGCCGGCGTTGCATCCATCTTGGCCAAGGCTTCGCGGCCGTAAAGCAGATGATCGTGCATACTTCTTTCGGCCTTCTCGGCATCGCCCGCTTCAAACGCCGCCATGATCGTGCGGTGTTCTTCAAGCGATTGTTGCAGGCGACCTTCCAGCGAAAGAGAATGTAGCCGTGAAAGCTTCAAGACTTTACGCAAATCCTGAATGACGGAAAGCAGCCAGCGGTTGTTGGTCAGTTCCTGAATGCGCCGGTGGAATTCCTGATTAACCTCAAAGAAGGCATCGATCCGACCTTCTTTCGCCGCCAACTCCAGCTTTTCATGGATGGCTTTCAAGCCTTTGATATCGGCCGGCTTGGCCAACTGCACCGCAACGAAAGCGCAACGTCCCTCAAGCATGGCCATCAGCGGGAAAATGTCGTCGATGTCCTGGCGCGAGATTTCGGTGACGTAGCAGCCGCGGCGCGGCTTCAGGTCGACCAGTCCTTCCGAGGCCAGCACCTTGAGCGCTTCACGCAGTGGCGTGCGCGAGATGCCGTACTGCTCGGCCAGCTTCTGTTCGTCGATCCAGTCGCCAGGCGTTAACTCATGGGCAAAGATACGCTGGCGCAAGCGTTCTGCCACTTCCTGATAGAGTGCGGTAGGTGCGATTCGGGTCATATTCTTGGTGTGGTGTGAATGAGCAAGGCGGTGCAATGCCGACTTGCTTCTATAATTATGGATACAGTATTATGCGTGACTTAGTCTGTCAAGACAGGTTGGAAAGCGTAGAATTTTGTATTCTGCATTACTCCGCCTGAAAAACATCGAATATTAGTAAAGGGTGATCCCATGTCTGAAAAAGTTTTTGATTCCAACGATCTGGATGCTTGGGAAAAAGCCGCCGCAAAGCACTCTCCGGGTGGTGACGTCAAGAATCTAAACTGGATTACCCCCGAGGGTCTTGCCGTCAAGCCCTTGTATACCAAGGCAGATGTCGAAGGCCTCGAATTTGCCGATACCCTGCCTGGCTTCGCGCCTTACCTGCGCGGCCCGCAGCCGACGATGTATGCCGTTAAACCGTGGACGATTCGTCAGTACGCCGGTTTTTCTACCGCTGAAGCCTCCAATGCTTTCTACCGCAAGGCGCTGGCCGCCGGCGGTCAGGGTGTTTCCGTCGCCTTTGATCTGGCCACCCATCGTGGTTATGACTCTGATCATCCGCGCGTTACTGGCGACGTCGGCAAGGCGGGTGTGGCGATTGATTCGGTTGAGGACATGAAGATCCTCTTCGATAGCATTCCGCTCGACAAGGTTTCCGTTTCGATGACAATGAACGGTGCTGTGCTGCCGATTCTCGCCGGCTACATTGTCGCTGCTGAAGAGCAGGGCGTGCCGCAGGACAAGCTGTCCGGCACCATTCAGAACGACATTCTCAAAGAGTTCATGGTGCGGAATACCTATATTTATCCGCCCAAACCGTCGATGAAGATCATTGCCGACATTTTCGGCTACACGGCGCAGCACATGCCGAAGTTCAATTCGATCTCGATTTCCGGCTATCACATTCAGGAAGCCGGGGCGAATCAGGCGATCGAGCTGGCTTTCACGCTGGCTGACGGCATGGAGTATGTCCGCACAGGTGTTGCTTCCGGCATGGATGTTGATACCTTCGCCGGCCGTTTGTCCTTCTTCTGGGCCGTCGGCATGAATTTCTACCTCGAAATCGCCAAGATGCGTGCCGCCCGCATGTTGTGGCATCGCATTATGACCAAGTTCGATGCCAAGAGCCCGAAGTCGATGATGCTGCGCACGCACAGCCAGACTTCCGGCTGGTCGCTGACCGAGCAGGATCCGTACAACAATGTCGTGCGCACCACCATCGAAGCGATGGCGGCTGTGTTCGGTGGTACCCAGTCGTTGCACACCAACGCACTTGATGAAGCGATTGCACTACCGACCGAGTTTTCGTCGCGTATCGCCCGCAACACGCAGCTGATCATTCAGGAAGAAACCCACATCACCAATGTTGTTGATCCGTGGGCCGGTTCCTACATGATGGAAAAGCTGACCCAGGATATGGCCGATAAGGCTTGGGGCATCATCGAGGAAATCGAAGCAATGGGTGGCATGACCAAGGCGGTCGAGTCCGGCTGGGCCAAGATGCAGATCGAAACCTGTGCCGCCGACAAGCAGGCGCGGATCGATTCCGGCAAGGATGTCATCGTTGGTGTCAATAAGTACAAGCTGGCGAAGCAGGATGCCATCGATATTCTCGATATCGACAACCATGCCGTGCGTGATTCACAGATCGCTCGCCTCAACAAAATTCGTGCGACGCGCGACACGGCTGCCGTTTTAGCCGCATTATCGGCGTTGACCGCAGCAGCCGAATCCGGCGAAGGTAATCTGCTTGATCTCGCCGTCAAAGCCATGCGTTTGCGTGCTTCGGTCGGTGAAGTGTCGGATGCGCTGGAAAAGATTTTTGGCCGTTTCCGCGCCAACAATCAGACCATTTCAGGGGTCTACGGAGGTGTCGTGGAAGGTATGGAAAGCTGG
>JBBSCQ010000070.1:0-16681 GCA_038250105.1 Burkholderiales bacterium | reverse complement strand
TAGTTCAGTTGGTTAGAATACCGGCCTGTCACGCCGGGGGTCGCGGGTTCGAGTCCCGTCCACTCCGCCAACATTTTTTAAGCTGTTGATTTGTGTAATAATTACTTCAAATCAACAGGTTGATACAAAAAATGGTACAAAGTGGTAGTACAAGGGATGCGTCCGACAAGGATGAAATAATGCTCCCGTATATGCAAAAAGTGGGTACCCGATACACCTTCCGTCGCGGCATCCCTGAACACCTCCGTTCAGTCATTGGCAAGCGCGAATTCAAAATTCCGGTTGGTGCTGGCTATAAAAAAGCCTGCCGCCTCGTACGACAACATGCCGTCGCCTCTGACCAGGCATTTGCAGACGCCCAGAGCAAGCTCAGTAACCGAGCCGACCGATTCGACTTCTGCAGCACCCTCACCCCGATTACCGAACTCACTGAAGAACTAAAATAGAGTTTGCACGCCTACTGGATCGGCGTCGTCGACATCTCGGACCAGGAAAGGCGTGCCAATGGCTTTGCCGATATTGATGACCTCGAGAAATTTCGGGCTGATGCGCAAAAGATGCTCGCAAGGCTCAAAGAGGACTGGAAGAACGGCAATATTGCCCCGTACAGCATCACCCTCAACAATCTATTGCTGGTCAGGGGCTACCGACTCGAATTGTCTGCCGCTGATGAGCGGTTGCTCTGCCTGCAATTCGTTCGCACTGCGATGGCAGGTTATGAACTGCGGCTGGCCCGCGACGAAGGCAGAGACCCCCCTTCTTAGCTTATCAGTGCCACCGCTAGCCGCCGGCAATCTAAATGCAACGGCGATTCAAGCGGTCACAGAGACCCACCCCCCAAGGCAACTGGTAAAGGCAAAGCACTCACCCTGGTCGACTTCTTTGATGTGTGGAATGACCCCAAGGAGAAACGCCCGCAAAAAACCGTCGACAGCGTTCTCCAGCACATAAATGACTTCAGCTTGATTACCAATAAGCAATTTGCCCTTGAAGTCACCCAGGACGATTTCAATGACTATATGAAGGCTCGCCGGGCGCAAGGCAAAGCCGCATCAACCATCAACAACCCCCTGTGCGGCTGCATTCCGAATGCAAGTTCCATGCAGTCAGTTCGCCGAAAATAAGGCTGGCTTGCCTCAGCGTGTGGGTTCCGCCACAAAAATCTCGACACGACGGTTCTTCGCACGGCCTTCTATCGTGTCGTTGTTAGCGATCGGCTGGTGCGAACCACGACCATTAATGACAATACGGTGTGTCGCTACCCCACGATCCAAGAGGTAGTCACGCGTCGAGGCGGCGCGATTGAGGGAAAGTGGATCGTTGATTGCATCCGTGCCAGTGCTGTCTGTGTGGCCAATAATTGTCACCGTCGTTACCGGGTTTTGATTCAGGGTGGTGCTGAAGCGATCAAGGATCGGACGCAGGTTTGATTTGATGTCATGGCGCCCAGTGTCAAAAGAAACATCGCTCGGAATGTCCAGCTTTAGCTGGTTATCGGCCGTCTGACTTACGCTTACGCCAGACCCCTGGGTGGCTTTTTCCATTGCCACCTTCTGGTCTTCCATGTGCTTTGACCATAAATATCCACCGCCTGCACCTACTGCCGCGCCAATGGCCGCGCCTGTCACCCGGTTGTTTCCACCACCGAGTAGCGCTCCGGCAACTGCGCCGATCGCCGCGCCCGTGCCAGTGGTCTGTTGAGTTTCGCTCATGTTGGCGCAGCCGGATAAACCGCTGAAACCCAATACAATGACGCTAAGAGAAATAATAGTTTTTTTCACGATACGCTCCAATTTTCATTCTAAGTAATTGAGCAAAGGCCTGCGTGGTGTTTAAAACGGCTTGGCTTTTCTGGAACCAGCTAAGCGCCGGCAATAGCCGAGTAGCGGGGCGGTGGGTGGACAGGAAAATGGATAGGAAAAGCTTGCGAAGGGCCTTGATGCTGTTCATGGTTGGATCCTTGTTGGATTCAGGGCTAGATAATTGCACTTTCGCCAGCCTCTCTCTGTGCGCTGCCGAACGTACAATCGTTAGCGCTAGAACATATCCGCATGAACCCTGAGCAATAAAATCGGCAGCGCAGCCGCTCGGATAAGCTTGAGTTGTCCTGATACCAGTAAATTTGGCCCGGAACATGAATCCCCCCCCTTGATGCGTGTGCGTTGTCGCACATAAGGTTAATGGGCACGCATGGGGCATCCTTCCGGTGAGTCCGCTGGAAGGGTGCTGACCGTGACGTTTCAGCATCCGCGCGGACGAAATGACTGATGGTTTGCCGGTGAGCAGTCGGCCCGAACGACCGCGCCACTCTGAAACCTACCGGATGGCCTATTTCAGCATCCAAGTCATTCCAACCTTTCTGATACCAAACAGTCAGGGTCATCGACCGACAACGCCGCATGCAATTGCAGCATGTTGTGTTGCTGCTGAGTGTCGGAGTTGAACCTGCTGACGACCAACGCGCAGACGTTTTTCGTAGTTACCGGCGTCGAGACACGAAGGAACCGGGCAGCCAGCATCTGTGCGCCAGCGAACGTTCGGTGGCGCACAGACCCGGGAGCCGTAGACCATCACCATGAGCTGATAGTGGGCAAGGGCAAGCGGGCGACGCGCTGCGTCTCCGGATTCGCGGGTGATTTTTCGCCGCCGTAAGACCACTGCATAGGATTCTCCATGCCAATGTTTGTGACACCCCGACGCACGAGCGGAACCACTTCAGCGGATGGTCAGCGAACGCAATCTGAACGCGACAGTCCATGACCAACAGCCTGCCGCCCGACCCCCACGAACCGCATCAACGTGCCGGCCCCGATGGAGTCGCGCTCTGGTTTCTGCTGTGCGCCGTAACGCTGGCGCTGGGCTGGATCTTGCTGCCCTTCTACGGCACCATCCTGTGGAGCGCGATCATCGCCATGATCTTCGCACCGGTGAACGCGCACCTTTTGGTCATGGCCAGAGGGCGGAAGACCGTGGCTGCACTGAGCACACTGCTGATCGTCGTGGTTCTGGTCATGCTGCCACTTGCGCTGGTCACTGCTGCGTTGGTCAGCGAGGTGGCCAAGGTCTACGAACAACTGCAGTCCGGCGAAATAAATCCTGAGCGTTTCTTCGGGGGGGTGTTCAGCGCGCTGCCCGACTGGACGGTGTCGTTGCTCAGGCGTTTCGGCCTTGGCGACTTCGCGACGATTCTGCGCAAGTTGTCGACCGGCTTGTCCCAGGCCGGGCAGTTCATCGCCGGCCAGGCGCTCAGCATCGGCCAGAACACTTTCGACTTTTTGGCCAACCTTTGCATAGCGTCTTACCTCGCGTTCTTTCTGATCCGCGACGGCGAGGCGCTGGCGCGCAGTGCGCGCCATGCGCTGCCGTTGGACGTCATCACCAAGCGGGCGCTGTTTGCCCGGTTCACCACCGTGATCCGGGCCACGGTCAAGGGTAACCTGCTGGTGGCGGCGATCCAGGGTGCCTTGGGTGGTCTGGCTTTCTGGTTTCTGGACGTCAGCGGCGCCTTGCTGTGGGCGGTGCTGATGGCTTTCCTCTCGTTGTTGCCGGCGATCGGTGCGGCCCTGGTTTGGCTGCCCGTGGCGATCTACTTTCTCGTCACCGGGGCGCTGTGGCAGGGCCTGGCACTGGTTGCTTGGGGCGTGCTGGTGATCGGGCTGATCGACAACCTCCTGCGCCCCATCCTGGTCGGCAAGGACACGCGCATGCCCGACTATGTCGTGATGATCACGACACTCGGCGGCATGGCCGTCTTCGGTATCAATGGCTTCGTTCTCGGCCCGGTGATTGCGGCGATGTTTATCGCGGTGTGGCACTTGCGGACCGTTGCACAGAGCGATCTGCCAACATGATCCGCCGCGACCATGGCTGACGCCGTGCCACCGCCCGTCTCGACGCCGCCTGGCCGCGTCGCCCGGCCGGGCCGGTCGGCGGCGCAGACCGGCTGGCTGCGCTGGTTGCCTGGCCTGGACACCCTGCGCCACTACGATATCGCTTGGCTACGCAGCGATGTGCTGGCCGGCCTGGCGCTGACGGCCGTGCTCGTGCCAGTCGGCATCGCCTACGCCGTTGCGTCCGGCATACCGGCGATCAGCGGCCTGTACGCAACGATCTTCGGTCTGCTGGCCTACGCGCTGTTCGGCCCGAGCCGGGTACTGGTGCTCGGACCCGACTCCTCGCTGGTGGCGCTGATCCTGGGCGTTGTCCTGCCTCTTTCCGCCGGCAGCCCGCAACGCGCCCTTGCCCTCGCCGGGATGATGGCGGTAGTGTCGGGTGCGCTGTGCCTGTTGGCCGGGGTCGCCCGCCTTGGCTTCATCACGGAACTGCTCTCCAAGCCGATCCGCTACGGCTACATGAATGGCATCGCGCTGACCGTGCTGGTCAGCCAGATGCCCAGCCTCTTCGGGATCACCGTCGAGGCCAGCGGCCTGCTCGACGGCGCTCGCGCCTTTGCCGCGGCGGTCTGGGACGGCGAAACGAACCCGTCCGCGCTCGCCATTGGCGTCGGCACGCTGGCCGTGATCTGGGCAGCCCGGCGCAACAGGGGCTTGCCCGGCGTTCTCTTGGCCGTCGTCGCGGCGACGATCGTCACAGCGGTCTTCAATCTGGCCGGACAGGCCGGGGTTACCGTTCTCGGAACCTTGCCGCAAGGCATGCCAGCCTTCGCGCTGCCCTGGATCAGCACGGCTGACCTAGTACCGGTTCTGCTCGGTGGCCTCGCCGTGGCACTGGTTTCGTTCGCCGACACCAGCGTGCTGTCGCGCACGTATGCGGCGCGTGCCGGCACACAGGTCGATGCCAACCGTGAGATGTTCGGCCTAGGCGCGGCGAATCTGGCGGCGGGCCTGTTCCAGGGCTTTCCGATCAGTGCCAGCGCCTCGCGAACGCCGGTGGCGGAAGCGGCCGGCGCCCAGACGCAATTGGCCGGTATCGTCGGTGCCGCAGCGGTCGCGGCGCTGCTGGTCTTTGCCCCCGGCCTGCTCAGGAACCTGCCCACCGCGACGCTCGCCGCCGTGGTCATTGCTTCGGTCATCGGGCTGATCGAGATCACCGATCTACGGCGGATCTACCGCATCCAGCGCTGGGAGTTCTGGTTGTCAATGGGCTGCCTGGCGGGGGTCGCGTTGTTCGGCGCCATCCCTGGCATCGGCCTGGCGATTGCCGCCGCGATCATCGAGTTTCTCTGGGACGGCTGGCGCCCGCACTCAGCCGTGCTCGGCCGCGTCGATGGCGTCAAGGGCTACCACGACATCACGCGCTATCCGGCGGCGCGCATCGTGCCGGGCCTGGTGTTGTTCCGCTGGGATGCGCCGCTGTTCTTCGCCAACGCCGAACTGTTCAAGGAACGTGTGCTGGATGCCGTCGGCGCTTCACCGACGCCGGTTGTATGGCTGTTGGTCGGCGCCGAGCCCGTCACCAGCGTGGATGTAACGGCCGCCGACATGCTGGGGGAACTTGACGAGGTTTTGCATGCAGCTGGAATCGAACTTCGCTTCGCCGAGCTGAAGGATCCGGTCAAAGACAAACTGAAGCGCTTCGGCCTGTTCAAGGCCTTTGGCGAGCAGCGATTTTTTGCCACGCTGGGCGAGGCTGTCGGCGCCTATGTTAAAGCTCACGACGTTGGGTGGGTGGACTGGGAAGACCGGCCTCCGGCATCAAGCCTTCCTAACGAATGCGCTCCTTCCGGTTCCTGAACGCAGGAAGCCAACCGGGCGGAGGCATGTACCTTCATACCGTTTCAGTTGATTACACGGCACGCCCTGCTGCTATGTAGTCGCTGCCTACAAACGCTTATAGCGGGGGGTTTCTCGCGTCATCGACCGGTGCGACAGGATGTTGCCATCTTGTCGTCTCGGCCTAGTCCAGTGACTCGTGCTGAGGTTCACAAAGACGATTATTAGATGGCTGGTTATCGCTCAATCAGTTTTGAAGCGGCTTGCTCCTGAAATAGGCGCCAGCAAACTTGGGTTTTCGGACACTTGCCGCATTTCATCGAAAGCTATGGTCTGCACTGGCCAAACCAGCCGCCGTAAGCATTGACGTCACATACGTTCAGTCACATCCATACCGATGCCGCGATAGCCGATGAAGCGGCTGCTCAAATCAAACATCGGCTCCCCGCTGACTTGCAGATACTGTGTCGTCCCATCAGCCTTGCGGCGGCTGTAGACGAAATCAAGAAATGGCTGGCGGGCGGCGATCTTGGCGTCTAATGCGGCGCGCTCGGCGGCATTCCATCCGGCGGCGATCACCGAACGGGTTTCGCCTGGCAGACCATCGGTTTCGATGCCCAACATCTCAAAAACCGGGCCGGACGTTTTGGTGAATTTGCCTTCCGGGTCCTGCTCCCAATACCCATCGGAAGAAAGTTCAGTTAAGGCCTTGAAGCGGGCTTCGCTCTCGCGCAATTCGGCGGTGCGCTCTTGCACTGTCTGTTCCAGCAGCGTGTTGTAATCACCAAGTTTCTGATACAAAAGGCGGACTTCCAGCATGTTGTGGATGCGGGTCTGAACCTCGACTAAATCAAACGGTTTGCTGATGAAATCTTTCGCCCCGGATTGCAGGGCGCGTAATTTGTGGCCGGGTTGTGCAGTGATAACGAGTACCGGCAGATAGCCGCTGGTTTCGATTTCCTTCAAGCCTTCCATAACTTGGAAGCCGTCCATTTCAGGCATTTGCAGATCAAGCAAAATAAGGTCGTAATGATTGGCCAAGTGCAGACCACAAACAGCTTTCGGATCCATCGTCGAACTGACGTTCAGATAACCTTTGGCGTGCAGCATCTGCTCCAGCAAAAGGACGTTGGAAGCCTGATCATCGACGATCAAAATACGGGCATTCAAGAACTCGGCGGCTTCAATCATCACATTTCTCCAGAAATTTTTAGCTAACTCAAATGGATTAGCGTTGTTATTTAATCTGTCTTGGTGCATCTGCTAGACCATTTTCCGCCGCGTAGCGCAGTGCAAAGTCCAAAGCATCCATAAATTCATCAACCTTGATCGGCTTGGTCAGATAGCTAAAAAATCCAGCCCTGATGCCCTTCTCGATGTCGCGCGGCATCGCATTGGCCGACAATGCAACAACCGGAATATGCGCCGTTTCCGGGTCTTCATGCAAAATATTCAAGGCGCCATAGCCACTGATGCCGGGCAGATTTATATCCATCAAAATTACATCCGGTCGATAAGTACGGGCCAATTGGATGCCTAAATAGCCGTCGACCGCAGTCAATAATTTCAGATCGCTGCGCCGGGCAACCAATTGTTCGACCAGCATTAAATTGGCTGGATTGTCCTCAACATAAAGCAGCGTGCGCTGATCTGACATCGAGGGGACTACCAATGGGTCATGCTTCGGCGAATCAAGCGCCGCAAGGCTTTCAGTAGCCAGGCCCGGCGCATTTGCCACATTAAACTCGACCCAGAATACGCTACCGACACCAACACTACTCTCAACTCCGATCGTGCCGTCCATCAATTCGACAAGCTGTTTGGTAACCACCAGGCCGATGCCGGTGCCCTCCTCCGTACCACCCTCTTGGCCCAATCGGTTGAAGGGCTGAAATAATTGCGCCAGTTGTTCGGGCGCCAAGCCGGCGCCAGTATCCTTCACACTGACTCGTACCTTTTTTTCACCATTCATTACACACTGAACAATGACCGCGCCGCCCGTCTGGTTGTATTTAATGGCATTCGAAAACAGGTTGATGATGACCTGTTTGACGCGGGTTCGGTCCGCATAGACATAATAAGGGTGTTCAAAGTTGGGAAAAGTCATCTGAATCCCGCGGTTTTGCGCTTGTGGCTCGATCATCGCCTGACAATCGCTTAACACGTCACTAAGCGACATTGACTCTAGCGATAACGTTACCTTGCCGGATTCGATCATCGACAAATCAAGGATTTCATTGATCAGGCGCAGCAGATACCAGCCGGCTTGCAAAATCTGGTCGATGGATAATTGTTGCGTTGACGATGGTGGCGGCTCGCCGGACGCAATTAATTGGGCAAAACCGAGGACAGCATTGAGCGGCGTGCGTAATTCATGGCTCATGCTGGAGAGAAATTCAGATTTCGCTTGATTGGCTTTTTCCGAAGCTGCCTTCGCCCCCTCCAGTTCCACATTGTAATTTTGCAGGGTTTGCTCAAACTCCTTGCGCTCGGTGATGTCACGCGCTGCGGCAAAAACTCCCCGCAAGTTTCGGTCACGGTCATGGAAGGTGCTGGCGTTATAGGAAACAACGGTTTCCCGGCCATCTCTGGCGTGGGCGGTCAACTCGTAGTTGGTCACCTTGCCTTCGCGCAGGACGCGCGTAATGGCCGCTTCGGCACGATCAGGATCGGTAAAGTAATTTTTAAACGGTGCGCCAATCAACTCATCGCGCGTACAACCGGTCAATGCTTCCATTTGTCGATTAACGTCACTGATGATGCCGCGTGGATCAGTGGTCATGATGGCATCAATGTTTGATTCGATCAGTGAGCGCGTATAGAACTGCTGGTCACGTAAGCGCTGGTCGAGCAGGGCCTGCTCTGCTTCCACCTGTTTCCGGGCGGTATTGTCAGTACCAATCAGGAGGTAGCCGATTACTTTTTCCTGTTCATCGCGCAGCGCAGTCACTGACACGATGGCCGGAAAACGGCTGCCGTCCTTGCGGATGTAGGTCAGTTCATAAATATCTTCAATACCCCGGGACGCCTTGAAGACCAGGGCTTCGAAACCGGGGGTGATTGGGGTATTCAACTCATAGCTCAAGGCGGCGGCACGGGCGATTACTTCCTGGTAATCCGAAATGCCGGCCGGAGTCACTTTATCGACCACTTCGGCCGCGCTGTAACCGAGCATGCGTTCGGCACCGACGTTAAAAATCTGAATGACCCCTTCGGCGTCTGTCGCAATGCTGGAAAAGTTGGCGCTGTTGAAAATGGCCGCCTGCAGAGCACCGGCGCGAAGTAGCGCTTCTTCCGCCTGCTTTCGGGCGGTATTGTCAGTACCGATCAAGAGGTAGCCGATTACTTTGTCCTGTCCGTCGCGCAGTGCGGTGACCGAAACGATAGCCGGAAAGCGGCTGCCGTCCTTGCGGGTATAGGTGAGTTCATAGATATCTTCAATGCCCCGGGAAGCCTTAAAAACCAATGCTTCGAAACCGGGGTTGATGGTCGTATTCAACTCATGACTCAAGGCAGCGGCACGGGCGATCAATTCCTGCGGATCAGAAATGCCGGCCGGCGTGACTTTGTCGACCACGTCGGCCGCGCTGTAACCAAGCATGCGTTCCGCACCGACGTTAAAGATCTGAATGACCCCTTCGGCGTCTGTCGCGATGCTGGAAAAGTTGGCGCTGTTGAAAATAGCATCCTGCAAGGCGCCGGTTTTCATTATGGCCGTTCGTGCTTCCTGTGATTTTTCTTCATCGATCAAACGACTGCGGGTCGTCCGCCGAATCTGCACCGATAGCACGATCAGGAAGATTAAAAGCGAAACAATGCTGACAACGATGATTTTCAGGCGAAGATCTTCTTCTCCCCGGCGCTCTTCGAGCAGGCCAAGCTCATCTTTCTCAGCCGCTTGCGCGATGTTTAGAAAGCTAGCTGACGCGACGCGCCCGGCATTCAAGAGCGGAATCGCTGCATTGAGTCCTTGGCCGTCATACGTGGCGTGACTTTCCAGCAAAAGGCTTTCCCATTTATCAACACCCAACTGCAAATGGCGGATTCGCTCTTGCTGGGGCGCGTTGTCGGCGGTTAAGGCGATCAGTAGTTGAAAATTTGTTTTTACCTCACTCAGTGCGGTGTCGCGTTGCTGTATGTAATTGTTTTCCTTGGTCAAAAAATAGGCCGATTGCCGACTTTCTGCCAACTCCGTCCTGGCAAGCAAACGGTCGAGCAGGGCAATGACTTCCTGGGTGTGGTTGGCTGAGTTGTAAGAAATTATCGTCGAGACGCTATTCCAGGCGACGCTACCGATTAATAGTAGAACAAACAGCGTGACGGCGAAGCCGAGCACGATCAGTCGCTCTTCCAGGGATTTTCCAATTTTCAATGTGATTCCAGACTTCATTATTCTTACGAAGAGTACTCGCCTCGGTGCAAACCAAATGACGGCGAAGCAGCCTCTGGTTTTACCTGGCGCTGGCGTACATCGGACAACAAGCGAGCAAATTCTTTTTTGACCACGCCGTAGCACTCACAGACTTCTTCCTCCAGGCCGGCCCGGTCGAGCACCGTTATATGGCCACGGCGGTAGCTGATGAAACCGCGACTCTGCAGTTTTCCGGCCGCCTCGGTCACCGCTTCACGGCGCACACCCAGCATATTGGCGATCAACTCTTGCGTCATCGTTAATTCGTTCGAGGGTAAGCGATCGAGGGTGAGCAACAGCCAGCGGCATAATTGCTTTTCGACAGAATGGTGGCGATTGCACACCGCAGTCTGTGACATCTGCGTGATCAATGCCTGGGTGTAGCGCAACAAAAGCCGCAACACCGGCCCGGCCCGGTTGAATTCTTCCATCAGGACCGAAGCTTTCAGTCGATAACCGTAGCCACCTGTCTGCACCACGGCATGGCTGGGGGTCGAATCGCCGCCCATGAATAGCGAAATGCCCAATACGCCTTCATTGCCAACACCGGCGATTTCTGAAGATCCGCCATTTTCCAGCAGATAGTGAATCGAGATGATTGAAGTCGTCGGAAAGTAGACGTAGCGCAGCTTGCCGCCGGATTCGTAGAGGACATCGCCCAGTAGCATGGGCACCAATTCAAGGTGCGGCGCCAAGCGATCGAATTCAGCGTCAAGCAAGGCGGCCAAAAGATGATTCTGGTTCGGGTCGTGCGTACTGGACATATTCGAAACCCCATTTTCCGTCGTTAGCAAATCGTGCGTGAAAAAATGCTTGCCCGTGCAACGCCGTCAGCTCGGCTTCGCACATTGTAAATTGCAAAATCGGTAGCTGTATGTGCGCTGGCGCACGCTCAGTGCAGAAAAGCCGCGAATCAGCTAAAGAATGGTTATCCCCGCTGTGGGGTGCGTAGACGGGAACTCAGGAAAATCTAGGTGCTGGAACCCCACCCCCGATTAAACCATTCTTGAGCAGGCTCTACGCGGGGATGACGCATTAATCAGTGGCACCCTAAAGCAGTCGCCCGAAGAGCCGGGCGGCTTCCTCTTTCAGGCGGAGCAGTAAGGACCGGCGGGCCCAAGTGCTACGGTCGACCTCTTTGGAGGCCGAAATATCAGCAGCGTAGGCAGCCTCCATTTGTTGTGCGAATTCGCGCCCGAGAATTACCGCATTGATTTCATCGTTATCCAGCGCGCTGCGCCAATCCAGATTGCTCGAACCGACACAGGACCAGACGCCATCGACGATGGCTGTTTTGACGTGCAGTAATGCGCCCTGCCGCTCATAAATTTTCACGCCACCGGCCAGCAACTCGGTGTAATACGAACGCCCGGCATAAAAGGTCATGGCCGAGTCGGAATAGCCAGGCAGGATCAGTTTGACATCGACGCCACGGCGAGCGGCATCGAGCAAGGCCTTGATCAACTGCGGGTCGGGCACAAAATAGGCGTTGGCGAGATGAACCTGTTTTTCCGCATTGCTGATGGCCGAGATCAGGGTCAGATAGATCAGACTGTAAGGATCATCCGGTGTACTGCCGATGGCCCGGACAATGTCTTTGCCCTGCGGCACCAGCCCAGGAAAATAGTTTTTCGTGGCCAGCGGCTTGCCGCGCTGCTTTGCCCAGGTATCGAGAAACAGCTTCTGGAATTCAGCAACGACCGGGCCGTCGATCTGGATATCCGTGTCGCGCCAGCCGTTTTCCGGGTTCCTTGCTCGCTTGCTGCGGCCAACAGAGGAACCGCTGGAGTAGACGCTACTGATGTTGATGCCGCCAATGAATGCCGTCCGTCCATCGACCACCAGTAACTTGCGATGGTCGCGATGGTTGAGATTCCACGGTTTTTTCACCGACAAGGGATTGACCGGGTTGAATTCGAGCACATTGACCCCGGCTAGTGTCAGGCGATCGAAAAAGACGCGGTCCGTCCCGAAGGCGCCGACGCTGTCGTAGATCAGATTGACCTGGACGCCGTGCGCCTGCCGCTCAACGAGCAAATCGGCAAACTGCTGCCCAACTGCGCCATCCTCAATAATGTAGGACTCGACGTTGATATGGTCTTTAGCCTTGGCGATGGCAGCAAACATGGCCTGATAAGTGGCTGGGCCATCCTGCAGCAAGGTAATTTTATTGCCGAGCAGGAGCGGACTACCGCTGATCGCTTGCTCAAAGGCAAGTTGCTTGTCCAGGATGTCAAGATCACCGGATTTGCGCTTGAGCTCGGCGACGACAGCCGCACTTCCTTTTGCCGAAAGCTCGCCCCATGCGCTTTGAAAGCGTGCCGCATGCATGGCGTAGCGCTCGGTCAAAAATTGGGTATCGGGCAAGGAAGCGTAAACAGCGCTGATGAAAACACTGAATACCACAGCGGCAACGAAGATTAAGATGCGAATCATCAATTTCCCTGACCAATACGATGCAACCCTCGCACAGAGCTCAGTCCCAAAAACCCGCCTGGACAGTTGTGCGCCTGCACGGAAAATAATCCACCGACTGAACCGCGCCTTCAGTGCGCTGGCACACACAAAGGGCAGTTTTTAGCTTCACTCAGTTCGGCTTGGCTTGGCATTGGGCTAGATCGATTGGTTTTTGCTCAAAAAAGGCAGTCGACCGCAGCAATTTCTGCCGGATGTGTATGCAAGCGCACGGTAACGCTGCCGGGTCGCGACGACAATCCCTCTACCGATTCTGCTTCATTGCTACGTTTGACTGCGCTGGTGGCATCGATACCGATCTCTGGGAGATTGCCATGTTGATGGGAATAATTGGACTGTTCGTCGTCGTACTTGCTATGAGCGGGGTCGCATATCTTTGGCCAACCATTAGCGGATGGGGCTATGACGCGGGTGGGGGAGCTGGCGTTTTGTTCATTGCCCTCACCGTCCTGATGTTGCTGGAGCGGGTTTGAAAAAGTTTGCTCCTTTAAGTAACTGACCAAGAAATTAGAAACGAAATGGCCAATCTAGTCTTAATCATTACCGCCGACACTGCTGATGCGAAAGAGCTTGAAGCGGTGCTCAGCAACGCCCGCGAGGGCCCATTTGCGGTCGAGTCCGTGGCAAAACTGGCGGATGGCTTGGAGCGCCTGCAGGCTGGCGGCGTCGACGCCATCATGGTTGATCTGGCGTTACCTGACAGCCAAGGGATTGAAACCTTCGACAAGCTGTTTGCTCTCGCCCCGCACACCCCTATCCTGACACTCAACGCCGTGGATGACGCAATGCTCGCAACAAACGCTGTGCAACACGGCTCGCAAGGCTATCTTTCAAAAGGTCATTACGGCAGCGAACTGGTGCCGCAATCGGTGCGTAACATTATTCAACGCAAGGCAGTCGAGGAGGCGCTCTATATTGAAAAGACGCGGGCGGAAATCACCCTGAATTCGATCAGCGATGCCGTGATTGGCACCGACATGGCCGGCAATATTGATTATCTCAACCTTGCCGCCGAAATAATAACCGGCTGGTCAAAAGAAGAGGCCAAGGGCCATCCGATCAGCGAAGTAATGCGCATTATCAATGGCATAACGCGCGAACCTGTACCCAATCCCATCGAACTGGTCCTTGAGTTGAACAAACCGATGAAATTGAGTGCCGGGACGGTTCTGATCCGGCGCGACGGGCATGAAGCCGCGATTGATGATTCATCTGCACCGATCCGCAACTGGCACGGGAAAATAACCGGTGCAGTCATTGTTTTCCATGACATCACCGCGGCACAGGCCATGGCCGAGAAAATGGCGCACCTGGCACAGCATGATTTTTTGACCAATTTACCGAATCGCGTTTTGCTCAGCGACCGGATCGGGCAAGCGATTGCTTTCGCCAAGCGACACGGGACGCATCTCGCCATACTTTTTCTTGACCTCGACAATTTCAAGCACATCAACGATTCGCTCGGCCATGAAACCGGCGACAAACTGTTGCAATCAGTCGCCAGTAACCTGATCGCTTGCGTGCGCAATTCCGACACGGTTAGCCGGCAAGGTGGCGACGAGTTTGTGATTCTAGTAACTGAAGATTCGTTGGGGCAAAGCGCCGCTTTGACTGCCGACAAGATATTGACTGCGCTCGCCCTGCCCCATTCGATTTCCAAGCATGCGTTGCATGTCACTACCAGCATTGGCATCAGCGTCTATCCGGCGGATGGTCAGGATGCCGAAACGCTGATCAAGAATGCCGATACGGCGATGTACCAGGCCAAGGAAAAAGGCCGCAACAATTATCAATTTTTCAAACAGAAAATGAATACGCGCGCCGTCGAACGGCAAGTCATCGAGGCTAATCTGCGCGTCGCCCTTAATCGTAAGGAGTTTGTCCTGCATTACCAGCCCAAGGTCAATCTGACGACGGGCGAGATCACCGGTGCCGAAGCCTTGTTGCGCTGGATGCACCCCGAATTTGGCATGGTCATGCCGGAGCGCTTCATCAAGATTGCTGAAAGCTGTGGCTTGATCGTACCGATCGGGCACTGGGTTTTGCAGCAAGCCTGCGCCCAGGCGCAGCGTTGGAATGAAGCGGGGCTAAAGACCGAATCCATTGCCGTGAATATTTCAGCGCTGGAGTTTCGCAGCAAGGGTTTTGTTGATAGCGTGCGCAACACATTGAACGAGACTGGCTTGGCGCCCAACATGCTGCAACTGGAAATCACTGAAAGCGCCCTGATGCGCGATGTCGAGTCAAGCACCGAGATTCTCCAGCAATTGAAGAAATTGGGCATCAAACTGGCAGTGGATGACTTTGGTACTGGTTATTCCAGTCTGAGCTACCTGAAGCAGTTTCCGATCGACATTCTCAAAATTGACCAGTCTTTCGTTCAGGATATTGGCGCCACCAATGGCAACGGGATCATCGTCAGCGCCGTCATTGCCATGGGCACCAGCCTCAAACAACGCGTCATTGCTGAAGGCGTAGAAGCGCAGGTGCAACTCGACTTCCTCAAGGCGCAGCATTGCGACGAAGGGCAAGGCTATTTTTTCAGTCGCCCACTCACGGCGGAGCTATTCGCCAAGG
The DNA here is from genome assembly GCA_038250105.1 of Burkholderiales bacterium. Taxonomy (GTDB): domain Bacteria; phylum Pseudomonadota; class Gammaproteobacteria; order Burkholderiales; family Rhodocyclaceae; genus Azonexus. Next base: position 1,546 of record JBBSCQ010000070.1, on the reverse strand, counting down.
TGCTGGCGACAGGTCTCGCCGATATCGGCCGAACTGCCGAACAGTAGCTAATCGCCAGGCTCGATCAGCGATACGGGCAAAGGCTCATCTTGCAAGCTGCCAAACGATAGCGCGTACTGACGGGTGAACTCTGCCCCAAAAAAGAAAATCTGCGCTGAGTAATAAACCCAGAGCAACAAGGCGATCACTGAACCGGCAGCGCCAAAACTCGACGTAATACCCGTCTGCCCAAGGTAGAGCCCGATGGCGTATTTGCCCAAATTAAATAGCGCCGCGGTAAATAGGGCGCCGACCCAGGCATCTTTCCAGGATAGCGGCGCGTTGGGGAGTGTCTTGTAAATCACGGTACACAGGCAAACGATGATGGCGAACGGCACCAATGCCGAAAATAAAGCGATGGTCATTGGCGAGATACTGAAGCCAGCGATCGTATAGTTTTGCAGGATGAGCAGTGCAGCGCTGATCAGGAGGGAAAGCATTAAGAGAAAGGCAAGTACGAGTACCAGCCCAAAGGACAGCAGGCGGGTTCTGAGCAGCGCGATGACTGCTGAGTGTCGTGGCTCGCCGATTCCCCATAGCTCATCCAGGCTGCCCTTCAATTCGGCAAAAACACTGGTCGCGCCCACCAGCAATATCACGCTGGCAACGGCAGTCGCCATGGCGCCGGTGGCCGGGTCTTGCGCAGCGGCGAGCAAAGCCTGAATCGCCTGAGCGCCATTTGGGCCAACCAGCCCTTGAATCTGGTAAATTACCCGCCCCTCGGCCGCTTCGGCACCAAAGAAATAGCCGGCAACGGCAATCGCCAGAACCAGAATAGGCGTCATCGAAAACAAGGTGTAAAACGCCAGTGCAGCGCCTTTACTCGAGGCGCGATGATCGATCCAGGCCATTACGGAGTCGATCAGGAGTCGGTTTATCCGGCTCGACAAGGGAATCGGCGAACTGAGCTCGCCCGGCTCGGGAGTGGAAGGTGTTTCTTGTTTTGGCAGGCTGGCTGGATCAAGGGGCAGCATCAGTTAATCTCGACATCAGTGGCTCAATTGAAAGAATTTTCACTGGTACTCACTGTGGGTATCAGCCAATAGTAGCAGGCCATTGTTTGTCGCCCAGCCCCTCGCTGGCTACGATCTGCTGTTTTTACAAACTCTGGCAACTCAAAAAACTAGCGAACAGGTGCCACCTCGGCGCAAAAAGCCGCCAATTTTTCCAGGACGGCTTGCACTGCCTGATTGGCGGCAAGTACGCCGCCATAGGGATCATCGCTTGGTGCCTTGGCCAGCCCTTCAAAGTCACGTGTCGCGATAACCCGGCGGCTTGTCGCATCAACCAGCGCAGCGCGCAAAACAAAGCGTACCTGGCTTGGCTGAGCAAGAAACTCTTGTTGCAAGAGCAATATTTCGCTGTCAAGGCGCAGTTCACCGCTGGCTGAGCTTGGCGTCTGCAGCACGGCGCGGAAGGCGCCACTATCTCCAACTGCGGCAACGATGAGCGGCGAAAGCATGCGGGCGGGCGTATCGACCCATTCACTATGGGCAAAATATTCGAG
>JBBSCQ010000069.1:0-16748 GCA_038250105.1 Burkholderiales bacterium | reverse complement strand
GGCGGCAACTTCAAGGCGACGGGGCCGGCATTTATCAAAAGCCCGGTTGTTGGCGGTGTCGCAGGCCCATCGATGTACCAATCAACCAAGCAACTGGCCGGCAATGAAGTCGGCTCCTCAATGTACAAGTCGCAAAATCAATCGCTCGGCCTCGCCTTCCGTCAGGACAGACACCTCGTCGAACTCAAGCTTGGCTTGCAGGACATCCCTTATCAGGGTTTTCCCAATCAGCGCATGGACATGACCAGCAACAAGAGTGAACAGGTCAATCTGCGCTACACCGGCCAATACGACTGGGGCACGCTCTCCGCCCGGGTCTATAACGAACATACCCGGCACAAGATGAATTTCCTTGAGGATAAGGCCTATTGGTACCGGGGTAACGCCCCCGGAATGCCGATGGATACCGAGGGAAAGAACACCGGCGTCGTCCTCAAGGCCGACATTGCGCTTTCCGAGCGTGATCTGCTCCGCGTTGGTGGCGAATATCAGCGCTATCGCTTCAGTGACTGGTGGGATGCCTCCGGTACCGGCGGCATGTCGCCCAACCAGTTCAAGAGCATCAACGACGGACAGCGCGATCGTTTCGCCCTGTTTGGCGAATGGGAAGCACGCTGGACGCCGCAATGGCTGAGCTTGATCGGCCTGCGTAGCGAGACGGTGAAAATGGATACCGGCCCGGTGCAGGGTTACAACACCGGCGCCACCTACCTCGCCGATGCCAACGCCTTCAACCGTGCCGACCGCAGCAAGACCGACAACAACTGGGATCTGACCGCGCTGGCCCGCTACACCGCCAATAGCACCCAGGAAGTCGAGTTTGGCTACGCCCGCAAAACCCGCTCGCCCAACCTGTATGAGCGTTTCGCCTGGTCGACCGGCGGCATGGCGATGAACATGATCAATATGGTTGGCGATGGCAATGGCTACGTCGGCAACGTTGACCTGAAGCCGGAAGTGGCCCACACGATCAGCGCCACGGCAGATTGGCACGACGCCAACAAGGAAAGCTGGGGGCTGAAAGTCACCCCGTACTACAGCTACGTTCAGGACTATATTAATGCTCGACGCTGCACCGCGACGGACGGAACGGGCGGCGGTTGTACGAATGCTGTGCAGACCACCAGCACTAATTTTGTCTTCTTGAAGTATGACAACCAAGACGCCCACCTCTACGGTCTCGATGTTTCCGGTTACCTCCCGATCGCCAAAAATAGCGGTGCCGGCAACTTCACCGCCAAGGGTGTGGTGAATTATGTCCGCGGCAAGATGGCCAGTGGCAGCGACGACAATCTCTACAACATCATGCCCTTGAACGCCAAACTGGCCGCCGTACAGCAATGGGGTGCCTGGAATAACACAGCGGAACTCGTTCTGGTTGAAGCTAAGAAAGATGTCTCGGCAACTCGTAATGAGATCAAAACCAGCGGTTACGGTTTGCTCAATCTGCGTAGCAGCTATACGTGGAAGCAAGTGCGCTTCGATCTCGGCGTTGAAAACGTCTTCGACAAACTCTACTTCAACCCGCTCGGTGGCGCCTATGTTGGCCAAGGCATCACCATGCCGCCAGGCACGGGCGCAGGCTTCCCAGCCCACGGTGTCGCTGTGCCGGGCATGGGGCGTTCAATCTTCGCCGGGGTCAATATCAAGTTTTGAGCCCAAGGCTAAGGACTGACACATGTAGCAAGCCCCGGCCTCGGCCGGGGTTTTGTCGTTTTATCTGCCGAGGATTGAAATGCGTCTATTTTCGATGGTCGACCGTAGCAAGTTGATAAACCCGCGAGATTCACGCCAACTCTGTGCCGGCGCTCCACTTTACGCTGCCGGCAGCGCAGGCTTGGCCTGGCGCGTGCGACATGGCGTCGTGCGGCTCGATACGCCAAGCCCAACTGGTGAATCAGCATTTGCCAGCCTGGCCATTGCCGGTGACATCGTCGGCTGCGAGACATTGCTCTTCGGCGCCTACACTTTTTCCGCCTCGGCACTGACCCATTGCGAACTGAGTCCTTGGCCGGAAGGTGAAACTGCCACAGCTGGCGAGTCGCTACTTGAATCGCTCGCTATCGCCCAACGCCGTGCTGCTGATGTCGTTGCGCTGCGCGGCGGTCAGGCGGTTGATCGGGTCGTCGGATTGATCCGTCTGCTCACCGACCACGGTGGCAAGGTGGTGTTACCGACGCGGCAGGACATTGCCGACATTACCAACCTGCGCTTTGAAACCATCTCACGCATCATCAAAGGGCTGGAACGGAGCGGTGTTTTAGCCACAGTGCGCATCGAAGGCGTACATGCGACAAGAGCTTATGCGGTCAATTTGGAGGCAGCCGTTGGGTAAGCTGCGGCAAATCGTCTAAATCTCGCCTCGTCATCACCCTACTGCCTGCGCTGGCCGATTGCCAGCGCGACGAATCACTTTTTAAGGTGACTCAGCGGTCCTTGCGACCGAACTTTTCCGCCAACTGACTCAGCTTTTCGAGACGCAATACTTCCGCTTTTGCGGCAGCAGCCTCCGCCAATGCTGCTGCTTCCGCGGCCTTGGCGGCGCCTTCAACAAGCTTGCGCTGATCAGCCTGCTTTTTAAAGCGTTCACGCAACTGCTCGGCGGCATGCTGCCGATTTTCATCGGTCACTTCACCGGCTGGCGTGGCATCGAGATTCAGGCGCTGCGTGCCTTTTTCCATTTCCTTGAGATAGCGGGTGGAAATGGTGTGACTGCGCATGGCCAAACGTAACGCCTTTTTCTCCAACTCAGGTAACTGGGCCAGAATCTGGCGGTCAATACCGATGGCGAGCGGGGAATGATTGCGGAAGACATCGAAGCGACTGTGAATATCCTTGAGCAGGACACGGGCGTCGATGGGTTTGCTGGTCGCGGGCGCGGCAGCAGTTTCGGTCGTTGGTTCGGTAGTTGTCATGATCGTGCAATGTTCTGTGCAGGCGCGAAGCGTAGCACGAAGCGACGCTTCGCCGTAGCTGCATCAAGCGTTCATTTTATTGAACCAGGCGAGCATCCGTTGCCAGCCATCTTCCGCCTCGGCCTTGTGGTAGCTCGGCCGATAGTCGGCATGGAAAGCATGCGGGGCATTGTCATAGAGGTGAATCTGCGACAAACGGGCTGCGGCGCTACCAGCTTTCAACGCAGCTTCCATCGTTTCGATGCTGGCCAGCGGAATACCGGTGTCGAGGCCACCATAAAGACCAAGTACCGGCGCTTTCAGTTCGCCGACCAAATCCGTTGGGTGGCGGGGCGTCAAGGCGCTGGCCTCGCCGACCAGACGCCCATACCAAGCCACGCCGGCCTTGACCTGCGGATTGTGGGCGCTGTAAAGCCAGGTAATACGCCCACCCCAGCAGAAACCGGTAATCGCCAGTCGATTCGTATCCGCCCCTTTCGACGCCGCCCAAGCCACCGTCGCGTCAAGGTCACTCATCACCTGCGCGTCAGGTGTCTTGTTGGTGATATTGGCGATGATTTCGGCAATGCTCGAATACTGGCGCGGGTCACCCTGGCGGGCGAACAGTTCCGGCGCAATCGCGCAATAGCCCTGCTTGGCAAGACGACGACAGACATCCCGGATGTATTCGTGGGCACCAAAAATCTCGGAAACAACCAGCACCACTGGCGGCTTGTTCGCCCCTTTGGGCAGCGCCCGATAGGCGACCATCTCGCCATCCTTGACCGGCACTTTGACTTCGCCGGCCAGCAAACCGCCATCGTCAGTCTTGATCGCCGTCTGCGCCATCACCGGCTGCACCGCCAGCGCAAAACCCGCCCCCAGGCTGGTCACGAGAAAACTCCGCCGGTCAAAGGACTGGGCGGGAACAAGACTTTCAAATTCCGGGTTAAGGCTCATGCTTAGTCTCCGTTGAGGGTTTTACTACAACACGTATATCGTATTGTTCGCATCTAATTTTCATTGCCTATTAATGGCCAGCCTGCCGTCTGTTTCAAGACCTAACCACAGACCTTACCATAGCGCTTACTGAAGACATTTACACCCTGCCGCTGCCTGAGCCGACAACGCAGCGCGATTGAGCCGGCTCAAGTGGCAAGTGATTTAATTCGCCGATACAAGGTTCGCTCCGACATCTGCAGATGCTCGGCCAGCGCCTTGCGGCTACCCGGAAAGCGGTGAAACAGTTCAAGCAGTTCCTCGTCCGTCAGTTGTTGTTTTTCGACTATTTTTGGCGTTGACCGCAGCAAAGGGCTGCCAGCGCTGGAAGGCAGGTGGCGCAGATCGATTTCGTCGCTATCGCGCAACAGGCAAGCTCGTTCGAGCAGGTTACGCAGTTCTCGGACATTGCCCGGGAAGGGATATTCGCGCAGCCAGAACAGGGCTTGATCGGTGATTTTTAGATGGTGCCCGTTACTGACCTGCGGCAGAAGTGCTTCGGCCAGGAAGACAACATCATCGCCCCTTTCGCGCAGCGGCGGCAGAAAAATCGGGAAAACATTGAGCCGGTAGAAGAGATCTTGGCGAAAAGTACCGGCCTCGACCATCTCGGCCAGCGGCCGGTGGGTGGCCGAGATGACGCGGGTGTCGGCCTGGCGCAATTCAGTCGAACCAACCCGCCGGAAGGTGCCGGTCTCGAGCAAACGGAGCAGCTTGACCTGAATCGACAAGGGAATGTCACCGACCTCGTCAAGAAACAAGGTGCCGCCCGAAGCCGCTTCGATCAGGCCCAGTTTGCGTGTCACTGCCCCAGTGAAGGCCCCCCGCTCATGACCGAATAATTCGCTCTCGAACAGCGTTTCCGCCAAGCCGGAACAGTCGACCGCGACAAACGGCTTTTCGACCCGCCGGCTGAGCTGATGAATCGCATTGGCGACGAGTTCCTTACCAGTCCCCGACTCTCCCTGCAATAGCACTGCCGCGTCGGAAGGAGCGACGCGGGCCACCATATCCATCATTGCCAAGAAGGCTGGAGAGCGACCAATCAGCCCGCGCGCATGCTCATCGGTTCGGGCGACCGGCAGCGGATCAATTTTCTCGATGAAGTAGGCAATTTCGCCGCTGGCATCCCGCAGTGGCGATAGTTCGATGTTCTCGAAGCGCTCACCATGCGGCGTGTGATGGAGATGCACGACACGCTCGCGTTCCCCCGAGCGCAGGCTTTTTTGCAGCGGACAGGATTCGCCAGCCTGGTCGCAGGGTACTTTGTAACGGTGCGATACCTCGTAGCAGGTACGGCCAACGATGCGTTGCTGGTCTTCCCATTTTTCCCGGTAGGCCTTGTTGGCAGCCAGGATGCGGTATTCGCGATCACACAGAATATGGGGCTCGTTCAAGGATTCGAGAAAGGAAATCAGCTCGACGAGAAAAGCGGGGGTGTCTGCCATGGTGTGCCAATAGTGTCACTTAGACTGCCACATGCTGCCACGCAGTGCTGAAAAAGACCAGTCAGCCTGTGGAGCGGATTATTGCAACAGCCTTAATTATTTGAATTTAAAGGAAAACCAAAAGCGGCTCAGCTTGGCACGATAATTGATAAGCAAGTACTAATACTATCTAAAGGAAAAGACATGTCTGAATGTATTTGTCAGGGCGAATCATTTACCGCTTGCGATAGTCCGGCCCGTCGCCAATGGATGATGGCAACCGTTGGGGTGGGCGGCGCACTGGCGCTGACTACCGTCGTGCCCTTCGTCTCCAGCCTGATGCCGTCTGAACGGGCCAAGGCCGCCGGCGCGCCGGTCGAGGTCGACATTGGCAAGCTGGCGCCCGGCAACATGATGGTGGTCGAATGGCGTGGCAAGCCAGTCTGGATACTCAACCGAACGCCGGAAATGTTGGCGGCGCTGAAAAAGGCCGAGCCGATGTTGGCTGACCCGGCGTCGGAAAAACAGCAACAGCCAGGCTATGCGGCCAACGAAACCCGCTCACGCAAGCCGGAACTGCTGGTGGCCGTTGGCATCTGCACGCATCTTGGCTGCTCGCCCTCACCAGCTTTTACCCCCGGCGACCCGGCCCTCGGCGCTGACTGGCCGGGTGGTTTTCTCTGCCCCTGTCACGGCTCCACCTTCGACTTCGCCGGTCGCGTCTTCAAGAACAAGCCGGCGCCGACCAATCTGGAAATTCCGCCCCACCAATACCTGAGCGACACCCGCCTGATCATCGGCAGTGACGAGCAGGAAAAGGCTTGAAAAAACCCTCAATTTTTAGGAGCCACCATGCAAATTGTTGTGACGGTCAAGGAAAATCCGGCTCAGGCGGTCAGCGACTTTCTCGCCAACAAGCTCGAATGTTTCCTGCCCAATGTCGCCCATGCCTGCCATGACCATGCGCACTGAACTTCGCCGGCCTATCTGGCGCCTCCTCCTCGTCTGCCTGCTGGCCGGAGGGGGTTACGCTCATGCTGATTCGGGTCGCCTTGTTGTACAAATCGAGGGCGTAAAAGCCGCCGGTGGCGAGTTGCGGGCCTCGCTCTACCAGCTGCCGGAAACCTTCCGCAAGGAAGACAAGGCACTCCAAGTCGTTTCGCTTCCCGCCCAGGCCGGGGCGGCCAGGTTGGTCTTTGATGGCTTGCCCGCCGGTCGTTACGCGGTAATGGTTTATCACGATGCCAATAGCGACCAGAAGCTCAATCTGCGCTTTGGCATGTTCCCAACTGAAGGCTATGGTTTGTCAAATAACCCTTCAGTGATCGGGCCACCCAAATTTGAAGGCAGCGCTTTTGACCTCAAGGGTGCAGAATCGCGTATCAACATCCGCCTTGCCTACTAATCCATTTTTTTAATTCAACCACGAGAGACCATCATGAAAAAATCCCTACTTACCCTTTCCCTGTTAGCGCTTTTCGGTGCGGCCCAAGCTGACGCACAACCGGTTACCGTCATCATCAACTCAGCCAGCCCGATGACACAGGGGATTGCCCTCGTCTTGTCGAATCAGATGCAGGCTCAAGGTGGCCAGGTGCATATCCTGCTCTGCGACAAGGCAGGTGATCTGGCGCTCAAGGGCGCCGGCGGCGAGAAGCTTAAACCGCAGGATATAACGCCGGCCCAATTGCTTGATGGTGCCATGAAGAAAGGTGCAACCGCCTCGGTTTGCGCCCTTTATCTGCCCAACACCGGTCATAACCCGGACCAGCTGAAAGATGGCATTACGGCGGCCAAGCCCGACGCAATGGGCAAAGCGGCACTCGACCCACAGCGTAAGACACTGACTTTTTAATTCAGGGAGAAATCGATGTTAAAAAAACTCTTGGCCATTGCGATGATCAGTATCGCCAGCACAGCGACTGTGCAAGCATCCGACGCCCCGAAGGACCCAAGCCGTCAGACATCCTGGGGACTGTATGTCGATTCGCGCGAAGCCTACGTCATGAAAACGGGCGAGAAAGGCCAAGAAATGCTGCTGGTCGACGTTCGCGATCCCATTGAGATCATGTTCACCGGCTTTGCTGATGTGGTCGATATCAACATCCCCTTCATGAGCAGCAACCGCCAGCAGTGGAATGACAAGAAATCGGTTTTCGCAATGGAGATTAATCCGGCCTTCGAGGCCTCAATTGCCCAAGCACTGGTAGCACGCAAGCTGAGCAAGGACAGCCCGATTATCCTGATGTGCCGCTCTGGTGGCGAACGTGGCGCCCCCAGTGCCAAGGCGCTGGAAGGAAAAGGCTACAAGCAGGTTTATGTTGTGACCGATGGCTTTGAGGGTGACACCGTAAAAGACGGTGAAAAGAAAAACTGGCGCCTGGTCAATGGCTGGAAAAACTCCGGCCTGCCCTGGAGCTACACGCTGAACAAGGCCAAGCTGTTTCAACCCGAATAACTTTTATTTGAAGAGCCCCAATGAAACAAACCCTGCTGCAGGAAAAATATCCGATCTTCGTTGCCGAAATCGCCAAGGTGGAAACCAGCTATCAAACAGTGGAAGCGCTGATCGAGTACTACAAGGGCAAAATTGCCGAAAACCCGAAGGTGCAGTTGATCGGCGTTTTTGATCATTTCGCCCATACGACAAAAATCGGCGGGCCGATCATGGAAGGCATGACGGCTGCGGTCGACCTCATTTTCTGCTTTGGATTTGCCATTCCCAATCCGCAGATGCTGGCGGTGCGGCCACGCTCGATCGGCATTGCCGAGGTGGGCGACAAGTTTGTCATTAGCTTCATGGAGGCGCCAATGCAACCGGCCAACGACGCCATGGAGGCGTGGACGCGCGGGCTGCGCAAGGTTTGACTGATTAAACTCGGCACTAGCCCGGATACGATGCCAGTCGGTCCGGGTTGCTTGTTTTTACTGATCAAAAAAAGTGGCAAGTTGCGCCCCGCGGAGTCCCCTGATGTTGAAAGTCCTGTCGTTTATTTCCAAAAATCTGATTCTGGCGATTCCCGTCACCATGTTGCTGGGCTTTGTTTTCGGGCTGTTGGCCCCGGTCGGCTGGCTGAAGTCATTGATCGTGCCCCTGACCTTCCTGATGGTCTACCCGATGATGGTCAGCCTGAAGCTCGCCAAGGTGCTGGAAGGGGGCGACGGCAAGGCGCAACTGCTGGCCCAGCTCATCAATTTTGGGATCATTCCCTTTGTCGCCTTCGCGCTCGGCCAATACTTTTTCCCCGACCAAGCCTACTACGCCATGGGCCTGCTGCTCGCCGCCCTGCTGCCCACCTCGGGCATGACTATTTCCTGGACGGGCTTCGCCGGTGGCAACCTCGGCGCAGCCGTGAAGATGACGGTCCTCGGCCTGATCCTCGGCTCATTGGCCACCCCGTTCTACGTCCAGTGGCTGATGGGTGCAACCGTGGCCGTCGACCTTTGGGCGGTGTTTTCGCAAATTGCTTTCATCGTTTTTCTGCCCATGCTGGCCGGCCACTTGACGCAAAGTCACCTGCTCAAGAAGTATGGACAAAAAGCCTTCCAGAGCGAATGGGCGCCCCGCTTTCCGCCCTTTTCGACTCTCGGCGTTCTCGGCATCGTCTTTGTTGCCATGGCTTTGAAGGCCGGGCAACTGGTCGCCCAGCCGGCCGAACTGCTGCATCTGGTAACGCCCCTGCTCGCCCTCTACGGCATCAACTACCTGCTCAGCACCGTCGTCGCCAAAGCCTTTTTGCCCCGTGGTGACGCCATTGCGCTAGTCTATGGCACGGTAATGCGCAACCTGTCGATCGCCCTGGCCTTGGCGATGAACGCCTTTGGCGACGCCGCCTCGGATGCGGCGCTGGTCGTTACGCTGGCCTACATCATTCAGGTGCAATCAGCCGCCTGGTATGTCCGGCTGACTGATCGCCTGTTCGGCAAGAAACCGACCGCTGCCTGAGTTGGCTTTTTAGGTGATTCCTGCGGTCGACCGCAGAAATCACCCTAAAATTGCTACCGATCCTGCATCTTCCCTTTTCAACCCTGATTAACCATCGTCTCCAACCACTTCCCCATGCCCTTGCCAAATATTTCCCGCTTTCGCCTGATTGTTGCCGGGCTTGTGCTGCTCGCCATCCTGCTGGCCGCTGGCAAATGGTGGCTGGGCGAGCGCCTTGAGGTGCGGCGGGCCGAGCGCGGCAACCTGCAGCAGAGCGTTGTCGCCAGCGGCCGGGTGCGCACGCCGCAACGGCTGGAAGTCGCTGCCCAGATTACCGGCCGGGTGCTTGCGGTCAAGGTGCGCGAAGGCGACGAAATCAGCGTCGGCCAGATTCTCCTGCAACTCGACGATAGCGAATTACGCGCCGCCCAAGCTCAGGCGCGAGCCAGTTTGAGTCAAAGCGATCTGCGTTGGCGGCAACTGGGTGAGTTGAGCCGGCCGCTGGCCGAGCAAAATCTGCGGCAGGCGAACGCCAATCTGGCGCAAGCGCAGAAGCAGTTTGAACGGATTAACGAACTGGTCAAAAAAGGGTTTTACAGTCCGGCCCAACGCGATGACGGCCGCCGAGCCCTTAGCGTGGCGGAGACTCAGGCGCGGTCTGCCGAGTTGCAACTGGCCGGCAATCAGCCGAATGGCGTGGAAAGTGCGCTCAGCCGCAGCGCGATCGAACAGGCGCGTGCCGCCTTGAGCGTTGCCGAGGCCAAGCTCGGCTATGCCACCCTAAACGCCCCAGTGGCCGGGGTAGTGCTGGCGCGCAGTGTGGAAGTCGGCGATACCGCCCAGCCGGGGAAGGTTTTGCTCGTCATCGCACCGAATGCCGAAACCGAGCTGACGGCGCAGATCGACGAGAAAAATATTGCCCTACTCAAGGTCGGCCAACTAGCTCAGGCTTCGGCCGACGCTTTTCCCAACGCGCAATTTAAGGCGGAAATAACTTACATCGCCCCGGCCGTCGACGCCCTGCGCGGCTCGGTGGAAATTCGCCTGCGCGTGCCCGCCGCCCCGGCTTACCTAAAGAATGAAATGACCGTTTCGGTCGATATCACCAGCGCGCAGCGCCAGGACGTCGTGCTCGTGCCGGCCGATAGCGTGCGCGACATCGCGACAGCGGCGCCGTGGATCATGCTGGTGCGTGAGGGCAAAACACAGCGCCAGCCAGTCCGCCTTGGCTTGCGCGGTAGCGGCAAGGTCGAAATCAGCGAGGGCATTGCGGCGGGCGATGCCTTGCTGCCGGCCAGCGCCAGCCTGCCGGAAAATCGACGCGTCCTTGCGGTCGACCGCTGAAATCGGGCAAAAATGAAATCCTGGATGCCCTTTGAATGGATTGCCGCCCTCCGCTTCCTGCGTGAAGGGCGGACGCAATCCCTGCTGATTATTGTCGGGGTGGGCGTTGGTGTCGCCGTCATCGTCTTCATGTCGGCGCTGCTTTCCGGCCTGCAGGCTAATTTGATCAAACGCACGCTCAGTTCGCAGGCGCACATTGTCCTGCTGCCGCCGGAAGAAATCGCCCGGCCCCAGGGTGATCCGGCGAGCACGGCGCTCAATTTGCAAAAACAGGCGCAGCGTTTGCGTTCAATTGACCAGTGGCAGCAATTGCGTGATCAGCTGCAAACCTGGCCGGAAGTAGCCGCTGTTTCGCCGATTGCCTCCGGGCCGGCCTTTGCCGTGCGCGGCGATGCCAACAAGGCGATTACCTTGCTCGGCATCGAGCCAGAACGCTATAACCGGGTGGTGCCGATGCACGACCGCATGCAGGCTGGCGAATTGCGGGTCGGTTCCGGTGAGGTGGTCATCGGCATCGAACTGGCCAAGGATCTCGGCGCCGGTGTTGGTGATAAATTGCGTCTGACCACCGCCCGGGGCGCCAGCGAAACCCTGAGCATCACCGGCCTGTTCGATCTTGGCAACAAGGGCGTTAATGCGCGCAATGTCTATGTCGGCCTGCGCACGGCGCAAACCCTGCTTGATCTGGTTGGCGGCGTTTCCAGCATCGACATCGCCCTCCATGATCTTGATCTGGCCGAGCGCCTGGCCAGCAAAATTGCCGCTGAAACCGGGTTGACCGCAGACAGTTGGATCAAAAGCAACGCCCAGTTCGTCACCGCGCTGACTTCACAGCGCGTCTCGAGCAATGTCATCCGCTTCTTCATCGCGCTCTCCGTCGCCTTCGGCATCGCCAGCGTGCTGGTCGTCTCGGTCATCCAGCGCAGCAAGGAAATCGGCATCCTGCGCGCAATGGGCGCAACGCAGGCGCAGATGCTGCGGATATTTTTGCTCCAGGGCGGCATTGTGGGTTTCTTCGGCTCGCTGCTTGGCTCTGCGCTCGCCTGGGTCTTTCTGCTGCTCTGGCAGTTGCTGGCGCGCAACCCGGATGGCACGCCGATGTTTGTGATCGGCGTCGAGCCTGGCCTGGTGGCGATTGCCGCTGGTGGTGCCAGTCTGGTCGGCATTCTAGCCGCCCTGATGCCGGCCCGGCGCGCCGCCCGCCTCGACCCCGTGGTAGCGATCCGTGGCTGAGCCCGTCCTCCACCTGCAGGGCATCCGCAAGTCCTACGGCAGCGGCGAGACCGAAAGCGAAATTCTGCATGGCATCGACCTGCGCCTTGAACGGGGCGAATTCGCCGCATTGATCGGCCCCTCCGGTTCCGGCAAAAGCACCTTGCTCAATCTAATCGGCCTGCTCGATCGACCCACCGGCGGCAAGCTGAACATTGATGGTCAGGAAACCGGCCGGCTTGACGACGGCGACCTAACCCGCCTGCGCGGCCAGCGCATTGGCTTCGTCTTCCAGCATCACCACCTGATTCCCGCTTTCACGGCGCAGGAAAATGTCGCCATGCCCTTGCTGGTGGCGCGCGGTCGGCCGGATGACGCGATGTTCGCCCGCGCCGGCGAATTACTCGACCAGGTCGGCTTGAGCGACCGTAAGCATTACCTGTCAAATCGACTGTCCGGTGGCCAGCAACAACGCGTCGCCATAGCCCGCGCCCTAACCATGAATCCGTCACTGGTGCTGGCCGACGAGCCGACTGGCAATCTCGATACGCATTCGGCCGATGAAGTTTTCGCCCTGTTGCGTGAAGTCAATCGGGGCCAGCAAACAACCTTCCTGATCGTCACCCACGACCCGCGCCTGGCGGGGCGTTGCGACCGGATCATCGAACTGGTCGATGGGCGGATTGTTTCCGATGCGCCAAATACAGCGAGCTAACCGGGGACGGAAGGCCAGTTTGATTCTGCTTGGCCAACTTACCGGCCCACGATTCCCAAGGCTGCGTATGACCGACATGGGCTATCAGCGAATCTGTCTGGCTGGCGAGTCGCAAGTGGGGGCGTGGTCGAGATAGGGTGTAAATTCTCGGCCTATCGAGAACAGACTACATTCTTTCGATGAATTGGCGGATGCGCGAAAGGATGTCGTTCAGGTCTGGTTGCCCGTTGTAATACAAGGCCGCCGTTTTTCGGTACTCGCTGGCAAAACGTGCCCGCTCTTTGCTGTCTTCCAGAATGAAAGCCGGGTTCTCGGCCACAATTAACGCATCCTCACTCCGAAACCGTTGCACCTTGCGGGCTTCGTAGGCCGCCGTGCCAATGAATTCCTGGACTTCGGGCAACGACAGCAGGCAGTAAATGTCGTAATAGTGGCGCATGAAGTTGGCATGAAATGCTTCTCCCGCCTTCTGTAGCCGGTATTTGGTCGATACCGTCTGCAACTTCTCTACGAAGGTGTAAGAGGGCAAGTAGCACAGAACATCAACGGCGCGATTGTCGTGAATTTTCACGCCAGCAATGAGCGCTGCATCATATGCCCAGGACGAGATCGTGACCGGACGGTTCGGAGTCGTGTCGTCAAACCCCAGTTCGAGCAAGATACCGTCTTTGATACCAGTCTGCTGGCCGACTCGATTTGGGTAGTACAAGCGAATCCCGGCACTGCGCATTTTCGCGTCATCAAAGGCGAAGTCGCGCTCGACCGTGTCGATTCCGGGGATAACGATATTCTTGGAGAGCCATTCGTAATAGGCCCGCCGGGAGTCGATATGCGCAGGCTTGTCGTGGTTTCGCCCAATTTTGACCAGCATGTCATCGGGGGGCTCGATGCGAATATCAATGTCTTCCGAAAACCGGTGGATGATGCCAAAGCCTTTCGAGAGCGACGTACCGCCCTTTAGCTCTAACCGGAACCTGGATGTTTGCAAGCCCCACAGGGAATGCATGATCCAGTAGTCCTTTTCGACCAGTACCGGATCAATCCCCCGCTGCTCGGCCACGATAGCCAGAAGCTCGTTGAAGTCGCTGCGCGTGTGCAGGAAGTCAGACATCCAGCCACCGCATGAAACGTTTCTTGGTAGCGACAGAGGCGTAATCCGAAACGGCACGCTTTAATTTGGCAGGATCGAATCCGGATAGCTTGCGCTCCACCATTTGCAGCACTTGGTTCCTGTCTTCAGCCAATTCGTCCAGATTGTTAATCGCGTCGACCAGCAAGAATTCCGTGGTGAGCTTCTTCGGAAACCGCAGCTTGATGCGGAAATCGAACTGACGGTTTCCGAACGAAAAGAGACCATGCCGCTTGTGGTTGTACACAAGGGTCTTGTTGTAGAGCTGCGATGTCCCCAAGCCCAGTGTGTTGTAGCTCGACGGGGAGAACACCAGAAAATCCTTGTCGCGGAGGAATGTGGCAACCAGTTCCTGATCATCCGGGGGCAGCGTGCCAAACACAGATTTCTTGGGCGCGTAGTAAATTCCCTGCGCCAATCGCTTCAGAGCTCCGCCAGAAACCAGCTCGCGAAGATGTCGATCAACGGCATTGGAAAGCTGTGCCAAGTCCTCTCTGCGATACACCTTACCGGCGTGCAGCATCCTTGCCACTTGATCCAAGGCATGTGGCCTTGTCGGTAGCGACGGCTTTGAGAAAGGGGCGGCGGCCAGTTCCACTGAATGAATCATCATTAACGTTTCATGCAAAGTATAGCCGACACAATGACGTTGGAAACCCCATCCAAAGAAATCTATAAACATCACTTACATTTTGTGTAGCCAAATGTGTGGCTAACAACATAAATCACCCGATTTTTAATTACAACCTGTTGATTTATATTGAAATATTTATCACATCAAAACAATGTCGTACTGCTCAGGCGAATAGCTCGACTCGGACTGCAGCGAAACCGACTTGCCGATGAAATCGGAGAGCATCGCCAGGGCTTGCGATTCTTCATCGAGAAAGAGGTCGACCACCGCCGGCCCGGCCAAAACTCGATATTCACGGGCGTTGAACTGGCGCGCTTCGCGCAACAGGTCACGGAGAATTTCGTAAGTCACCGTCCGCGCTGTTTTAACTTCACCCCGGCCGCCACAGGTCGGGCAAGGCTGGCAAAGGACGTGCGCCAGCGATTCGCGCGTCCGCTTGCGGGTCATTTCGACCAGCCCCAGCGCGGTGAAGCCATTGACCGTCAGGCGCGTATGATCGTTGGCCAAAGCCTTGTTGAATTCGGCCAGCACCGCCTTCTTGTGCTCCTCGTTATCCATGTCAATGAAGTCGACAATGATGATGCCGCCCAGGTTACGCAGGCGAAGCTGGCGGGCAATGGTGACCGCCGCTTCGAGATTGGTTTTGAAGATAGTGTCGTCAAAATTACGGACGCCGACAAAACCGCCCGTATTGACGTCGACCGTAGTCATCGCCTCGGTCTGATCCATGATCAAATAACCGCCGGATTTCAGATCAACGCGGCGGGCCAGGGCTTTCTGGATTTCTTCCTCAACGCCGTGCAGATCGAACAGCGGCCGTTGGCCAGTGTAGTGGTCGAGCAAGAGCAGCACCGCTGGGGTAAATATCTCGGCGAAGGCGGTCAGTTTCTGGAAATTTTCCCGCGAATCGATGACGATGCGCCCGGTCTCAGGATTTACAAAATCGCGCAGGACGCGTTGCCCAAGAGACAATTCCTGATAAAGCACGGTCGGTGGCGCCGAGGTCCGCGCCTTGTCGCGAATATCGGCCCAGGTCTTGCGCAGGTAAGCGATGTCGGTGGAAAATTCGGCGTCACAGGCATTTTCGGCCATCGTGCGAACAATAAAACCGCCCGGCTCATCAGCCGGCACCAGCCGGGTGATTCTTTCCCGCAGCGCCTCACGTTCGGCTTCCGCTTCGATGCGCTGCGAAATCCCGATATGTTTTTCCTGCGGCAAATAAACCAGCATGCGGCCGGCGATGGAAATTTGCGTCGATAAGCGCGCGCCCTTGGTGCCGAATGGGTCTTTGACCACTTGCACGACAATACTTTGCCCTTCCGCCAGCACCCGTTCAATCGGCCGCTCCGTGGCGGTCTCGCGTGGCTGCCAGATATCCGCAACATGCAGGAAGGCGGTACGATCCAGGCCGACATCAACAAATGCCGACTGCATTCCCGGCAGAATGCGGACGATGCGACCGAGATAAACATTACCGACCAGACCACGACTGGTCGTGCGTTCGATATGCAACTCCTGGACGACGCCTTGTTGCATGACGGCAACACGCGTTTCCTGCGGGGTGAAATTGATCAGTATTTCTTCGGACATGAGCGGCTACAATCAGTGGTTTTGCCCCATTCTACTATGCTCAAAGCTCCCGAACTTCTTGCTCCCGCCGGCTCACTCGAGATGATGCGCACCGCCTTCGATTTTGGCGCCGATGCAATTTATGCCGGCCAACCGCGCTACAGCCTGCGCGTGCGCAACAATGCGTTCGGCACCGTCGCTGCATTGAAGGAGGGCATTGACGAGGCGCATGCCCGCGGCAAGCAGTTTTTTGTCGTCAGCAACATCATCCCGCACAACGCCAAGCTCACCACCTACCTCGCCGACATGGCGCCGGTCATCGCCCTCAAGCCGGACGCACTGATTATGTCCGACCCCGGCCTGATCGACATGGTGCGCGAAACCTGGCCCGAACAGTCCGTCCATCTTTCGGTTCAGTCAAACACCGTCAACTGGGCAGCCGTTAAGTTCTGGCAGAAGTTAGGGCTTACTCGCATCATCCTGTCGCGCGAACTGTCGCTCGATGAAGTCGCTGAAATCCGCCAGCAATGCCCGGATATCGAGCTCGAAGTTTTCGTGCACGGCGCGCTGTGCATTGCCTATTCCGGGCGCTGCCTGCTTTCTGGTTACTTCAATCACCGCGACCCGAATCAGGGCAGTTGTACCAATTCCTGCCGCTGGGATTACAAGGTCAGCACCTCCGACGGTCAACCGGCGCAAATGCTCAGAAACGATCAGGAAATCCTGCTCGAAGAAAAGATGCGGCCGGGCGAACTGATGCCAATTGAGGAAGACGAGCACGGCACCTACATCATGAATTCGAAGGATCTGCGCGCCATCGAGCACGTCCAGCGCCTGGTTGAACTGGGTGTTGATTCGCTGAAGATCGAAGGCCGTACCAAGAGCACTTATTACGTGGCG
>JBBSCQ010000068.1:0-16784 GCA_038250105.1 Burkholderiales bacterium | reverse complement strand
GTTCAGTATTAGCAATCAATGCTCAGCCAGACATGAAAAAGGCAGTGGTAAGCTGCCTTTTTCTACTGTTTATTTTCGCTTAACCAACCCAGCGCCGCGCGTTGCGGAACATCCGCATCCACGGTGAATCTTCCCCCCAGCCTTCTGGATACCAAGACATCTGGACACTGCGGAAGACACGTTCCGGATGCGGCATCATGATCGTGAAGCGGCCGTCTTCGGTCGTCACTGCCGTCAAGCCACCCGGCGAACCGTTCGGATTGTACGGATAAGCTTCGGTCGGCTCGCCCTTGTTGTCGACATAGCGTACGGCCGACAAGGCCTTGGCCTGATCCTCAGCGTTATCAAAGACCGCCCTGCCCTCGCCGTGCGAGACGACGATCGGCACTTGCGAACCTGCCATGCCGGCGAAGAAGAGAGATGGTGAGGGCAGCACTTCAGCCATGACAAAACGCGCTTCGAACTGCTCGACCTTGTTGCGGCGGAAAGCCGGCCAGTGTTCGGCACCGGGGATGATCGACTTCAGTGCGCTCATCATCTGGCAACCGTTGCAGACGCCGAGTGCAAAGGTATCTTTACGCCTGAAGAAGGCAGCGAAATCGTCGCGGCAGCCGTCGTGCATCAGGATCGTCTTGGCCCAACCTTGACCGGCACCGAGCACGTCGCCGTAGGAGAAGCCGCCGCAGGCAACTAGACCCTTGAAGTCTTTGAGGCTGACGCGGCCGGCCAAAATATCGCTCATATGGACGTCGACCGCAGCAAAGCCGGCGCGGTCAAAGGCGGCGGCCATTTCGTAATGGCTGTTGACGCCTTGCTCGCGCAGGATGGCGACGCGTGGCCGGTCGCCCATTTGCAGATAGACCTTGGTGAAGTCGTCTTGCGGATCGAACGTCATTTTCGGCGTTAGGCCGGGGTCGGTGAGATCGAGAATGCGGTCGAATTCCTGCTGGGCGCAGCTCGGGTTGTCGCGCAGTGTCTGCATCTGGTAGCTGGTTTCCGACCAGGCGCGTTGCAGATCAACCCGTTTTTCACGCAGCACGCGCTTGGCGTTGCGGGTGACGCGGATTTCGTCCCACTCGTTCATATGACCGACAAAATGGTACGGCACGCCGCAAGCGCGCAGGATGGGTGTGACCTTTTCGCGGTCGGCGCGGCGGATCTGGATCAGCGCACCGAGTTCTTCGTTGAACAGGGCGCGGACGATATGTTCGAAATCACGGCCAGCCAGCAAGTTGGTCAGTTTTTCTGAGCCATCGACATCACCGACACCGGCGTCGTAGCAGATGCCATCGAGGTCGAGCGAGACGCCGCGCCGGCTGGCGAAGGCCATTTCGCAGGCGGCGACGAACATGCCGCCATCGGAACGGTCATGGTAGGCGAGCAGCAGGCCGTCACGATTCAGCTTTTGCACGGCATCGAACAAGCCTTTGAGCTGAGCCGGGTCGTCGACGTCCGGCGCATCGCTGCCGGTGGCGTTGTAGACCTGGGCCAGACATGAGCCGCCGAGGCGGTTTTTCCCCAAATCGAGCAGCAGCAGTTCGCTTTCGCCCTGATCGACAGCCAGTTGCGGCGTTTTTGTCTTGCGCACGTCGTCGACCGCAGCAAACGAGGTGATGACCAGCGACAGCGGCGAAACGACCTGTTTTTTCTCGCCGCCATCTTCCCAAGCGGTGCGCATCGACAGCGAATCTTTGCCGACTGGGATCGACACGCCAATCGCCTGGCACAACTCGGAAACAGCGGCCACGGTATCGAACAGACGGGCATCTTCGCCCGGCACGCCGCACGGTGCCATCCAGTTGGCCGAAAGTTTAACTTTGCCGAGATCGCCAATGTCGGCAGCGGCCAGGTTGGTCAGCGCTTCGCCAATCGCCATCCGGCCGGAAGCCGGCGCGTCGAGCACGGCAATCGGGGTGCGCTCGCCCATCGCAAAGGCTTCACCGAGATAACCCTGATAGCCCATCGTCGTCACAGCGACGTCAGCCACTGGCACTTGCCACGGGCCAACCATCTGGTCGCGGGCGGTCATGCCGCCGACAGAACGGTCGCCGATTGAAATCAGGAAAGTCTTGTCGGCGATGGTCGGCAGACGCATCAGGCGATAGGCGGCATCCTTCAGTTCAATCGACGCGGCATCGAAGGAAACGAAGGTTTCCGGCTGATGCGTTACATCGCGCGTCATGCGCGGCGGCTTGCCGAGCAATGCTTCCATTTCCATGTCGACTGGATTGACCCCAAAATGGGCGTCGGTGACGGTCAAATGGCCGTCGCCGGTCGCTTCACCGACCACGGCAAAGGGGCAACGCTCGCGCTCGCACATCGCCTGGAATTCGGCGATGCGGCTGGGCGGAATGGCCAGCACGTAACGCTCTTGCGATTCGTTCGACCAGATTTCGGCCGGCGACATGCCCGGTTCTTCAGTTGGCACTTTGCGCAAATCAAATTTAGCGCCAACGCCACCCGAGTGGGCCAGTTCCGGCAAGGCGTTGGAAACACCACCCGCACCGACATCGTGAATCGACAAAATCGGATTGCCATCGCCCGCCTCTTGCCCGTCGCCTTTCGGGCTGCCGAGTTGCCAGCAGCGGTCGATCACCTCTTGCGCCCGGCGCTGGATTTCCGGATTTCCCCGCTGCACCGAGGCGAAATCGAGGTCTTCGGCATTGACGCCAGCAGTCATCGACGACGCCGCGCCACCACCGAGGCCAATCAGCATGCCGGGGCCACCGAACTGGACGAACAGCGTATTAACCGGGAAAGTTTCTTCCTTGAACGACTGCCCGGCCTGAATGCTGCCCAGACCGCCGGCGATCATGATCGGCTTGTGGTAACCGCGCACGAATTTTTCACCATTGACAGGCACATCCTGTTCATAGGTGCGGAAATAGCCGGTCAGGTTCGGACGACCGAATTCGTTGTTGAAAGCCGCTGCGCCAATCGGGCCTTCGAGCATGATGTCGAGTGCCGAAGCAATGCGCGACGGACGACCGTAAGCGTGTTCCCAGGGTTGCGGCGCATCGGGAATATTCAGGTTGGAAACCGAGAAACCACAAAGGCCAGCCTTCGGCTTGGAACCCTTGCCGGTAGCACCTTCGTCACGGATTTCACCGCCGGAACCAGTCGCCGCACCGGCGAATGGCGAAATCGCCGTCGGGTGATTATGCGTTTCCACCTTGGTCAAAATATGGGTCAGCTCTTCCTTGTAGCTGTAGCCCCGGTCGGCATCCGGGTAGAAACGCTGGATGCTGGCGCCTTCAATGATCGACGAATTATCGGCATAGGCCATCACCGTCCCCTGCGGATTGGCGGCGTGGGTTTCGCGGATCATCCCGAACAGCGTTTTATCCTTGGTTTCACCGTCGATCACCCAGGAGGCGTTAAAAATCTTGTGGCGGCAATGTTCGGAATTGGCCTGGGCGAACATCATCAATTCGACATCGGTCGGGTTGCGCCCCGCCTTGGTGAACACATCAAGCAGATAATCGATTTCGTCGTCCGACAGCGCCAGACCAAGCGCAGAGTTGGCCTCGACCAAGGCGTTTTTTCCACCTTTTAACACGTCGACCGTAGCAAGTGGTTTCGGGGCGAAATGGCGGAACAATTCGCCCGCCGCCTCGAAACCAGGCAGCACGGAATCAGTCATTCGATCATGCAGCAGACCAGCGACAATTTTCTTTTCATCCGCCGTCAGCAGTCGGCCACCCTGCACCACCACCTGGTAAGAGATGACGCGCTCAATGCGTTCAATCGCATCCAGCTCGCAGTTCCAGGCAATATCAGTCGCCTTCGACGACCACGGTGAAATGGTGCCGAGGCGCGGCGTGACGAGAAACAGATCGCCGACCGGCTTGCCAGCCACTTCAGGCACCGCTTGCTCTTCGAGCAGCATCGCCAGTTTGGCGCGCTCGTCAGTCGTCAGCGCCCGCTTGAGCGCCGCGACATGCCAGTAATCAGCACTGACCCATTCAATATCCGCGACAGCCGCTTTGATGCGGGCTTGCAGGCGTTGCAGACGGAAGGCGGAAAAGGCGGCGTCGCCCTTGAGGCAAATAATGTCGGCCATTGGGAGGTCATTCAGGGGTAAGCGGAGAGGCCGGCATTATACCCGAGGCGGCGCTCGCTGCCGTCGATTGGCGTAGCGCTGAGGCGGCATTCAAGCCGGCAAAATTGAATGCCTAAACCCGTTCGTTTTAATCAAGCCGCCGTTACCGCTTTGAGGATCAAAGGCAGCAGCGATTCGGGTAATTTGATCCCGCCGGTTGTCGCAAAGCGGTGAGCATCGCCTGACATTTTTCGCCAGGTTTTGCGAATAATGACCAGCCACTTGTCTTCGCTGTATTCGGGATGCTGCGCCACAAAATCCAGCAGGTAATGTTCGATAAAAACCAGCCCGCTAACATCTTCCAGCATCTGCGTATCGAGATTGGTTTTAATCCCGCGCTTGCTCACTGCGGCCATCACCGATTCAACCATTGCCGCCTCATAACCGGCCTGCTGCATCAAGGCGCCGGCTGTCTCGGCATGAAAGGTGTACAGTCCGATGCGCCAGGCGTGGTAGCCCTCCTTGTTCAGCGGATAGCTATTGCGCGGCACTGTCCACCGCTGAATGTGCTGGGCGCGCACGGCCAACTGCGCCACCTCGCTGGCCTCTGGTGCAAAGCGGCCAATCATGTCGCTCATGCGCTGGGCGTAAAGCAACTCCTTGGGCAGACCCGCCTCGAAATTCGGGTCCAGTGCGTTTGCCGCATCGAACAAGGCAATCGCTTGGTTGAAACATTCCTGATGGGCAATCAATGCATCTCTCCGTTCGGTCACTTTGCGCTATTTTGGCAGAGTCCGATTGCGGCTGACGAATCGTTTTGCTTCAGGATTATTCGACTATCTTTATTTTTTCCTGTTTTATACCGTCGACCGCAGCAAAGGCAATGCAATTGCGCCCCTGCGCCTTGGCTTGATAAAGCGCCTGATCGGCCAGAAACAAAGCCTGTTCTGAACTTTTATCTTCGGCCCGCATCGCGGCAATGCCAATACTGGCTGTGATCAACACCGGTTGATGGCCAATCATCACCACCATATTGGCCACTTTTTGCCGCAGCCGTTCGGCAAAGACCCCAGCGGCGGCAAGATCCTCCTCTGGCAACAAGACAGCAAACTCTTCACCCCCGACCCGACCAACAATGTCGACTTTCCGCAGCTCATCCCGCAGCAGCGCCGCGAAATGACGAAGCACGGTATCGCCGGCCGAATGGCCGAATCCATCGTTGATCGCCTTGAAATGATCAAGGTCCAGCATTAGCACAACAACCTGGTGATCGACATCGCGCTGAAGACGGGAAAATGCTTCATCGACGCGCGCCAAAAAATAGCGCCGGTTGGGCAATTCGGTCAGTTCGTCCGTGGTGGCCAGCCGCCGCAATTCAGACTCCATCGACTTAAATTCGGTGACATCTTCGAAGATACCCAAGGTGGCAGGCTCACCGGCCCACTCGACCAGATTTACATGGAGCCGGCAATCAATAACGCGGCCAGTGTTGCTCAACAGGCGGACCTCGTATTCGTTCGGTGCAGTTTCGCCGCGAACACGCTGTTGATGGATCGCCCACACTCTGCCCCGATCATCTTCAAACACCAGAGGAAGAAAGGATTTACCGACACATTCTTCGGCCGAATAACCGATGATTTCAACCCCCTTCGGGTTGATATATTTGAGCATGCCATCTTGGATAACCACCGCGCTGAGCGGCAGGTTTTCAATAAGACTACGGCTCTGTTTCTCGGCTCGTTCCAGTGCGTGGGCATTATTTTGCCACTCGGTCACATCTCGGGAAAAACCGACCGTGCCAATCCGTTGGCCGTCGAGGCTAACCGGTGACTTGTGAGTTTCGAAAGTCCGCCGCTCACCGTGCACTTCGATCCGTTCGATCCGATTGATTTTCTCACCCGTCGTCATCACAGCAAAGTCATCGGCTCGATAGAGTTCGGCGAGCTCCTTCGGCACAATATCGAGATCGGATTTGCCAATCATTGACTCAGGCGAGGGCCAACCAAAAACCGCAGCAAATGCATTGTTGACCGCAAGAAACCGGCTCTCCTCGTCCTTGAGCCAAACCATAAAGGGAAAGTTCTCGAGCAGCGCCTGCTTATACTGCTCACGCTCCCTAATTTCATTTTCAGCTGCTTTTTCAGCCGAAATATCGATGATGACCATCCGGCATTCACGCCCGCCCTCATCGGTCACTGCCTCTATCTTGACGGTCGCTGCCGGGCGCTGCGGATTCGCCGAAAGGACGAATTCGCACACTTGTTTGTTCTTGGCTTGCAGCACAGCGTCGAAAAACTGCTTGAACGCAGCCAGATGTTCCGGGGTCAGGAAGGCGGCAAAACGATACCGACTTTTTTCCGAGCGCTTGATCCCTAATAGAATGGCCCCGGCCAAATTCAGATCAAGAATCCCGCCCAAGGCGTTAAGCGTGACATAACCAACTGGTGAAAAGTCATACAAATCGGCATAACGCTCACGTAGAAAATCCGCCTCTTCATAGACACCGCGGAGTGCCTGGTTTTGCATTTCAAGTTCAACCTGATGCACCTGCAGTTGATGCACCAGTTGCGCATTATCCCAGCCGGATTGCGGTACCACCAGTGGCACTTTGCGCAGCAGTTGCTGTTCGGCGCGCTGGTATAAAGTCGCCGGATTTGTCCGCGCCCGGTTTTTAACGCGGACATCGGTTGTGATCTGAAACAGGCGGTTGTAGGCTGCCTTGACTACCCCGTAGCATTCGCAGGCGCGCGCCTCCAGACCGGGGCGATCAATTACGTCAATGCGTCCTCGGCTGTATTTAATAACGCCGCCGGCCTGCAACTTGCCGGCCGCCTCGGTCACTGCCTCGCGCCGCACACCGAGCATGTTGGCAATCAAAGCCTGCGTCATGTTGATCTGGCTACCCGGCAGCAGATCAAGACTAAGCAGAAGCCAGCGACATAGTTGCTGATCAACCGTATGGTGCCGGTTGCAGACGACGCTTTGCGACATTTGCGTCATCAGCGCCTGGATGTACAACAGTGCCAGGCGCTGTAACTCTCCCCCCTGATCGAGTTCCCAACGCATCACTTCGGCCTGCAGCCGATAGGCCGCGCCAGTACTCTGCACCACCAATTGTTGACTGGCCGTGTCGCAACCCAACACCAGCGGCAGGCCGACAAAACCATCATTGCCGGTCATCGCCAGTTCCGCCGATGCGCCATTCAGCGTGTTGAACATCAGTGAAACGATACAGGTAACCGGGAAATAGACGTGAGTCAGCTTGTCACCGGGTTCGTAAAGCACTTCACCCAGAAGCAAGGTCACCAGCTCAAGATCACTCTGAATACAGGCAAAGTCATCTATACCAAGGGCCGCCAGAATACGGTTCTGCTTCGGGCTAAAGATTAATTGTGACGACATTTCACTCCCCTTGATTTGTCCCAGACTGCGTTCTTGTTTTTTTGGGCGACTAGGGATTCGATATCTAAATAGAGTACGCCAAATTAATTTGCATCTATGTACGGTAGCGTACATATGTAATAAAGAATTTTTTGTATCGTAACAATACCGATTGAATGTCCCTGAGCGGTGACGTCTAGGTGTGTTCAATAAACCCATAAAAAATACTTTTATAAAGAGACATATATGCCGGCCACTCCGCTTGAAACCTTCACAAACGCCCATCAGGTGGCGATTGACGCCTTTCTTTCCCTGTCCAAAGCGTACCTGCAATGCAGCGAGCGCCTGACTGCGTTGAATATTGCGACGCTACAGACAGTCTTGAGCGATAGCGCATCGGTTGCCAACGCCATGTTGAGCTCCAATTCAGCGGCAGAATTTCAGCAAATCAAATCTGCTCAGGATAAGGCCACGCTTGATCAGGCAATGGCTTATAGCCGTAGTTTTCAGGAGATCGCCAGCGCAACGCAGACTGAGCTATCGCAAGTGATCAGCCAAAGCTTTTCGACAGCGACCGGGAGCACGGCGATTGCTGATTCCTGGCAGGGAACACTGGCCACGCTGGCGAGAAGTCAGCAGAAACTGACGGCTTTCGGCAATGGCGGGCATAAAACATCAACCCGGCGAGTTGTCTAGAGACTGTGGCTTGATTGCGGCTCTTATTCTTCAGCGCACCCAGACAGGTAAAAGCTTTACATGACTAGAAAGAAAACAATCGAAACCCTGCCGGCTGATCTCCGCAAGGCAAGGGATAGACGAGGGGATGATGGTGGCCCACCCTGCGGCTGGCGGGAACGCCGGATTGCCGTCGAGCGCCGCCTTCCTCATGTTGAAGAGGGTGTATTTTCAGAAGCAGATTGGTTTAGACGCATGGCGCGCTTTATCAGCCGACGCAGGGCTGAAGAAAGCGCCGCACAAAACTCAAAAGAGGAATCGCCATGACAATCCAAGCAATCGTTGTGCTGGTAAAGAATGAATTTATCGCCGAATTAAGCGATGGTCGTCAAATCAGCAAACCAGGATTTCGCGATATGGCTATTGCGCTTTACCACGCCGGCGTGTCAGCCAAAAATGCACAGTTCGAGTGGCGGGCCGGCCATCGCATCATGACCGCCGGCCAGCAGGTGGGGCTTAAAGCGGAGATTCATCGCCTGGAACGTGAGCACAAAGAGCTGGAACTGGCTGCTTAGTTTCCGGCTTAGTTACCTACTTGCTTACCTACTTAGAAAACTGAAGTGTCTCCGGAATTACTCGTTCAAGTCTGGGATAGGCGGAAGACCAAAGGTGGTCCACCGCCCATGGTGGGGGAACGTCGTGGCCCATTTGCCGACTTTTACCCGCTATTGCTCATTGGTGATCAGGTCAATTACCGACAGTTCGCTGATCGCCGCAACTCTCGGACACGACTATCAGAAGCTAGTTTCATTGCCAGCAAGCATGAGAGTACGGCGCACTTTCCATGGCCACGGCCGAATGCCGTCGAGAAAAGAAAAGGTGCAGATCGGCGAGGCATATCGCGCCGCCATTTTGATCTTGGCCCACCACCATCAACCAGGGAGCGCCGCTTCCGAAATGATCGGCGCGGTGCCAGGTTTCTTACTTACGACAACGATTTTTGAATCAAGGCGGCGTAAACTTGTGAGGTGACGCCGCCTTGCCTTGATCAACCAACGTAGCGGCTAAGCCGCCAATGCGGTGGTGACAATATCGCGCGCTTCGGCGACGACCTGCTGCAAGTGCGCCTCGCTCTTGAAACTCTCGGCGTAGATCTTGTAAATATCTTCGGTACCGGATGGACGAGCGGCAAACCAGCCGTTTTCCGTCGTCACCTTGAGCCCGCCAATCGCTGCATCGTTACCGGCAGCGCGGGTCAGACGGGCGGTGATCGGTTCGCCGGCCAGCGTTGCCGCATTCACCCGCTCGCCAGTCAGTTGCTTGAAAGCCGTCTTCTGCGCCGGGCTGGCCGGCGCATCGATACGTAAATAGTATGGCGTGCCATAGCAAGCGGCTAGATCGAGATAATGCTGACCGGGGTCTTTGCCGGTGACAGCGAGGATTTCTGCCGCCAGCAGGCCGAGAATGATGCCATCCTTATCCGTTGTCCAGGCCGAACCATCTCGACGCAAGAAACTGGCGCCGGCGCTCTCTTCGCCACCAAAGCAGATGCTGCCGTCAAGCAGACCGCCGGAAAACCATTTGAAACCAACCGGCACTTCCAGCAGACGGCGGCCCAGGCCGGCAACAACGCGGTCAATCAAACCGCTCGACACCACCGTTTTGCCAACTGCAGCACTGGCCGGCCATTGCGGCCGATGGCCGAGCAGATAATTGATGGCAACGGCGAGATAGTGATTCGGGTTCATCAAGCCGATGGAAGGCGTGACGATACCGTGGCGGTCGACGTCAGCATCATTACCCCAGGCGATATCGAACCTATCCTTGAGCGCCACCAGGCTGGCCATGGCGTACGGGCTGGAGCAATCCATCCGGATCTTGCCGTCGTGATCGAGCGTCATGAAAGCAAAAGCCGGATCAACGGCCTTATTAACGACTTCAATATTCAGACCGTAAAGTTCGGCAATTGGCTGCCAGTAAGCGACGGCCGCGCCGCCCATGGGATCGACGCCGATACGCAGATTCACCCGGCGAATCGCCTCCATGTCGATAACACTGCCCAGTTCGGATATATAGGTTTTTTTCAGGTCGACCGCAGCAGTTGTCGGCGCCGCCAAAGCCTGGGCATAGGGCAGGCGTTTGACCTCACGATTGCCCTCGGCCATCAGCGCATTGGCCCGCTTTTCGATCCAGCCGGTGACATCCGTATCCGCCGGGCCACCATGTGGCGGGTTGTACTTAATACCGCCATCCTGCGGCGGATTGTGCGACGGCGTGATCACCAGACCATCAGCCCGTGCGGCCGAGCGGTCGGCGTTATGGGTCAGAATGGCATGCGAAATCACCGGTGTGGGCGTGTAACCGTCATCGGCTTGCAAATGAACCAGAACGCCATTGGCCGCCAGCACTTCCAGCACATTTTGCTGGGCCGGCCCGGAAAGCGCGTGCGTGTCCTTGCCGAGAAAGAGTGGCCCACGAATGCCGGCTTGCGCCCGATATTCCGCCACAGCCTGGGCAATGGCAAGAATGTGCGCCTCGTTGAAACTGCCATTGAGAGCCGAGCCGCGATGGCCACTGGTGCCAAAGGCAACGCGCTGCGTCGGGTCGGTGATGTCGGGCTGATTGCAATAAGCCGCGAGCAAAGCGGGAATGTCAGTCAGACTGCTAAGCGGTGCCGGTTGGCCGGCGAGTGGGTGAGCCATGCTTTACCTCTTTGGTTGATGCGGCGGTGTCCTGGGGCAAGCGGTATGGTGCTGCTTTTGTATCCCATTGGCAATGGTTGGGAATAAGCTAGTGAAGAATGATTTGGCCTCACTTGCTTGGTGCGGGGAACGGGGTACAGCGGATCGGCGGATCGGCCGCGCCAAAGACATGCTGGCCCACCGGCAACGCGTTAGGCAATGCGCTGGGTAAATCGCCTTCCGGTAAAATCGACCAAATGAGCCAATCTTCCGACCCCAGCATTTTCTCGCCACTTGGTAAGCCAACCGAGTACCGAACTGACTACGCACCCGAATTGCTTTACCCGATTCCCCGCCAGTTGAAGCGCGACGAACTCGGTATCAACGCCGCTGCCCCGCCCTTCGTCGGCGAAGACATCTGGAATGCCTACGAGGTTTCCTGGCTCAACCCCAAGGGCAAGCCGGTCGTCGCGCTCGCCACATTTCGCGTTCCGGCAACCAGTCCGAATCTGGTCGAATCCAAGTCCTTCAAGTTGTATTTGAATTCCTTTAACCAGAGCATTTTTGCCGACGCGGCAACGGTCGAAGCGACGCTGAGCCGCGACCTGTCAGCCGCAGCGGGCGCCCCGATCAGCACAAAAATTGAGGATTTAAGCAGTCGACCGCAGGTTTCCATTGGTTATCCGCAAGGTGTATTGCTCGACGAGCTGGACATCACCTGCGACACCTATCAGCCGAATCCGGTGCTACTTGCTACGGTCGACGGCAAAATAATCGAAGAAACGCTTTATTCCCACCTGCTCAAATCGAATTGTCTGGTCACCGGCCAGCCCGACTGGGCCATGGTCGTCATCCGCTATCGTGGCCAGCCGATCGACCATGCCGGCCTGCTGCTTTACCTCGTTTCCTTCCGCAACCACAATGAATTCCACGAACAATGCGTCGAACGGATTTACTGCGACATCACCCGCCAATGTGCGCCAGCAGCGCTCGCGGTGTACGCCCGCTACACGCGGCGTGGTGGGCTGGATATCAATCCATTTCGCAGTAGCGGTGAGTTTGAACTGCCGGACAACGTGCGGGAAGTCCGGCAGTAGCCTGACTAGGCTTTCGGCAAACTCTCGATCTCATGGTGGCAGGTCGCCAAGATCAGATGCGCCACATGTTCCGCATCAGTCGAACCCACCTTTTCAGCAAAGGCACTGAGCTGCGCATCCTGCGCCTCAGTCAGTTTCAGAACCAGTGTATTCACCGCTTCGCGCGCCGTCACGCCACCCGCCTGATAACCCGGCCAGGCCTTGTAATGTGACAACA
Source organism: Burkholderiales bacterium (assembly GCA_038250105.1). GTDB lineage: Bacteria > Pseudomonadota > Gammaproteobacteria > Burkholderiales > Rhodocyclaceae > Azonexus. The sequence goes on along the minus strand of JBBSCQ010000068.1, from coordinate 4,691 downwards.
ACTGTTCGCGATGTTCGAGGTAGAGCGCGCTGTCACGAGTGAAATCAAGTTCGGCTTGCCGCGCCACCGCCGCCGCCTCAAGCTCGGCATCGGTTTTTTTGTAGAGAGTTTTTTCGGCATCAGTCCAATGCGGCTTTTCTCCCTGCTTTTCGCGCAAGGTAGCAAAAGTGCTCTGCAAGACAATCTGCGAATGCGTCCCGACATCGCGAAAGACCTGCACGATATCCTTCCCGTGCCCCTCGGGGCCAACATAGCGCATGCGCGTCGTGATTTGTCGCGGATTGAACCCGAACTGACGGGCACCAGCAGCGCGAAGAACATCGAAAAGATCATTGATTTTGGCAGGGCTCACGGGGCAAACCTTTCGTCCAGGCTATATCGCCACGGCTGTAGCGACAGATCGAATCAGTGCGCCACAGGATACGCCATTAAATTCCATCCCGTAATGCCCAGCATGCCCGCGCTGCATCACTTTTGCGCAGATAAGTTTCGGCAATAAGTTTCGGCACCGTGTTGTCCTTTGTAGCAATTCACAAACAATTGTTTCCGCTGTCGGCCAAACGTCGTGCGCAGCGTTATTCGACATAAGCACAAATAACCGGAGACACACCATGCACAAGTCCCACCTCACCGAAGCTGATCGCGAACACCTGCAATTCCTCCAATCGGTTGCCGCCCGCCCTGCTGAACGCGAACAGCGCCGCCGCGAGGGATTGTCGCCAGCACTTCACGGTTGCCCAACAAATCCGGCAGACTGCCACAAGGACTGCACTATTGACTGTGGTGACCGGCAAGCGACTGAGCGGCTGCACTGAGTCACCGAATGCCGCTGGAAGTAACCCCTTCGGCCTCAGCGATCAGCGTTGGCGCTTGAGTGACAAGCTATTCAGCTCGCCTCAACGAAAGTGGTCGGTGCTAACCTATCCGGCGCTTGTCGAGATTTACCTCGGCAAAGCAGTAAATTAGTTTTTCTTACCCACAGGGTAAGAAACGATTGCTGCACCGCAACAAAGAAACGTATAAAGTGCATTTGTCTCCTCTCTATCTTCTCCAAGATAAAGAATTTAAAGCCCGCCTCGTGCGGGCTTCTTTTTGTCCATTATTTGCTGGTGCAACCTGATACCGGGCACTCGGTGCAGCGGGCGCTGCGCCCTGCGAACCAGTCGTGTGGGGAGCCGTCGATCTGGATCATCGCGCCTTGTCGCGAGCGTCGGTCGCGCATCGGGTGGATGCTCACTTTGGCACCTTGTCTGGCTTTCCAGTAGCCCGCTTGTTTGCCGCTTCCTTTTTGGTCAATCTTGCCCGCCACCAACAGCGTCATCACTTGGGCTCGCTTTGTTTCTGCCTGACTCATCATCGTGTCCATTAAAAATGCCCGCCTCTGGTTTTTGCAGGCGCTGAGTTTGACGACTCAGGGGACATTTCTACTTGGGAGAAAGGGGACATTACTACTTGGCGCTAACATGGGTTATCGAGAAGCTCTCACCGCCGTCACTTATGGCAAACTCCGACCCATGCACGCATTCCCCCATCTTTCTGCGGTCGACTGGATTTCTCTGGTCGTTTTCTTTGCCAGCTGGGGCGGCTACGCCTGGTTTTCTGAACATAGTCGCTGGGGCGCCAACGGGCTGATTGGCACCAGCCAGAAATATCGGCTGCGTTGGGCCTACGCCATGCTGGAGCGCGACAACCGGGTGATGGACTCAACGCTGATCGGCAACCTGATGACCAGCGTTTCCTTCTACGCCAACACCACCATCTACATCATCGCCGGCCTGGTCGCTGCCCTCGGCGCTTCGGACAAACTGATCAACATCACCAGCGAACTCCCCTTCGGTGGCGCCGGTAATCGGGAGTTGCTGGAGATCAAGCTGATGCTGGTGCTCGCCTCCTTTGTCTTCGCCTACTTCAAATTCACCTGGTCACTACGCCAGTTCAACATGCTCTCCATTCTCGTCGGCGCCGCACCAACGGGAAAAACCGGCGAACCGGGCATCGACACCTACGCCCAGCGCGTCGCCGGGGCCAACAACGTCGCCGGTGACGACTTCAACCGCGGCATCCGCGCCTACTACTTCGGCCTCGCCGGCGCCGGCTGGCTGCTCAACCCGGCCGCCCTCGGCGTGCTGGCACTGGCCGTCCTCGTGGTGCTCTACCGGCGCGACTACGCCTCCCCCGCCCTGCACATCCTGCGCGACGAGCGCTGAAGCCCGCTGAACCGGATGAACCACAAGAACCACCTCGCCGGCATCGGCTTCGGCCTGCTCGCCTACGGCATCTGGGGCTTCTTCCCGCTCTACTTCCGCCAGCTCTCGCATATTTCGCCGATGGATGTCCTCTCCAATCGCGCCGTCTGGGCCTGCGTTTTTGTCGGCATCCTGCTTACCCTGCGCCAAGGCTGGGGCAAGGTGCTGGCCGTGTTCAAAACCCCGCACCAGTTCGCCATGCTCGCCCTCGCGGCACTCCTCGTCGGCAGCAACTGGCTGATGTTTTTATGGGCGGTGAGCCACCAACAAGTCGTCGCCTCCAGCCTCGGCTATTTTCTGACGCCGCTGGTCAACGTCGTCCTTGGCCTACTCGTTTTGAAGGAACGCCTGAATCGGCTGGAATGGATATCGGTCGGCCTCGCCGTCGCCGCCATCATTAACGAAGTGATCGCCCTCGGCAGCCTGCCCTGGGTCTCGCTCTTCCTCGCCGCCACCTTCGGCACTTACGGCCTGGTGCGCAAAAAAGTCCCGGTCGATGCGCTCTCCGGCCTCTGGCTGGAAACCCTCGCCATGCTGCCGATCTGCGCCATTTACGCCATTTGGCAAGCGCAAAGCGGCCATCTGGTTTTTGCCGCCCAGGACACGTCGACCGCAGCATGGCTGATTGGCGCCGGCATACTCACCGCCGTCCCGCTCATCGCCTTCGCCGCCGCCACCCAACGCCTCGACCTCGCCACCGTCGGCATGCTGATGTACATCAACCCAACCATGCAATTCGTTACCGCCATCTGGATCTTCGGCGAACCGCTACAAACGGCGCGGCTAGTCAGCTTCGGCCTGATCTGGATCGGGCTGATATTCTTCAGTTGGAGCATGTGGGGCAAGCTGCGGGATCGGAAAAATGCGACCGGCTAATGTGACGGCCAATGAGCGAGATTCGGCACATCGCGGGCATGATGCAGAACCCGGGCAATCACGATACTGGCCTCGTCCGAGAAATAGAAGAGCAGATAGGGCGTAGCCGTAGGTCAAATCTGCAAACCGCGCACCAACTCGTCTCTGGCTCGCCCCATTCCTGGCTGAAGCAAAAGCTTTCGTGCTTCTAATTCGATCTGATCGAGCATCCGATCCGCCGCCGAAAGACTTTCTTCGGCCACATAAAGCCGCCCACCGTATGCAAGCCCTCAGCCTTCCGCCAAAGCCACCCGAATAGCCGGAATCACGGTTTCCAGCCGGGCGATTAGCTCGGCATTGAGCGTTGCCAGTGCGGCCGGTTCAGCGCCTTGGCGCAGCGCGACCATCAGCGCTGCGGCGGCGTCTGAAACCGGCATTGCATGAAGATTGCCGGCTGAACCTTTCAAGGCATGAACCAACGCCCCAACAGCCACCAGATCGCCATCCGCCAGCCATTGCGCCAGCTTCTCGGCATCCGCCGCATGCACATCGGCAAAAAGAGTCAGCAAGTGGGCGACCTTCTCCACCTTGCCGCGCATCATGGCGAGCAAACCTGCTGCATCAAGACCGGGAATACCGAGCAAGCGTTGCCGTAATGCCACATCCGAACTTGCCACCGTAACGGCGGCAACCGCAGGCGCAGTAACCACAAGCGGCTTCGGCAAGCACTGCAGCAGCGTCGAAAACAGCATTTCCGGCACCACCGGCTTGGCAACAAAACCATTCATGCCGGCGGCAAGGCAAGCTCGGCGATCTTCATCAAAGGCATTGGCGGTCATCGCCAGAATCGGTTTTTCGGCCCAACCGGGCAGCGTCCGAATTTGCCGCGTGGCTTCCAGACCATCCATCACCGGCATCTGCACATCCATCAAAATCAGGTCGTAAGGCGTGTTGCTGGCCTTGTCCACAGCCTGCTGGCCATCAACAGCAATATCGACATTCAAGCCGGCACCATGCAGCAAATCGAGCGCTACTTCCCGATTGATCACGTTATCTTCGGCCAGCAACAGGCGGGCCCGGCCGTAACCCTGGCGCAGAGCCAGTTCGGCATCACCATCAGGCAGCAGCGGCACGTCCTGCATCTCGCCCAGCCCATGCCGCAAGCGTGCGGTGAACCAGAATGTGCTACCGACGCCCGGCAAACTCTCGGCCCCCGCTTCGCCGCCCATCATTTCCGCTAAATGACGGGTAATTGCCAGCCCCAGGCCGGTGCCGCCGAATTTACGTGTCGTCGAATCATCCGCCTGCTGGAAACTTTGAAACAGTTTGGCCAACTGTTCAGGCGCAATGCCGATGCCCTGATCCGCCACTTCAAAGCGCAACAGCATTTCTTCATCCTGCGCGGCGAGCAGCCGCACGCGCAGGCAGATACTGCCCCGTTCGGTAAATTTGATGGCATTGCCGGCCAGATTAAGCAATGCCTGACGCAGGCGGGTCGGGTCGCCGCACAGCCAGCGCGGCACATCGTCCAAATCGACCGCCAGTTGCAAACCCTTGGCCGTGGCCGGTTCGATCAGCAAGGCAGCCGCC
>JBBSCQ010000067.1:0-16961 GCA_038250105.1 Burkholderiales bacterium | reverse complement strand
TTCAGGTAACCAGTCCTGTACCGAGGGTGGTAGCAGGTAGTCCGTGTCTCGATCTATGGTGCGAAAGGTCATTGCGTTACCCGTGAAATTTCCTGTTTATGATTATAACATAAACTGGGGAAAGTCCGACAGGCTGCTAGGTCGCTCGCCATGTAGCGGCCGGGTGATGTCTATATCCAGCCGGATCTTGATGGTATCGGCGCCGGAGATTTTTAGCGCTATGCCGAGACCTCAAAACGGGGTCAAGCTGCCGCTGAAAAAGTTATTGATCAGTTGCGCAAGCTAGGCACTGAGCAGGGAAGTATCAGGCATGGTGGGCGCAGGTTGCCCCTCCAAAACAAGCACTGGTGGTCAATGTAGTTGAGGTCGCGCAGTTGAATCGAGTCAATCCGGACTCGGTTGCGGATCGCTTCAAGTCATATGAAGGTCGGCCACTCGATCTAAAAGCGATTGACTCGGATGTGATGCCTACTTTTGGCCAGAGTGAATTTGATGCGGTTGACTACACTTTACTGACGATCCGGGATAAGAATATTTTGCGGATCAGCCCAATAGAAAAAGGACTGGGCCCAGATTACATTCGCTCCGGCATGAATCTGGATTCCAACTTGGGGCGGGATGCGACTTATAACGCACGGATCGCCTACCATAAAACCTGGCTGAATAGCCTGGGTGGGGAATGGATTAGCGGCGTTCAAATTGGTAACAATCCAAAAGTTTTTACCGAGTTTTACCAGCCGCTGGATCGTGCCAGACTGTTTTTCTTTGAGCCAAAATTTGCCTACCAGCGTGAGCCGGTCCGTATCTATCAGGACAACCACAACCTGGCCAACTACAAAGTGGATGAAGTTCGATTAGACGCGATGGCTGGGGTAAATGTCGGTGTGCTGGGCAGTATTCGCCTGGGGTGGGTCGAGCGCCGGCGGAATGCCGAACTGGAGACGGGTTCGCCCTCAATGCCAAATGGCACTAAGCAATTCGGTGGCTGGGCTGCGTCGCTTGATTTTGACCAGTTCGATCGCCTTTACTTTGCCACGCGCGGATGGGCAGTGAAGGCAAAGTATTTTGACTCTCCCGATGAAAAGTACAGCAAGGCAGAACTCGAATTGCGCATGGCACACCCCGTCAATGATTATATTTTCCATACACGCTTCTACTGTGCTGTTTCACCGAAAGGGACTTTGCCCATATTTGATCCGGCCACATTGGGTGGTTTCCTGAACATGTCCGGCTTCGTCAAGAACCAGATTTCCGGTGATTCGGTGGCCTATGGCAATGTTCGGGCGGAAAAAATCATCGGAGAGCTACCACTGGGTCTGCGCGGCGACATGCGCCTTGGTGTAGCGCTTGAAGCCGGCAAGGTAGGTGGGCGTTTTACCGAAACCAATCTGGATGGCTAGCAAGGTTCAATGGCGGTATATGTCGGCGGAGAAACGCCGCTCGGCCCGGTTTATACCGGCTATAGCTATGCGCCTAACGGGATGAACAATATTTTCTTTTTTATCGGGACGCCGTAATTTTTAAGGCGATATTGCGGCGCAGAGCCCAATTCTTGATGCCAGAATGTTTGCCAAAAAAAAGCGCCAAAGGCGCTTTTTTTAATTAAAACGGAGCTGTTGATTAGGCGAAATTTGCTTCAGCAAATGACCAATTGACCAGCGATGCCAAGAAAGTTTCAACGAACTTCGGACGCATGTTGCGGTAGTCGATGTAATAAGCGTGTTCCCAGACGTCGACGCAAAGCAGTGCCTTGTCGCCGGTAGTCAGCGGGGTGCCGGCGGCGCCCATGTTGACGATGTCGACCGAACCGTCAGCCTTCTTCACCAGCCAAGTCCAGCCGGAACCGAAGTTGCCGACAGCGGAGGTTTGGAAGGCGGTCTTGAAGGCGTCCAGCGAGCCCCACTTGGCATCGATGGCTGCGGCCAGGGCACCAGCCGGAGCGCCGCCGCCGTTTGGCTGCATGCAGCTCCAGAAAAAAGTGTGGTTTGAAACCTGGGCAGCGTTGTTGTAAATGCCGCCAGCCGGTGCTTTCTTGACGATGGCTTCGAGATCGAGGTTTTCGTATTCGGTGCCCTTGATCAGGTTGTTCAGGTTGGTGACATAGGCCTGATGGTGCTTGCTGTAGTGGTAGTCAAAGGTTTCAGCCGACATGTGCGGGGCAAGTGCGTCTTTGGCGTAAGGCAGCTGGGGTAGTTGATGTTCCATTGATATTCTCCGTTGTATTAAGGGGTAAAACGAAAATTCTAGTCAGCTTCGGTCGCGGCGGCAACTTGATCGACGGTGACGCCGGCCGAGCCATGAGCGAAACTGAGTTTAAGCGTAATTCCGGGGCTGAGCGAGGCCGCGTCGCGAACGGCGCGGCCATCCGGTCCAATGGCCAAAGCGTAGCCCCGGGCGAGCACTGCTTTTGGATCAAGTTGGCTGAGACTGCTGGCCAGCATATTAAGTTTCGTGGTTTGTTGAGATATATGCCAGCGGGCCTGATTGTTCAGCCGGAAATGCAGGTGGGCAAGGCTTTCAGCGGGTTTGTCGAATTGTGGCCGGTTGGCGTGGAGTCGTTGTTGCGCGTTGCCCAGGCATAATTTTGCTGTCTCACTTTGCTGGTGCACGGCGCGCTGCAGGCGCTGGCCGAAAATCTGGAGTTCAGTATGCCGCTGGCGGATGCGTTCGGCGGGATGGAGCAGGCGGCTGGCCAGCCAGTCGATGCGTTGCTGTTGTTCGGCCAATGAGCGTTCCATGCGCCGGGCGAGGTGGCGTTGCAGTTCGGCTAGGCGGGCGAGCAGGGCGGCGCGGTCGGGGCTGATGATTTCCGCTGCGGCAGTCGGGGTTGGAGCGCGTAAATCAGCAGCGAAATCGGCAATGGTGAAATCGGTTTCGTGCCCGATGCCGGTAATCACCGGAATGCGTGAAGCACGAATGGCGCGAGCGACGCATTCCTCGTTGAAAGACCAGAGGTCTTCGATGCTGCCACCACCACGGCAAAGGATGATCGCATCGCAATTTGTGCCATTTGCCTGGTTGACCGCAGCAGCGATCTTTTCGCCGGCACCTTCGCCCTGAACCGGCGTTGGGAATAGTGTGATGTGCAGATGTGGGGCGCGGCGGTGCAGGGTGGTTAAAACGTCACGCAAGGCGGCTGCTTGCAGGCTGGTGACGATCGCCAGGTGGCGCGGAAAGCTGGGTAGTGACCGCTTGGCTTCTGGCGCAAAGAGGCCTTCGCTTTCGAGTTTGGCCTTGAGGCGCAGGAAGCGTTCGAAGAGATCACCTTGGCCGGCGCGGCGTATAGCTTCAATGTTGAGTTGAAATTCGCCGCGTGGTTCGTAAAACGAAACCAGGGCGCGCGTTTCAACCTTTTGTCCATTCTCCAATCGCCAGCCAAGTAATTGCGCCCGACTGCGCCACATGACGCAGCGTACCTGGGCGCTGGCATCTTTGAGCGAGAAGTAAACGTGGCCGGAGGCGGCGTAAGTCAGGTTGGAAATCTCGCCACTTACCCAGGTTAAGGGGAAATTAGTCTCCAGACATTCGCGGACCAGACGATTTAGGCTGGCGACCGAGAGGATCGAACTGTTACTGGAAGGTGTGGGGTTGAACATCTTTCGATTGTAACGCGGTCGAACCATTGTTGTTCAGGTGTTGACAGCGCTGTAATTGTTTAAGTTATTGATTATTATGAATATAAATTAAATGCCTTGTTTTTTGGCAGGGCAGGAAAAGTCCTTTGCTGGAACGGGTTTAGCGCATTTGATGACAGCTCATGCACAGGCTTATCCACAGCTTTTGGGGATAAGCGCTATTCGCCCTGATTTTTAGGGCTTGCCCGAGCGCTGGGGGAGAGGCAAAATCGCAGACTAAATTTCCAACAAGGATTTCTTACGTGATCGAGATTATTAAGGCCGCTGGTTGGCCCATCTGGCCCTTGCTGTTGGCTTCCATCATTTCCGTGGCGTTGATTATCGAGCGCTTGGTTGCCTTGCGCCGTTCCAAAGTGGTGCCGGCCGGCTTGCTGCAGCGGGCAGTTGGCGAATTCAAGCGGGGCGCCAATAACGATAAGTTGCTCGAAGAACTGGATCGTCACTCACCGCTGGGGCGTGTGCTGTCCGCTGGCTTACGCAATGTCAATAACCCGCGTGAGGTGATGAAGGAGTCGATCGAGGAAGCTGGCTCAGCCGTAACGCATGAATTGAACCGTTACCTGACGACGCTCGGCACGATCGCTTCAATTAGCCCATTGATGGGGCTGTTTGGGACGGTGATTGGGATGATCGAAATTTTCGGGGCGCAGGCGCCGACCGGGACCAATCCGCTACAACTGGCGCACGGGATTTCGATTGCGCTCTACAACACCGGCGCGGGTATTTTCATTGCTATCCCGAGCATGATTTTCTGGCGTCATTTCCGGGCGCAAGTCGATGGTTTTGTCGTCGAGATGGAGCAGCAGGCGGTTCGCCTCGTCGAATTCATGCATGGCGACCGGAAGTAAGCGATGAATTTCCAGCGCGGGCGCGGCCAGGATGAGCCGGAAATCAATCTGATCCCGATGATCGATGTGTTGCTGGTTATCATCATTTTTTTGATGTTGACCACCACCTACGCCAAATTTTCGGGGCTGGAAATTAACTTGCCGACAGCGGATGCGAGCAAACAGGCGGAACAGCCCAATGAGATCGATGTAGCAGTGACAGCGAGTGGGCAGGTTTTGGTCAATAAATCACCGTTGACCGCAGCCGATGTCAAAACCATTTCTGCCGCTTTGCAACGCGCGGCCGGGGCGCGGCCTGATCCGGTGATTGTGATCAACGCTGACGCCAAGGCAACCCATCAGAGCGTCGTCGATATCATGCAGGCGGCACAAAGCGCCGGTTATCCGCACATTTCTTTCGCGACGCAAGCGCCACGCTGATGCTGGCTGGTTGGTTGCAGCGAATATGGTTTTCACAACGCCGGCTTGCGCCGGCGTTGTGGCTTTTGCTGCCCCTGTTATTGCCGCTCTCTTGGCTGTTCGCCTTTCTTGCCGCCTTGAAACGAGGCAATACGACGCCGGAGCGCTTGTCCGTGCCGGTAATTGTGGTCGGCAATATCACGGTTGGTGGTGCCGGCAAAACGCCGCTGACGATCTGCTTGGCCCGCCAGTTGCGCCAACGTGGCTGGCGCCCCGGCATCGTCAGCCGGGGCTATGGTGGCAATAACACCGCACCCCGTGCGGTGGGTGAAACCTCCTTGCCGGCTGAGGTCGGTGATGAACCAATTCTGCTCGCCCGGCGCAGCGCCAGTCCGGTCTGGGTCGGGCGCAATCGGGCGGCGGCTGGGCGAGCATTGCTGGCGGCGCATCCGGAAGTTGATGTCATCCTCTGTGATGATGGCTTGCAGCACTACCGCCTGGCGCGTGACGTCGAGCTCGCGGTATTTGATGGCCGTGGGGCCGGCAATGGCTGGCGACTGCCGCTCGGCCCGTTGCGCGAGCCCTTGCGTCGGTTGGCAACGGTTGACGCCGTTATTTGCAATGGCCAGCGGGAAAGTCGAATTCCTGAAGGTGTGGCGCAGTTCGAAATGCGTTTGCTGCCGGGTGATTTTTATCGCCTCGGTGATGCCAACAAGTCGTCTCGTGCCGGTGATTTCAGCGGGAAAAAGCTACATGCGCTGGCCGGCATTGGCGATCCTGGGCGATTTTTCCGAACGCTGGAAGGGCTCGGCCTGATATTTGCACCGCACCCGTTTCCGGATCATCACGCTTATACCGCGGCTGATCTGGCTTTTGCCCAAGATGGCATCCTGCTGATGACCGAGAAGGATGCAGTAAAATGCGTCGGTCTGACGGCGGGAGAAACCTGGGTTTTGCCCGTCGAGGCCGAGCTTTCGCCGGCACTTATTGATCTTATTCTGGAGAAACTCCGTGGACGCCAGGCTGCTTGATATCCTCGTCTGCCCGATTTGCAAGGGCAACCTCGAACACCATAAAACGGAAAAGGAACTCGTCTGCAAACCGTGCAAACTGGCTTTCCCGATTCGCGATGACATTCCGATCATGCTTGAGGACGAGGCGCGACAACTGACGGCAGAAGCGTAGCCAATGTCCGGCCTTGTCTTCAAAGTCGTTATTCCGGCTCGATTTGCCTCGACCCGTCTGCCCGGCAAGCCTTTGCTTGATTTGGGTGGAAAGCCGATGGTGGTGCGGGTCGCCGAACGCGCCCGCTTGTCGGGGGCGGAAGAAATCTGGGTGGCGACCGATGATCTCGCAGTGCGCGATGCGGTTGAGGCTTACGAAGTGGCGGCACTGATGACGCGCAGTGACCACGCCACCGGCACCGACCGTCTGGCGGAGGTGGTCGAAAAATTGGGTTGGAACAGCGATACGATTATCGTCAATGTCCAGGGTGATGAACCTTTGATTGATCCGGCCTTGATCATGCAAACGGCGCGTCAATTGGCGGCGAGTGGCGCCGATATTGCGACCGTGGCGCATCCGATTTCCGAAGCGGCTGAGTTTTTCAATCCGAATGTCGTCAAGGTGGTTTGCCGGGCTGATGGGGATGCAGCTTATTTTTCGCGGGCGCCAATTCCCTATGCCCGCGACCATTTTGCCCAGGAGCAGGACGGCGAGACTTTGCCGACCAACTTCCCTGCCTATCGCCATGTCGGCCTTTACGCTTATCGGGCGAGCTTTTTAAAGGCTTTTGCCGGGTTGACCGTAGCACCGACCGAACAATTTGAGTTGCTGGAGCAGTTACGCGCCTTGTGGCATGGCTACCGAATCAGCGTCGCGCTGATCGATACGGCGCCGCCAGCCGGGGTCGATACGCCCGAAGATGCCGAGCGGATGCGCAAACTGTTTGACCGGGCTGGAAATAGCGAGTAATTTTTCGCCCTTAGAGAATGGCTGTAACAAACGGCGAACATAAGCCAATAACAATATTTTTTGATACACAAACCCGAGGGACTTTCCATGAAATTGATTCTGTTAGGCGCACCTGGCGCCGGCAAGGGTACGCAAGCTACTTTCATTTCCAAAAAATTTGGTATTCCGCAAATTTCCACCGGCGATATGCTGCGTGCTCAGGTAAAAGCCGGCACTGAGCTGGGTCTTGAGGCCAAGAAGCATATGGATGCGGGCGGTCTGGTGCCGGATGCTGTGATCATCGGTATGGTCAAGGATCGTCTGACCCAGGCTGATTGCCAGAACGGCTACCTGTTTGACGGTTTCCCGCGCACCATTCCGCAAGCTGACGCCATGAAGGATGCCGGTGTTGCGCTCGATTTCGTCCTTGAAATCGATGTGCCGGATAGCGATATCGTTGAGCGCATGGCCGGCCGTCGCGCTCACCTGGCTTCCGGTCGTACCTACCATGTCAAATACAACCCGCCAAAGGTTGAAGGTATCGACGATGTGACCGGCGAAGCGCTGGTGCAGCGTGATGACGACAAGGAAGAAACCGTCAAAAAGCGCTTGGAAATTTATCATTCCCAGACCAAGCCGCTGGTTGAGTTTTACAGCAAGTGGGCATCTGCTGGCGACGCCAAGGCACCGAAAGTACGTAAAGTAACCGGTGTTGGTAGCGTTGATGGCATCACCCAAAGTGTTTTTGAAGCACTGAAGTAGGAGCAAAAAATGACGGTCAAGAATGCCTTCTACGCGCAGTCAGGGGGCGTTACTGCCGTCATCAATGCCACGGCGTGCGGCCTGATTCAGGAAGCACGCCGGCATCCCGACAAGATCGGGAAAGTGCTCGCCGGCCGTGATGGCATCATCGGCGCACTGACCGAAAACCTGATTGATACCAGCCTTGAATCGGCCGAGGACATTGCCCGCCTGCGTTCTACGCCGGGTGGCGCCTTCGGTTCCTGCCGCTACAAATTGAAAAGTCTGGAAGAGCATCGCGCCCAGTACGAGCGGCTGATCGATGTCTTCAAGGCGCATGACATCGGCTATTTCTTCTACAACGGTGGCAATGACTCGATGGACACCGCCTGGAAGGTGTCGCAGATCGCCGAGAAGATGGGTTACCCGGTGGTATGTGTCGGTGTACCGAAGACGGTTGATAACGATCTGCCGCTGACCGATTGCTGTCCGGGTTTTGGTTCGGTCGCCAAATACGTCGCAACGTCGATTCGAGAAGCAGGTTATGACGTGGCCTCAATGGCTAAAACATCGACCAAAATTTTTGTGCTCGAAGTGATGGGGCGTCACGCTGGCTGGATTACTGCGGCCTGCGGCTTGGCCTCGGAAAATGTTGGCGAACCGCCACATATTCTGCTCTTACCGGAAGTGCCGTTTGATCCCGAGCGTTATTTGGCGCGTGTCCAGGAATGTGTCGAGCAATATGGTTACTGCACGGTAGCGGTTTCCGAAGGGCTGTCTGATGCTTCCGGCAAATTGATCGCCGAGTCCGGCACTAAAGATGCCTTTGGCCACTCTCAACTTGGCGGCGTTGGCCAGATGGTGGCGCAACTGGTCAAAGACCGCCTCGGCTACAAATACCACTGGGCACTGGCTGATTACCTGCAGCGCTCGGCTCGTCATTTGGCCTCGCGCACCGATGTCGAACAGGCGCATGCCTTGGGCGTTGCTGCGGTCGACCTCGCTTTACAGGGTAAAAACGCCGTTATGGCGACGATCAATCGCTTGTCCGATCAGCCGTATCGCTGGGAAATTGGTGATGCGCCCTTGAAGGACATTGCCAATGTCGAACGCAAGATGCCGGCTGAATTCATTACACCAGATGGCTTTCATATTACCGATGCCTGTCGTACCTATCTGCAGCCGCTGATTGAGGGCGAAGATCCACCGCCCTATCGCAACGGTCTGCCGGATTACATTCGTTTGAAGAACGTCAGCGTGGCGAAGAAACTGGGCGCGTTCACCATTTGATTTTTTAGTCGAGGAGGGGAAGAAATGCATACAGCCTTAGTGTTGGCGCTTGCTTGCGCTGTTTTGGCAGTCCTGTACGGCTGGGTAGCGAGCCGTCAGATTTTAGCGTTGCCGGCAGGTAATGCGCGTATGCAGGAGATCGCCAAGGCCATTCAGGAAGGTGCCGAAGCCTATCTCAGCCGACAATACAGAACCATTGCCATGGTCGGCGTTGTCCTTTTTCTCGCTATTGGTCTCGTCCCGAAACTCGGCTGGCTGACTGCCTTTGGCTTCCTGATTGGCGCTGTACTCTCCGGGGCCGCAGGTTTTATCGGGATGAATGTCTCGGTGCGCGCTAATGTGCGCACGGCGGAAGCCGCCCGCAGCGGTATTTCCGCTGCACTCGATGTCGCCTTCAAGGGCGGCGCGGTGACGGGCATGCTGGTGGTCGGGCTTGGTCTGATTGGGGTTGCCGGCTACTACGCTTTCCTCAAGTCGATGGGTGGCACGGCCGATCTTTATCACATCGTCGAACCGTTGATTGGCCTGGCGTTTGGCTCATCGCTGATTTCCATCTTCGCCCGACTTGGTGGTGGTATCTTTACCAAAGGGGCCGACGTTGGCGCTGATCTGGTGGGCAAGGTTGAAGTTGGTATTCCCGAAGATGACCCGCGCAACCCGGCAGTGATTGCCGACAACGTTGGCGACAACGTCGGTGATTGCGCCGGCATGGCAGCCGACTTGTTCGAGACCTACGCGGTCACCATCATTGCGACGATGGTGCTGGCGGCGCTGACCATTCAAACCTTTACCGGACTGGGCGAGAATCTGATTCTCTACCCGCTGGCCTTGGGTGGCGTCTCGATCATTGCTTCAATCATCGGTTGCTATTTTGTCAAAGCCACCGAAGGTGGCAAGATCATGGGCGCGCTTTACCGTGGCCTGATCGTTGCCGGCGTGCTGGCGCTGGCAGCTTACTACCCGATTACCGCCTGGCTAATTGGTGCTGGCGATGCAGCGGCCAAGATCACGACCGGCTCGATGTTCGGCTGCGCCGCTGTCGGTCTCGTCTTGACTGGCGCACTGATCTGGATTACCGAGTACTACACCGGCACTGACTACAAACCGGTGCAGCATGTGGCCGAAGCATCAACTACCGGGCACGGCACCAACATCATCGCCGGTCTTGGTGTATCGATGAAATCGACGGCACTGCCGGTGCTCTCCGTCTGCCTCGCGATCTTTGCCGCGCATAGCTTGGGTGGTTTGTTTGGTATCGCCATCGCGGCCACCTCTATGCTCTCCATGGCCGGTATCGTCGTCGCTTTGGATGCCTACGGCCCGATTACCGATAACGCCGGCGGTATTGCCGAAATGGCCGAAATGCCGAAGGAAGTCCGCAACGTCACCGACCCGCTCGACGCCGTTGGTAATACGACCAAGGCCGTCACCAAAGGCTACGCCATTGGCTCAGCCGGCCTAGCTGCCCTTGTGCTCTTTGCTGACTACACGCACGCGCTGGAGGCTGCCGGTTTGAAAGGCATTACCTTCGATCTTTCCAACCACATGGTGATCATCGGCCTCTTCATTGGCGGTCTGATCCCCTACTTGTTTGGTGCGATGGCGATGGAAGCGGTTGGCCGTTCGGCCAGCGCGGTGGTGGTTGAAGTGCGTCGCCAGTTCAAGGAAATCCCCGGCATCATGGAAGGCACGGCCAAGCCGGACTATTCTCGAGCTGTGGACATGTTGACCGTAGCAGCGATCAAGGAAATGATGATTCCGTCAATTTTGCCCGTAGCGGTGCCGATTGTTGTTGGCCTATCGCTCGGCCCACAAGCGTTGGGCGGCTTGCTAGTTGGCACAATTGTCACTGGCTTGTTTGTTGCCATCTCAATGACCACCGGTGGCGGTGCTTGGGATAACGCCAAGAAATACATCGAAGACGGTCATTTTGGCGGAAAGGGTTCAGAAGCGCACAAAGCTGCCGTTACTGGAGATACGGTTGGCGATCCTTACAAGGATACGGCCGGTCCGGCAGTCAATCCGCTGATCAAAATCATTAACCTGGTGGCCTTGTTGATTGTGCCATTGATGGTTTGAAATTGAGTTTTATATAGGCAAAAGGCGGTTTCGGCCGCCTTTTTTTATATTTCCGCAAATTATGATTTCTAAGCCACGTTAGAATCGAGAAAATTGACTGGGAGTCATGGCGAGGAAATGAGCAGTTCTGTCGAAATAGGAAACTCTGGTGTGCGGGAAGATATCCTGCACCATGATCCGCTGCTAGATTGTCTAGTTGAATTGACCAGGATTCATGGTCGTCCGAGTACGCGGGCGGCGCTGATTGCTGGCTTGCCGCTGGAAAAAGGTTCGCTGACCCCTTCATTGTTTGCCCGTGCTGCAAGTCGGTCTGGCCTTTCTGCGAAGCTGGTCCGCCGGCCGCTTGATCGCATCGACGACGTGCTGCTTCCTGCCGTCCTTTTGCTCCACGGGGAAGAAGCCTGCGTCCTGATGGGTTGGGATGAAAGTGGCGAGATTGCCCGCTTACTTTTCCCGGAAACCGGGCAAGGTTCCGTTTTGTTGTCCCGTCAGGCGCTGGCCGAGCGCTACACCGGCGTTGCCATTTTTTCCCGCCCACATTTTCGATTTGATAAGCGGACGCCCCAAGTGGGTGAGGTCAAGCTCCGGCACTGGTTCTGGGGTGCTATTGCCGATCAGTGGCAGGTTTACCGCGACGTGCTCGGCGCAGCCCTGCTGATAAATATCATTGCCTTGGCCATGCCGCTGTTCACCATGAATGTGTATGACCGTGTCGTGCCAAATCGGGCGATTGAGACACTTTGGGTGCTCGGCCTGGGCGTGATACTGATGATTGGCGTCGATATGATGCTGCGTTCCTTGCGCGGCTATTTTATCGATCTGGCTAGTGCCCGAATCGACATGCAGCTTTCCGCCAAGATCATGGAGCGCGTCCTGGGGGTGCGCATGGAGGCCAGGCCAGTGGCCGTTGGCGCCTTTGCCTCGAACTTGCGCTCCTTTGAGTCTGTGCGCGACTTCATTACCTCAGCTTCAGTCACCGCTTTTATCGATTTGCCATTTGCTTTCATTTTTGTTTTTGTGATCGCCATCATCGCTTGGCAACTGGTGCTTCCCGTGCTGCTGGCAATCATTCTGGTGGTTATTTACGCTTATATCCTGCAGCATAAAATGCATGAACTGTCGGAAACGACTTACCGTGCCGGCGCGCTGCGCAATGCTACTTTGATTGAAAGCCTGACGGCGCTCGAAACTATCAAAACCCAGGGTGCCGAAGGCGTAATGCAGTCGAAATGGGAAAAATCCGTCGCTTTTGTCTCGCGGGTGAACAACCAGATGCGCTTCCTTTCGGCGGCTGCAACCAATGGCGCCATGGAAATTCAGCAACTGGTCAATGTGGTTGTCGTCATTGCCGGTGTTTATTTGATAGGCGATGGCCGGTTGACCATGGGCGGATTGATTGCGTGCACCATGCTGACTTCCCGGGCTGTGGCGCCGCTGGGCCAGATGGTTGGCCTGCTCATGCAATATCACAATGCCAAAGTGTCGCTGACTTCGCTCGAAGAGGTTATGGCCAAACCAGTCGAACGACCGACTGATGCTGCCTTTGTGCATCGTCCTGAGCTGAAGGGCAACATTGAGTTTCGCGATGTCAAATTCACTTATCCAAATTGCGCCATCACAGCGCTTAAAGGTTTTAGTTGCAAGATACTGGCTGGCGAGAAAGTCGTAGTAATTGGCCGAATTGGTTCCGGCAAAACGACACTGCAGAAACTTATGCTCGGCCTCTATCAGCCTACTGGCGGTGCGGTAACGATCGATGGTGTCGATGTTCGGCAACTGGATCCGGCCGATTTGCGCCGCAATATTGGCTACGTTTCGCAGGATGTCACGCTGTTCTACGGCACCTTGCGTGACAACATTGCCATTGGGGCGCCATATGCTGACGATGTCACTATCGTTGCGGCTGCTGAAGCGGCCGGGCTGA
Organism: Burkholderiales bacterium; assembly: GCA_038250105.1. Lineage (GTDB taxonomy): Bacteria > Pseudomonadota > Gammaproteobacteria > Burkholderiales > Rhodocyclaceae > Azonexus. The sequence continues at coordinate 4,092 of JBBSCQ010000067.1, read as the reverse complement.
CCGATTTCGTGAATCGGCATCCTGATGGTTTTGACATGATGATTGGCGAGCGGGGCGATTCGCTCTCCGGTGGCCAGCGCCAAGGCGTTGCCATTGCCCGGGCATTGTTAATGGACCCACCGATCTTGCTGCTTGATGAGCCAACCAGTGCGATGGATTTTTCTTCTGAACAGCAGTTCAAGCAACGCCTCAAGGAAACTGCTGCGCACAAAACGGTGGTCATTGTGACGCACCGCAACAGCTTGCTTGATCTGGCAACGCGCGTGATTGTGGTTGATGATGGCCGGGTCGTTGCTGACGGTCCGCGTGATCAGGTCATCCAGGCGTTGCAAAGCGGTCGTATCGGGAGAGCGCCATGAGTCGCCTCAAATCGATCCTTATGGCCGTGCATGCCTGGCTTGAGCGAGTGGCCAAAAACAATGCCCCACGGGTTGAGAAAGTGCTCGGGCACTTGCCCAGCAAGGAGGAAATCGATGTGGTCGATTTCGCCACGGATGCTGATCTCGCCATGCTTCGTCAGGAACCTTTGCGGGCTCGCGTTTTGTTGCGCTCAATTGGTGTTGTCTTCACCGTGTTTGTCCTGTGGGCCGCTGTAGCTCAACTTGATGAAGTGACCCGTGGTGAAGGTAAGGTTATTCCGTCCAAACAACTGCAGGTTTTGCAAAGTATTGACGGGGGACTGGTGTCGGAAATACTGGTCCGTGAAGGCGATGTGGTTCTGGCTAATCAATTGCTGATCAAAATCGATGAGACTCGTTTTGTTTCTTCCGTCAAAGAGAGCCAGGCACAGTCATTAGGTTTGATGGCCAAAGCAGCCCGTCTGAAAGCTTTGTCCGATGGCAAGCCTTTTATTCCGCCGCCCGAGGTGCTTAAAGTGGCGCCGGAGATCGTCAATCAGGAACGTCTGTTGTATGAAGCAAAGCGCGATGAGGCGGCAACGGCAGTTTTAATTGCCCGCCAGCAGCTTACCCAGCGCCAGCAAGAACTTAACGAGTCACAGGCGAGACGGGCGCAGGCAGCACAGGGCTACGATCTGACTTCTAAAGAATTGGCTGTGACCAAGCCCTTGATCAATTCCGGTGCTGTTTCGGAAGTTGAATTGTTGCGTCTCGAGCGTGATGTGTCGCGCTATCGCGGAGAGCGCGATATGGCTTCGGCGCAGGCGACGCGTATTCAAGCTGCGATAAATGAGGCGCAACGCAAGATCGAAGAGGTTGAGCTCACTTTCCGCAATGATGCGGGTAAGGAACTTTCCGAAACGATGGCCAAGTTGAGCAGCCTGACCGAGGGAGGCGTCGCCCTTTCCGATCGCGTCAAACAGTCGTCGATCCGTTCTCCGGTCAAGGGAACAGTCAAGCGACTGCTGATAAATACCGTCGGTGGGGTAGTTCAGCCGGGTAAAGACATGATCGAAATCGTCCCCCTGGAAGACGTTTTGTTGCTTGAAGCGCGCGTTCTACCGCGCGATATCGCTTTTCTCCGCCCCGGCTTGCCAGTCATGGTCAAATTTACCGCCTACGATTTTTCGATTTACGGTGGCTTGGAAGGGACGCTGGAACACATCGGGGCAGATAGTGTTCTTGACGATAAGGGCAATGCATTTTTTACGGTTCGAGTACGCACCAACAAACCAGGTTTTGGTGATGCCAATCTCCCAATCATTCCCGGAATGGTGACTGAGGTCGATATTCTGACCGGCAAAAAGAGTGTGCTTGCCTATTTGCTGAAACCAGTGCTGCGGGCCAAGAGCATTGCGTTGACGGAGCGATGATGAAACACTGGATATTCGATTTGCAGGCTACAGCCTTGCCGAACTGGCGAGAGGCCATGCCGCAAGCAGCAATACTTGGTCGTGAGAAAATCTACAGTTTTCCACCTGATGAACCTGGTCTTCTATGGTTTCGGCTGAAGGCGAATGAGGTTCTTGGCGAGGTGCTACCGCATTTGAGTCTTGGTCAATCTCAACGCCTGATTCTTTTATGCGATGACCCAAGTGAGGCGCTGGTGATGCAGGCCCTGACTGCTGGCGCTGCGGGGTGCTGCAATACCCATGCGGCACCAGATGTGTTGCATCAGGTGGCCTTGGTGGTGGACAACGGCGGTATGTGGATTGGCCAATCGCTACTGCAGCAACTAGTAAGTAGCACCACCCGTCTTCTCGATCAAAAAATAACAAAAGTTAAAAATAGTGAATTGCCGGAACTGCTTTCTGAGCGAGAGCTGCAGGTCGCCCAACTTGTTGCTCGGGGCGCTAGCAATAAAGAGATCGCTGAACAGCTTTTTTTCTCCGAGAGAACAGCAAAGGCTCACCTGAGCTCGATTTTCGATAAACTTGATGTTCGTGATCGCCTCCAATTGTCATTGAAAATAAATGGTCTGACCGTCTGATTATTAGCGTGATTTATTTCACGTTTATGGCCAAAACTGTACTTTAGTTCAATAGCCGTTTGGTAAAAGTATTTCTACACTGGCAATATTGCTAATAGTGTATGGAGTATTACCATGGCCCAAGCCCAAGTCATCGCCAAAGTCGCTTCTCTTTCTGGTGAGGCATTTGCCAGTAATGGCGCCGGAAAAATGCGTCGCCTTAAATCTGGTGATGTGATTCGCGAAGGCGAGACTGTGGTGGCGGCCGATGGCTCCCAAGTTGTGCTCAAGCTGGCCGATGGTCGAGAAATGACTGTTCGCCCCGGTGAGTCAGCCAAAATCGATGCTGAAGTCGGCGCCGAAACCAAGCCGGATGCTGCCGATAGCTCCGTCGCAAATAATCAGCAAGGTTTCCAGAAAATCACTAAAGCCCTGACGGCCGATGGCGATCTTGATCAATTGCTCGAAGATCCAGCGGCGGGTTTTGCCGGTGCTGGTGGGAATGAAGGCCACTCGTTTGTTGAGTTGCTGCGTATTGTCGAAACGGTTGATCCTTTAGCCTTCCAGTTCAGTACTAGCCGTGGCCGGGTAATCGACACGATAGAGGGGGCACCTTTGGCGCGTGAGGCTGAAGGCGTCGAGGTTGCCGCAAAGCTTGATTCCGCCTCAGATAGCGCCAACAAAACGGACTCAATCACCAACGACAACACACCCGCGGTGATAGGCACCGGTACGCCGGGCGCAACGATCACCGTTGTAAGCCCAACCGGCGAAACGATGACCACCACGGTGGCTGGTGATGGTAGCTGGAAGGTTACGCCGACAACGCCGATCCCCGATGGTCCGGTTGTTTTTGGCGTTACTGCGAAAGACGATTTCGGCAACACCGCTAAAACCACCGTAAATGTAACAATCGATACCGTTGCACAGGCAACGATTACGGTCGATCCAATTACCCCGGACAATATTCTGACGGCGGCTGAGGCTGGCACGACAATCACGGTAACCGGCAAAGTAGGCGGTGATGCAGAGCCGGGTGACGTCGTGACCTTGACGATTAATGGTAAAGACTTTGTCGGGGTTGTTCGTGCAGATTTGACCTATTCAGTCGCTGTGCCGGGGAGCGACTTGGCTGCTGACGGGGATATGCTTGTAGATGCCCGCGTCGTTGGTGAAGATGTTGCTGGTAACGCCTTCGTCGGGACGACTCAGCATGCTTTTGAACCCGCTATTTCAGTGGGTGATGTTGTGGTTTCCGAGGGGCTTCAGGCTGTCTTTACCGTAACTTTGGCATCATCTTATGATGTGCCCTCAATAATGCAGTTAGCGCTTAGTAACACAACTACTCCGAGTGATGTGGACGCCGCTCAAGGGAGTGACTTTGTTGCCAATGTTCAGGTGTCTTTTGATGGTGGGGTGACGTGGCAGAGCGCAAATGCGAGTGGTCAGATTTCTGTTCCCGCAGGCGTGACTTCGTATTTAGTCGGTATTCCAACCGTTGCTGATGAACCGGCTTCAGTTTTCGAGGGCCCGGAAACTTTCACGTTAAGCGCTTCCTTCGTCGGAGGCGCTCAGTTAGCCACCGGCGTTGGTACGATTGTTGACGACGGCCGTACGCTCCCCGGTGGCGGCATCGCCAACGACGACCGTCCGGTCTTTAACCTGGGCAGCGACGTCATCATTGACGAAGCCGCCGGCACCGTCACCTTCACCATCACCAAGACG
>JBBSCQ010000066.1:0-18008 GCA_038250105.1 Burkholderiales bacterium | reverse complement strand
TTAAAAAAGCCCGCCTCTGGTTTTTGCAGGCGCTGAGTTTGACGACTCAGGGGACATTTCTACTTGGGGGAGAGGGGACATTACTACTTAGCGCTAACAGTGGAATGGCTTAACATTGCGCCAACCTTCAAAACCGGCTACAATTCTTCTCTTAGTAGTGCTGCAATTTTGCTGCAGTAGGTGCAGCAAATAGCGGTAAGTGACGGCAAGGCTTAGTAATTGAATTCCTATTGTTATCAATGAGTTAATTGATTATCAATGTTAAATCAAGGTTCTCGAAACGGACTCTTAATCCGTAGGTCGACAGTTCGAATCTGTCACGCCCCACCAAGATCCAGCGGTAGTTTTGCTTCGACCGATAAATATTTACGGGGTTCGGAAAAGTATTAGGTAGTCAGTTTTAGCGCACGGTTTTATCGGACGCGGGATGGAGCAGTTGGCAGCTCGTCGGGCTCATAACCCGAAGGTCGCAGGTTCAAGTCCTGCTCCCGCAACCAAAAAATTAAATTGAGGATCAACAGCTTGCGCTGCTTGGTCCTTTTTTTGTTTTTGGGCCGTAAAATCTCTGCAACATTTTTTTGTGCCACGTCCGCGAGGCGCCCAGTGCCACACATCGAACAGGGTGAATGCGATTCACCCCCTGAATCTTCATGCAGTCATTCGTGCAGTCGAATGGCCAGAACTGGCGAAATTTCGCCCAGCAAATATCACATTGTCGACAAAGTCACATCGACCACCCCGCCAATCACCAGAAACTCATCTTCCCCCTGTAAAACCCCTGGCAGCAGGCCGCAGTGGAAGAAAATCTTGGTCAGCGGGATGTTGACCGCAAGGATGTAATCGCCGAATTCGCAGGCGCGTTCGCGGCTGTGAGTGAATGAACTGATGTTGTTGAGCAGGATGACGTGGCGACCGCCTTCATGCTTTTCCAGCACTTCATGGTCGGCCATGCGGTTGACGCCACGATAGAGCGTGACGTGGCGGGCGCCGGGGTGGCGTAGCGTCAGCTCCTGCTGGCAGAAGGCGTAGACCAGGTCGAGCTGGGCTTCCAGGGCGTTGGTGCCGTACAGCCCGTGCGAGCGCATTTCCTGATAACGCCGATAGGCATCGCCCGAGGGGTCGCGCAGCGGCTGGCCGTGGTAGCGCGGCATCAGGCCGAAGCGGGATTCGACCCAGCCTTTGAGTACGGCGCCTTCGCGGCTGTCGGAATCAAAGCTCCAGCCGCGAATCATCCGCACATAGTTGGCCTTGGCCCGGTTTTTCTGCTGGCTGCGTAGCTCGCCCGACATGCCCATCTCTTCTGGCCGTTCGAGCCGGAAATGCACGGTCAGGTAATCGCGAAAGACCTCGGCGCGGGCTTCTGGGGCGGCGGTATTGAGCCGCCGGAAGAGGTCGCGATGCAGTTCGGCGACGCCATCCAGTAACAAAGGGGTGGGGTATTGCTGAAAGGTCAGGCTGCCGAGAACGACGGCGGGCAAATTGCAGCGATTTATCGGCAGACGTGCCTGGCGCGGCAGCGAAGCTTTGTGAGTTGCCACGGTCTGAAGCCCGCGGCTGCTTCGCAACGAGTCAGAGGGGAGACTGTCGTCTCCTGACCGCAGTTTTGTCTCGCTTGTGCTCGACGCGTTGTCGTCACCCCTACAAAGCGTAGGGGAATTGTCGGGTCTGTCCGCTTTATTCAGCCTTGGCTGGTTTTCTATTTTCATTGAAAATTCAATCGCTTACAGTCTGTCAGTCGACCTGGCACGCAACGTGCAAAAGGTGAGGTGCGACTCTCAAAGTTTCTTTCGCAAATCGACTGACAGATCAAGGAGATTACACCATGGCAAAACTGCGTCAATGCGCCATCTACGGCAAAGGCGGCATCGGCAAGTCCACCACCACCCAGAATCTGGTGGCGGCACTCGCTGAATCCGGCAAAAAAGTACTAATTGTGGGTTGCGACCCGAAGGCTGACTCAACCCGTCTCATTTTGCACGCCAAGTGCCAAACAACCGTCATGCAACTGGCGGCTGATGCTGGATCGGTGGAAGACCTCGAACTTGAGGACGTCCTCTCCGTTGGTTTCGGTGGCATCAAGTGCGTTGAATCCGGTGGCCCGGAGCCAGGGGTTGGCTGTGCCGGCCGCGGCGTCATCACCGCCATCAACTTCCTTGAAGAAGAAGGCGCTTACACCGACGACCTCGACTTTGTTTTCTACGACGTGTTGGGTGACGTGGTCTGCGGTGGCTTTGCCATGCCGATTCGCGAAAACAAGGCGCAGGAAATCTACATCGTTTGCTCCGGCGAAATGATGGCCATGTACGCTGCCAACAACATTGCCAAGGGTATCGTGAAGTATGCGAACTCCGGCTCCGTCCGCCTGGCTGGCCTGATTTGCAACAGCCGCAACACCGACCGCGAAGATGAGTTGATTATGGCCCTGGCGGCTCGCCTCGGCACCACGATGATCCACTTCGTGCCACGTGATAACGCTGTGCAGCACGCTGAAATCCGCCGTATGACCATGGTCGAATACGATCCTACGCACAAGCAATCGGGTGAATATCGCCAGCTTGCCAGCAAGATCGTTGCCAACACCAACTTCGTTATTCCAACTCCAATCGAGATGGAAGAGCTGGAAGAACTGCTGATGGAATTCGGCATCATGGAAGCGGACGACGAGTCTATCGTCGGCCGGACCGCCGCCGAACTGGCTGCTGCTGCCGCCTAAGTTGTGCAAGCTACGGCGGGTTTGCGTTACGTACGCCCGCCACTTTCAACCAGTACGCTGGCCACAGATTGGTGGCAGCGTCAGGAGGAAAAAATGACGACTCTGTCTCGCGAAGAAACCGAAGCCCTCATCGCCGAGGTGCTTGAGGTTTATCCGGAAAAAGCCAAGAAGGATCGCGCCAAGCATCTCGCGGTCAACGATCAAACTGTTGAACAATCCAAGAAGTGCATCACGTCCAACCGCAAGTCCCTGCCTGGCGTCATGACCATTCGTGGTTGCGCCTACGCCGGCTCCAAGGGGGTGGTCTGGGGTCCGATCAAGGACATGATCCACATTTCTCATGGCCCGGTCGGTTGTGGCCAATATTCCCGCGCCGGTCGCCGTAACTACTACGTTGGCACCACCGGTGTCGACACCTTCGGTACGATGAATTTCACCTCGGATTTCCAGGAAAAAGACATCGTCTTCGGTGGCGACAAAAAGCTTACCAAGCTGATCGAAGAGGTTGAACTGCTCTTCCCGCTGCACAAAGGGATCTCCATACAATCGGAATGCCCGATCGGTCTGATCGGCGACGACATCGAAGCCGTCTCCAAGAAGGGCGCTGCCATCATCGGCAAGCCCATCGTACCGGTTCGCTGCGAAGGTTTCCGCGGTGTTTCCCAGTCGCTCGGCCACCACATCGCGAATGACGCGATCCGTGACTGGGTACTCGACAAGCGCGACGGCCAGCCTTTCGAAGGCACCCCGTACGATGTCGCCATCATCGGCGACTACAACATCGGTGGTGATGCCTGGGCAACCCGCATCATCCTCGAAGAAATGGGTCTGCGCGTTGTTTCCCAGTGGTCCGGTGACGGCACCCTGGCGGAAATGATGAACTCGCCACGGGTCAAGCTGAACCTGCTGCACTGCTATCGCTCAATGAACTACATCAGCCGCCACATGGAAGAGAAGTACGGTATTCCTTACCTGGAATACAACTTCTTCGGCCCGACCAAGATCAACGAGTCAATGCGCAAGATCGCGGCCTTCTTCGACGATTCCATCAAGGAAAAGACCGAAGCCGTGATCGCCCGTTACGAGCCGATGATGCAAGCCATCATTGCCAAGTACAAGCCGCGTTTGCAGGGTAAGAAGGTCATGCTCTACGTAGGCGGTCTGCGTCCGCGTCACGTCATCGGCGCCTACGAAGATCTCGGCATGGAAGTGATCGGCACCGGCTACGAATTCGGCCACAACGACGACTACGACCGGACGATCAAAGAAATGGGTGATGCCACCCTGCTCTACGACGACGCCACCGGCTTCGAGTTGGAAGAGTTCGTCAAGAAGCTGAAGCCTGACATGGTCGGCTCCGGCATCAAGGAAAAGTACATCTTCCAGAAGATGGGTATTCCGCTGCGCCAGATGCACTCCTGGGACTATTCCGGCCCCTACCACGGCTACGACGGCTTTGCCATCTTTGCCCGCGACATGGACATCGCCCTGTCCGCTCCGGTCTTTGGCAACCTGGTACCGCCTTGGAAAAAGGTCGTTGCCGAAGAAGTGAAGAAGGCCGCCTGAGTTCGCTCAAGGGCAAATCTTTTACCTGATGCCCGCAATCGCGAATGAGCGGTTCGGGCAAGGAGATCGCAATGCAAACCGCAGACAATATCAAGCCCTGTTACCCGCTGTTCCGTGACGATGACTACAAGAAGAATCTCGCCGAAAAGCGCGAACTCTTCGAAGAAGGCCACGGCCCGGAAAAAGTATGGGAAACCTTCGTTTGGACCACGACCAAGGAATACCAGGAACTCAACTTCAAGCGTGAAGCCCTGACCGTTGATCCGGCCAAGGCCTGCCAGCCGCTCGGCGCCGTCCTCTGTGCCTCCGGCTTCCACAAGACCCTGCCTTATGTGCATGGTTCGCAAGGTTGTGTCGCCTACTTCCGCACCTACTTCAACCGTCACTTCAAGGAACCGTGCTCCTGCGTTTCCGACTCGATGACCGAAGATGCCGCTGTTTTCGGTGGTCAGAAGAACATGATCGACGGTCTGGAAAATGCCAAGGCCATCTACAAGCCGGACATGATCGCTGTCTCCACCACCTGTATGGCGGAAGTCATCGGTGACGACTTGAATGCCTTCATTGGCAACACCAAGAAGGCCGGCAATATTCCCCAGGATTACCCGGTGCCTTACGCCCATACCCCGTCGTTTGTTGGTTCGCACACCACCGGCTGGGACAACATGGAAGAAGGCGTTCTGCGTTACTTCACGCTGAACTTCATGGAAGGCAAGAAGGTGGGTTCAAACGGCAAGATCAACATCGTGCCGGGCTTTGAAACCTACCTCGGCAACTACCGTGTCATCAAGCGCATGCTCGGTGAAATGGATGTTGATTACACCTTCCTCTCCGACTGTAGCGAAGTCTTCGACACTCCGGCCGATGGCGAATTCCGCATGTACGCTGGCGGCACGACCATGGACGAAGTGCGCGAAGCCCCGAACGCCATCACCACCGTGCTGCTGCAGCCGACCCAGTTGGAAAAAACGAAGAAATTCGTTGAAAACACCTGGAATCAGGAAATTCCCAAGCTGAACGTGCCAATGGGTGTGGAATGGACCGACGAGTTCCTGATGAAAATATCGGAACTGACCGGCAAGCCGATCCCGGAATCCCTAGCCAAGGAACGCGGCCGCTGTATGGACCTGCTCTCCGACAGCCACGCTTGGTTGCACGGCAAGAAGTTTGCCCTGTACGGTGACCCGGACTTCGTCCTCGGCATGGTCAAGATATTGCTCGAGTGCGGTGCCGAGCCGACACATATCCTCGCCAACAACGGCAACAAGCGTTGGGTCAAGGTTGTCGAAAAGCTCCTCGCTTCCAGCCCGTTCGGCGTCAATGGCAAGGTTTATGCCGGCAACGACTTGTGGCACATGCGCAGCCTCTGCTTCACGGACAAGCCGGATTTCCTGATCGGCAACTCCTACGGCAAGTACATTCAGCGCGACACCCGCCACTTGGGTGAAGCGTTTGAAGTGCCGTTGATCCGCCTGGGCTTCCCGCTGTTCGACCGTCATCACCTGCATCGTCAGACCACCATGGGCTACGAAGGCATGATGTCTGTAGTTACCCAACTGACCAACGCGGTCCTTGAGCAACTCGACAAGGAAACGATCGGCATGGGTACAACTGACTTCAACTTCGACCTGGTTCGGTAATCAGGACGGCCGGCGGCGCTCTGGCGCCGCCGGTATTGCAGGAGCCTTACATGGCCAACATCATGATCCAGCAAGACGCTAAAGGCGGGTTGGTGTTTTACCTCCCGAAGCGCGATCTGGAAGCTTCCATCGAATCCATCGAATTCGACACCGCCGAAAAATGGGGTGGCGAACTGAAACTGGATAACGGTGGGACTTACTACATCGACCCCATCGCCAAGCCGCCACGCTTGCCTATTTCCCTGCGTGCCAAGCGCCTCGGCGCTGCTGAAGACTAGGAGAAACCATCATGGCAATGAAAATTGATGCCGACATGTGCACCGCCTGTGGCGACTGCAAGCCGGTTTGTCCGACCAAATCAATCAGTTCCGGCAAGATCTTTTTCAAGATCGACGCGGCGACCTGTACGGAATGCGACGGCCACAATGATTCCCCATTGTGCGTCGACGTCTGCCCGTCCGGTTGCATCAGCGCCGCCTGATTATTTACCACGTCATTCCCGTGCAGGCGGGAATCCAGTGCTCTGGGTTCCCGCCTGCACGGGGACGACGTTTCAAGACTGGAGCCCATCATGTCCGATACTGCCGCTTCTGCGTACTCCTCTGCGTCCACCGCTACTCCGGTCGCCTCCCGGGAAGCCGCCCTGCGCATTGCCTTGGCGGCGCGCGCCCTGAATGGTCTGGATGTGCGAGCCCTGCTCGGCGCCCTAATCGCCAAGCTGGAAGCGCCGCTGACCGAAGCCAAGCTGGGCACGCTGACCGTCGATGATCTGCGCACTATTCTGGCTGGCGACTTCGCCGAGCAAAATTGCCATGTCGGCGTCGATGCCGAAGGACTCAAGGAGGCCGTTCGCCTGCTCTGGGGCCAAGGCGTTGAAAACAGCGACTTTCCTACGGTCGACCCTTATCAAGAGGGCGAAATGCCCGGTTCGTTGCGGGTGGCCATCGCCGCCAATCGGGGCGAAAACCTTGATGGCCATTTCGGTTCCTGCGAACGCTTCCTGATCTATCAGGTCGGCCCCGCAGCCATCAAGCTGATCGCCGTGCGCAGCACAGTAGAAGCCGATGCCGCCGAAGACAAGAACGCGTCGCGCGCCAAGCTGATCAACGACTGCCAGATCGTCTATATCCAGTCGATCGGCGGCCCGGCCGCAGCCAAAGCCGTGCGCGCCGGCATTCATCCGGTGAAGAAGCCGATGGGTGGCAAAGCCCGTGAAGTGCTGGTCGAATTGCAGGAGCGCCTCTCCAGCCCGCCACCCTGGCTGGCCCAGATCATGGGCGTGCCGTCCGCTTCGCTAGCCCGTTTCGAAGAGGATCTCGAAGCCGAGGAATCAGCATGATCAGCCCGCGGCAACTCGTCCAGGTCGCCGAGGCGACCCATCTCGATGCCAGCGCCGCCGCACTACGCCAGCGCTTTCCCGCGTTGCATTTCACCGAATGCAGCGAAGACGATATTTCGCCGCGCTTTCAGCCAGCGCTCAGCGTTGATCTCTACGACCTTTATCTGATCAGCGGCAGCTCCGGCCATTGTCTGGCATTGACCAACGATCTGGCATCGGCGACCGGCATTGTCATTGCCGCCAAGGTCAATGACGATTGACCCAAAGGCCGATCCGGTCGGCCAGGCCGGCGTCGGTCGGCTCGGCCTCTGTTCAGGGTGCAGTTTTTACCCGGATTACCTGAACCAAGGCCGTTGCACGCCAGGTGATGCCTGCATCCGCGCCCACAGTGGCCGGCAGATCGACCGCTTTTTGCGGGCCAACCCGGAACTGGCGCCCAATTATCTGGCCGACATCTTCTGGGAGCGCCGCGCCATTGCCGCCCGCTATGCTGCGGTCGACGCGATTTTTTGCCTAAAATCCGATGTCGATGAAGTCGTTCGCCGCGTCGTCGCCACCCGTCTGCCGGTCGACCAGTTGATCACGATGATCCACGACCCGGACCGCGAGGTCCGCCTCTCAGTCGCGGCTCGCCTGCCCGAGTCCTTGCTCATTCAGTTGCTCGACGACCCGGATTACCTGATCCGCGCCACCGTCGCCCGTCGCCTGCCGCATGGCCAGCTCGCCAAAATGCACAAAGATGCTGAGCGCGAAGTTCGCAAGGTCGTTGCCGCTCGCCTACCCGCCTTTGCCCTGCACATGCTGGCCGACGACCCGGAGCCGGAAGTTCGTGCCATTGTTGCCGAACGCGCCCTGCCTAGCCTGGCGGCAATGCTCCTCCAGGACAGTGAATGGTGGGTGCGGCTGGCTGCCGTGGGCAATGCCCCGATCGAATTTTTACCCGCTCTGATCAGCGACCCGGAAATCGAAATCCGCGATGCGGTACAAGCCCGCCTAGCCGACCAAAAATCCGTCCAATAACAAGGAAACACCATGAAAGAAAACCTGGCCTGGTCGGAATATTGCAAATCACTCGCCGCCGACATCGTCGAGACCTGCACGAAAATTTCGGTCAGCAGTGGCCCGGCTGCGCTCGTCAAAGGATTGGGCGTCGCCCTGCCCGATTGGCGCTTTCGCCACACCTTGAACCGTGGCGGCTGGTATCGCCTCGGTGGCATCGTCAATGCACAAGGCCAGCACATCACCGACAGCCTGGAAAGCTGGGTTGAAAAATCGCTCGAAGAGCGCGATGGGGATTTTGGCCGGCTGATTGACGACTTTGCCGATCAAACGCTTTACGCCACTCGCCTGGTTGGCCAAACCCATTACCTGGTTGCCGCGGTGGGCGACGGCGCCGATGATTTTCTACAACTGGAAATTGAAGACCTGCAGGAAATGCGTGTGCATCAACTGTTTGCCAACGAGCCAAGCTCGCTGGAAGAAGTGGTGGACCCACGTGGCGGTAGCGAAACGCCCATTCCGACCGGCTTGCCGGCTTACACCTTTCGCCGCATCCTGCACATCGGCACATTTTTGCGCCGCATGCTGGCGCAAAGGCCTGACCCGGCACCGATTCACCGGATGATTAAAGACTGGGCAACAAGCAGCGCTGGCTCGTCCAGCGCCTATTGCAACCATTGGGTGATCGCCACTCGCGAACACCTCGACCGCTACCAGCAATCAATCTTCCGGGCCCAACCGATCGCCATTTTGGCTGGCGACCCGCCGGAATTTAACGCTAGCAAGAACGACAGTGGCTTTAAACTGCATACTGCACTGGCGCACTTCGACCGCGAAACCGGCTATCCGATGGCTTGGTACTTCCATATGCTGAGCACCAAAGCCGTGCCCCACTGGGTGGCCCAAACTGTTGTAGAAGATTCACTGGCCGGCTTTGCCTATCTGCCGCAACGCGATGTTGATGTGGTGCGGAGTTGGTTGCATCGGCCCTATGCGCTTTAATCAAAGATTAAGCCAAAAATTTAAATCGATGAATGTGGGGTCGGCTTTATGTCCCGAAGGGACGGTATCCCTTGGGGTAGCCGACCATTTGTATATTAAATATTGTCAGCTTCCCAACATTCATCTAACCAAGCCAAAGCAACAAAATTTTAATTATTTAAATTCAACAACTTAATATCTGGCACCGCCCTTGCTAATGATTAGCCAAGGAGATCGCCATGACCCAGCCGCAATTCATCACCATCAACGACACCACCCTGCGCGACGGCGAACAGTCGGCTGGCGTGGCATTTTCGTTGGACGAAAAGCTCGGCATCGCCCGCCAGCTCGCCGCCATCGGCGTGCCGGAACTAGAAGTCGGCATTCCGGCGATGGGCGAGGAGGAGCGTGACTCGATCCGCGCCGTCGCGGCACTTAATCTCCCCCCCCGGCTGATGGTCTGGAGCCGCATGCACCCGGCCGATATTGCCGCCTGCGCCAATGTTGGGGCGCATCTGATCGACATTTCAGTGCCTGCTTCCGACCAGCATCTGGCCTACAAATTCAAGCGGGATCGTGCCTGGCTACTGCGTGAACTGCCCAAGTTCATCGGCGCGGCGCTCAGTCTCGGTCTGGAAGTCGGCCTTGGCTGCGAGGACGCCTCGCGGGCTGACCCGAACTTCCTCTGTGCCCTGGCCGAAACGGCCGAGCGGGCCGGCGCCCGCCGTCTGCGCTTTGCCGACACGCTAGGCATCCTCGAACCATTTGGCACCTTTGACCGGATCAGCCAGCTACGGCGCAATACCGGCCTCGAAATCGAAATGCACGCCCACGACGACATGGGCCTGGCCACTGCCAATACGCTGGCTGCCTGCAAGGCCGGCGCAACGCACGTCAACACCACGGTGAACGGCCTCGGCGAACGGGCCGGCAATGCGCCGCTGGAAGAAGTGGTGCTTGGCTTGAAGAAGCTGCATAGCATGGATACCGGCGTCGACCTCAAGGGCTTTCCTTCCCTTTCCAGCCTCGTCGCCAGTGCTTCCGGCCGGGCCGTGCCTTGGCAAAAAAGCGTCGTCGGTGCCGGCGTTTTTACCCACGAAGCCGGCATCCACGTCGATGGTCTGTTAAAGCACCCGGACAACTATCAGGGCTTCGATCCGCGTGAGGTTGGCCAGATCCACCGCATTGTGCTGGGCAAACATTCCGGCTCGCACGCTGTACAGGTGGTCTATGCCGGACTCGGCTTGACTGTCGATGACAGCGAAGCGCACGCCCTGCTGCCGCGCGTCCGCAACTTTGTCGCGCTACACAAACACCCGCCGGAATCGTCCGATCTGCGCGACCTTCTGGCCTCCCTCCGGAGCCACCTCCATGTCTGAAGCGATGACCATGACTGCAATTGCCATTCCGATACCAGGCCTCTGGGCGACCCTCAAGGAAGACCTTGCCTGTGTGTTTCAGCGCGACCCGGCGGCCCGTTCGACGTTGGAAGTGTTGACCACTTACCCCGGCGTCCACGCCCTGCTCACCCACCGCCTGTCGCACCGCTTGTGGCTTTCCGGCTGGCGCTTTTCGGCCCGCTTTCTCTCCTTTCTTGGCCGGACGCTGACCAACGTGGACATCCATCCCGGCGCCTGCATTGGCCGCCGCTTCTTCATTGATCACGGCGCTTGTGTCGTCATTGGTGAAACGGCTGAAGTTGGCAACGACGTCACGCTTTATCACGGCGTCACGCTCGGCGGCACCTCCTGGAACAAAGGCAAGCGCCACCCGACCTTGGCGGACGGCGTCGTGGTCGGTGCTGGTGCCAAGATTCTCGGCCCGATCAGTATTGGCGAACGCGTCCGGGTTGGCGCCAACTCGGTGGTGGTCAGGGACGTCCCGGCTGACCGCACCGTCGTTGGCGTGCCGGGGCGCATCGTAGACACCCGAGCCAGTGGGCCGCGCCCGGAAAGCGGGATCAGCCTGGATCACCATTTGATGCCCGACCCGGTGGCGAAATCGATTGCCTGCCTGATTGAACGGATCGAAAACCTAGAAAAAGAACTGGCCGAAGTCCGCCATGAACCGCCGCCGCCCGATCACACCGGGCAATGTAAAACCTGTTCCGCCGGTGACTTGTGCTGCGAGCACGAGTCCATGCACTAAGAAATGGACTGTTGAACGCCATGGATCTGCTCGATTTCTCCGATTGCAAGCTGTACTTTGAAGAGCCGCTGCCGGCTGAGGCCGAACGCTTGATTGCGCAGGCGGCGAGCGAATACGGCGAACCAACGGCAGAACTGGCACTGCTCCGCGCCCATCTGCTCGCCCCGGAAAACCTCATGGTGCTGGTCGGCCTTTACCGCTATTACTTTTACCAGCACCGACTCGACGATGCCTTGGTCGTGGCCGAACGCTCGATGCAACTTTCCGGGCGCCACCTTGGCCTGCCGCCGGATTGGCAACTCCTCGACGAAACCCGGCTCGGGCCAGCGGCGGCGAACTCCTTCGGCCTGCTGCGTTTTTACTTGCTCGCCCTCAAAGCCGCCAGCGTCGTATTGCTCCGCCTCGGGCGCATTGCCGAATCGCGCCTGCGCCTGATCAAACTGGCCGCACTGGATCGCCGGGACCAACTCGGTGCCGCCAAATTACTCGAAGTAGTCGACGAATTTGAGGCGCCGTCTGACGACGCCGAACACCATCCCGCACTAACCCTTGTCGCAGCCTAAGGAGGCATCATGGAAGACACTCTGACACTCGCCGAAGCCATGGAAGATCTGGTCTCTGCCGAGGATTTTCTCGATTACTTTGCCGTTCCTTATGAGCCGAGCATCGTCCAGGTGAATCGCCTGCACATCCTGCAGCGCTTCCATGACTATTTGACCAAACAGGCACCCAATCTGCCGCCGGAGGAAGAGCAGCAGCGCGGCATCTACCGCCTGTGGCTGGAACGCGCTTACCAGGATTTTGTCACTTCCGACTCGTTGACCGAGAAAGTCTTTGCCGTCTTCCAGCACGTCGCCAAACCGGACGGCGGGATGAGCTCCTTCATCTCCCTCGACAAGGTGTTTCAAAAATGATGGACGCCCGCTGGGAGTACGGCGAGTCGGTACGCCTGACCCGCAATGTCCGCAACGACGGCACTTATCCGGGGCTGGAACCGGGCGCGCCGCTGGTGCGTCGGGGCAGCATCGGCTATGTCGTCGATGTTGGCAGTTTTCTCCAGGACCAGATCATCTACTCGGTGAATTTTCTCGACGAAGGCATCATCGTTGGCTGCCGAGAGGAAGAGCTGATCGGTGGCGAAGATGAATGGCTGCCGTCGCGTTTCGAATTCCGCGAAATGGTGCGCTCGGCCAAGGGGCTGGCGGTGAACGGTCAGGTGCTGGTTGAACCGGGTGCGTTCGGCGAGGTCATCAAGGTGATCCGCGACGCCCCAGGTGGCGTCGCTTACCACGTCCATTTCCAGAGCCTGATCGGCCGCGTCCTGCAAATTCCGGAGGATGCCCTGGAACCGGTTGAGGATGAGGGATAGCAGCATGCAGCACGGCTATCTCGAACTGAAACTATCCTGGGCGCTTTTCCAGAAAGCGCCAGAAACGCTTTCGGCACCGGAAATCAATCGTCTGCTGGCGGTTGCCAAGAAGCAGGACAGTATTGAGCAACGCATTTTGAGCAGTCCGGCAGCGGCAAATGTCATGGTTCCATCCGCGACACTGGCGACCCGAATTGCTGAAGTTCGCCTGCGCTACCCGGCGGAAGAAGACTTCACGCAGGATCTGGCGCGCTGCGGTCTGGACGAAACCAGTTTCAGTGAGGCAGTCGAGCGCGACCTGCGGATTGAAAGCTTGCTCGAAAAAGTCGCCTCGGCGACAGAGCCGGTCAGCGCCGTCGAAGCCGAAATTTATTACCGCCTGCATCCCGAAGCCTTTGACCGGCCCGAGGCCCGCCAACTACGGCACATCCTGATTACTTACGAAACGCTCAAGGAAAAGGCCAAAGCGCTGACGCAACTTGAGTTGCTACGGTCGACCCTGAAAAACAGCCAAAAATTCGCCGAAGCAGCACTGCGCCATTCGCAATGCCCAACCGCCCTGGAAGGCGGCAAACTCGGTATGGTCAAACGCCAGCAACTCTATGCCGAACTCGAACCGGCGGCCTTTGCGCTAAGCAAAGGTGAAATCAGCCCGGTGCTCGCTTCGCCAATTGGCCTGCATATCCTGCGCTGCGATGAAATTCTCCCGAGCGGCCTGCTGCCCTTTAGCGAAGCCTGCCCACGCATCATTGAGCGCCTGACCGACAAACGTCGTCAGGAAGCCCAGCGCGAGTGGATCAAGGCGCTCGGCAAAGTTCGCTAACTTTAGACGCCCCCTTCCGAACCCGGAGATTTAACCACCCTAGCCCTTTTCGGCCTGCACGGCGCTTTGCATCAAGTGTTGTGTCTTTCGATCAGATAGTTTTCCTGACCTGCAAGCACAACATTTGATGAAAAGAGAACGCCATGACCGGGCGCGACAACGAGCTTTGGCAACAATGCTGGCGCGACCATGAAACCAGCTTTCACCAGTCCGCCACCAATACTCAACTAATCAAGTTCTGGCCGCTGCTTGGACTGGCCCCGACGGATCGAGTTTTTGTCCCGCTCTGCGGCAAAAGTCTCGATCTGCTCTGGCTGGCCAGTCAGGGGCATCCGGTGGTCGGCGTTGAATTGAGCGCCATCGCGGTCGACGCCTTCTTCAAGGAAAACCGGGTTCCGGTCAGCCACTACCAGCAAGGCAAATTCACGCACTGGCAAAGTGGCCGGATCGATATCCTCTGCGGTGATTTTTTCGATCTGGATGCGCGTGATCTGGGCGACATTGCCGCCGTTTTCGACCGCGCCTCACTGACCGCATTACCAGAAGATATCCGCCAGGCGTACTTGGCGCATTTGCAAAAAATTCTGCCGGAGCGCTGCCCGATGTTTTTGCTGACGACCGAAGAGCCGGATGACGATGAAACACAGGATCAGGCGTTCGCCATCGCTGAGGAGATCAGTCGCCTTTACGCCAGCGCCTTCGCGATCAAGCTGCACCATGTCGACAGTGTTTTCGAAGCCGATGCGGATACAACCACCAACATCCCAGTGCGGGTCGAGCACAAGGTTTATCTGCTGACACCCAGACGCCAGGACAGCAATTATCAAGAGGCCCGGTAGGGCGTCCAGGCTTGAAGGCGGGCTCGTGTTTTTTGCCCTTTTTTTCGGTTGACCGTAGCACTTAAATTTTCGCCCCCAGCTTGAACCACGCCGCCTTTCGGGCCCCGCGTGGAGCGCCGAGCAACTCGGGGTCGCCTTTCTTTGCGTACTTTTTTTGGCGAAACCGACAGGCATCCGTACTGCAAACTTTCGGCTTAAACCCAACATTGCATCACGCACGGCGTTGGTGCCGTAACTCAAGACGCCGCACTGCTTTGTTGCAGAAGAAAAAAACGGGGTATCTGGTTTATATAAAAATCTAAAATAATCAGTGAGGTAACATGCGATTAAACATTGGAATACTTAGTGCTTAAAGATTTACGAATACCTCATTTATCAGGGAGAAAACAATGACGACCGAACGCAGGGCAACGCTGAGCATTGACGGGCAAGCCCCCGTCGAATTCCCGATCATGACCCCGACGCATGGCAACGACTGCATCGATATTCGCACCTTGGGCGCCAAGACCGGCCTGTTTACCTACGACTCCGGTTTCCTCTCCACCGCCAGCTGCAAATCCAGGATCACCTTTATTGATGGTGATGTCGGCCAGCTTCTGTATCGCGGCTATCCCATCGAGCAACTGGCAGAAAACTGCAACTTCCTCGAAGTTACCTACCTGCTGAAAAACGGCGAATTGCCGAATGCAGCGCAAAAGGCGGCGTTCGAAAACAACATCAAAAAGCACACCATGGTGCATGAGCAACTGGCCAAGTTTTTCTCCGGCTTCCGTCGCGATGCCCACCCGATGGCGGTGATGACCGGTGTAGTTGGTGCGCTTTCGGCCTTTTACCACGATGCCATCGACTACTCGGATGTTGAGACGCGCAATATTAGTTTCACCACCCTGGTTGCCAAAATGCCAACCATCGTCGCGATGGCTTACAAGTACAACACCGGCACGCCCTTCATGCAGCCCGACAATGAACTCGGCTATACCGCCAACTTCATGCGCATGATGTTCGGTAATCCGTGCGAAAAATACGTACCGAACCCGGTGCTGGTCCGCGCCCTCGACACCATCTTCACGCTGCACGCCGATCACGAGCAGAATGCCTCGACCTCGACAGTTCGTTTGGCTGGCTCTTCCGGTGCCAACCCGTTCGCCTGTATCGCCGCCGGTATTGCCTGCCTGTGGGGCCCGGCGCACGGCGGCGCGAACGAAGCCTGCTTGCAGATGCTGGAAGAAATTGGTGACGTTTCCCGCGTGCCGGAATTCATCGCTCGCGCCAAGGATAAGAACGACTCCTTCAAGCTGATGGGCTTTGGTCACCGCGTCTACAAAAACTTCGACCCGCGCGCCATGTTAATGCGCAAGGTTTGCAATGAAGTGCTGAACGAACTCGGTCTGGAAAATGACCGCCTGTTCAAGCTGGCCATGGAACTTGAGCGCATTGCGCTGGAAGATCCGTACTTCGTTGAGAAGAAGCTCTACCCGAACGTCGACTTCTACTCCGGCATTGTGCAGAAAGCGATCGGCATTCCGACCGAAATGTTCACCTGCATCTTCGCGCTGGCCCGTACGGTTGGCTGGATGACACAGTGGGAAGAAATGATTTCCGATCCGGAATACAAGATCGGTCGTCCACGTCAACTTTACATCGGCGCCGCCAAGCGCGATGTCGTGCCGCTGGCCCAACGCTAAGACGTACTGCGTAAATACCTTACTGCAAGACACGGTAGCGAGGTATCCGCCCTAAACATGGCGTAGGCGCGAGCTCTGAATTAGAGAAACGCGTCGAAACGATCAGGTCGATGGCAACAAAAAAGCGTGGATTGCCGAAAGGCACCACGCTTTTTTAATGCGACAACGTCATTCAATACTTAACGCTGACGGATAGCGCCCTCGTCGTTGGACAGAATGATTTCAACACGCCGGTTCAGTTGGCGATCTTCGCTGGTCTCGTTACTGGCAATCGGGTAGGCCTCGCCAAAGCCGCGAATGGCAATGCGACTGCGGTTGACGCCCATCTCCTGCAGGGTTTGGCGCACCGATGTAGCGCGACGCTCCGACAGCCTCTGGTTGTGCGCAGTGGAGCCGGTGCTATCGGTAAAACCTTCAATCAAGACACTACGCTGGGGGTTTTCCGCGAGAACCTTGGCCAGCTTGCGGGCAGTGCTCAGGCCATCCTGATTTAGGCGAGCCCGGTCGGTTTGAAAGAGTACATCGCCGAGGGTAATGACTATGCCACGGTCGGTCTTTTTGGCGGCCAGATCGGCCAACTGGGCTTCGAGCTGTGCCGTGCGGCGCTGCGCATCAAGCGTCTGACGCTGTGCAGTGATGACATCACCCTTGGCGCGGTCCGCTTCAATGGTGCGCTGATTGAGGCGCATCTGGTCGCGTTCCTTGCCAGAATTGACGACATCGCTCTCGGCTGATTTCTGTTTCGCCATCTCCTGGGATACGGCGATTTTTTGCTTGGCCAGATAAGCCAACTTGTCGATATCTTCCTTGCTTTGATTATCCGCCGCTGCCGCATTCGCCTTAGCCATCGCGCCACCCGCATCCTTCAATTCCAGCGGCGCGTATTTGGCAACCTGCGGATTGTTCTGCGCCGCTTGGTAATCGCTTCTTGTCTGCTCAAGCAAGTTGGTCGTCGGCACGCTGCCACAGGCACCGAGTAGTCCGGCGATCACCAGCAACACTGGCGTAAATTTGGTCATTTTCATTTTGCAAACCTCAAGGTTGGGGTGGCAGGGATCGCTGAAGAGCAACCAAGCCTGCCGGGCCGTACTTACTTGCGCGAACGGATCAGCTCTTCACGCAGGACACGAATGTCATCCTGCAGCGCTGCCGACGCCTTCTGCGCCTTGGCCGAATTGGCCTTGCCATGGGCCAGTTTTGCGTCAGCCTCAGCTTGAGTGGCTAGATCATTGGCTAACTCATAATTCTTTGCTGCCATCGCCTTATTTGCATTGGCCAGCTTCTCCCGCGCCGAACGCATTTCAAGCGGAGCAAACTCGGCAGCGCCGGCTCCGGCCGCATTGTCGACAGCGGCTTTCGAAACTGCCAATTCGGCGGTTGCTGGTGTTTTCATGCTGCTGCAACCAAAGGTGGTAAGCGCGGCGAAGGCGCACAGAAGCGTGAGTAATTGCCGGGAATTTCTTTTCATCATATTTCTCCATTTAAACCGGCCACCGATTGGACCGGTGCTGCAATGCGGTTATAGGCCGCCATTGCACTGGCATCAGTACGCTGACGCACATTGGCTAAATTGAAAAATCGGCAAACGACCAAGCCCCCGGGCGCGAGAGCCAGGGATGGTGATAATTTCGAACCGATGGTTTTGGGGGATTTGGGAAGCAGGATATCCGCTACAGATCAACTGCCATCAATGCGGACGAAGCCGATGCCGGCTAGGTTTGATCAGTAGCGCTCACCTGCTGGTGGCAGAACAATTCTTTATTTGGAAGCACAGAACTGTTCAATTCATTACCAGCTCTTCAATCATTGTTGCCAAGAGGAGGGGCGATATGCATCAGGCTTTTCAGGGAAGTTCTGACCAAGCAAGCCGGATGAACCCTCATTTTGAGGGCTTCCAAGTGCTAGC
>JBBSCQ010000065.1:0-18097 GCA_038250105.1 Burkholderiales bacterium | reverse complement strand
GTTGACTGGAAGCCGAACTACGACGGCGCTAACGACGAACCCGCCCTGCTCCCGGCCCGCCTGCCCTTCTGCCTGCTCAATGGCGCTTCCGGTATCGCCGTCGGCATGGCGACCGAGATTCCCGCTCACAACCTGCGCGAAGTGGCGAATGCTGCGGTCAACCTGATAAAAGACCCAAATTTCAGCGAAGAACAAGTGCTGGAAATGATCCCCGGCCCGGATTATCCAGGCGGCGCGCAGATCATTTCGACCGCCGAAGAAATCGCCGCCATCTATCGCGGCGGCCGCGGCAGCCTGCGCGTACGGGCGCGCTGGAAAATCGAAAATCTGGCCCGCGGCCAGTGGCGTCTGGCCATTACCGAACTGCCGCCAGGCGTGTCCACCGCCACGGTGATGTCGGAAATCGAAGCCTGCTCCAACCCGGTCGCCAAGGAAAAGGCCGGCAAGAAAGTCTTCACGCCGGAACAGCTCAACCTGAAAGCTGCCTTCCTTTCGGCCATTTCGGAACGTGGCGTGCGCGACGAGTCGGGCAAGGAACACGCTGTGCGACTGGTCATCGAACCGGCTTCATCGCGCCAGGACAAGGATGATCTGGTGCGCCTGCTGCTCGCTCACACCAGTCTGGAAACCAATGCCTCGATCAACCTGACGGTGCTTGGCGTTAATGGCACACCGCGTCAGGCGTCGCTCTACAGCATGATTGTCGAATGGTGCCGTTTCCGTCTGGCCACCGTCACCCGGCGCACCCGCCACCGCCTGACCGTTGCCGAAAAACGCATCCATATTCTCGAAGGCCGGCAGGCGATCCTGCTCGACATCGACCGCGTCATCAAGGTTATCCGCGAATCGGACGACCCCAAGGCCGATCTGATGGCGCACTTCAATCTCTCAGCCATTCAGGCCGAAGACATTCTCGAAATCCGCCTGCGTCAGTTGGCGCGGCTGGAAGGCATCAAGATTGGTGAGGAACTGGCCAAACTGCGCGAGGAAGCGCAGGGTCTAAACCACCTGCTGAGTTCCGAAGAAGCCCTGCGCGCCTGCGTCGCCAGCGAAATTGAAGCGGATACGAAGAAATTTGGCGACGACCGCCGCACCTTGATCGAGGCCTCGGAAAAAGTCACGATGTCCGATGCCAAGACGGTTTCCATCGTCGATGAACCGACGACGCTGATCGTCTCCAAACACGGCTGGCTGCGCTCGCGGCAAGGCCACAACATCGACCCGACGCAGCTCACCTTCCGCTCCGGCGACAGCCTGCTCGCCTGCCTGCCCTGCCGTACGGTCGACCAGCTGGTGCTGCTCGACCACAAGGGCCGCGCCTACTCAATCAGCGCTGCCGAAATCCCCGGCGGCAAGGGCGACGGCGTCCCGGCCACCTCGCTGGCCGACTTCCAGGATGGCGGCAAGCCTTGCCTGGCGCAGGCGATTCAAAACGACAAGCTCTACCTCGTCGCGGCCGATGGCGGTTACGGTTTCCGCTGCAAGGGCGAAGACTTCCTGTCACGCGGCAAGGCCGGCAAGTCCTTCATGACGCTGGCCGACGGCGAATCCCCGATTTGCTTTGCCCCGGCACCGGAAGGCGAAGTGGCTTGCCTGACCAAGGATGGCCGGGCGCTGGTTTTCAACGTTGAAGAAATCCGCTTGCTCGCCAAGGGCCGTGGCCTGAAACTGATCGACGCCGCACCGGGCAAGACCGGGCTGGAAGAAATTCTGCCGGTGATCGACGGCAGCGCCGGCAAGCTCAAGGGGCAACGCCTGGAAATCTGTCGTGGCCCGCGCGGCGGCAAAGGCAAGTTGATTCGGGCCGGACGAAAGTAGAGTCGATGTGTTCGTTAAATATTTTAACGAACACAGTCTATGACGCCGGAAAAGACCTAAGAACCACTGATTAACTTGTCATCCCCGCGCAAACGGGGATCCAGCACTTTGATTTTCCTGGGTTCTCGTATGCGCGGTGATGACAAAATTGATTAAATCAGCGGTTCCCTACTTGCTCACACAAATCACGGGTAGGTGCGTCAATATTAAGTGGCCTTCCATTTAAAAGACCTCGACTCGAATACCGTCTTTGTCACCATGCTTTACTGAATACATCAATGCATCTGCACGTGAGATGAGTTGCTCAACATCCTCAGGCGCCTTGATGAAAACCGCCACGCCAATGCTAAAGGTAACCGGCCAGTGATGGCTCTGCATCGCGTCAAGTAATCGCTGCCGCAGCATTTCGGCGAAGGTTTGTGCTGCCTCCGGGCCTGTCTCCGGTAGCAACACCGCGAATTCGTCACCACCCAGCCGGGCGCTGATGTCGGCGGCGCGACAGCGGGTGCGCAGCACCTCGGCCACGCTAATCAGCAGATCATCCCCGGCCTCGTGGCCCAGCGTGTCATTGACTGATTTGAAACCGTCAAGGTCAAAAAACAAGACAGCAACCGGATGCTGGGAGCGTTGAGCGCGCGTCAATTCGACGGTAGCCCGCCTCAAGAAGGCGCGGCGATTGGCCAACCCGGTGAGCGGCTCGGTCTGGGCGAGCAAGCTTTCCCTTGCTAGCGTGTCACTCCATTGCGCAACGAGAAAGACGGCCATGAGAAAAACAGCCAAACGCACCATCTCGTTGACGATCAGGATGCCTGACGGAGCGACACCGGCAAGCAACCAATCCCCAGCCGACCACACACCGGCACTGAACAGCGCGGCGAAAACACCGCTCTGGACGCTGCCGTACCAAGTCACCACGATGATTGGAAGGAGAAAGAAGGGGTGAAACTCGAGGCCTGGCCCTGTCCAATAATGGATATAACCAACGAGAGGAATCACACCGAGGGCGGTGATAACGCGTGTCAATCGCTCGCGTCCGGTCAGCGCAGCTTTCTCCAGGTGGAGCATGGGTCGCATTTTGAAACCTCACGTTACTAGGGCGACTGGTCAGAAAAGATGGATGTTAGCAAGTGCTGTCGACCTCGCGGGCATCGCTAATGACCAGCACGTCAACCTGTGCTTCGGCGAGTACATGCTTGGTCACGCTGCCCAGCAGCAACTCCTCAGTGATGTGCGTGCCGTGCTTGCCAACAACGATGAGGTCGGCATCAAGCTCCTGCTCCATCGCGATGATCTGCTGCGTCGGGTCGCCGTGAAGAACCCGTACTGAATATTCCGTTGGCGCCAGTCCGGCGGCAGCCGCCAACTCGTGCAGTCGCTTGCGGCGAACTTCGCTTTCGTTGACCACATACTGGCTGATCAATTGTTTGTCGATCCCCGCAAACTTCAACTTGCCTTCGTAAGGAAGTTCGAAGGCATGCAGCAGAACGAAATCGGCTGTCGGAGCCAACTGCCTCGCCATGCGGATTGCCGGAATCGATACGGGAGAAAAGTCCACCGCGATGAGTACGCTGCAGTAGTCTTTGTGCGGCGCTTGCTTGACCACCAGTATCGGTCGCCGCACCGACTTGCGCAGCAGTCGCGCCGCGGTTGATCCCAGCATGGCTGGACGCAGAAAGGACTCACCGCGCGCACCGACCACGACCAAGCCTGCATCGAGCGCATCGGCTTCGGCGGCAATGATCGACAGCGGGTTGCCGACGACGACGCGCGGATGCGCGGCAACGCCTAGATTTGATGCAGCATCGCCAGCCAGCGCGTTCAGGTGTTCGCGCGCATCGGCCTCCAGTGCTATTTTTACCCCGGAAAGGTCGCCACCCAAGACTTCGCGCAGTGTGTCGAGAAGGTCAAGTTCCATTGCGTGCAGAATGTGCAGTTCGCTTCCAGTGCACGCCGCCAGGCGGAAGGCGCGCGGCACCGCGTGGCGGGCCGGTGCTGAGAGGTCGGTGGCGGCGAGTATCGTCTTGACGATGGTCATGTTGGGTTCTCCTTGGCTGGATTCTCGATCACGGGCTGGTAGTCCCAGTCCCGTATGCCCTCAAGCAAGAGGTCGATGTTTGAGGTGGGGATGTGCAGCATCCGCAGCGCCGTCGCGCCGAGCCGCAGGCTGGCCTCAATAGCCTCCGGGTAGGCGTGGATCGCCCCGGCGGCAACCAGGGCCGCGCTACCTTCGAGGTCGCGGGCGCGGGCGATGACTGGCACCTGCGGACAATGCTGGCCCAGCGCAGCGACGGCCCGTAATGCGACGGTGGGGGCATCGACCGTGATGACCGCCAGGCAAGCCAGTTCGGCGCGCGCTGCGGCCAGCAGTTCTGGGTCGGCAATGTCGCCGTAGAGGACGGGGTGGCCGTCGGCCCGCCCCTGCTGCACCCGCTTCGGATCAGTATCGAAGGCTACGAACGGGACACCATTCGACTTCAGCAGCACGGCGATCGTATGCCCGACCCGCCCGTAACCGCCGATCAGCACCTGCGGCGCCGCCAGGCCGGCAAGTTGTTCCACCACCGGCGTAGTGGCAGTCGGCTGGGTCAGGCGGTCGGCAATGGCGCCGTTGTAGCGGATCAGGAAGACGCCGACGATCATCGAAAACAGAACCGCCGTCAGCGCAATCTGTCCGACGTTCGGGTCGATGACGCGTGTATCGAGCGCGATGGCCAGCAGGGCGAAGCCAAACTCGCCGCCCAGCGCCAGCAGCAGGGCCGTGCGCCAGGAGGCGGCCGCGTCCATGCCGCTGTGGCGCACGATCAGAACGACGACAACGATCTTGCTCAGGAGTAGTAACAGGGCGGCGAGCACCACCCAGTGCCAGATCTGGGGCAGGGAGCCCGGATCGATCAGCATGCCAATACCGATGAAGAAGAGACCGAGCAGCACGTCGCGGAACGGCCGGATGCTGGATTCGACTTGATGGCGGAATTCGGTCTCGCCGAGCATCATGCCCGCCAGAAAGGCGCCAAAGGCCAGCGACAACCCCAGCCGGTTGGTTGTCCAGGCGGCCGCCAGCACCACCAGCAGCACCGTCAGCGTGAACAATTCAACCGAGCGGCGCTGGGTGACCAGATGGAAAAGCGGGCGCAAGGCCCAGCGCCCGGCGTAGAAGACGAGCGCGAACGCCACCACCGCCTTGGCCATCGCCCAGCCCAGTTCGCTGGCCAGCAAGCCCATACCGCTGGCGGCGCCGAGTACCGGTATCACAACCAAAAACGGCACGGCCGTGACATCCTGGAACACCGAGAGAGCCAGACCGAGCCGGCCGGGCCGGGTGTTGTCCTCGCCCTGCTCCGCCAACTGTCGGCCGATGATGGTGGATGACGACTGGGCGAAAACCGCGCCGACCACGAAGGCTGCCGCCGCGCCCATGCCGCCGAACCAGAGCAGTGTGGCGACTACGGCCGTGGTCAGGACGACCTGCGCCGTGCCCAGGCCAAGTACCTGATGGCGCATTGCGTGCAATTGTGGCAGCGAGTAGTTGAGGCCGATGGAAAAAAGCAGAAAGACTACGCCGAACTCGCCCAGGGCCTTGAATTCCGGGACATGCACCGTCGGCCCGGCGGTATGCGGGCCGAGGATCACACCAACCAGCAGGTAGCCGAGGCTGGAGGGAATGTGCAGGCGCTGGAAGGCGACGATGATCGCCACCGCGATGGCCAGCAGCAGGATGATTTGCGTTAGATGATCCACGCTACGAACGCCCTTGCAGCAGAGACGGCAAGCGGTCAGTCGTCGCGCGCCGTTTCTTATGTCTTTTCATGCTGAATTCTTCTTGGATTGCATAAGCCACAACAGGAGCTTACGTCCCTCTTCCAAAAACAGCACGCTCGAAGCGATGGCCAAGGACCAGGCCCAGTCATTCAGGCTGAGATCAACGGTATCGAATATAACTTGGGCGGGGCCCCAATGCACGACCAGCACCTGCAACAGAACGACTGAAATCAAAGCCAGCCAGAGCTTGCCGTTGCTAAAAAGCTGTCGATTGAAGGCGCTGCCATATTCGGCACGGGCGTTGAAAATATTGAAAAACTGGAAGAGGACGAAGGTGGTAAAGGCGAGCGTTACGGCATAGTTGTCGCCACCGTGCGCATGGCCCCAGGCATAAGCGCCCAGCGTGCCTGCGGCCATGGTCAGGCCATAGAGGCCCACCTTGAGCAGGCGCGGGCCCGTCAGGATCGCGGCATCCTTGGCGCGCGGTGTGGCCTGCATGATGCCGTCACGGGCTGGTTCGACACCCAGCGTCATGGCTGGCGGGCCGTCCATGATGATATTGACCCAGAGAATCTGGATGGCGGTAAAGGGCGTCGGGAAACCGAACAAGGGCGCGCCGAGCACGGTGAGAATGGCGCCGATATTGGTCGATAGCTGGAAGCGAACGAATTTGACGATGTTGTCGTAGATCGTGCGCCCTTCCTTGACGGCGCCGACGATGCTGGCAAAGTTATCGTCAGTGAGCACCAGGGTGGCTGCTTCCTTGGTCACTTCGGTGCCGGTAATGCCCATGGCGACGCCGATGTCGGCAGTTTTCAGGGCCGGGGCGTCATTGACGCCATCGCCGGTCATTGCCACGACATGGCCCTTGGCCTGCAAGGCTTTGACGATGCGCATCTTGTGTTCAGGAGCGACCCGGGCAAAAACCGCAGTGCGTTCGATCAGGGCGCTCAATTGTTCGCCATCCAGACCATCGAGTTCGCGGCCTTCATGCACTTCACCGTTCAGCCCGAGGTCGTGGGCGATGCTGGCGGCGGTGGCGCGATGATCGCCGGTAATCATTTTGACGGCGATGCCGGCCGCCTGACAGACGCGAATGGCTTCACGCGCTTCCGGGCGGGGCGGATCGATGATGCCGACCAGCCCGATCAGGGTCAGGTCTTTGGCCCACCCCATCAAATCGCCGGCCGGATCAAACTCTGCGGCCGGAATGCGCCGTCCGGCAACGGCCAGCACGCGCATGGCGGCCTCGGCAAAACGGACGTTTTCAGCGGCGAAGGCGGTGCGGGCGGGCTCGTCCATGGGCTGCGCGCCAGCGTCGCCCCACTGCTGGCTGGCAAGGGTGAGCAGTACGTCGGGCGCGCCCTTGATCCACATTTGTACCTCGGCCCCGTCCTGATGGAAGGTAGCCATGAATTTGTGCACCGAATCAAAGGGAATCTCGGCGATACGCGGGCTGCGTTCCGCCAGATTGTCGGGGGAAATACCGCCCTTGGCGGCCAGCGCCAGCAAGGCACCCTCGGTCGGGTCGCCGATCAGTTCGCCGTCACGAATGCGAGCGTCGGCGCAGAGGGCTGCCGGCGTCAGCAGGGGTAATAAAATTGGCAGATTTTTGGCGTCGACCGCAGCAATCGTGCCATCGCCCTTACCAACATAGCCTTCGCCGCTGACCGTGAATTGCCGGCCGCTGAAGTAGAACTGCCGTGCCGTCATCTGGTTCAAGGTCAACGTGCCGGTTTTGTCGGAGCAAATGACCGTGGTGCAGCCCAGCGTTTCAACCGCGGCAAGCTTTTTGACAATGGCGTGGCGCTTGGCCATCCGGTGCATGCCCAGCGCCAGCGTCACGGTCACGACAGCCGGCAGGCCTTCGGGAATCGCCGCGACGGCCAGGGCAATGGCGGTCATCGCCGTTTTTACCAAGTCATCGCCGCGCCACAGGCCGAGCAGGAAAATCAGGCCCACTACGACGCCGGCAATCATCGCCAGGCGTTTGCCCAGTTGGTCGAGCTGAATTTGCAGCGGCGTGGCCGATTCTGCCGTTTCGGCCAGCATGTCGGCCAGCCGGCCCATTTCCGTCGCCATGCCGGTGGCAACAACGACGGCCTCCAGCCGGCCTCGGGTCACCACGGTATTCATGAAAGCCATGTTGCTGCGTTCGGCCAGGATGGCATTTTCGGCCACCGCCAGTTCGGTCTTGGCCACGGGCTGCGACTCACCGGTCAAGGCTGCTTCTGCCACCTCGGCCGAATGGGCCACCAGGACGCGGGCATCGGCGGGAATGCGATCACCGGCTTCGAGCAGCAAAATATCGCCGGGAACGAGGTCGACCGCAGGAATCAGCGCCGGTTGGCCGTCGCGGCGTACTCGCGCCACGGGCGCCAGCATGTTCTTGAGCGCGGCCAGCGCTGCTTCGGCCCGGTGTTCCTGAAAAAATCCGAGTAGCGCATTGATGATGACGACAATGGCTATCACTACGGCGTCCTTGAGATCGCCAACCACTCCGGCCAGCACAGCGGCACCGAGCAGGACGACGACGAGAAAACTGCGAAACTGATCGACGAACTTTAGCCAAGCCGGGCGCTGCGGCTTTTCGGCCAGTTGGTTTGGGCCATGCTCGGCCAATCGGGCTTGTACCGCTTCGCTCGTTAAGCCTTTGGCTAAATCGACGGTCAGCTGACTCAGCACATTTTCGGTGGGTTCGGCATGCCACGGCGTCGTGTGGGATAACTTTTGCATGGTTGTTCTCTTCAGGTAAATAAGCCACGTCCGGCAACAACGGTCGCCAGCACGAAGCCAAAATAGGTGGTGAGCAGCATAAGGCCGCGGCTGCGGGTGATCAGTCCGCTACGGTTGGGTACCATCAGAAGAATGGCGGTGACCCCAAAAAAGATGGCCGCCGAAACTTCGCTCAGTGGCGCAGCAATGGGGTGCAGGCTTGAGGCGACACCGACAACGGCCAGACCGTTGAACAGGTTGCTGCCGAGCAGCGTGCCGATTCCAATATCGTCATGGCCGCGCCAACGGGCGAGCAGCACGGTGACCAGTTCAGGCAGCGAAGTGCCAATGGCGACGACGGTTACGCCGATAACGTACGCATCAACACCAAACGCCGCCCCAATGCCGCTCGCTCCACTCACAAATAAACGACCGGCGGTGATCAAGGCGATCAGCCCACCCAGACCATAGGCAATGGACAAACCAGGACGCGTCGGTGCTGCGTCGGGTGAGGCTGTTTCTCGCGCTGCCACACCGCTCCGAATGGTGAGGATTATCCAGATAGCAAAAATGACCAGCAGGAAGCCACCTTCATAAGCCGACAGAACACCATCGCTGGCGAACCACAAAGTCAGCAAAGGTGTCGCCAAGGCGAGGCCAAAATCCCGCCCCAGTTCGCTTCGCTCGGCCCGGATCGGCCCGAACAACAAAGCTAACCCAAAAATCAGGGCAATATTGACCACATTGCTGCCCAGCGCATCGCCCAAACCGATTTCCGGTTTGCCGGCGAGTGCTGCGATGGTGGATACCGTTAATTCGGGGCTGGAGGTCGCAAAGGCGGCCAAAGTCGTGGCGACCAAAATTTTGGGCAAACGCAGCCAGCTGGCAATGCCCAGAACGCCCTTGAGGAAGGCTTCACCGCCAATGGCTGCCAACACCACCGCGCCGCCGATGGCAGCAAGATCGCCGGGCGCTAGCGCAAGCATCGAATTCTCGCTGGATGCCTGACGGGCGTATCGGTCAGGAATTTGATCATAGTTATATTCCGCATGGCCCGAGCTTCAAGGCACCATTAACACGTCACAAGCAGCGTGATGCATCACGTTCAAGGTGATGCTACCCAGCAAGCGCTCATCGAATGCGCTCCCACCGTGCTTGCCAATAGCAATCAAGTCAGTAGCGCCCAGCCCGGCCTGTTCATTCAGAATGGAGGCTGCATGGCCATATACCAAATGTTTTTCTATGCCGCCCGGGCCACGATAATGACAATTGGCCACGAACGCATCGAGATCGTTTTGTGCCTGCGTTCGTTCCTGCTCGCGATAACGCTTAATATCCTCATCGGTCGCACCGGCCAAGTGCATGCGCCCCTCAAAGGCGACCAGATAAGCATGCAGGACACGGTGTAAGGCATTGGGGCAGAGCTCAATGGCGGCAAGCATTGCACGGGCGGATTGCTCAGAAAAATCGACGCCTACCAGTACCCGTGCATAGGGCGATGACACCTCCCGCCTCACAACTAAAACGGGGCAATGACTGGCGCGAAGCACTTTGATCGCCGTCCCACCAAGGGCCAATTCCCGGACAAGGCCATCGCCGTGCGCACCAAGCACGATCAGGCCAGCATCGACGGCGCGCGCATTTTGCGCAATTGCTTCGGAGGCATGCCCATCCAATATCGCACATTCAACTTTAAGCGAAGGATAACGATCAACAAGCTCTGTTCTCAGCGCATGCAAACTATCGAAGGCCTTGCGCCGCAGGCTGATGCAAAATTCATCAAGAAGGCGCGGCAAGTTACGCCAAGAGAATGGGTTGAATGCATGAACCAGATGTAACGGGCATTGCAGTTCGATGGAAAGTTGTGCAGCACGTTCGACCGCTCGCTCGGACAACTCAGAAAAGTCAATTGCAACAATAATGGCTTGATGGGCAATCATGGTCATCTCCTTATGCAATTCAAGTATTCGTTAAATCCAAAGACTCAATGGCGGATCGGCCAGCGCAGCACGCAGGATGTCGCTGCGCGACAGGATGCCGACCATCTTTCCCGATTCCCCGACAATCGGGACCGCACCAAGCCCTGTTTCAAGTAGCACCTGAGCGATGCGTCGAACATCGGTGACCGGTTCGGTACAAATAATCGGCGAGGCCAGCGCACGCCTAGCCTTTTCGAAACTATCCTAGGCACTTAAAGACAGCACCTCCCAACTCATCAATTGGTGCCTCACCGTGTGTCCTGATAAAAATTGAATCGATTATTTCGATGCAATCGATATCTTTACTTCTGTTGTTTGTATTTCTGGTTCAACATCATCAGCCAGCAAATGTTTGGCGATTGGTATATCGCGCCGATGTTCGCGTTGTCGTCCAAGTTGTCGCGCCAAGGTGCGGCCGGCCCGATCCGCAGCGCGGTCAATGGCAATGTAGAGATCGACCTCGGTATCCTCGATCACGACTTCTGCGGCCCCGGCAGCACTCACCTGAATCTGGCAGCGTTTGTCCTCGCCGCCACGCGGACCGTTCAGATCGGAGAGCCGGACGGAAACTTTGCTCACATGGTAGTGCGCCCAATCGAGCGCGAAACGAAGACGACGTTCGACATGCTGACGCAGGTCATCGGTAAGATCAAAGCCTCTTGCCTGAACAAATATTTTCATCGAAGTATGCCTTTCCAGATAATTGACACTAGCTAGTCTAGTGCACTAAAACAACTCCAACAAACCGAATATAATTACGAAACACATCGGTTTTTTGGATTAATTCAAAGACATGACCAGTCTCAACTACAAACACTTGCGATACTTTTGGGCTGTCGCCAAATCAGGGAGCATCGCCCGGGCAGGCGAGCAGTTGCACCTGACACCACAGTCGATCAGCGGCCAGTTGGGTGAGTTGGAGAAAAACCTCGGAGTCGAACTGTTTCACCGGGTCGGTCGCGGCCTGAAGGTGACTGAGGCCGGTCGGCG
This sequence comes from Burkholderiales bacterium, assembly GCA_038250105.1. Classification (GTDB taxonomy): domain Bacteria; phylum Pseudomonadota; class Gammaproteobacteria; order Burkholderiales; family Rhodocyclaceae; genus Azonexus. The sequence continues at coordinate 6,836 of JBBSCQ010000065.1, read as the reverse complement.
CATCCTGAGCTACGCTGAAGAGATTTTTACCTTGGGCGATGAACTGCTTGACGTTGCTCGCGATCAGTCGGTGCGAAAAACCTTACCATTTTCGGTCGGCATCGCCGACTCTGTGCCCAAATCAGTGGCCCATAGGTTGCTCCAACCAGTGCTACTTTTGGCAGAACCAGTGCGGCTTGTCTGTCGGGAAGGTCGCCTGACGGCCTTGCTGGCAGATCTCGCGATACGTCGCCTCGATATGGTGATTGCCGATCGGGCTATGCCAAAAAATTTGAGTGTGCGTGCCTATAGCCATTTTCTCGGCGAAAGCACGTTGACCGTATTTGCCAAACCCGCTTTGGCGCTAACTTTGACCGGAGAATTTCCTTATTCTCTTGATGGAGCACCATTCCTGATGCCAGGTGAAGATGTTGCGATTCGCTCTGGACTGGAACAATGGTTCGATAGCACGCGGGTTCATCCCCAGATCGTAGGAGAGTTTGACGATAGCGCGCTACTTAAGGCCTTTGGTGAAGCCGGTGCCGGGCTCTTCGCGGCACCTACGGCACTCGCCAGTTACCTTTGTGAGCGCTATCGGGTGGAAGCTATCGGTCATATTGATGCGGTTAGCGAGCAATTATTTGCCATTACCGCCGAGCGCCGACTAACTCACCCAGCGATTATCGCCATCCGCGATGCTGCACTTAATCAAACTAGCGAGTAGTTGGAGTTGGTTAAAGCTAGTTTTGTGGACGAAAAAAAACCGGAGCGAGCTCCGGTTTTTTATTACTTCAATCCAAACTGCAATTAAGCAGCCTTGGTAGCAGCCTTGATGGTGGCCTTGGTGGCAGCAGTAACGCTGGCTTCAGCCACATCAGCAGCTTGCTTGGCAGCCTTGTTCATGCCTTCGATCGCATCATTGGCCGACTTGATGGCGGTCTTGACAGCAGCAACAGCCACTTCGGAACCAGCCGGGGCAGAAGCCAGAGCCTTTTCAACCAGGCCAGAAACCTTGGCGTTGGTTTCAGCAACCTTAATTTCGACTTCCTTGGCGATTTTGTCCTTGGTTTCGCCAGCGATGGCGATCACATTGCGTGAGTACTCAACACCCTTTTCGATCGACGGGGTAGCCATTTGCTTTTGCAGGGCAACGAAGGATTGAACATCCTTGGTGCCAAGCAGCGCGGTCATGTTGGACATGGTGGTTTCGAAAACCGAACGGGCAGCGGCCAGGTTCAAAAGGGTCATGCGCTCAACGCCATCAAAGGTGGTGTTGGCAAAAAACAGGGCCGAAGCGAAGCTGGACTTGGCGAAATCTTGGGGCTTGGTCATCATGATAATTTTCTCCGTGAGGTTGGGGTAATCTTCGCGGCGAGCAAATTGCTGCGCTGCAACATGGCTCTATTTTAGCCAGGAATTTCCCACGGTCAAGTATTTTTTGGTGCACTGCACCAAATTATTCACACCGCGCCCAAAAACCAGCCTCATTAGCAAGTTAAAAACAGATAAGACTATTGCAGCGCAATGATTTAGCAGATTTCCGGATCTATGCCAAGACGCCCCATGATCGCCGTCATGGCCTCGGCAGCGCCCAGCGGCAGGTAGTAGTCAACGATGTCACTTAGCTGCGTTTCAGCTGGGTTAATTTCCACTGTGGGTATGCCACTCCCGGCGGCAAAGACCACCGGCTGAGTGATGTAGGGAAAGACGCTTGATGTCCCAATGCTGAAAACAATGTCGAAGCCATCCTGCAAAGCGTCGATGAACTTATCAAGCTCCTGCTCCGGCAACGCCTCGCCAAACAGTACCACCTTGGGCCGCAAAACTGCGCCACAGGCCGGGCAAAGCGGCGGCACTTCGCGGCCGGCAAAATCCGGTGACAACTCTTCATGGTCACAGGAAGTACATTTGAGTTCCTGCAGATTACCGTGGATTTCAATGATTTCCTGGCTACCCGCCTGGCGATGCAAACCATCCACATTCTGGGTAAACACCATCACCCGATCAAGCTGACTATCAAGGCAGGCAATCGCCCGGTGTGCCGCATTCGGCAACGCGCCACGGCAGTTTTCCTCAATCTGGATCAGATATTTCCAGGTGATATCAGGTCGGATTGAGAAAACTTGACCAGAAAGCGCCTCTTCAATCCGCAAGCCTTCTGCTGTCGCCTCGTCGTTATATAAACCACCGACGCCACGATAAGTCGGCAAACCCGAGTCGGCCGAAATACCCGCCCCGGTTATAAACAAGGCGCTGCGCGCAGTACGCAACAGTTCGGCAATAGCGTCAAGACTTGCCTCAATCGAAGGGGAATAGTTCTTCACGCTGAAATCACCTGAAACATCAATAATTTATCCGGCCGGAAAAACAAAAAAGCCAACTGAGCGGTGGCATCATTGTTTGTTTCTTTGGTGCGCCCGAGAGGATGAGTCTGGGCACTGGATTGAAATGATTTCAATAGCCTGAATGCCGAGTTTTCGGCTATCTACTGATGATCGGTTCACCACTATCGAACTTTTGATTGTTGCTCTTTCCGACCATTCACCTGCCAGTCCATCACGGTCAAGCTTCCAGATGACCATCGCGTCTCCCGCACGGAGGTACCGCATTGCGTCATCTAGGCCAGGGGGTACTTTGGCGGCACCACTTGCTTGGTCAGTACATAACTGCTCGCAATAGGCGGCTTTAGACGCATCGAGTTGGAGGTCGAGATTCTGATCTTCAGCTGAGATGCGGGCGTAACTAATCAACATTTGTAGTTTTTCTTAAGCTGTTTTTGTAGCTGTTCCTGGACAACAGTTTCGCTGAGGCCCTTTTCCAGTTCGCAATAAGTACAGTATCCTGGTCGTCCAGCGCAATCCACTTCGTAAGTCCCCGCTCCGCCGCGTCGGCAATGATTTCATTTGCCCGAGAGGACTCGATACAATCGACAACACAAAAAAAGCGGTGGCCCAAGGTTGGTTCAAGGAGGCGCACGAGTGCAGCGGCATCAAATAGTCGGCGCAAGTCAGATGAGATAACCAAGCCCACTGCGGGATAGGGCTGGTTCGCCTATTTGATGCACCACGCCATCAAAATCCAAATACACTACAAGCATCACACGCTCCTATCTCGAAACTCATCTACAACTATAACGTACGAGACGAGGCAAGTCAGACGAGATTTGAGATACTAAAAAGCGCTCTTTGAGAGGGCTTAGGTGTCGTTTTCAGAAGGCGACTGAACGGATATCAGAAGTGGCTGCACTACCGGCGCGGAGTCCTGCCGAGTAGCAGGCAAAAGAAGGCAGGGGCGCGGGGAGAAAACATAATTACGGTATTGGCATGCACCGCTGATAGGCAGGTGCCGACCTTAATGAATCACTTAACGACTGCAACCTCATTGGCTACTTACCGATCATAAAACTGGCTGTCGGGTTGCCAGCATGGCTATCCGGACCTCGGCCTCAGCCGACCTTGGGGTTCAGCACCGGCTAGGTCAGCAAAGCATCAGATACCTGCCCCTCAGCACCAAATCGAGCTGAACGGCAGGTTTCCACTTTCTCGGGGGCCGGATACGACCCTGAGCCGACATAGCAGATGCTGCGGTCATGAGGCATGCTTACTGCACTTTGCTGCCGCTAAAAATGAGGGCCACCGACGCTATCTTTTCTCCCGTGCCAGCCACTTCAAAATCATCGCAAACAGATCTTCCGGCACGAACGGCTTGGCGATGAAGTCGTTCATGCCGGCATCCATGCAGCGTTTCCTGTCTCCAGCAAAAACGTTGGCTGTCATGGCGACAATGGGCACCTGCTTGCCGGTTGCTGATGCCCGGATCAGATGGGTCGCTTCCACGCCATCCGTTCTCGGCATCTGCATGTCCATCAGGATCAGTGCATAATCGTTCTTTGCCGCCATGTTGACCGCGATCTCGCCATCTTCGGCTGTATAAATTTTCATGCCGATTTCTTCGAGCAATATCTGCGCGATTTCACGATTGATCGGTTCATCCTCGACTAGCAGGATGCGACTGCCTTTGAAATCTTTCTTCAGCACCTGTTCGGCGTCTCCTTCCGGGAGTCTGGCAGGCCGTGCCTTGGCCGCCAAGTCTTTCCGCAGCCGCGCTGTAAACCAGAAGGCACTGCCCTTTCCGTGCGTGCTCTCAAAACCTGTACTCCCGCCCATCAGTTCGGCCAAGTTACGGGTAATGGAGAGGCCAAGACCAGTACCGCCAAACTGGCGTGTGGTCGAATTGTCCGCCTGCTCGAAGGTTCCGAACAGCCGGGCTTTGGCTACCGGATCAATGCCGATGCCTGTGTCCTGCACCTCGAAGTGCAGCAGCACACTGCTGGCGTCTTCTGCTGCGACGCGAATGCGCAGGGTAATGGTGCCGGCTTCAGAGAATTTGATGGCGTTGTTGGCGTAGTTGAGCAGCGCCTGCTGAATCCGGGTCGGGTCGCCGAGTAGGTGATGCGGCAATAGCTGAGTTTCGACAACTAATTTTAGCCCCTTAGCTTGCACCCGCTCAGCCAGCATGGAGTTGATGTTGCCGGCGATGGCGCCGATGTTAACCGCGGTTTCCTCAAGGACCAGCTTGCCGGCTTCGATCTTGGAGATGTCGAGGATGTCGTTGATCACGGCAAGCAGGTGCTGGCTCGCCGCGTTGATCTTGTCGAGTTTATCGGCCTGCGCCGGCGTGACGCCATCATGGCGCAGCAGATAGGCCATGCCGAGAATGCCATTCATTGGGGTGCGAATTTCGTGGCTCATGTTGGATAGAAAGGCGCTCTTAGCCAGATTGGCGGCCTCGGCGGCGTCTCGAGCTTCAACCAGTTCAGCGGTGCGTGAGACGACCAGTTCAGTCAGGTGGTTCCTGTGCCGTTCCAGTTCCTGTTCGTCTTGTTTCCGGGCGGTAATGTCCGTCAAAATACAATGCGTTCGCAGGAAATTGCCATCGGCATCTCGGCCAATCTGGCCATTTATTTCCATCAGCCGGATTTGTCCTTCCTTGTCTTGGAACTCGAAAATTGGGCCATTGACATGCCCCTTTTCTTTGAATTGAGGGAATTCACATCGCAGGGTTGAAATGGCCGATTCGGTCATAAAATCGCCGATAAAGCGGCCGATGACCTCGTCGCGAGAATAGCCAAGTTGTCTCAGCCAGGATTCATTGACCTCAAGAATGTTGCCCGTAATGTCGAGTGACTGATAGGCTAGAGGAGCTTTCTCGTACAGCTCGCGGAAGCGTTGTTCCGATTCGAGCAAAATTTCTTCTGCTTGGAGCCGTTCCAGTTCTCCTGCCGCACGCACGGCAACGAGTTTTAAAATGGCTTCTGACCGCGGATGATCCGTCAGCGGTTTGCGTCCGATTACCGCAATCAATCCAATGGGTTTCCCAGTATGGCTCCAGAGGGTCACGCCGATATAGCTTTCGGCGCATAAGTCCTGAAGCACTTGGTCGCGGGGGAAATGCTGGCAAACATTCGCCGGGAAGCAGCAGACGTGATTACCGACCACGTCACCACAGGGCGTATCCTTCAAGGCGTAGGTCACGTTGTCCTCGAAATGACCGTCGCACCAGATGGCTAGCGTTCTCGCGTTCAGCCCATCCCCTTCGAGGCGATCAATGCAGACGTAGAACATGTCGAGACTCTGCGCCAGATAGCGGGCCACACTTTCAAACAACGGCTCATCTGGAGACATACTGCTGGTTTTTGCCAGAAAACTCAAAAACTCGTCACTTTGCTTGCGCTCGGTAATGTCCACCAGCACGGCGCGAAATTCCTGTTTATCGCTGGAGAGTGTGGCCTCAATGTGCACGGTGCACGTCGGCTTGTTCTTGCGTACCAGTTCCACTTCGCAGCCTTGTTGGGGTTGGCCAGTAAATACTTGCTGCAAAAAGACGTTAAAGGCGGGACTGGTCGCATCGGTCACTAAGTCGCCAAAGCAACAGCCGATCAACTGGGTGCGTTCAAGGCCAAGCAGTTGCGCTCCGGCCAGATTGACTAGGGATATCTCACCCATGCGGCGCAATGTGATGTAGCACACTGGGGCAAAATCGTAGAGGTCTGTGTAGTGCGCTAGCGCTGTTGCCTTCAGAATTCCGTTCGCGCGTAATTCCTCGTTTTGCATCTCCAGCTCAATCTGGTGCGCTTGAAGTTGGTTGAGCAGTTTCTGGGCATCGAGCGCCGACAGAGGTTTCTCGTTCAGCGGCGGTTGGCTTGGCAGACTTTCTTCAGCGAGGCGACGCAGTTCGGCGGCGTCAGCGGGTGAATATTGCGAGGGGCCTGGCGTCATGTTTTCTTTGCCTTTTCCTTTTTCAAATCGGATCCGGACAGATGCTGATTTTCCGTCTGGACGTTGAAGCGTTGTTGCAAAATGGCCTTTGCCTTGTGTAGAACACCTTCCAGTATGTTGACTTTTCAAAGGAAAAAGGAAAGGAAATTTAAGGGGCCATTTCTGCAGTATCCCTTGCGTTTCAGTCGTAGTCAATCTGGGATATTTAGCCCAAACCTGCGAAATTTCCTGCAGACCTCAATCGATCAGCTACTCAATTACGAAATGCTGTTCCTAACGTTTTGTGCGAAATATGATTTTGTACTGCGGAATAGCATAAGACCAGATCGGCAAGATACGACCCATTGCCGACATAGAGGATGCGGTAGTCATAAGACATGCTTAACGCGCATTACGGCCGCTCACCTCAACAGAACACCACCCGCTAACCGATGCTCTGTAACCGTTAATCCACCGGCGTTCTTGCCTACGCTTGGAGGGTATGCAAAGGCGAGCGGAGGGGATTGGCGGCGAAGAGGGGTTTCCAAAGACGCGGCGTCAGTTCGTGCACACGGCTGGCCGGATGCTGACTGACGCGCT
>JBBSCQ010000064.1:0-18307 GCA_038250105.1 Burkholderiales bacterium | reverse complement strand
GTACACTGATTCAGGAATTGCAGGAACTCTGCCTGCTCATCGTCGGCTGGATCATGCGGCTCGCCCCACTTGGCATTGCCGCCTTGCTGCTGCAACTGGTGGCCAGCCAGAGCAGTGCCCTGCTCGTCAGCTTGGGACATTTCATCGCCGTCGTTATTGGCAGCACGCTATTTCATGGCGTCATTGTTCTGCCACTACTCCTTTACATCGTCACTCGGGTTTCCCCATTACGCTTCTGGCGCGGTTCGCGTGAAGCGCTGATCACCGCTTTCGCAACCAGTTCGAGCGCCGCTACCCTACCGATCACCCTGCGCTGCATCGAACAGCACCTGCATGTCAAAAAAGACATCGCCAACTTCGTCGTCCCGCTCGGCGCCACGGTCAATATGGATGGCACCGCGCTTTACGAAGCGGCGGCAGCGCTATTTATCGCTCGTCTGGCGGGCATCGAGCTGGATCTGGCCCACCAGCTGATCATCTTCCTCATCGCCATGCTCGGTGCCATCGGTGCACCAGGTATTCCCAGCGTCGGCATGTTGAGCATGGTGCTGGTCCTGCAATCGGTCGGGTTACCTACCGAAGCTATCGCCATCCTGCTCCCAATCGACCGTATTCTCGACACCGTGCGTACGGCAGTCAATGTCGAAGGTGATATGGTCGGCAGCCTGATCGTGCAGAAACTTGCCGCCTCTCCCGATCTTGACAACGCGGCATAACGCAGCCGAGTTAAACCCGACAAGCTCAGCCACCAAGGTTTTGCACGCGCGACCGACGACGCCAGCAGGCGGGCTTGCTGAATGCTGAAGCATCAACGCCGGTATTGCTGAAAATTGCTTTAGCTCGGGCCAGACGCTCATTTTCGTCCTGCGAAATTCCGGCCATTGTTTCAAACCATTTCTGAAGTCGTTTCATCTTGGTTACCCCTGACTGAAGTCGGTTAATCAACATCCGCCAACGCATCATTTCGTCAGCTCAGGCGGAGATTATCCGATAACTGTATAAATGTACAGTAGTTTGGTTTTTTGTAACGACCGTCAATTTCAAGTTGAAGAATACAGCCCGTAAAAAAACCGAAGGCCCGTAAAACGAGCCCTCGGCTTTTATTCAAAACACCCGCCGCAGCGGGTGCGACAGCGGATTAGTGGCAGCTGTCTTCGTCATCGTCCGGGTTATGGACATGGCCGTGTTCAATTTCTTCGGCACTGGCCGGGCGCACAGCCGTCACGGTGCAGGTGAAGACCAGGGCCATGCCGGCGAGCGGGTGATTGCCATCAAGCACTACTTTGTCTTCGGCAATATCGGTTACCCGATAGATAACGAATTCTTCGTCATCGCCCTCTTCCGGGCCGCCTTCAAACTGCATGCCGACCTGAATCTCCTTGGGAAAATCCTTGCGCGGCTCGATCTGGACCATTTCAGCGTCATAATCACCAAAAGCCTCGTCCGGCTGCAGCTTGACATTGACCGATTCGCCTATGCTCTTGCCCTGCACGGCTTCTTCAATTTTCGGAAAAATATCTTCATAACCACCGTGCAAATAGATCAGCGGCTCACGGCCTTCGTCGACGATTTCGCCATCCGTATCGGTGACATGGTAATCGAGGGTAACAACGGTATTTCTGGCAACGAGCATGTTCATGAGTTCAATTCCTTGACGAGGCGTAGCACTTCCAGTGCATGGCCTTTGTAATTAATGTTGTAAAGCGCATGGCGAATAATACCGCGCCGATCAATGATAAAACTGGATCGGACAATGCCGAATTTTTTGTGCCCATCCACTTCTCTCGCCTGCCAAACGCCGTATTGCTTGCAGACCTTGCCATCAGCATCCGACAACAAGGGCAGACCAATGCCTTCCTTGTCGCGAAATTCCGCGTGCTTCATGCAATCGTCCCGACTGATACCAAACAACAAACAATCCTGTTTGTGAAAGTCATCTTCATGATCTGAAAAATCAGTCGCTTGCTTGGTACAGCAGGGCGTTCCGTCTTTGCGATAGAAAAACAGAACGATATGCTTTTGGCCCAGGCTGGTCGCCAGATCAACGGCTGCCATATCGGCATCGGGCAGACAAAACGTCGGGGCTTTCTCGCCAACCTTGAGCTGCATCTGGTTCTCCTCGAACACACCACTTAGGGAACTGCGTGGATGATTCTAACGGAGGCATATACGGGTGACTACTACGGTGAACGCCTTATTTTACTTATTTTCCGGGAACTTTTTCCGGAATCTGTACAAAGCTTTCATCTTGCTTGATCATACCCAGTTCAAACCGGGCACGTTCCTCGATTGCATCGTAGCCCTGCTTCAGGTCGCGAACCTCGGCATCGAGGCCCGCATTCCTGATTTCCAGCTTTTTGGTCACATCCTTCTGCTGCTGCAACTGGCGGTCGTACTCCCATACCTTCAACCAGCCGCCCTTACCGACCCAAAGGGGGTACTGGAGCAGGCCAATGGCCACAAGGAGGCCGACCGTCAGCCAACGCATCAAACGTTAACGCAGGTTGTAGAAAGTTTCGCGACCGGGGTAGGAAGCGGTATCGCCGAGGTCTTCTTCGATGCGCAGCAACTGGTTGTACTTGGCGATACGGTCGGAGCGCGACAGCGAACCGGTCTTGATCTGGCCGGCATTGAGGCCGACGGCGATGTCGGCAATCGTACTGTCTTCGGTTTCACCGGAGCGATGCGAGATCACCGCAGTGTAACCAGCACGCTTGGCCATTTCGATGGCGGCAAAGGTTTCGGACAGCGTGCCGATCTGGTTGATCTTGATCAGGATCGAGTTGCAAATCCCTTTCTTGATGCCTTCCTTGAAGATCTTGGTGTTGGTGACAAAAACGTCGTCACCAACGATCTGTACCGATTTGCCGAGGCGATCGGTGAGCAACTTCCAGCCATCCCAGTCAGCCTCGGACATGCCGTCTTCAATCGAAACGATCGGGAACTGGTCGGCCAGATTGGCCAAATAATCGGTAAATTGCGCCGAAGTCAGTTGCAGACCTTCGCCGGCCAGATGGTACTTGCCATCCCTGTAGAACTCGGAAGCGGCACAATCCAGCGCCAGCAGCACATCCTGACCCGGCACGTAGCCGGCGGCTTCAATCGCCTGCATGATGATTTGCAGCGCTTCGGCGTGGCTGGCCAGATTCGGCGCAAAACCGCCTTCGTCACCGACGGCGGTCGAATGGCCCTTCTTGTCGAGCAGCTTCTTCAGCGAATGGAAAATCTCGGCACCGCAACGCAGCGCTTCGCGGAAGGTGGTGGCACCGACCGGCATGATCATGAATTCCTGGATATCCAGGCTATTGTTGGCGTGCTCGCCACCGTTGATGATGTTCATCATCGGCACCGGCATCTGCATCGGGCTCATCCCGCCGAAATAGCGGTACAGCGGCAGGCCAGATTCTTCGGCGGCGGCCTTGGCGACCGCCATCGACACCGCCAAAATGGCGTTGGCGCCGAGGCGCGATTTGTTTTCGGTGCCGTCCAGCTCAATCATTGTTTGATCGATGAAAGCCTGTTCCTGAGCATCCAGGCCGATGATCGCTTCGGAAATTTCCGTGTTGATGTTCTCAACAGCCTGCATCACACCCTTACCGAGGTAACGACTGGTATCGCCGTCGCGCAACTCAATGGCTTCGCGGGAACCCGTCGAAGCACCCGACGGAACTGCCGCGCGGCCCATGATGCCACTTTCCAGCAGCACATCAGCTTCAACGGTGGGATTGCCACGGGAGTCGAGAATTTCACGTGCAACAACATCAACGATTGAACTCATATCTCTTCCTTATTATCAAAAGGTTGAAGAACATATTTAAACTAAATTATTAGCACAAGCTTTAAGCCGAAAATTCATTTTAGCTCTTCGAATCCTGCCGACTTGACGGCACGGTCGAGCGCCACCAGTGTCGTCAGCAGAGATTCCATGCGATCAAGATGCCAACTGTTCGGGCCATCTGACCAGGCTTTCTCCGGGCAAGGATGGGTTTCCATGAATAGGCCGGAAATACCAACAGCGACCGCTGCCCGCGCCAACACCGGGACGAATTCGCGCTGACCGCCGGAAGTGGCGCCTTGCCCACCGGGCAGCTGCACGCTGTGCGTCGCATCGAAAACCACCGGGCAACCGGTTTCGCGCATGATCGCCAGGCTACGCATGTCGGAAACCAGATTGTTATAGCCGAAGGTGGCACCGCGTTCGCAAACCATGATGTTGTCGGCGCCGTTATTCACTTCGCGCGCCTTGTCGACGACATTTTTCATGTCGCTCGGCGCCAGAAACTGGCCCTTCTTGATATTCACCGGCTTGCCGCATGAAGCGACCGCATGGATGAAATCGGTTTGCCGGCAGAGAAAAGCTGGCGTTTGCAGGACATCGACCGTCGCCGCCACCACCGATACATCATCAATACTGTGTACGTCGGTCAGGACCGGCACGCCAACTTGACGCTGCACTTCGGAAAAAATCCGCATACCTTCGTCCAGACCCAGACCACGCACTGACTTTCCGGAGCTGCGATTAGCCTTGTCGTAGGAAGCCTTGAAAATATAAGGAATGCCAAGTCGACCGCAGACTTCCTTCATGTAACCGGCAACATCAACGCAAAGTTGCTCGGATTCAGCCGTACAAGGGCCGGCGATCAAGAAAAAAGGCTGGTCAAGCCCAGCCTCGAAACCACAGAGTTTCATTTGCCTTTAGCCTGTTGATTAGCCAGCGCCGCCTTCATGAAAGAAGTGAAAAGCGGGTGACCTTGACGCGGATTGGAGGTGAATTCCGGGTGGAACTGGCAAGCGACAAACCACGGATGGACGTCGGCCGGCAGTTCAACCATTTCGCAAAGATCAGTCCCTGGCGCCCGGCCGGAAACGATCAAACCTTTTTCTTCGAGTTGCGCCAGCAGTGTGTTGTTTACTTCGTAGCGATGGCGATGGCGCTCAGTGATCTCCGGCGCACCGTAAACTTCGCGCGCCAGCGAACCTTCTGCCAACTTGCAAACCTGGCCGCCCAAACGCATCGTGCCGCCAATATCGGAGTCCTCGGTACGCTTTTCGACCTTGCCGGACGCATCCAGCCATTCAGTAATCAGGCCGATCACCGGGTAAGGCGTGTCCTGCACGAACTCGGTGGAGTGCGCGCCAGGCATGCCGGCAACGTCACGGGCGAATTCAACCACGGCCAGTTGCATGCCGAGGCAGATGCCGAGATATGGCACCTTGTTCTCGCGGGCGTAGCGAATGGCGGCAATTTTGCCTTCCGTACCGCGTCGTCCGAAGCCGCCGGGGACCAGAATGGCATCAACGCCTTTCAGCGCGCCACAGCCGTCTCTCTCGATATTTTCTGAATCGAGGTATTCAATGGTGACTTCGCAACGGGTGTGAATACCGGCGTGCTTGATCGCTTCGATCAGCGACTTGTAGGATTCAGTCAAATCAACGTACTTGCCAACAAAAGCCACTCTGACCTGATGCTCCGGGTGTTCCAGCGCATCGACCAGTTTTTTCCAGATCGACAAATCAGCTGCCTTGGCCAAAATATTCAGCTTATGGCAGACAATTTCATCAAGCATCTGGTCATGCAACATGGCCGGAATTTTGTAGATCGAATCGGCATCGAGACACTCGATCACCGCTTCCGGCATGACATTACAGAACAACGCAATCTTGCGGCGCTCTTCGACCGGAATCGACCGGTCGGCACGGCAGAGCAGGATATCCGGCTGAATACCGATTTGCCGCAGCTCTTTTACGGAGTGTTGGGTCGGCTTGGTTTTCAGTTCACCAGCAGTCGGAATGTAGGGCAACAGCGTCAAATGCATGTAGCAGACGTTATTGCGCCCTTCCATGATGCCCATTTGACGAATGGCTTCGAGGAAAGGCAGCGACTCAATGTCACCGACCGTACCGCCGACTTCAACAATCGCCACGTCGGCACCTTCAGCGCCGGCCTTGATCTTGTCCTTGATCTCGTCGGTGATGTGCGGGATGACCTGTACGGTCTTGCCCAAGTACTCGCCACGACGCTCTCTTTTGATCACGGCGTCGTACACTTGACCGGTCGTGAAGTTGTTGCGCTTGGCCATCTTGGCGCTGGTAAAGCGCTCGTAGTGACCGAGGTCCAGGTCAGTCTCTGCCCCGTCTTCCGTGACGAAAACTTCGCCATGCTGGAAAGGACTCATCGTGCCGGGGTCGACGTTGATGTAAGGGTCAAGCTTGAGATGGGTGACTTTAATGCCGCGGGATTCCAAAATGGCCCCGAGCGACGCGGCGGCGATGCCTTTGCCCAATGAGGACACGACACCACCTGTAACGAAAACGAATTTGGTCATGGAAAGTCAGGCTGCGGGAAAGCCGAATAATAGCCGAAAAGGGTGAAAATACCCAAATTCTGCGATCGACAAAGACATTCCAGCCGAATTTAGCTGGTACACCGTAAGCCGCGCCTGATTTGTTAGAATTGCTGGCTAACCAGCCCGCAGAAACCCGCTTGAAAACCGTTCTCGTCATCAATTATTCGCAAACCGGGCAACTGGCCGACATCACGGCACAGGTCATCGCCCCCTTGCGTGCGGCGGGGCACCAAGTTCACCTGGAAACGCTGCAACCGGAAACCCCTTTCCCCTGGCCTTGGCCGATTATTGATTTTTTCGATGCTTTTCCGGAGTGTGTGCAGCTTGATGCGCCGCCTCTGAAACCATTAGGAATTCACGCCAACCAATCCTTTGATTTAGTCATTCTGACTTACCAGGTCTGGTACCTGGCACCAGCGCTTCCGATGACGGCCTTCCTCAAAAGCCCGGAAGGCAAGCGGCTGATCAAGGATAAACCGGTGGTTACCCTAGTCGCCTGCCGCAACATGTGGCTTTCAGCGCAAGAGACGATGCGGCGCCTGATTTCTGAAGCCGGTGGTCAACTACGCGACCACCTGGCGTTTACCGACCAGGGTCAAGCGCTGGCCACTTTTATTACCACGCCGCGTTGGGTATGGACGGGCAAGCGCGATCGTTTTTTAGGCCTGCCGCCCGCCGGCGTGGCGCCAGAAGAAATCCGACAAGCCAGCCGTTTCGGCCGCGCACTGGCCGATGCGCTTGATCAAAATGGCGAAAAATCGGGTGCCGCGATGTTGACCGGGCTGCGCGCAGTGACCGTCAATCCCCGCCTTGCCCTGAGCGAACGTGCCGGGCAGCGGGCTTTTCGCGTCTGGTCGAAGCTTATTCGCCTCTTCGGCCAGCGCGGCCAATGGCGGCGACGGCCTATCCTGCTCGTTTTCGCCTTGTATCTGATTGTGCTGGTACTAACCGTTGTTCCGTTAAGCCTGTTGGTACAATGCTTACTTTATCCTCTGCTCAAACCTCGACTTGACCGGCTCCGTGCCGAACTCGAACAGCCTTCCGGCTCGCAGGAATTCAACTTACAAAAATATGAACAGTAGCGGCAAGGTATACATCACCGGCACTTCGGCTTTTCTGCCCAATGCGCCGGTCGACAACGAAAGCATCGAAAACCTGCTCGGCCTGATTGGCGGCAAGCCTTCGCGTGCCCGCCGCATCGTGTTGCGCAACAACGGCATCCGCCAACGTTACTACGCCATCGACCCGGCTTCCGGGCAAACCACCCACAGCAATGCCCAACTGACGGCTGAAGCCGTACGTGCCCTGGATTCAGCGGGCGAAATCGACTGTCTCGTTACCGGCACATCGACGCCGGACCAGATCATGCCCAATCACGGCGTTATGGTGCACGGCGAACTAGGCATTCCGGCTTGTGAAGTGGTGTCGACCGCAGGCATCTGCGTCGCCGGTGTGACCGCCCTCAAATATGCCTACATGGCCGTGCTCTGCGGCTCGGCCAGGAATGCCGTAGCAACAGGTTCCGAACTCGCCTCGCCGCTGCTGCAGGCGCGTAATTTTGCTGCTGAATCGGAACATCGCGTCACTGAACTGGAAGCCAACCCGGAAATCGCCTTCGAAAAGGATTTCCTGCGCTGGATGCTCTCCGATGGGGCTGGCGCTTTTCGCCTGCAAGATGCGCCACGCCCGGAAGGCTTGTCGTTGCGCATCGACTGGATCGACATCCTCTCGCAAGCCGACAGCATGGAAGTCTGCATGTACGCCGGCGGCGAGAAACAGGCTGACGGCTCCTTGAAGGGCTGGCAAGAATTTCCGGCGACGGAGTGGGCCAGCCGTTCGGTGTTTGCCATCAAGCAGGACGTCCGCTTGCTCAATGAGAACGTGACTTATCAGACGGTGGGCAAATCGCTGGAAAAGGCCATGGCGACCCGCGGCCTGACGCCGGCTGCGGTTGACTGGTTTCTGCCACACATGTCTTCCGAATATTTCCGGCAGCCAATGGCCGACTGCATGGCGGCCGTTGGGTTTCCGGTCGCGCCGGAAAAATGGTTTACCAATTTGCACACCAAAGGCAACACCGGCTCGGCGTCGATCTACATCATGGTCGATGAGTTGCTTAAAAGTGGCCGACTCAAGGCCGGCGACCGCCTGCTCTGCTTCATCCCAGAAAGTGGCCGCTTCACTGGCTCGCTGATGCATTTGACTGCGGTCGACCATGCTGGAGAGTGAAGTTCCGCAGGAAGGCAATACCACGCTCGGTGGCCACCGCAAAGCACTCTATGCCCGGGGCACCGATGGCAAATTGCAGATCGTTAAATCGGCCGGCTGGGAGGTTGAGGAAATTGTCACCCGCCAGGCGGTCGATGATCTCAATCGGCTAGCCGAAGACGCCCGCCAACGCGTTGCCACCGGGCTGACTTCGGCGCTCGAATATCACATGCACAAAGCGCGGATGGATGTGCCGTTACTGGCACAAACCACCGGCCTCTGGCAATGGCGCATCCGCCGGCATTTTCGCCCCGCCGTTTTCGCCGCACTCTCGCCCGCCCTGCGCCAGCGCTACGCCGACGCCATGGGTCTGACGGTCGACCAGCTTAATAGGGCCGAATGATGGCATTCCAGCACAGCCAGGCTTCCCATTGCGAAAGCGGCGTCATGTCCGCCATCCTGCGCCACCATGGCTTGCCGATATCCGAGCCGATGGCCTTTGGCCTGTCATCGGCGCTGTCCTTCGCCTACATCCCCATTGTCAAGATCAACGGTCTGCCGCTAGTCGCTTACCGCATGCCGCCGAAGCACATCATCAAGGGCCTGCAAAAGCCGCTCGGCCTGAAGATGCGCTTCGAGACTTTCCGCAACCCGAAGGCCGGCACTCAACGGCTGGATGAATTGCTGGCGGCCGGTGAAGTGGTCGGCATGCAAACCTCGGTTTTCTGGCTGCCCTACATGCCGGAAGACCTGCGCTTTCACTTCAATGCCCACAATGTGCTGGCCTTCGGGCGAGACACGGCGAGCGGTGAATACCAGCTTTCCGACCCGGTTTTTGAAACTCCGGTCACTTGCCCAAGCGAAGCTTTGCAAAAAGCCCGCTTCGCCAAAGGCGTGCTGGCGCCGAAGGGGCTGCTCTACTACCCGACCGGCAAGCCTTCAACACCGGATTGGACAATGGTGATCCCGCAGGCGCTGAAGAAGACGACGCGCATCATGCTTGATGCGCCGCTGCCGATCATCGGCGTGCGTGGCATTCGCCGGCTGGCCAATGCTATCGAAAAACTGCCTGCCAAGGACAATCCGGCGCAGGCCAAGATGTTCATCGGCCAAGTGGTGCGCATGCAGGAAGAAATTGGCACCGGCGGTGGCGGCTTCCGTTTTATTTACGCTTCTTTTTTGCAAGAAGCCGCAGAACTGTTGGCTCGCCCACGTCTCAACGAGCTGGCCGAAAACCTGATCGACATCGGCGACGAATGGCGGGAATTCGCCCTCGCCGCCGCCCTGATGATTCGCGACCGCAAGCCACTGGCCACCCCGGCGCTGGCCGATAAATTGCGCCAGATCGCCGACCGCGAACAAGCCTTTTTCCGCGACCTGCGTAGTGCCGCCTGATGTTGCTGATTGATGGCGTTTCGTACCGCTATCGGGACGCCCTCACCCCGGCGCTGCAAAACATTTCGCTAAACATTCCGGCTACCGGCGTCTATGGCCTGCTCGGCCCGAACGGCGCCGGCAAGACGACTTTGATTTCTTTGCTGGCTGGGCTGTTGACCGCAGCAGTCGGACAGATTTCCCTAAACGGCCAGCCGCTGGCCGCTCTCCGCGCCGCCAACCCGGGCCGCATCGCGCTGGTGCCGCAGGATTACGCTTTTTATCCGATGCTGAGCATCAGCGAAAACCTGCGTTTCTTCGCTGGCGCACTCGGCCTGAAAAAGCCGGAACTGCAGACGCAAATCGACTACGCAATCAGCTTCGCCCGCCTCGAACAAGTCGTCGGCAAGCGCGCCGAACATCTGTCCGGCGGCCTGCGCCGGCGGCTGAACCTGGCGATCGGCCTGCTCGGCCAGCCGCAACTCTTGCTGCTTGACGAACCGACAGTTGGCGTCGATCCGCAGTCGCGCCACTTCCTGCTCGACGCCATCGCCGCCCTGCCCGCCACCGGTACGATGGTGATTTACACCAGCCACTACATGGAAGAAATTGCAGCCATTTGCCAGAAAGTCGCCATCATTGATCAGGGACAAGTACTGCTAGAAGGCGCGCTGGAGGACATCCTGCGCAGTGACGGAGCGGTGCTCGAACTACATCTCGCCGCCCCCTTGCCGGAAGCCATCGCCCAACACTATGCGGCGAAGGAGGAAGGCAAATTGAAATATCGCCTTAATTTGCCGTCGACCGCAGCATTGCCCCGCCTGCTTGATGAACTGCTTGCTGCCGGTTGCACCGTGCGCGATCTCAACCTCGGCCAGCACAATCTGGAACAGGTTTTCATGCAACTGACCCAGCGCTCCTTGCGGGACTAAGCCATGTCACCGCGTCTGCTCGCCCTCTGGCTCAAGGAAACCATCGCCCTGCTGCGCGACCGGCACGGCCTCATGGCATTGTTCATCATGCCGATCATCTTCATTCTGGTGATGACCATGGCGCTGCGCGACGCCTTCACGCCGGGCACTACCATTGATGTCGCTTTTGTCGTGGTCGACCTCGATCAAAGCGCGCACTCGAAATCGCTAATCAAGCGCTTGGACAAGGCCGCCGCCTTCCATCGCAATACTGGCGATAACGATCCTGAAGCCGCCCGGCAAGGCATTCTGGCTGGCCAGCTCAGCCTGGCGCTGATCCTCCCCAAAGGCTTCGGCGAACGCCTGCTCAAGCCGACCGGCGCCGAGGGCCAGCCCACCGCCCCGCTGCAACTATTGATCGACCCAACGCTCAGTCCAGCCCTGCAACTCGCCTTCCGCAATCAGGTCATGGCCGCGCTCGGCGCCCTCCGCGCCGATGAACTAACCCAGCGCGCCGGCAAACTGTTCGGTCTGCCCACCGCCGCTGGCAGTAGCGAAAAAGACTGGCCGGACGAAATCCGCAGCAGCGCCGTCCGCAACGACCTGAGCGCCAAACTGCCCTCCTCTGTGCAGCAAAACGTCCCAGCTTGGCTGATCTTCGCCATGTTTTTCGTGGTCATTCCCGTGTCGTCGATCTTCATCATCGAACGCCAACAAGGCACGCTGCAACGCCTGCGTGCCATGGGCCTGCCTTTCCGGCTGATCCTCGCCGGCAAGCTGCTGCCCTTCTTCGTGGTCAATCAATTGCAGGCGGTGACGATGGTGCTGGTCGGCATCTTCCTCGTCCCGCTCTTTGGCGGCGAAGCGCTGGAAATTCCGGCCAGCTTGCCGCTACTCCTCAACTGGTGGGCAGTTTCCGCTGCCGTCAGTCTGGCCGCCGTCGCCTGGGCGCTGCTCATCGCCAGCCTGGCCAAAACAACGGAACAGGCAACCATCATCGGCGGCGTCGGCAATGTGCTGATGGGCGCCATCGGCGGCATCATGGTCCCCAAATTCGTCATGCCGGCCGTCATGCAGAAACTGGCGGCCTTCTCACCAATGGCTTGGGGATTGGACGGTTTCCATAGCGTCATGCTGCGCCATGGCAGTTTTGCCGACATTCTGCCCAGCCTCGCCCGGTTACTCGTTTTCGCCACCCTAACCCTCAGTCTGGCCATCTGGCTCAACCACCGTGCCCTCGTCGCCCGCTCATGAACGCTGATCTCTGCCTTGAATTAAAAACCCTGATCGTCGAAGCCTGTGACAAAGATTGCGACCCGGCCAGCATCGGCGACGACGAACTGCTCTTCGGCCCGGAAGCCCGGCTGCAGCTCGATTCGCTCGATGCACTGCAAGTCTCGATGGCGATCAAGAAAAAATATGGCCTGCGCCTGCCGGATAGCAAGGAAACCCGGCGTATTCTCTCCAGCGTCGGCAACATGGCGGAACACCTGACCGCCTGGCTCGCCCAAAAAACATGAAACGACCGGTTTACGTCACCGGCAGCGGCCTGCTTTGTGCCCGTGGTAATTCGCCAGCCAAGGTCGCGGAAGCCCTGTGGGCCGGCGAATGCAGCAACAACAAACACCGTCTCGGCGAACGCGAATTTCCCTATTTCAGCCTGCCACTCGCCGAAGGCGACTGGTTGAGCCGCGCCGAACAGGCCGTTACCGGCGTCGCCACCCAGCTTGGCCCGCTGCCCGCTGACACACCCATGTTCATTGCCTCGTCATCTTTCCAAATTGGCCACTTTGAGGAGACACGAGCAAAGCAAGGCGCACCCTTCGACCTACCCCTCGCCAGCGCCTCTTTCAGCCGACAAGTCGCTGAATGGATGCAGCTTAGCGGCCCACGCTACAACTTTTCCAACGCCTGCATTTCCGGCTTTTCCGCTATTGATGCGGCGCGCAGCCTGATTTCTGGCGGCCAGATCGACGACGCCATCGTTGTCGGACTCGAACTCGCCAATAACAGCACGCTGGCCGGTTTCGCCGCGATGGAACTGCTCTCGCGCACCAGCTGCCAGCCCTTCGACGCTAGGCGCGACGGCCTGGTCCTCGGCGAAGCCGTCGCCGCCGTCCGGCTCTCGGCAAAACCCGGCACTTGGCGCATCACCGGCCTGCGCACCGGCCTCGATGCCTATTCATCCACCGGCCCCGATCCCGCTGGCGGCCCGATTGCCCGACTTGCGGTCGACTGCCTGCAAGAGGCAAAAATCAACCCGGCCGATATCGAACTGGTCAAACTGCAAGCCGCCGGCTCGCCGGGCACCGACCTCGCCGAAGCCAACGCCCTGCGCCAGATTTTTGGCAACCAGCAGCCACTGCTCCTTTCGCTCAAACCCTATCTCGGCCATACGCTGGGCGCGAGCGGTATAACCGAACTGGTCACCCTGCTCGCCTGCCTGACCGCTGACCGCATCCCCGCCACCGCCGGTTTCAAGAAAGTCGATCCGGAAATTGCCCTGTTTCCGATGGTCGACCGCAGCACTGAGCATATTCAGCGCGCTTTGCTCAACCTGATCGGCTTCGGCGGCGGGCTGGCCAGTATGGTTATCGAGCGTCACCGATGAATTACCTGAACGCCGTTCTCAGCCAGCAGCACGCCCCGGACAAATTACCCGCCGCCGTTCGTACAGCCCTCGGCAAACCGCTGCGCCGCGCCGCCGCCCTGACGCAACTTGCCCTAATCGGCTCCCTAGCCTGCCTGCCCAAGGAGCGCCGTCAGCGACCGACCGCCCTGCTCTGGCAATCAAGCAGCGGCCCACGCTTGGAGACGCTCACCCTGCTCGACGAAGTCTGCAACGGTCAGGCCGAGCCGATGCCCTACGACTTCCTCGCCAGCCAACCGGCCATTGCTGCCGCGCAGATCCAGCCTTTTCTCCCCGGCCTGCAATCCGCCACCCACTTCCCGCTCGATACCGAGGGCGAAGCTAACTGGTTGCTGCTCATCACATTGGCCAGCAACTGGTTGGAGGAAGGCCGTTATGCCCAGGTGCTCTGCGCCCACCTCGACAGCTGGGCCGATACAGCGACGGGCCACTGGCTCACCCTGAGCACTGAACACCTTGAAAATTCGTCAGCCAGCCTCCATATAAGAAGCACTAATTTTCCGGCTGCTCACTCAGACATACCCAATTTCCCGGCCCACCTGGCCCATTGGCTGCAACAACCGACCAGCCCAATGCTGCATCTACAATCGACTGCTACCCGAACGCTGGCAGTAGAATTCGCCCGAATCTAATTATTAAGGCCCATACCATGTCCCAATTTGCATTTGATGTTTCCCTTGAAGAATTTGAAACCAAGGTCATTGTGCCCTCGCAAAACGTGCCAGTTGTGGTTGATTTCTGGGCCCCGTGGTGCGAGCCGTGCAAAATCCTCAAACCCATGCTGGAAAAACTGGCCGAGGAATACGCCGGGCGCTTCCTGCTGGCCATGGTCAATGCTGACGAAAATCCGGAAATCTCGCAGCATTTCGGCGTGCGCAGCATTCCCAGCGTCAAGGTGCTTTTTCAGGGCCAATTGGTTGATGAATTCACCGGTGCCCTGCCGGAAAGCGAGATTCGCGCTTTCCTCGACCGCTTTGCCCTGCCACCAGTTGGTGGCAACCTGCGTGAAGAAGCCGCCGCTCTGGTCGCCGAAGGCAAGCTCGAAGAAGGCCTGGCCAAACTGGTCGAAGCCAGCCGCGCCAAGCCGGAAGATCAATCCATTCAGCTTGATGCCGTCGATGCCATGATGCAACTCGGCCGCAATGAAGAAGCCCAGCAATTGCTCAGTGGCGAATACACCGAGGAAGTAGACCGCGCCAACGCCTTGCGCGCCCGTCTCGCCTTGGCAGCTGGTGCCGCCGATACCGGCGAGATCGAAGCCAAACTGGCTGCCAACCCGGCCGATCACGCCGCGCGCATAGAACTTTCCGGCGCTTATGCGGCGCAAAGCAAGTTTCGTGAAGCCCTGGAAGCGGCGCTGGAAGTAGTCGTTCGCGATCGCGCTTTCGGCGAAGGCATTGGCCGCACCACGCTACTCAAACTGTTTGAAGCCCTCGGCGGCAGCGAGCAATACGACGATCTGATCCGCGAATTCCGGCGCAAACTCTCTGCGGCGCTGAACTAAGCGCTGTATTCGGCCTTCAGGAAAATCCATGAAGGCCGGGGCAACCCATCAACCGAACCGCCTGGCACCAGCGAAGCTTGCCCAAGCCCTCACCCTACATTGTCCTCGACGAAAAATAGCGACGACCGAGCCGAGTAGAAGCCAGCCCGCGCGGCAACTCAAGTTCCCTGATAGCGCCCGGCCTTGTGGTTCGCAGCGAGTACAAGGTTTAGCGCCAGCGCACCGATGATCGAAAGCCCGACGCTGAGCGGATCACGAATCACCAGCCCGGCCATCAGGATTAGGAAATCAACCGCCATCTGCACTTTGCCCGCTGGCCAACCACGGGTGTTCTGAAGATAGAGTGCGAGCACGCCCATCCCGCCGAGGCTGGCCTTGTGCCGGATGATCATCAACAAACCGACCCCGATGAGAAAACCGCCCATCACAGCGGCGAACAGATGATCAATCGACTGCAAGGTGATGACCTGCGGCAGCAGTGCCGTATAAAGCGAGAGCAAGCCGACACAGAGAAAAGTCTTGACGGTAAACACAGCCCCCATTGCCCGCCAGGAAAAAAGATAGAACGGCACATTAAGCAGGAACACCACCCACGCCATCGGCCAGCCACTAACGTAATGCACGAGAAAAGCCAGCCCGACAGTGCCCCCGGTGAGCAAACCCGCCTGTTGAAAAAGCAACACGGCAAAAGCCACGAACATCGGCGCTACCAGCAAGGCTTGCGCATCTTCAAAAAGGCTGTGGCGGGTGAATTTTTCAACTTGCATGGAGATGTATTGCGCCTTCTGGTGAGGCATCGATTGGCACATTACACTCACTCGGCTAACGGCCAACTGAATAACTAAACCCGTGAAATCGATGGTGGGAGATACAAGTTTCGAACTTGTGACCCCTCGCGTGTGAGGCGAGTGCTCTACCCCTGAGCTAATCTCCCGTCATGCTTGCTGCAACTTTACAAAACCGTGTCTAGCAATGCACTGTCCCAGAGTTAGCCATTGACCATTCGGCCGAACGTCAACTTGAGAGGCGCGCATTTAACCATATCTCGCAGCACGGGTCAAACGCTGGTCGGCTAAAATAGCGCCCTTCGTATCCGCATAGATGCCGCTCCCATGAAGCCTGTCCGCACTCGTTTTGCCCCTAGCCCCACCGGTTACCTCCACATTGGCGGGGCTCGTACTGCCCTCTTTTCCTGGGCTTTTGCCCGACGCCATGGCGGCACATTCATTCTTCGCGTTGAAGATACCGATGTGGCGCGCTCAACGCCGGAAGCCGTTCAAGCCATTCTCGACGGCATGGCGTGGCTTGGTCTGAGTCACGATGAAGGTCCGTTTTACCAGATGCAACGGGTGGATCGCTACAAAGAAGTGATTCAGCAGATGCTTGCCAACGGCAGCGCTTACCATTGTTACACGACGCGGGAAGAACTCGATACCCTGCGTGCCGAACAGGAAAGCCGCAAGGAAAAGCCGCGCTACGATGGTCGCTGGCGTCCAGAGACCGGCAAGACATTGCCGACGCCGCCGCTTGGTATTCCCGCCGTTATTCGCTTCAAAAATCCGAAAGATGGCGTTGTTGCCTGGGAAGACGAAGTCAAGGGCCGAATCGAATTTGCCAATACCGAACTCGATGACTTGATCATCGCCCGTGCCGACGGCACACCGACTTACAACTTCTGTGTCTGCGTCGATGACTGGGATATGGGCATCACCCATGTCATTCGCGGCGACGACCACGTCAACAATACGCCGCGCCAAATCAATATTCTGCAAGCATTGGGCGCCAAGATTCCGCAATATGCTCACCTCTCGATGATCCTGGGCGACGATGGCGCCAAGCTCTCGAAACGCCATGGCGCGGTGTCCGTCATGCAATACGACGAGGATGGTTTCCTGCCCGAAGCTGTCATCAACTATTTGGCCCGCCTCGGCTGGTCACATGGTGACGAGGAGGTTTTCTCCCGGCAGCAATTTGTCGAATGGTTCGATCTCGACCACATTACCGCCTCGGCCGCCCAGTTCAACACTGAAAAGCTGCTTTGGCTCAACCAGCACTACATGAAGCAGACGCCAGTCGCCGAACTTGCCTCTAAGGTCAAAACTCGCCTGACCGTGCGTGGCATCAACACCGATGTCGGGCCGAATCTGGAACAAGCTGTTGCTCTCTACCTCGACCGTTGCAACACGCTGAACGTATTGGCAGATGCGGTCGAAGTTTTCTACGCTCATGTCACCCCCAACCCTGAACTGTTAGCGCAGCACCTGAGTGAGGAAGCCCGTCCGGCACTGGCTGATTTCGCCGCAGGTATCGCCAGTGTCACCTGGGAAGCGCCAGCCATTAACGCGTTGATCAAGGAAATGGTCGCCAAGCATGGTTTGAAGATGCCGAAACTGGCGATGCCTCTGCGCGTCATTCTGACCGGCCAGGCCCAGACGCCATCGGTTGACGCGGTGATTCTGTTGATCGGCCGCGATAAGGTCGCTGCCGCCCTGGGGCAAAATATCTAATAAAACGCGGAAGGCCTATTTACAAGGATCTGAACGATCCCTATAATGCGGCCTTCTTTCGCGGCGGGGGTATAGCTCAGCTGGGAGAGCGCTTGCATGGCATGCAAGAGGTCCGCGGTTCGATCCCGCGTACCTCCACCAAGGTGCGAAAGAAGATAGTCCGGGTCCCCATCGTCTAGAGGCCTAGGACACCGCCCTTTCACGGCGGCGACCGGGGTTCGAATCCCCGTGGGGACGCCAAGAATTTTGGCAGTAAAGTTTTAGCAGTGGAGTGGTAGTTCAGTTGGTTAGAATACCGGCCTGTCACGCCGGGGGTCGCGGGTTCGAGTCCCGTCCACTCCGCCAACAATTAAGAAACTGGTTAGCACTAGTTTGTTATGCAGGTTGAGAGCTTCGGTTTTTGATCTGGGCTGAAAAGCCTAAGTAAGTTCGGCTTCCTCTGAATTTGGGGGTATAGCTCAGCTGGGAGAGCGCTTGCATGGCATGCAAGAGGTCCGCGGTTCGATCCCGCGTACCTCCACCAGGTGCCGAATGAGTTGTTGTTGTATCAGTATCGTCCGGGTCCCCATCGTCTAGAGGCCTAGGACACCGCCCTTTCACGGCGGCGACCGGGGTTCGAATCCCCGTGGGGACGCCAAGAATTTTGGCAGTAAGGTTTTAGCAGTGGAGTGGTAGTTCAGTTGGTTAGAATACCGGCCTGTCACGCCGGGGGTCGCGGGTTCGAGTCCCGTCCACTCCGCCAACATTTTTTAAGCTGTTGATTTGTGTAATAATTACTTCAAATCAACAGGTTGATACAAAAAATG
>JBBSCQ010000063.1:0-18588 GCA_038250105.1 Burkholderiales bacterium | reverse complement strand
CGGTGCTTCGGGCGCTGCCGCTAGGCGCAAATGGCCGGCGGGGGTGATGGTTGGTGTCAGGCGTAAATCAACGGGAGGCGTAGTCATAGATGCAACTTTAGCCGATCTGCTGGAAGTCCGCGGCGGCGGACTTTGCCAATCAGCCGAACATGTCCTGATACATCCGGCCGGCCCAGGCGAAATCTTCCGTAACCACTTCAGCGCGGCGCAGATTGTCGTCGTCCTGATCCTGAATGATGACGCCCTTGTCGTTGAGGTAATACTTGAAGCGCACCGCGATATCTTCACGTGGCGCGGTATTGACCATCATGAAACACAGGTTGTCGGGCAGCGCGTATTTCGGCTCGCGGCCCTTTACTCGCTCACTGATGTATTTGGCAACGATTTTGGCGTGAGCGTTGGCGACGTGGCCGGCCTTCGGATAGAAATTGAAATGCGGCGAAACGACGCCGACTGAATCGCCAATCACATAAACATCCGGATCGTCCTTCATGTTGAGAAAGAAAGGATCGACGCCGGCCCAGCCGGTCGGCTTGCCTTCAGCGTTCTTGCCGATCAGCCCGGCCTTCCACGCCATGTCACCGGCCTGATGCGGTGCCATCAAAATGCTGTGGTCGAAAGTGAAATCACCGGCCGAGGTCTTGATCTTCTTGTTGAAGGGATCGACTTCCTTGATCACCGCTTTCGGCACGTAGGTGATCTGGTCCTTGTAGAGATTCTCGAAGGCTTCCTGAAAGCCGCCAGTGATTGGCCGTGGGCTGTCCTTGGGGTCGAGGATGGTGATCCGCCCCTTGATCTTGCGTTCCTTGAACAGGCCGGCGATCAGGCAGGCGCGCTCGTAGGGTGAGGGCGGGCAGCGATGCGGCGGTGGCGGCAGGGTCATCACCAAATCACCGCCGGTAAAGTTCTGGATGCTCTGCTTGAGATGGAAATGCTCGGCGTTCGGGATATAGGCGGCTGGAAAGTGGGCGCGGGTGTATTCGGCCGCCTTGCGGTCATTGCCGAACCAGGCTTCGTAGTTGTAACGAATGCCAGCACTGACGATCAGGTAGTCGTAATCGATCCAGCCTTGTGCCGTGATGACGCGCTTTTTGTCACGCTCGAAGGCGGTGACTTCAGTCTGGATAAATTTGTAGTCGTATTTCTGGGCGACTTTCAGGTAGCTGAAAGTCAGGTAGTTGGTGTCGACGACATCGACCAGCCACTTGTTGCTCATCGGGCAGGAGAAAAACACCGGGTTGCGTTCGAGGACAACGACGTCGAGTGTCGGGTCGTTCAGCTTCAAATGTTTGGCGGCGCTAATGCCGCCCCAGCCACCGCCGCAGACGACGACGCGCTTGCCGCTGGCTTTCGGCAACAGCGGGTCGGTTTGCATGGTGATCAGGAAAGGTAGTGGCGAGGTTGGCTGGGCGAGCGCGGCAGTTGCGGTCAACACGCTCCCGGCCGCAATAAATTGCCGGCGATTGAAAGTCATACGGTCTCCATTTCGTAGCCGCCCGAGGCCGGAGTGCTTCGGGCTTAAATTTTGGTCTTGGCAAAGGCGGTACGCAGACCGCCGAGCCCGCAGTTTACCCGTTGCCGGTTGCTTTGATGGCCGCTTCTTTGCGATGATCCGGCGGATACCTTGGAGGTCGTGATGAATGCAGAGGATGCGCCGGTAAATCAGGCGCCGTGGAAACAGTATTCGGTACTGGTCGTCGATGATGAGCCGGGCATGCTGAGTTTTTTGCAGCGCGCCCTCAGTCCGCGCTGTGGCGTCGTCGATACGGCGGCGAGTGTTGAACAGGCCGAGCCTATGTTGCGCCGCCGCTTGTACGATCTGATCGTGCTCGATATCGCCTTGCCGGGGCGTTCGGGCATCGAGTGGCTGCACGAGTTGCGGGCCGAAGGGTATGCCGGCGATGTCGTCCTGATGACTGCCTATGCTGATCTCGATACGGCGATTGGCGCTCTGCGCGCCGGGGCGGCTGATTTTCTCCTCAAGCCATTTTCGCTGGCCCAGGTGCTGAACGCCATTCAACGCTGCTTCGAACGCTCCCGCCTGCTCCGGGAAAATTTTGTCCTGCGCCGGGAGGTGAGTGAGCGTTCCGCCGAGATCGAAGGCGTCATTGGCCATTCCGAGGCAATGCGCGAGGTTTGCGAGCGCCTCAAACGCATCGCGCCGACGCCGGCAACCGTACTGCTCACCGGCGAGTCCGGCACTGGCAAGGAGGTCGCGGCACGCGCCGTGCATCGCATGAGTAACAGGGCGAAAGGGCCGTTTGTGCCGGTCAATTGCGCTGCGATTGCTT
Source organism: Burkholderiales bacterium (assembly GCA_038250105.1). Lineage (GTDB taxonomy): Bacteria > Pseudomonadota > Gammaproteobacteria > Burkholderiales > Rhodocyclaceae > Azonexus. Next base: position 16,297 of record JBBSCQ010000063.1, on the reverse strand, counting down.
CTGAACTGATCGAGTCCGAATTGTTCGGTCATGTCAAAGGCGCCTACACCGGCGCCCAGCAGAGCCGCGAAGGTCTGTTTTATTACGCCCGTGGCGGTACCATTTTTCTTGATGAAATTGGCGAAATGCCGCCGGCGGCGCAGGCAAAATTGCTCCGTGTATTGGAAGAGCGACGTATTCGCCCGGTCGGTTCGGAGCAGGAAATTCCGGTCGATGTGCGGGTGATCGCGGCGAGTAATCGCGATCTAAAGTCTGAGGTTGCGGCGCAGCGCTTCCGGCAGGATCTCTATTATCGACTGCAGGTCGTTGAAGTCACGCTGCCTCCATTGCACGAACGGCCGGAAGATCTGCCTTTGCTGGTCGAACACTTCATCAGCCAGCTGGCGCCGTATCTTGATGTACCAAGACTGGCGCTCGATGCCCGCACGCTGGCCCGAATGGCCGCCTATGAATGGCCGGGCAACGTGCGTGAATTGAAAAACTTTGTCGAACGCTCGCTGATTCTTGGCTGGTTCGACCTTGGGCCAGAACCCAAGGCCAGCGTCTTGCCGGCCGGGGCGGCTGATGAAACCCTGGAGTCGGTGGAAAAGCGCCACATTCTGGCCGTGCTGGCTGCCTGCGAAGGCAATAAATCGGAAGCCGGGCGCCGTCTCGGCGTCTCCCGCAAAACGCTGGATCGGAAATGTCAGGCCTGGGGCGTCTAGAGCCGCCCAGCCGGCGCTCGATTCGGGTTCGCCTACTGCTCCTGGCGCTTTTGCCGCTGGGTGTGGTCCTGCCTTTATTGGTCGCGGTGCTGGCGATTTGGGGCGGGGATTATTTAGATCGTTTGTTGATCACCAAGGTGCAGGCCGATCTCGCGGTGGCGCATGGCTATTTCGAGCGGGTGGCCGATGGTGTCGGCGGTTCGGTCGAGAGCTTGGCGGGCTCGGCCCGACTGGTTGGCGCGTTGGGCTTGCCCGAGTCGCGCCGTGAAGTCGCAATGGCAGCGCTGTTGGCTGAAGTCAGGCGCGGGCAACGCCTCGACTTTTTGCATTTTTTTGCCGTCGACCGCGCCCCGCCGGAAGTCCCCTTGGTGGACAGTAATGCCGACGCAGTGGATTGGCCCGTGATCAAGGCGGCTTTGGTTGGTGAGGCGCGCACCGAAACAGAAGTTTTCTCGGCGGCACAACTGTATAAAATTGATCCGCAGCTGGCCGAAAGAGCGCTGACGCCGCTGGTCGTCACCGCCAATGCAACGCCAGATCAACGCCAAGTTGAAGACCGGGGTTTGGTTATTCATAGTGCAGCGGCGGTGCGTGACGTCAATGGTCGCCTCCTCGGTGTGCTGACCGGTGGCGTGCTGCTCAACAAAAATCTCGCCTTCATCGACCGTCTCAATGAAATCGTCTATCCCGCAGGCGTCTTGCCTTTTGGCAGTGCCGGCACGGCAACACTTTTTCTCGGCGACGTGCGGGTGGCAACCAATGTCCGGTTGTTTGAAGGCGGCCGGGCCATCGGTACGCGCGTCTCAGCTGCTGTGCACGCAGCGGTGCTTGATGACGGGCGCACCTGGCTCGACCGCGCCTTTGTCGTCAAGGACTGGTATGTCTCGGCCTATGAGCCATTGCTCGATAGTCGCGGGCAACGGATCGGCATGCTCTATGTTGGTTTTCTCGAAGGCCCCTTTGCTCTGGCCCGGCAGCAGGCTTTTGCTGTGGTGGTTGGCCTCTTTGCGCTGGCCATGGGCATTGCAGCAATCTTTGCCGTGCTCTGGGCGCGTCGGGTATTTCAGCCGATCGAACGAATGCACGCGACCATGCACGCGATTGAACAGGGCGATGCCGGGGCCCGCGTCGGGGTGGTAAGAAGTCAGGATGAGCTCGGTGTTGTGGCGGCGCATTTTGACCGCTTGCTCGACCGCCTGCAGGCGCAAGCCGCTTCGCTCAAGCGCTGGGGCCAATCGCTCGACGCCAAGGTGGCGGAGCGCACGGCGGAACTGGAACAGGCGGTGGCTGATCTTCGTTCGGCGCAATCGCAACTGGTGATGAGCGAGAAAATGGCCGCTATTGGCCAGTTGACCGCAGGCGTTGCCCATGAAATCAACAATCCGGTGGCGGTGATACAGGGCAACCTTGATGTTTTGCGCGACATCCTTGGCCCGGTCGCTGAACCGGTGGCGCCGGAGATTCGCCTGATTCACGAGCAAGTGCACCGCATCCGGCTGATTGTGACCAAGTTGCTGCAGTTTGCCCGGCCGCAGGATTACGTCGGCTATCTCGAACCAGTGGCGCCGGCGCAGTTGATTCAGGATAGCCTGGTGCTGGTCAGTCATTTGCTCAAAAAGGGCAATATCGCCATTGAGCAGCATTTCGACTCGACAAGGCATGTCCTGTGCAATCGCAACGAATTGCAGCAGGTGCTGATCAACCTGATGGTCAATGCCATTCAGGCGATGCCCGACGGTGGCGTGCTGACGCTGGCCGCTGAAGACTGGGATGAGGCCGATATGCCGCGCGGCCTGCGGCTGGTAGTGACCGATTCCGGCCCCGGGATCAGTGATGAAGATCGTGAACGTTTATTTAAACCTTTCTTCACTGCCGGCAAGCCGGGTGGCACCGGCCTCGGTTTGTGGGTCAGCCAGTCGCTGGTCGAGCGCTATGGCGGGCGGATTAGTGTCGACAGCGCGCCGGGGCGAGGGACGCGGTTTGCCGTCTGGTTACGCTTCGAACCTTTATCATCGTGAATTGACACAATTCTTCACATTGACGACGCATCTGATCGGCTAGGATGTACGTACGTTTATCCCAATGGAGAATTAATTATGGGTCTTTTTGATCAAGTCGTCGGCGCTCTTGCTGGTGGTGAATCCGGTGCTCAGGGCAACCTGCTGCAAACCGTAATGCAACTCGTCAATAACCCGCAAACTGGGGGTTTGAAGGGACTGATTCAATCCTTTCAGCAAGGCGGTTTGGGTGAAATCGTCAATTCCTGGGTGTCGAATGGGCAAAATCTGCCGATTTCTGCCGAGCAGATTCAATCTGTTCTTGGTGGCTCATCGCTGCAGGATCTGGCGGCCAAACTGGGTATGAGCCCGGAGCAAGCCTCCGGCAGTCTGTCTGAAATGCTGCCGCAAATGGTCGATACGATGACCCCGAACGGCGAATTGCCGCAAGGTGGCGATCTGTTGTCGCAAGGGATGAATATGCTGAAAAAAAGCGGTCTGTTCAGCTAATGCGGTTTGGCGCGGCCTGCCTCAGGCCGCGCTGTTGTCATCCGCTGCTGTCATCAAGAAAACGTTCGAGCAGGACGTTTAAAAAGCGCCGACCTTTCAGCGTTGGCGCAATCCGCTCCGCACTCACTTCGAGCAAGCCCTCGGCCTCGGCGGCCTTGATTTTCGGCAGAATGTTGCTTAGCGGCTGCGCCGTCCGCGATTCGAACAAAGCCGGCGGAAAACCATCGGCCAAACGCAGCGCATTCATCATGAATTCAAAGGGCAGGCTGGCCAATTCGACCTGGGTTTCTTCCTGCACCGGCTGGCCGCTGCGGATATTGTCCAGATAAGCCTTCGGGTGTTTCCAGCGCATCTGGCGCAGGACGCGGTCATGCAAGGTCAGCTTCGAATGCGCCCCGGCGCCAATGCCGAGGTAGTCGCCAAAATGCCAGTAATTCAGATTGTGGCGGCACTGTTTGCCTGTTTTTGCGAAGGCGGAGGTTTCGTAATTGAAATAGCCGGCCGTCGCCAGACGGGCCTCAATCGACTCCTGCATGTCGGCGCAAATGTCGCTCTCCGGCAGCACCGGCGGGAAGGCAGCGAAGCGCGTGTTGGGCTCCAAAGTCAGCTGATAGCAGGACAGATGCGATGGTGAAAAGCTCAGAGCCGTCTCGATGTCGGTGAGCGCTTGCTCATGCGTTTGGCCTGGCAGGCCATACATCAAATCCAGATTGAAGGACTCGAAATGCTCCCCAGCCAGTTGCGCGGCGCGCCTGGCTTCGGCAGCGCCGTGGATGCGGCCAAGGGCTTGCAGATGGTCGTCGTTGAAGCTCTGGATGCCGAGCGATAAGCGGTTAATGCCGGCTTTTCGAAAGCCGATGAACTTGGCCGCTTCGACCGTGCCCGGGTTGGCTTCCAATGTGATTTCCGCTTCCGGCGACAACATGGCGAGGGCACGGAAGGCGGCGATCAATTCATCAAAGGCGGCCGGCGAAAGCAGGCTGGGCGTGCCGCCGCCAAAAAAAACGCTGGTCACCGGTCGGCTCCAGATCAGCGGCAGGGCGGATTGCAGGTCGGCGATCAGGGCGGCAACGTATTCCGCTTCGGGAATTTCGCCATTAGCTTCGTGCGAGTTGAAATCGCAATACGGGCACTTCTGAACGCACCACGGCACATGCACATAAAGCGCCAGTGGCGGGGAAACGCGGAATTCGAGCGGTGCTACGGTCGACACCGTTTTTGCGGCAAAAATCGGAATAGTGCGGGCCACGATTTACAGCGCCGGCAGGCAGGCGATCAGTTTTTGCATGGCCTGGCCGCGGTGCGACAGCTGGTTTTTGATCGTGCTATCGAGTTCAGCCGCGGTCTTCTCATAGGCCGGAATATAGAACAGCGGGTCGTAGCCAAAGCCGTCGGCACCGCGCTGGGCCTCAAGAATTTCACCCGGCCATTCGCCTTCGGCAATGATCGGCTGCGGATCATCGGCCGAACGCACCAAGACCAGCACACAGTAAAAATGCGCCTTACGGTTGCCTTGGGCGGCCAAGTCGGCGAGCAACTTGGCGTTATTGCGCGCATCCGATTTCGGTTCGCCGGCATAGCGCGCCGAATAAACGCCGGGAGCGCCACCAAGCGCTTCGACGCACAGGCCGGAATCGTCAGCCAGCGCTGGCAGGCCGGAACGCTGTGCAGCATGCCGAGCCTTGGCCAAGGCATTTTCGACGAAGGTGCAATGCGGCTCTTCCGCCTCCGGAATGCCGAGTTGGCCTTGGGGAATAACTTCGAAGCCCAGCGGCGCCAGCAGCGCGTTCAGCTCCATCATTTTTTTGACGTTATTTGAAGCGAGGACGAGTTTTTTCATGCGGTTGTTCACGTTGCCAGAGCGCTCTGTTGCGCCGCAATCAATTGACGAATACCGGCTTCAGCAAGATCGGCCAGCACGTTCATCTGTTGTCGGGTAAACGGTTCCCCTTCGGCGGTGCCTTGAATCTCGACAATGCCGCCGCTGCCGGTCATTACGACATTCATGTCGGTATCGCAGCCGGAGTCTTCCGGGTAATCGAGGTCAAGCACCGGGCTGCCTTTGTAGATGCCAACCGAAATGGCGGCAACGTGGTCGCGTATCGGGTTGGCGGGCAGCTTGCCGGCGGTCACTAACTTTTCGCAGGCGTCGTAGAGCGCCACCCAGGCGCCAGTGATCGAGGCGCAGCGGGTGCCGCCATCGGCTTGCAGAACATCACAGTCGAGCGTGATCTGGCGTTCGCCGAGGGCTTTCAGGTCAACCACTGAGCGCAGGGCGCGGCCGATCAGCCGCTGGATTTCCTGCGTGCGGCCAGTCTGCTTGCCCTTGGCGGCTTCGCGGCCGCTGCGTGTGTGCGTGGCGCGCGGCAACATGCCGTATTCGGCGGTCACCCAGCCGGTGCCCTTGCCGCGCAGGAAAGGCGGGACTTTTTCTTCGACGCTGGCGGTGCATAGCACCTGCGTGTCGCCCATTTCGACGAGAACTGAGCCTTCGGCGTGGCGAGTGAAGTTGCGGGTCAGGCGAACTTGGCGGATTTGGTCTGATTGGCGTTGGCTGGGGCGCATGGTGTTCCTTATTTTTTTGGGGTGTATTTGTCGATGGCGTTGCGGATTTCCTCAATCGCCTTTTCAATTTCGTCTTCAGAGAGGTCGCTCTTGTAGGCCGGATTGCGACCGAATGCTTCAAGGCGGGTGGTGACTTCATCCTGCGTCATCGACAGGGTCGAAATCGCGCTGCTGGCCTCGTCGACGTAAGTGTCCTCCCAGCGCACGCCAACCACCGACAGGTTGTCGCCATGCGGCCCGGCTTTGACTTCGGCTTGCGACAGAAGCATTGGAATGGCCTGCAGCAGATTGGCTCCTTTCAGCGTCACCGCCATCATCTCGCCCGAAGTGACGCCCCACAGACCATCAGTGCAGAGCAGGATGATGTCGCCGTGTTCAAGCGGGGTTTTGCGGGAAAACTCGATTTCCGGCGCGCTTGGACTGCCCAGGCAGCTGTAAATCTTGTTGCGGTCCGGGTGCGCCGCTGCCTGCGACTCGGTAATCATCCCCTCTTCAACCAGCAGGCGAATCCGTGAATGGTCGCGCGTCTGCGTGATCACCCGGCCGGCGCGCATCAGGAAGAGTCGGGAGTCGCCGGCATGCGCCCAATATGCGATGTTGTCCTGCACGACGCAGGCAACGCAGGTGGTGCGGGGGGCATCCTTCAGCTTGTGGCGGTCGGCGTAATCGAGAATGGCATGGTGGGCATTGGTCATGCTCTTCTGGAGAAAGCGGAAAGGGTCGGCGAGCAGCGGTCGTGCCTCGCGCTGGAAAGTATCGGCCAGCGTCTGGACGGCGATCTGCGCCGCGATTTCGCCGTAGTGATGGCCGCCCATGCCGTCGGCGATCACCATCAACAAGGCGTCGCGGGAATAACAGCAAGTCGTCCGGTCCTCATTGTTAGCCCGGCCACCCTGGCGGCTTTCCTGATAAATGGTAAATCTCATTAAAGCGGCTTCCTGAGTTTTTCAACAACGCGCCCCAGCCAATTCGGGCTGACCTTCGGGCTGGGCGGTGTAACGGTTTCAACCAGCGCTTTCTGCAAGGCAAAGACGCTTTGCGGCCGGTATAGGTGATTTAGATTCAGACACCAATCGATGATTTCCAGCATGCGGTCAGAGAACTGCCCATCCCAACGCATCATGGCTGGCACCAGAACATCTCTTTTCAGGCGTTCATCGGCTGCCTGTGGCGCACAACCGGCCAGGCAGGCGTACATCGAGGCGCCAACGCTATAGATATCGCTCCACGGCCCGAGATCCTTGCGCGTGTTGTAGTGCTCTGGCGAGGCAAAGCCCGGCGTGTACATCGGCTTCAGCATCGGCTGGTCGCTGGCCAAAGTCTGCCGCGCCGCACCGAAGTCGATCAGCACCGGCGTATTGTCGGCGCGCAAATAAATATTCGAGGGTTTCATGTCGAGATGCAGCAGCTTGTGCGAATGCACCTCGCGCAGACCGTTCAGCATGCGGGTGAAAACACCGCGAATGAAGCGTTCCGAAATATGGCCCTGATGCTTCTGGATAAATTCCTGCAAGGTGCGGCCGTGTTCGTATTCCATCACCAGATAAACCGTGTCGTTGGCGCGGAAGAAATTCAGCACGCGGATCACGTTCGGGTGCGACAGGCGGGCCAACGCGCGGCCTTCTTCGAAAAAGCATTTCATGCCGTAGCGAAAGGCACCGAGGTGGTCGGCCGAAATTACTGGCTTGGTTTCGCCTTTGCCACGCAAGGCCAGGCTGTTCGGGATGTATTCCTTGATCGCCACCTGTTTGCCGTTGAGGTCCGTGGCGAGGTACACGATAGAAAAACCGCCGAGCGAAAGCTGGCGGTCTATCGTGTACTCTTCCAGCATGTGGCCGCTGGGTAGCGGCTGATTGGCTTGTTGCGCCATGGATCTCGCGGTTATGATGCAATTTCAGGCATTTTCGGGCGTGTTGTCCGGCCTGTAAAGCCGGAGATCCCCCAATATGATTTGTAGTATGACTGGTTATGCGGTGAAAACGCGCGATATCGAGCGCGGTTCGCTTCAACTTGAACTTAAAAGCGTTAATTCACGCTACCTCGATTTCCACTTTCGCATTACCGAAGAGCTGCGCGCGCTGGAAATGCCACTGCGCGAACTGCTTGCGGCGCGCCTCTCGCGCGGTAAGGTGGAATGTCGGTTGTCCTTCAATCCTGCGACGGCTCGCGGCGAGCAATTGCAGCTCAATGGCGAGTTGCTCGGCTCACTGAGAAGCCTGAGTGACCAAGTGCGGAGCGAGATGCCGGAAGCCCGACCTTTGTCGGTCAACGACGTACTGCGTTGGCCCGGCATGTTTGGCGACCAAATGGTTGATTTTGCCGCGCTCACCCCGGTGATACTGGCGCTGGCGCGTGAGGCCATTGACGACTTCACCGCGACGCGGGGCCGTGAAGGTGAAAAGCTGGCTGCAATGATTGTTGACCGCGTCAATGCCATGCGCGAGGTTGTGCGGCAGGTTGCGCCGCGCATTCCCGAAGCGCAGCAGTTATTTGCCGACAAACTGCGCCAGCGCCTTCAAGATGCTTTGGGTAATGCCAGCGATGACCGGATTCTTCAGGAGGTTGCCGTTTTTGCCACGCGCATTGACGTTGCTGAAGAAATCAGCCGCCTGAGCACCCATCTCGATGAGGTGGAACGCATCCTGAAGCAGGGTGGCGCCAGTGGTAAACGGCTTGACTTCCTTATGCAGGAACTGAATCGTGAAGCCAATACGCTGGGTTCGAAATCGGCGATTGCAGAGGTTTCACAGGCCGCGATGGACCTAAAACTGCTGATCGAGCAAATGCGCGAGCAAATTCAAAATTTGGAATAGTGCTGAAAAAAACATAGCGACATGCTGGGTAAAACCGCAAGGCGCGCACGTAAGAAAGCGGCTGTCCCGGATATTGGCGGCATGAGTCAAGCTAATGCCGGGCATGAATGATCATATTGCCAAGCCGGTCGATCCGGAGGTGTTGCTGGCCGTGCTGCGCCGCTACTTGCCTGCGCCGGACGCGGCACGCGTAAAATGAGCACCTGAACAATTTTTTGCTAGAAATCGCCATGGCTGGAAATCTTTTTGTTGTTGCCGCCCCCTCCGGGGCGGGTAAAACGACCCTGGTTCGGATGCTGCTCGAAAAGGAAAAGGATGTTCATCTTTCCATTTCCTTCACCACTCGCGCCGCGCGCCCCGGTGAGCAGGATGGCCGGGATTACCATTTCATCGATATTCCCGCCTTTCGCGCCATGATCGAGCGGCAGGAGTTTCTTGAGTGGGCTGAAGTGCACGGTAATTTCTATGGCACTTCAAAAAAATGGATTTCCGATCAGTTGAATGCTGACGCCGATGTGCTGCTCGAAATCGACTGGCAGGGCGCCCAGCAGGTCTGTTCGCTCTTTCCTGATGCGATCGGCGTTTTCTTCCTGCCGCCATCAATGGAGGAGCTGACCCGGCGCCTGACTGGGCGCGGGACGGACAGTATCGATGTCATAACTCGTCGATTGGCCGTAGCGCAAGCCGAGATGCGCCATGTCGAGGAATTTGACTATGTTATTATTAATGACCAGTTGGCTCAGGCACTGGAGGATTTGCGTGCCATCGTACGCGCTTCCCGCCTAAGCCTTGGGGCGCAGCGTGCGCGTCACGCCGCCCTTTTTGCACGCATGATCTGAATTGAGGTTTTACATGGCTCGCGTTACCGTTGATGACTGCATGAAACGTATTCCCAATCGCTTCCAGATGACTCTGGCAGCAGCTCACCGGGCCCGCCAAATCGCCAATGGCGCGACACCACTGGTCGATCCGGGCCGCGACAAACCGACTGTCATCGCCCTGCGTGAAATGGCGATTGGCAAAATCGGCGTGGAAGTGCTTACCCGCGGTCAGTCCTGACGCTCCCGGCGGTGATGACTGATGGGCTCCGTACCGTCAACCCCACCGCCTGCTTGTGAGGAGCCCGCTTACCGGGTTTTCCTCGATAGTCTCGACTATCTAGCTCCTGTTGATGTAGAACGAATCAAGGCGGCCTATGCCTACGCTGCTCACGCCCATGCGAATCAAAAGCGCATGTCGGGCGAGGCGTACATCACGCATCCGCTGGCGGTCGCCGGTGCGGTGGTTGAATGGCGGATGGACGCCGATGCGGTCGCTGCCGCGTTGCTGCACGATGTGCTGGAAGATACCGGCACGACTAAGCGCGAGCTGGCCGAAAAGTTTGGCAAGGAAGTCGCCGAACTGGTAGACGGACTTTCCAAACTCGACAAAATGGAATTTGCCTCCTATCAGGAGGCGCAGGCGGAAAATTTCCGCAAGATGCTGATGGCGATGGCACGCGATTTGCGCGTCGTGCTGATCAAGTTGGCCGACCGCCAACACAATTTGCAAACGATGGCCTCAATGCGCCCGGACAAGCGTCGGCGCATCGCCCTCGAAACGCTCGATATTTACGCCCCCATTGCGCTGCGTCTGGGCCTTAACAAGCTCTACCGCGAGTTGCAGGACACCTCCTTCCGGTTGATTTATCCGCATCGGGCCGAGGTGCTGACCAAGGCATTGAAGACGGCGCGGGGCAATCGCAAGGAACTGCTGACCCGGATTCTCGATGGCATCAACCACAAGCTGGAACATGCTGGCTTGAAGGCTGAGGTTTTTGGCCGCGAAAAGAGCCTGTACTCGATTTATCGCAAGATGAAGGAAAAGCGTCTTTCCTTCTCGCAAGTGCTGGATATTTACGGCTTTCGCGTCGTGGTCATTAACGTACCAACCTGCTATCTGGCCCTGGGCACGCTGCATGGTTTGTATAAGCCGGTGCCCGGCAAGTTCAAGGATTACGTCGCTATTCCCAAGGCGAACGGTTACCAGTCCTTGCATACCACTTTGATTGGTCCTTACGGCACACCGGTCGAGGTGCAGATTCGCACCGAGGAAATGCATCACGTGGCGCAGGAAGGCGTCGCCTCGCACTGGTTGTACAAGGACACGGAAGAGAGCGGCGCCGATCTGCAGATCAAGACGCACAAATGGCTGCAGTCGCTACTCGAAATGCAGACCAGCGACTCCGCCGAGTTCTTCGAAAACGTCAAGATTGACCTTTTCCCGGACGAGGTTTACGTTTTCACCCCCAAGGGCAAGATCATGGCCATGCCGCGTGGCGCGACGGTGGTCGATTTTGCCTATGCCGTGCATACCGACGTCGGCAATCACTGCTCGGCAGCTCGGGTCAATCACGAACTGGCGCCACTCCGGACGGAGTTGCGCAATGGCGATCTGGTCGAAATCATCAGTTCGGCGCAGGCCAGCCCGAATCCGGTGTGGCTTTCCTATGTAAAAACCGGCCGGGCGCGGAGCAAAATCCGCCACTACCTGCGCACCTCGCAAAATGAAGAGTCCGCCCGTCTGGGGGAACGTCTGCTGCGTCAGGAGTTGCTCTCTCTTGGTGTCGTGCCGATTTCGATTCCGGCCGATGCCTGGGATCAACTGGTCAAGTCGGGTGGCCAGAAATCATTGGAAGACCTATATACCGATATTGGCCTCGGCAAGCGTTTGCCCTCCGTAGTGGCCCGCCGCCTGCTGGCGCGCGAGGATATGTCGCCGGATATGCCGAGCAACATGACGCTGGCGATCCATGGCACCGAAGGCATGGCGATTCAGTTAGCCCGTTGCTGCCAGCCGATTCCGGGCGATCCAATCATTGGCTCGATCAAGAAAGGCAGTGGTTTGGTCATTCATACCCACGACTGCCCGACCATCCGAAAGTCTCGTTCGACTGAGCCGCAGAAATGGATTGACGTTGAATGGGAGCCGGAAGAAGGCAAACTATTCGATATTCGCATCAAGGTTGAAGTCAAAAATACGCGCGGTGTGCTGGCTCAGGTGGCATCGGCGATTTCCGAAGCCGGCTCGAATATTGAACATGTGGCGATGGATGCCGATCCAGAGCATCTCTTTACACTACTGCGCTTTACCATTCAGGTGGCGCATCGTTCGCATCTGGCCGCCGTTATGCGCGGCATGCGTCACATTCCCGAGGTCACGCGCATCGTCCGCGAAAGGGGCGAGGCTTGAAGGTTCTTGTGCTGGGGGCGGGGGTCGTCGGTACAACCAGTGCCTGGTATCTGGCTCGGGCCGGGCATCAAGTTACCGTGGTTGATCGCCAGCCGGTGCCGGGCAACGAAACGAGTTTTGCCAATGGTGGGCAGATTTCAGTCTCGCATGCCGAGCCCTGGGCTAATCCGCATGTCCTGCCCCGCGTCCTCAAATGGCTTGGCCACGAAGATGCGCCCTTGCTCTGGCGCTGGCGGGCCGACCCGGCACAACTCGCCTGGGGCCTGCGCTTTTTGGCGGAATGTTTGCCCGGACGGACGCGGCGAAATATTGCAGCGATTGTCGCCATGTCGCTTTATAGCCGCAATCGGCTGCGTGTTTTGCGCGCTGAATTGGGCTTGCAATATGACCATCTCGAACGTGGCATCCTGCACATTTATACTGACCACAAAGAGTTCGCCGCCGCGACTCAGGCGGCAAAGGTGATGCGGGAATTCGGTCTCGACCGCGATACGGTCGACGTCGATAAATGCCTGGAAATTGAACCGGCGCTAGCCGATGCCAGGCCCCGACTGGTTGGTGGCGACTACACCCGCTCCGACGAATCCGGCGATGCCCATAAGTTTACCCGCGCCCTGGCTGAGCATGCGACGCAAGCCGGGGTTGATTTTCGCTTCAATTTAACGGTCGACCGTATCACTCCGGGCGGTAGCGAGATTGCCGGTGTCTTGGTGCATGGTGCCGACGGCCCCGAATTGCTGACCGCTGACGCCTATGTCGTCGCCCTCGGTAGTTACTCGCCGCTCTTGCTCAAGCCGTTGCGGTTTTTTTTGCCGGTTTATCCGGCCAAAGGTTATTCGGCCACTTTGCAGTTGCCGGAGGGCGCACCGGCACCGACGGTCAGCCTGACTGACGATGAGCACAAACTGGTCTTTTCCCGCCTGGGTAACCGTTTGCGGGTGGCCGGAACGGCGGAGTTCAATGGTTATAACCTTGATCTCAATCCAGTTCGTTGCCAGATCCTGATGCAGCGTACCCGACAGCTTTTCCCCAATCTGGCCTTCGCAGGTGAGCCGGAATTCTGGACCGGGTTGCGCCCGGCGACGCCGTCCAACGTGCCCTACATCGGCCGCAGTCGTTTCGGCAACCTTTGGCTCAATACCGGGCACGGCACGCTGGGCTGGACAATGTCCTGCGGTTCAGCGGCGGCACTGGCAGATATGATCAGCGGCAAACGCCCCGAACCGGAGTTTCCTTTCATTCGATGCTGATCGATAGCCACTGCCATCTCGACGCGGCCGAGTTTGACGCCGATCGCGACGCAGTGCATGTCGCGGCACTGTCAGCAGGGGTTGAACGGATTGTTGTGCCGAGTGTTGCGGTCGACGGCTTTAAAGGGGTAAAAACCAGTGTCGCGCGCTATCCCGGTTGTGTTGCTGCCTACGGTATTCACCCGCTTTATGTAATGTTGGCGCAAGAGGCTGATCTGGCTGTGCTGCGGGACTGGCTGGCTAAGGAAAAACCTGTCGCGGTCGGTGAAATCGGCCTCGATTTTTACGTCCCCGATCTCGATCTGTTGCGCCAAGAAATCTTCTTTGTTGAACAGTTGAAACTGGCCCGGGAATTCAATCTGCCGGTGCTGCTGCACGTTCGCCGTTCCGTTGATGCGGTGCTTAAACAGTTGCGCCGGATCAAGGTGCCGGGCGGTATTGCCCATGCCTTCAATGGCAGTCGGCAGCAAGCGGATGAATTTATCAAGCTGGGCTTCAAACTGGGTTTTGGCGGGGCGATGACTTATCCCGGCTCGACGCGGATTCGCCAATTGGCAGCAACTCTGCCACTGGAATCCATCGTGCTGGAAACTGACGCACCAGATATGCCGCCGGTGTGGCTGAATCGTCGCCGTAACGCACCGGCTGAATTGCCGCGCATCGCGCAAGTGCTGGCTGAATTGCGCGGACTGGATGTCGCCACTGTAATTGCCGAAACCAGCCAAAATGCCGGCCAGGTGCTGCCCGGGATTTAAAACAGACTGTTTGATCTCAGCCCGCGTCAGCTGTCTTTTTTTCGTCTAATTGATTAGGCTAAGTATTGATATTGGCAAACCCTGATGAAGTAAATTGAAAATCTCAGGTTTTCTCCAAATAAGGCAGTAAGGGGGGCGTGATCAGGGTGGGGTGCAAGCCTCACCCAGCGGCTGATCCAGTCAATATCAAACCGACCTCTACCCCTTCTACCAAAGCCGCCATTGCGCGCCGTCAGTTTATTTTCGATGCCGCCAAGATGGCCTGTGGTGTCGGTATGCTTGGCTTGGGCCTCGGGCTCTAAGCCAAGCCGGAAACACCGGTGGCGACCGGGACGCCGTATTTCACGGCGCGTAATATTCCCGGTGAAATGTGCGAAGACATCCCTTGCGTCAAAGCCTGTCCGACCAAAGCGCTGGATCATGCGTTGATCGATACCAACCAGGCGAAAATGGGTATCGCTATTGATTGACCACAAAACCTGCCTCAACCCAGCCGGAAGCGCCTGTGCCCCATTGAAACTGATGCTTGGGTGCGGAAGCAAAAAAGGCGCCGCAGCGCCTTTTATTTTGACCAGAGAAAAGTCAGGCCGGAGCCAGTACGCCGCGCATTTTTTGCAGAGCCTTGACTTCGATCTGCCGAATACGCTCGGCTGAAACGCTAAACTCAGCGGCCAGTTCATGTAGCGTTGCAGCTTCGCCGTCATGTAACCAGCGCGTTTCGATAATGCGACGGCTACGCGGGTCCAGCGTATCGAGTGCTTCGTGCAGGCCTTCACCTTGCAGACGGGCAATCGCCTTGTTTTCCAGCACGCGAGTCGGCTCGTAGCGCGAATCGGCGAGATAATCGATCGGCGCGAAAGCATCGTCGCTATCGTCCGGGTTACCTTCCAGTGCCAAGTCGCGACCGGTCAGACGGGTTTCCATTTCGATTACTTCCGCTTGCTTGACACCCAAGCGTACCGCCACTTCGCTGGCTTGCGTGCCGGAGAGCGTATCGACCCCTTCGTAACTGTTTTTCATGCTGCGCAGGTTGAAGAACAGTTTGCGTTGCGCCTTGGTAGTAGCCACCTTGACCTGCCGCCAGTTCTTCAAAATGAACTCATGAATCTCAGCCTTGATCCAGTGCATGGCAAAGGAAACCAGACGCACGCCGCGCCCGGAATCAAAGCGTTTAACTGCCTTCATCAAGCCGATATTGCCTTCCTGGATCAAATCGGCATGCGGCAAACCATAACCGAGATAACCCCGAGCAATGGAAATGACCAGCCGGAGGTGGGAGAGCACGAGCTGGCGTGCCGCTTCCACATCACCATCCTTGTGGAAACGCTCGGCCAGCCCGATTTCTTCAGCCTCGGTCAGCATGGGGTAACGATTCGCAGCTTGAATATAAGCATCGATGTTGCCAACAGCGGAGGGGAAGTGAAGTGTCAAAGCGTGGGTCATAGCGAAATAATCTCCTTCAGTTTTCAATTTCATTTTAGCACTCGCTGCCTATGAGTGCCAATTCCGCACCCGGTTCCCGATTCAAAATTGGTGTTCCGCGCAAATAAGGTCGAAAACTCATAAATAGAGTGCGAAAACGCAAGAGGGAACAAATGAAGTCAGCAAACCAACAAGCAAGAGCAATACGTGCGGCAGCAATTTTTCAGCGAAAGGCAATATCTCAAGGGGAGATAGCAAAATTTGTTGGCGCAAGTCAGGGGCAGATCAGCCGTTTGCTGAGCGGAAAAATTCGACGGGCAAGTCGGCTATTTGAAGAGATCTTTCTATACGCAGAACGAATTGAAAGTAGGGTTAGTGAAGACATGGTCCGAGTAAATGATGACTTAGTAGGGGCATTGAAAGAAACAAGGGACGGATGCGCTGAACACGCGAAAGCATTTGCGGCGGCGACCCGATCACTTTCTTCACTGAGATTACTCGGTTAATTTTTGGGTTGATGCCTTTTGTTTCTTCGAGACGGTACTCGGATCGTTCCGTGTGCATGGTGTGCTCTTTTTGGTCGGTTGGTTAGGCGCAGAACTTTTTGATCCGGTGCTCACAAAACCGAGATTAGCGACGAAAACCGTCGCGCTCTGTGCGCTGGAACTCATAAATAAGCCCGATTCCAAATGGAACCAGATCAAACCGCCCAAAACGCTGCGCCTGCCAGTCGTCGTCACGTTCGGCGAAGCGCAGCAGTTGCTTCTGTAAGTAGGTTCAACAGCAGGAAGGTCTTAATCCCTTTTATTTCAGGGCTGGTTTATTACGTACTCGGTCGACGGAGACCGGCTGGTGCAGCTGTCTTAATCCCTTTTATTTCAGGGCTGGTTTATTACAAAATCCGAGGCCTTACATCAATCCTCACAACTTAGCATTTCGTCATACCGGTTTGTAAGCAAAAGATCGATGTGGCTTATGTTGAGACTTCCGAGGCGAAGATCGATCCGGGATGAATTTTTGCAGATTCAAGGCGATTTCCATGATCAGTGG
>JBBSCQ010000062.1:0-18715 GCA_038250105.1 Burkholderiales bacterium | reverse complement strand
TTATCCATGCCCAATAAGAACCTAAGCCTGCGCGACCAAACCACAGAGTTTTTGCTCTATACCGCGCCCAATGGCGCAATCAAAGTGGAGGTGCTGCTGGGCAACGAGAGCATCTGGCTCACGCAGAAACGCATGGCGGAGTTGTTTGGTGTGGGGGTGGCCGCCATCTCCAAGCACCTTGACAACATTTATGCGTCGGGCGAGTTGCAGCGGGAGGCAACTACTTCCATTTTGGAAACAGTTCAACAAGAGGGCTCGCGCCAAGTTGCACGCAAACTGGAGTATTTCAATCTTGATGCGGTGATCTCGGTGGGCTACCGGGTGAACTCAGCACAGGCCACCCAATTCCGCATTTGGGCGACCGCCTTAATCAAGGAATACATCATCAAAGGTTTTGCCATGGATGATGAGCGCCTAAAAAATGGTCGCTACTTTGGCAAAGATTATTTTCGTGAATTATTGGAGCGGGTGCGCTCCATCCGCGCCAGCGAGCGACGCATCTATCAACAGATTACCGATGTTTTTGCCGAGTGCAGTATCGATTACGACCCCAAGTCGGAAACCACCCGTTTGTTTTACGCCCATGTGCAAGACAAATTTCACTTTGCCATTACCGGCCACACGGCGGCAGAAATCATTGCCCTGAATGCCGATGCCAGCAAACCTTTGATGGGGATGAGCACTTATAGAAATGCGCCGGATGGCCGGGTGTTGAAGTCGGATGCAACTGTGGCGAAGAATTATTTGAGTGAGGCGGAAATCAAGAAACTGGAGCGGGCCGTTTCGGCATTTTTTGACTACATAGAGGGCATTATTGAGCGGCGCAATACCTTGACGATGGAGAGCTTTGCCGAAAGCGTGAACAAGTTTTTGTCGTTCAATGAATACCGCATTTTGGAAGGCTACGGCACGGTGTCCCGCCAGCAGGCGGACGAAAAAGCCTTTGCGGAGTATGAAAAGTTTAACAAGCAGCAACGCATCGAATCGGATTTTGACCGCGAGGTAAAAAAGCTGCTGCAAAAAAAGGGTTCAGAGGAATGAACGATTACAAGACCATTGCCGAATCTCAAAACTTTATTGTTTTAGACAGATACACCAAAGAGTGGAAGGTGGCCGAGAGCTACCAAAGCGAAGGCGATTTGGAGCGCGAGTTTATTCAGGACTTGGTGAACCAGGGCTATGAGTTCGTACCGGGTCTGAATAGCCTTGAGGCCTTGTTGGCCAATGTGCGTGTGCAGCTGCAAGGGCTCAACAACGTGCAGTTCTCCGATGCTGAGTGGCTCCGATTCGTAGAGACCTGGTTGGACAAGCCCAGCGACGGCATTGTGGAAAAAACCCGCAAGATTCACGATGACTACATCCACGACTTTGTGTTTGACGATGGCCGCATCCAAAACATCTACCTGCTGGACAAGAAAAACATTGCCCGCAACAAGGTGCAGGTGATTAAGCAATCTGAGCAAGCTGGCAGCCATGCCAACCGTTATGACGTGACGGTGCTGGTCAATGGCCTGCCGCTGGTGCAGGTGGAGTTAAAAAAACGCGGGGTGGCGATTCGCGAAGCCTTTAACCAAGTGCACCGCTACAGCAAAGAGAGCTTTAACAGCGCGCACTCCTTGTTCAAGTATTTGCAGTTGTTTGTGATTACCAACGGTACCGATAGCCGCTACTTTGCCAACACCACGCAGCGCAACAAAAACAGTTTTGACTTCAGCATGAACTGGGCGCAGGCCGATAACAACCTCATCAAAGACCTGAAGGACTTTACCGCCACCTTTTTCCAAAAGCACACCCTGCTGAATGTGTTGCTGCATTATTCGGTGTTTGATGTCAGCGACACGCTGCTGGTGATGCGCCCCTACCAAATTGCCGCCACCGAGCGCATTTTGTGGAAGATAAGGTGCGCCTATCAAGCCAAAAACTGGAGCTGTTCTGAGGGCGGCGGCTTTATCTGGCACACCACGGGCTCGGGCAAAACGCTGACCAGTTTCAAGGCGGCGCGTTTGGCCACCGAGCTGGAGTTCATCGACAAGGTTTTCTTCGTGGTGGACCGCAAAGACCTGGACTACCAGACCATGAAGGAATACCAGCGCTTTTCACCAGACAGCGTGAATGGCTCTGACAGCACGGCTGGCCTGAAGCGCAACCTGGACAAGGACGACAACAAGATCATCGTCACCACCATCCAGAAGCTCAATAACCTGATGAAAGGCGAAGGCGACCTGCCCATTTACGGCAAGCAGGTGGTGTTTATTTTTGATGAGTGCCACCGCAGCCAGTTTGGGGAGGCACAAAAGAATCTGAAGAAGAAGTTCAAGAAGTTCTACCAGTTTGGCTTTACCGGCACGCCGATCTTCCCGCAGAACGCCTTGGGCGCTGAGACGACCGCTAGCGTGTTCGGCCGTGAATTGCATTCGTATGTGATTACCGATGCCATCCGTGATGAAAAGGTGCTGAAGTTCAAGGTGGATTACAACGATGTGCGCCCGCAGTTCAAGGCCATAGAAACCGAGCAGGACGAGAAGAAGCTCAGCGCCGCAGAGAACAAGCAGGCCCTGTTGCACCCCGACCGCATTCGCGAGATCAGCCAGTACATCCTGAACAACTTCCGGCAGAAAACCCATCGCCTGCAAGCGGGCGGTCATCAGGCAGGCAAAGGGTTCAATGCGATGTTTGCCGTAAGCAGTGTGGACGCCGCCAAGCTGTATTACGAGTCGTTCAGAGATTTGCAACGAGGAAGCGATAGGCCCCTGAAAGTAGCCACCATCTTTTCGTTTGCGGCCAACGAAGAGCAGGATGCGGTGGGCGAAATTCAGGACGAAGGTTTTGATGTGTCTGCCATGAACAGCAGCGCCAAGGAATTTTTAGGCGCTGCCATTGCGGATTACAACGCGCTGTTCAAAACCAACTTCAGCGTGGATAGCAACGGCTTTCAGAACTACTACCGCGATCTGGCCAAACAAGTAAAGGCCAAAGAAATCGACCTGCTGATTGTGGTGGGTATGTTTCTGACCGGCTTTGATGCCCCCACGCTGAACACCTTGTTTGTGGACAAAAACTTGCGTTACCACGGCTTGATACAGGCTTATTCACGCACCAACCGCATTTTTGACGCCACCAAAACCTTTGGCAACATCGTCACCTTTCGCGATCTGGAGCAGGCGACCATCGACGCCATTACCTTGTTTGGTGACACGAACACCAAAAATGTGGTGCTGGAGAAAAGCTACAAGGAATACATGGAAGGCTTCACCGATCTGATAACCGGTGAGGCGCGACGTGGTTATAAGGATGTGGTTGCGGAATTGCAGCAGCATTTTCCAGACCCTGCAGCCATTGAAAAAGAGTCGGACAAAAAAGCCTTTGCGAAACTGTTTGGCGAGTATTTGCGCGTAGAGAACGTGCTGCAAAACTACGATGAATTCGCCAGCCTGAAGGCTTTGCAAAGCGTGGATATGAGCGACCCGGCGGCGGTGGAGGCATTCAAGGCCAAGCACTATCTGGACGATGCTGCTTTGGCAGCACTGCAAACCATTCAAATGCCTGCCGAGCGCAAAATCCAGGACTACCGTTCAACCTATAACGATGTGCGCGATTGGCTGCGCCGCGAAAAATCGGGCGCTGAGAAAGAAAAATCCACCATCGATTGGGATGATGTGGTGTTTGAGGTGGACCTGCTGAAGTCCCAAGAAATCAACCTGGATTACATCTTGGAACTGATTTTTGAGAACAATAAAAAGGTCAAGGACAAAGCCTCGCTGGTTGAAGATGTGCGCCGGGTGATTCGTGCCAGCATCGGCAACCGCGCCAAGGAGGGCTTGGTGGTGGACTTTATTAACCATACCGACCTAGACCAGATTGGCGATAAGGCCAGTGTGATTGACGCCTTTTTTACCTTTGCCCAAGCGGAACTACAGCGTGAAGCGCAAGAGCTGATTAACGACGAGAGCCTGAATGCAGAGGCGGCCAGGCGTTACATCACTACCTCACTAAAACGGGAATTTGCCAGTGACAATGGCACTGCGCTCAATGCCATCCTGCCTAAAATGAGCCCGTTGAACCCGCAATATCTGACAAAAAAGCAGAGTGTTTTTCAAAAAATAGCCGCTTTTGTGGAGAAGTTTAAAGGCGTGGGTGGTCAGGTTTAATGGGATTTAGACCACAGTCAGGGTTCTATCGAATGAATCGGGCCGACTGCTGCCGTTGTTATCATGTGACCCCAACAGCCGCTTTGGCCGAACTGTGTGAATCGACCTTATGGCTGGTTTCAGAGAGAAGCAGTCGTTCCAATGACCGCTACGCCGAAGCGATGACTGACCGCTGATGGCCGAGCGCAGCCCTTCGCGACTCTTACTTTCAAGAGTTTCGAGAGGCAATAACCGGCCTAAAGCTTTCTCGACTTCTTCCCAATCTATCCATTCAAGCGCCGCATCAGGCCTTTTTCTCATGCGCTGCACTCAGCTTCTCCGACACAAACTCACCGCGCGAGGTCGAATCATTTTCCTGATTATTCGCCATGCACCAGGCGGAAAACTCTTGCGGCACAATGTGGCATTCGAGGGCGAGGACGCCTGAGCGCTGGAAGTTGCGGCGGGCGGCGACGGCTATCGTTTTCCATTGGGCAAAGCTGTCGTCGAAGCATTGTGGGTCAGTGGCGGTGGCTTTGACTTCGGCCCAAGTTTGCTCGTTGTACCAAGTGAGGCCGATGACCATAGCCTGGCTGCGGTTTTTGGCGCGCAGGCTTTGGTAGAGGGTGGGTTTTCTCATGTTTCAGGGACTTTCTGGCAATTGGGGCGGGTGAAAATTTGGGCGGTGGCATGAATGCCGGTATGGGCATCGCCGAGGCCATCGGTGTCATAGGCCGACCCGACGAGATGGGTTTTCATACCATCTACCAAGCAAATCCAGCGCCATCTAAAAAGCCAATTAAATCAGCCAGATGTAAAAACCACGCCTGTCGTTAAAGCGACAAAACCAAGAGACCAACAAAGCCGGGGCTGAAGCCGCAAGATCCTGTCATCTTTCCGACAACAGTGCCGACAGCACCGCCACGTCGAATCACCAAGCAATTGATTATTAAGAGTTAAGCAAACTGGCACAACGATTGCTGATCTAGCTCCGCACAGCTACTCAGGAGCCTTCATCGTGGAACTTCCAGTCATCAGCAATACCGCGCCGGAATCAGAAGGCGGCGGCTGCGCTTCCAGCGGTTGCGGCACCGCGCCGGACGCCCTGGGCCATCTGCCCGAGCATATTCGCGCCAAGGTGCAGGATCACCCCTGCTATTCGGAAGAGGCGCACCACTATTTTGCCCGCATGCATGTCGCCGTCGCACCGGCCTGCAACATTCAGTGCAATTACTGCAACCGGAAATACGACTGCTCGAACGAATCCCGCCCCGGCGTCGTTTCCGAAGTATTGACGCCGGAGCAGGCGATCAAGAAGGTGCTTGCCGTTGCTGCCGAGATTCCGCAGATGACGGTACTCGGCATCGCCGGGCCGGGCGACCCGTTGGCCAATCCGGGCCGCACTTTTGAGACTTTCGAGCAGCTGTCGGCGCGCGCCCCGGACATCAAGCTGTGCGTGTCGACTAATGGCCTGAATCTGCCGCAGTACGTCGACCGCATTGCCCAGCACAACATTGACCATGTGACGATCACCATCAACTGTGTCGATCCGGAAGTTGGGGCGAAGATTTACCCGTGGATTTTCTGGGAGAACAAACGCATCTTCGGGGTCGAAGGAGCGCGCATTCTGATCGAGCAGCAGCAGAAGGGTCTGCAGATGCTGACCGATCGCGGCATCCTGGTGAAGGTCAATTCAGTGCTGATTCCTGGCGTCAATGACGAGCATCTCAAGGAAGTCTCGAAGATCGTCAAGGCCAAGGGCGCTTTCCTGCACAACGTCATGCCGCTGATTGCCGAAGCTGAACACGGCACCTATTACGGCATCATGGAGCAGCCCGAACCGACGCCGGAAATGTTGCAGGATTTGCAGGATGCCTGCGCCGGTGACATGGCGATGATGCGTCATTGCCGTCAGTGCCGCGCCGATGCAGTCGGCCTGTTGGGCGAAGATCGCGGTGACGAGTTCACCCTCGACAAGATCGATGTCATGGAGGTCGATTACGAAGCCGCGATGGTTCGCCGCAAGGTGGTGCACGACGAGATCATCGAGAAACTTGATGCCAAGCGCAGTAAAGCGCCGATTGCTGCGACCATGGATACAACGGCTGGCCCCAGGGTCAACCCGGAAATTCCGCCAAATTCAAGGCCGGTGCTGATGGCGGTCGCCGGCAAGAATGGTGTGGTGGCCGAGCACTTCGGCCATGCCAAGGAATTCCTAATTTACGAGGCTTCGCCGGCCGGTGTGCGCTTCATCAGCCACCGCAAGACGGAGCTGTACTGCGGCGGCATGGATAGTTGCGGTGATGGTGATGTGGTTAGCGAAGACGCGACGGAATCTTTGCTTGAACGCAATATTCGGGTGCTTGAAGGCTGCGAAGTCGTGCTCTGTTCAAAGATCGGTTACGAACCTTGGGGCAAGCTGGAAGCCGCCGGCATTGCGCCGAACGGCGAACACGCGATGGAGCCGATTGAGGACGCGGTGATGGCGGTTTATATGGAAATCGCGGTGACTGGCAAGTTGAGTCCTGCGGCCGATGCCAGAAAGGCAGCGTAACCATGGCCCTGCAAATCACCCAATCCTGCGTCAATTGCTGGGCCTGCGTCGATGTTTGCCCGAACGATGCGATCTATCAAGACAAGCCGCATTTTCTGATCGACGACGGCAAGTGCACCGAGTGCCTGGGCGATCACGGCGTGCCGCAATGCGCCGCGATCTGCCCGATTGAAATGGCCATTGTCGATGAACTGGGCGAGTTTCTGAACCCGCCCGGCTCCTTGACCGGCATTCCGATTGAAAAGCTGAAGGAATTCGGCTTGTGGCGGGAGGCGGCATGAACACAGAAGGCATCTCATTCACCGTCACTCCCGCGTCCCACGGGGATTTCCTTTGGTCGCAAGCGGGAGTTCATGTGCCGCCCAAAATGCTGGATTCCCGCCTGCGCGGGAATGACGGATCTGGAGACTAAGCGATGGCTATTGTTACGTTCTACGAAAAACCCGGTTGCAAGGGCAATCTTCGCCAAAAGACACTGCTTGCCGCCGCCGGTCACACCGTCCAGGCCAAGAACCTGAAAACCGAAGCGTGGACGGCGGATCGGCTGCTGGCTTTTCTTGGCCCGCTGCCGATTGCCGACTGGTTCAACCAGGCCGCCCCGGCCATCAAGTCCGGCGAGATCGTCCCGGAAAATCTTGGCTTCGAAGACGCGCTGCACTTGCTACTAGCCAATCCCTTGCTGATTCGTCGCCCCTTGATGGAAATCGGCGAGGTGCGCCAAGTCGGTTTCGACATTGCTGCGGTCGACGCCTGGATTGGGCTAAAAAACGTTGATCTACCGGCAGGCAACATCGAAGCCTGTGTGCATGGGCCAGAAGGCCACGGCAGTTGTGGCAGCCACGGCCATGAGCATGATGAAGCCCTCTCCCCCGGCCCCTCTCCCACAAGCGGAAGAGGGGAGGAAGATATCGGCCATGGCCGCTGCGGCAGTCACTGATAGCGCCGTAGAGATTGCGCCGGGCGTCCACTGGGTGGGCGCCCTCGACCCGCATCTGCGGAGTTTCGACATCATCCTGAAAACCGCCAATGGCACGACTTACAACTCCTACGTTGTGCGTGGCGAAAACGGTGTGGCGGTGATCGACACGGTAAAGGAAAACTTTTCCGACGATTTCTTCCGCCGTCTTGAAACGGTCGCCCGTTACGACGAAATCACCACCATCGTGCTCAATCATCTGGAACCCGACCACAGTGGCGCCTTGCCGGAATTGCTCAAGCGCGCCCCGCAGGCCAAGGTTTATCTTTCCAGCCGCGCCCAGATGATGCTGAAGGCGCTGCTCAAACCAAGTGGCGGGAAGCCGCCGGAATACATCCCGGTCACCACTAACGATACTGTCGATCTCGGTGGCCGCACTTTGCGTTTTTTGCATACGCCTTACCTGCACTGGCCGGACACCCAATGCACCTATTTGGAAGAAGACGGCATCCTGTTCACCGGTGATATTTTTGGCTGTCATTTCTGCGACAACCGGCTGTTCAACGACACGGTTGGCGATTTCCGTTTCTCCTTCGAGTATTACTACGCCCACATCATGCGGCCCTTCCGCGAGTATGTGCTCGACGCCATCGCCCTGATCGAACCACTAACACTTGCCCTGATCGCCCCGGCCCACGGACCCATCCTGCGCCACGCGCCGCGCGAATACGTCCATCGTTACCGCGAACTGGCGACGCCGCGCCTGTTCAACGAGGCGCGTAGCGAGAAAACGCTGGTCGTCTTCTATCTCTCGGCCTACGGCAACACGAGACGGATGGCCGAAGCGCTGGCCGCCGGAGCCGAGAGTCTCGGCGGCGTCCGCGTTTCGCTCTACGACCTGGAAGGCGGCGAGGCCGGCATCTTTACCGATCTGGTCGAGGAAGCCGACGGTCTGGCTTTTGGCAGCCCGACGATCAATGGCGATGCGGTCAAACCGATCTGGGATCTGCTCTCCTCGCTGACCTCGGTCAACATCAAGGGCAAGCTCGGCGCCGCTTTCGGTTCCTACGGCTGGAGCGGCGAAGCGGTGCGCCTGATCGAAGACCGCCTGCGCGGCCTAAAGCTGCGCGTCCCGGTCGATGGCCTGCGCATCAAGCTGGTGCCCGACGATAACGAACTCGAAGAATGCCGCCTGTTGGGCGAAAACCTGGCGCGTCACCTGACCGGGCAATTTGAGCACCGGGAAATCGAATTTAGCCAATTACAAACGTCGACCGCATAAACCAAGGAAAAACCCATGCCTAAAGCCAAAGTCACCTTTCAGGATATCGGCGTCTCGGTCACCGTACCGGCTGGCACCCGCCTCATTGAAGTCTCGGAAAAAGTCGGCGCCGGCATCACCTACGGCTGCCGCGAAGGCGAATGCTGTACCTGCCTGACCAAAATCATTTCCGGCGGCGAATTCCTCGCCCCGCCGAGCATGCTCGAAGACCAGGTGTTGAAGGACAACCTCGCCCCACGCGGCCACCGCCTGGCCTGTCAGGCGCAAATTATCGGCGGCGAAATTGTCGTGAAACCGGCTTGAATTAATCCCGTCACTCCCGCGTAGGCGGGAATCCATGCTTGGTACGACTGGATTCCCGGTCAAGCCGGGAATGACAACTAACCAACAAGACTAAAAGCACGCCCAACCCCAATCGAGAAATTTAAATCAACCCACTGTTCAGGAGAACATAAAAAATGGCACTAATCACTTTCACCAGCCCGATGCACAAGGACAAGACGGTTTACGCCGTCGCCGGCAGCCACACCCAGACGATTCTTTCGCTGGCCAAGGAACATCACATCCCGATCGACTTCGGCTGCCAGGAAGGCAACTGCGGCACCTGTCTGGTCAAGGTTTCGTCCGTCGACGGCAAACGCGCCCCGATGGGCGGCCCGTTGAATGTCCGCGAAGTAGCAGCGCTGACCGAACTCGGCCACATTACCAAGGCCGAAATCGAAAAAATGTACGTCGATGACATCCCGCCGACCCAATGGCGTCTGGCTTGCCAGATGATCATTCGCGACGAAGATATTCTGGTCGAATACCCGAGCAAGTGATTAAACGGAGGCCATCATGAACGGTCCAGAACGCGCTCCCTATCGCCACTTGCTGCAGGACGCATTGTTGCTCAGTCCGGTAGGGGTGAGTCTGGTTGACGATCCGAACCGTTTGATTTTTGCCTCGATGATTGCTGGTCAGGCCGCCGGTTCAGGTTGCCTGCCGGCCGACCTCGGCCTTGGGGCCGAGGCCTACCATGCGCTGCTGAGCCGGTATTTCCCGGATCAAATCCCGCTTGCCACGCAACGCAGCTTGAGTGCCATTCCCGAATGGGAAGACCTGCACAAACTCCTGATTGATGAACGCGCCAATGACAATCTTGACGTCGCCTGGATGGCCAGCATCGTCGCCACGGCCTGTGCCGGCAGCGACCACCTCTGGCAGGATCTCGGCCTGAATCAGCGGGGTGAACTAAGCCTTTTGATGTGGGCCAACTTCCCCACCCTCGCCCGCACCAACAGCGGCGACATGAAGTGGAAAAAATTCCTTTACCGCCAGGTTTGCTCGCGGGAAGGCATCTATGTTTGCCCGGCACCGTCGTGCGGGGTTTGTACGGACTTTGCCAAATGTTTTGGACCGGAGAACTGACCGCCCGTAACGCCCCGGTTCGCCGCCGGGTCACGCTCCCGCCCGGGGAAACACCGTCACTTGGCCGCGGCATCGCCGCCTACCTTGGCCTCGCCATCGGCGATGCGCTAGGGGCGACTGTCGAATTTTTGACGCCGAACGAAATCCGCCACCAGCACGGCGTGCACCGCGAAATCACCGGCGGCGGCTGGCTGCGCCTGAAAGCGGGCCGGGTCACCGACGACACCACCATGTCGCTCGCCCTCGGCGAATCCATCCTCGCCCACGGTGGCGTTGACGCCCAGGCGGCAGCGAAAGCCTTCGATGCCTGGATGCGCGCCAAGCCGGTCGATATTGGCAACACCGTCCGCCGTAACCTGATCGCTTTCCGCACAACCGGCAACCCGGAAGCACCGGCCTCCGAACACGATGCCGGCAATGGCGCCGCCATGCGTTTATTGCCGGTCGCCCTGGCTTGCTACGGTGAACCCGAAAAAACGACCATTTTTGCCAGCCGCGCCCAAGCCCATGTCACCCATCACAACGAACTCTCCGACGCCGCCTGCGAGACGCTGATCTTCATGGTGCACGACTTCCTCGACGGACGCGCCGCCAGCGAAGTGCAACGCGATCGGGCCGATGCGCTGGTCAGCCGGCACCGGGTTTTCGCCTACGACAGAAAGCGCAGCGAAAACCCCAGCGGCTATATCGTCGACACCCTGCAGGCCGTCTTCCAGTCCCTGTTCAGTACCAGTTCGTTCGAGGATTGCTTGATCGATGTGGTCAATCGCGGCGGCGATGCCGACACTACCGGCGCCATCGTCGGCATGCTGGCGGGGGCGCGTTACGGAATGGAAGCGATTCCCCAACGCTGGCTGAAAAACCTCGACCCGGCGATCAACGAGCGCTGCTCGGCACAGGCCAACGATCTGCTGAATATGCGGCGCGGCGATTTAGTCTGAGTAAGTTGACGCCGAATCGGCATCACGAATAGCAACCTTTCACGCGGTGACCAGATAAACGTCGTGACTTTTATCCAGTTGCCGACAACAAAGTGGCCAAAAAAATGCGGGGGCAGGTCTCCGTGCCCGTTTGCCATAATATATGGAACAGCACTACCGGAACGGTCGCAAGTCTTGTTCGAGCCAAGCCAGAACAACTCTGCTGTTGTCGTCAAAGGCGACCTTGTAGGAATTCTTCTTGTATGTCTTGCCGTCGACAACTAGTGAGGTTTCCACGCGATATTGTTTATTCGCCGAAGTTTTCGCCACCTTAAACTTGGCATCAGTCTCGTAGCGCCCTGCGCCGTCAACCGCAGCGACCCGCTCGGTCTTACTTGAAATCAGCTTGTTTTTATCGTCATAAAGCGCGTAGGTCTGTGTGACGGCAGGTATCTTGTCGCCGTATCCGACCAAGTCTGAAGTAGAGGTTACTCGGACTTCCATAGTCTGTGGTTTGGTCTTCCCATCTTTTCCTGCGTTGGGCTCGACCGTCTGGACGTTGGTCGTGAAGGCTTTTGGCGCGACCTCCTTCTTGGAAACGAGAATCTCGCGCGCCTTGTATTCCTCATTGACGGTCTTGGCGTCGGCTATCTTCAGCGAACGAAAAACCCATGAAATGATTTTGTCTGCGACTTTGACACCGACTTCCGCACCACTGGCGCAATCCTTGCGGATCAATGTCGCGATGCCGCATCCGATATCTGCACCGATATCGGCCAAGGTCGACTTACCGTCTACGTTGCCCTCTGTCTCCCCGGTAGCTGCTTTACCGCCGCCACAGCCAGTAAAGATCAGAATGACAACAAGGCAGACCGGCAGACGCAAACGGGCAGATAGAAGGCGGGAATGCATGATGGGAGCTGAAGAAGTCAGGATTGTGGTCAATGGGGAAATTTAGCACATGAGAAGGATCATCGCTGCACGGTTTCCGCACAGATTGCCAGCCATTCGCCGTTGCGTAGCACGAGGCAATAGCTTTCGGTCGATTCGAAACGGTATGGTTTGTCACTCAGCAAGCCTTGTTCGATGACCTGTGAGGTAACGTCAACCCCGGGTTCAGTTGTCAGTTGCTTCGTCACATCGGCAGGAGCGAGGAGCCGCAATTGACGTTCGCTACTTGCTCTTTGTTTCCGCCGTCGCTCCGCCCTTGCCTGCCGTCTTGCTCTTGCCTACTGGTTGCGTTGCTGTTGACGCAGTCGCAGGCTGAACCTGTCTGACAATCTCCGGATTGCCTTCAATCTTGCTGACCTGGCCGCCAGACCAATGCACCGAGAAGCCATAGCGATTCCAGTAGTATTTCCAGACTGGCGCGTCGAGCTTGGACGTTTCGTTGGTGGCGGGATAACCCAATGCCATGATCACCTGCTCGCGGTTCATGCCCCTGGTAATTTTCCCTGTTTCGATCGCGGCGCGTATGGCAGCCGGATAGCGGCCCAGCTTCGTGGCCGGATTATTGAGGACGACGAGTTTATCGACCCATTCCGCAGTTTTTTCTTCGTGACGACCGTAGTCGTGACCAAGGCGATAGCGTTTTTCATCAGCCACAATATGGGCGACGCTGCCCTCAAGCCGGCGAACCAGAATCTGCGTACCCACTGGGATGAACGGCAGTTCGCCTGAACTCTGGTCACTTACCCAGTCTCCGCTATAGCGAAGGTTGCAACAAGCGTAACCCAGGCGCAATCCTTCTGCCGAGGAACTGCGACCGCCGGTGGAGGCCAACTCGCTGGTTTCCTTTTCCTGCGCTTCCTTGATTGCCGCACGGCCGCTACCGCAAGCGCTGATCGTTAGCAGACAGGCGCCAAGAATGAAGTATCCGCTAAGCTTTAATTTGGTGTTTGTTGACATACCGTAATTTCATCCGACCAAGGCTAATTATACTGTCAGAGATTGTTTGCAGCTTCTTGCCACACCGTTTGAGCATGCCGATTTTCCAGGGAAACTCTTTTCGTTGCCAAAATGGGGCGAAAATTACAGCATGGTCAAAAAAAATTGCCTCAAACACTACCGGCGCCATCGCCGGCATGCTGGCGGGCGCGTTAGGGAATGGAAGCGATTCCCCAACGCTGGCTGAAAGACCTCGACCCGGCGATCAATGAACGCTGTGCGGCGCAGGCCACCGCTCTGCTGAATATGCGGCGCAGCGTTTCGCCCTGAGTGTTCTGGCGCCGGCTTCAGATGAAACCAGATTGGTGGTCACCGTTGAGCTGCCCCATACGCCAACGAACTTGTCCCACAACAACATCAAGAATTCCCGAGTGGGTCAGGATTCGACTTGATTCGGATTCGCTGCGGGTATCGCCGAGAGCAGCACCTTGTCCACACGGTTGCGGTCCATGTCCATGACCTCGAAGCGCCAACCGGCGGCTTCACAATAATTGGCTGGAGATGGAATGCGGCCTAGAACATGCATGATGAAACCGCCCAAAGTATGGAAGTTTTGCTCCTTTTCTCCCGGCAAATCGTCCTCAATATCCAGTACCAATTTAAGTCGTTCGATGCCCACATCACCATCGACCAGCCAGGAGCCATCCTCCCGCTGGACCATGTCGCGATCCTCTGGCGCTTCGTTGCCCGAGAGTTCGCCCACAATAGCCCCCAGCACATCAGTCATCGTGACCAAGCCCTGCACATCGCCGTATTCATCGACGATCAAGGCAAACTGAAGAGGCGCGCGGCGGAAGCTTTCCAGCAGTTGGGCCGTGGTGACCGATTCGGGGATGTACAGCGGCGGATGTAGCACCGCTTCAATGTCCGGAATCGTCACCCCGTGCCCGGGCATGATCTTCTTGAGCAGGTCACCGGTTTGCAGAATGCCCAGAATGTGATCCAACCCATCACGGCAGACCACCAAACGGGAATGATCGCTTTCAATGATGCGCTGACGAACCATCTCTTCGCCTTCATCGAGATCGATCAGAAACATCTCGCGACGGGGTGTCATGATGGCCGCGATACGCTGCTCGTCGAGGCGCAACACATTGGAGACTAGGGCCTGTTCGTTTTCATGAAAAACGCCGGCCTCGGCACCTTGTTCCATCATGACCTTGATTTCGTCGTTGGTAACCGACGAATCTTCTTTGGCACGTGCCCCCAGAAGTTTCAGGATGGCGGTGCAGGAAGACGACAGAATGACGACCAGCGGATGGGTGATGCCAGCCAGAACAATCATCGGCCGGGCAATCAGGGCGGCAATACTTTCCGGTGCCAGCAAGGCCAGGCGTTTTGGTACCAGTTCGCCAACCACCACCGAGAAGTAGGTCAGGCCAATCACCGTCACCGTAAGCGCTACGGCTTTCGCATAAGGGGCTAAAAGCGGAATGCCGGACAGCCAAACTGCCAACGGATCGGCAACGGCAGCCTCACCGATCGCACCACTGAGAATGCCAACCAAGGTAATGCCCACCTGGATGGTGGATAGGAAACTGGAGGGTTCCTGATGCAACGAGAGTGCCGACTCTGCGCCCAGACTACCGTCATCGGCAAGCTTCTGAAGCCTGGATTTGCGCGAGGAGACGACGGCTATTTCTGACATGGCGAAGACGCCATTGATCAGTATGAGTACAAATATCAGTGCTATATCCATAGTGGAAGCCGCCCATCGCAGTATGTGCGTACGGCTTCGGTGTTCAGAAGAGATTGATTGTAGCAGTAGCCCCAGTTTCGTCGTCGCCAGATGAATTTTCATTGGCAGGATGAGCCGGTAGCAGATATTTTTGCGGCGGAGAATCGATGATGAAAACCATCCGGGTTGAAAGACTTTGATTCGGCGATCACTGAACGCTGTTCGGCACAGGCCAGCGATCTGTTTAATATTCAGCACCGCGTTTCGTTCTGATAAAACCAACCATTAGTTCGGCCAGTGGATAAAAGTCGCGTCTTTTATCCAGTGACTGATAATATAGTCGGCATGAAACGCTATCTCGACGAACTCGTTGCGACTGATCTTCAACGAAAAGTGGTGCTGATCACCGGCCCGCGCCAGGTTGGCAAGACGACACTTTGCCAGCACCTGATGGCGCGTTTTCCGCCAGCCCAGTATCTGAACTGGGATGTTTCGCCGGACCGGGCAATCCTGCAGCGGCAAAGCTGGAATCCCCGTTCCAGCCTGCTGGCATTCGATGAAATCCACAAGATGACCGACTGGAAAAATTGGCTCAAGGGCGTCGTTGATGGCCGCTCGCCAGACCAAGCCTTGCTGGTCACCAGCAGCGCCCGGATGGAGACCTGGCGACAAAGTGGCGATTCGCTGGCCGGGCGCTATCTGCCGTTTCGGCTGCATCCGATTTCGGTGCGCGAGTGGTGCGAGCAGCAAGGTGGCACGGCGGCCGCCGCGCTGGATCGGCTCATGCAACGCGGCGGTTTTCCCGAGCCTTGCTTGGCTGACAATCCCGAGGATGCCGAGCGCTGGCGGCGACAATACTTCACCGACCTCATTCGCGAGGATATCGTCGAATTCTCCCGCCTCCACGAAGTCAACACCATGCGCTTGTTTGTCGAGCTACTGCGGGAGCGGGTCGGTTCGCCGCTGTCGCTGGCTTCGATTGCCCGCGATCTGGCCATTTCGCCGACCACCCTCAAACGTTATCTCGATATTTTGCAGGCGCTGTATATCGTTTTCACCGTGCAACCCTGGCACCACAACGTGGCGCGCGCCATTCTGCAGACGCCCAAGGTCTATTTTTTTGATACCGGCCTGGTCCGCGGCGATGAGGGCATTCGCTTTGAAAACGCCGTCGCCACCATGCTGTTGAAACACACCCATTTTCGTCAAGATGCCCAAGGCCAATCAGCCGGCCTGCACTACATACGCACCAAAGATGGTGCCGAAGTCGATTTCGCCCTCAGCGATGATAATCAACTAACCCACCTGATCGAATGCAAACTGGCCGATGCGTCTCTGCATCGCGCCCTCGCCGGGTTTGCTGCCAAGTTTCCGGCGGCAGAAGCGATCCAATTGGTGCGTGATTTGCGTCAGGAAGAATACCGATCCGCTGTCACCATCACCGATGCAGCGGAATGGTTGGGGCGCCTTGATGCTTGAGTTTTAATTCAAGCATCAAAACATCCTCGGAGCCAGGTGTAGGGAGCCACTGATTAATTCGTCATCCCCGCGTAGAGCCTGCCCTCGAATGATTTAATCGGGGGCGGGAATCCATGGTGACAACTGGATTCCCGGTCAAGCCGGGAATGACGGTATTGAAAAGAGTTAAACAGTTTTACTCAACATCCCAACAAAAACAAACTCAGTATTTAAATATTAGACCTGACCCAAAAATTTATATTTTGGGATGACAAACACGCGTTTCTCTTATCGCGGAAACCCGAAAATCGGCCAGACTGATCTGGCCATTTTCCTCAAGGATATCGACCGCGCGAAGCCTTTCGCCTTCGCACATGGTGCTGACCGAAGCGCCACTTTGCGGGGTGTAGACAATGCCGTGCATGGAGCAGCGCAGATAGCGCCCGCTGTGATCGAACACCTGGGGCGCCTCGCAATCTAGGCGGCGCGGCATGTGCACACAGCGGTTGATGTAGGCGTAGACCTGACCGTCGAAACGGACGATCAGGCACTCATCTTCCTGCCCTTCAAAAACCAATGCCAGTTTGAGATGCTGACCATTGCCCAGCCTCTCACTGGGGCAGACGATGAATTTAGGCGCTTGCCGCGCTTCATGCATACGTCAAACCCGCTTCAAACACCCGGCTAGCGCCGCATCCATGGTCGCGAGGTGAGTAGCAAACCAGCCCGGGAGTGCCTTGGCGTAGTCGCGGGCGAGCTTGAAACGGCCGGCCTTAACGCCGCGTGAGAAATACGCCAGTTCGCCCAAGACCCGCAGGTGTTCGCTGTTGTGCTCGCCAATGGCGGGAAAGCGGCAAGCTTTCATCAGTTTGCCTTCGTGCTCGAAATGCTGCCGGGTGTGTTCGTGCAGCTTGGCGAAAATATCGGCAAAATCAGCGTCGACCGCAGCAAGCAGGGCGTCGGCCAGGCCGATGAAATCGCGGTGGGTGGCGTCCATTTCGGCTACCCCGAGCGAATAGCGCGCATCCCAGGGCATCAAATGGCTCCGTGATTTTCGCGCTTGCTGTTGTTGGTTTTGGTCAAGGCTTCGGCCAGCGGCACTTCCGGGTATTTGTACTTCTGGCCGATCAACGCCTTGTGCAGCGTCACCACCTTGTCGGCCGAACTCAGGCCTTTGAAGTCGCTCTTTTCCAGCGCCGCGAGGTCAATCAGTTCGTTCCAGGCCATGCCCTGCGCCAGTGGAATGAAGACAAACGGTGTGCCATTGATGGTGGAAATAAACGGCTTGTCGATGTTGATCGTATAGAGCACGGCAATGGTGTCCGGCTTGAGATCGGCGCCGCATTTTCCCAGCAGTGACGGGAAGTGTTGCAGCGCGTCGAGCGAGCCGGTGATCAGCTTCAGATCATCGCCCTCGGCCAGGATCGCGACCTGCTTGAGGATTTCAAGCGGCGGCTTGCGGCGACCCTGGGCATCAGCAACTTCACCTTCCTTGATGACCAGTTCGCCGCGGTAGGCAGCCCAGCCGGCGTCGCTGGCGGATTCCTTGAAGTTGGCGTTAAAAAAGAGGGGTTCGTAGCGATCGAGCAGCATGCTGTTTCCTAATTGCGTATCAGTTTTTCAGGCGGCGACGCTGGCGCCGATGAATTCAAAAACGTCGGCATCAATGATTTCCAGGCCGACTTTCTTGCAGAAGCGTTGTTCCTTGGCGGTTGGCCCGGCGATAAAGACCCAGCCGGCGGGTTCAGCGGCGGCGTAGATCATGTCGGACATCACCATGCGTTCGGTGTCGCGATTCAGGCGCATGCCCATCAGCAGGTATTGCTTGCCCTTGCGCATTTCCTTGACGACCGGCGGGATGGAAAAGCCGCCCATCAGTTCGGTGATGAAATCGACGTAATCGGCATCGGAAGCGATGTAGTTCGGCTCCGGATTCGGCGTGCCCATCGGCTTGAAGAGCACCGGAATCGCCGGATTAATCACCTCGCTCTTCTGGTAGGCCTTGCCATCCCAAAAATAGAGCTTGTAGCGGAAATCGGTGCCGCCAATGCGCGCGATGCCGACAATCAAGTTGTGCGGCACGTCGGCGTAGGAGTCCTGCAACTGTGTATCGCGGTTGATGTCGATAACGTAGTTCGGGCAAATTTCCTTCAGCCAGTCGTGCACCGCAGCCCGCGTCCAGGCGGTTTCGCCATAGGTCTTGGTCAGGAACTTGGTGACCGTCGTCCGGCCGCGTTTGAGTTCGATATTCATCGCCGCGCGCGGAAATTCGTACATCAGTTTGGGCGCCATCGGCTTGCCACCGTTCATCGCGATAATCAGCGAATCGCTGTCGGCCGGGATCGGCTCGCCGGTCGCGACATTTTTGACATCGGCCAATACGCCGGCACCAAGATAAGGCACGATGCTGCCGTCCTTGAGAC
>JBBSCQ010000061.1:0-18882 GCA_038250105.1 Burkholderiales bacterium | reverse complement strand
GGTATCGCCATCATTCCCGGTATTGCGCATGCTCTGCACCATCATTGAGATTTATGGCCAATTTGGCAGAGTAGTTTCTGATTTCATCTTGATAAATTACGTTTATATCGGCTATCGGCCAAATTATCCATTGCAGAGCACTTAATTCCACAAGTTGAATACCGGTCTGCTCTGATGTTGAAGTTGGTTATCTGGCAGGTTTAAGAGTGAAGCGGCTCTTCAGACGTCCGGTTTGGAGATGAGCTGACCGGCAGGTTGTGGCCGAAAGCCGCGAAAGGCAATCCCACTACCGTTCTTTGAAAGCAATGTTGGTCGTAGAATTCAATCCTGAATCCATCAAAAGGCTGCCATGAATACTGTCCTACTTTTTCTGCATCTCACTGGCGTCATCGTCTGGATCGGCGGCATGTTCTTCGCGCATTTTTGTTTGCGGCCGGTGGTGACTGAGCAGTTGCCGCCGCCGCAGCGGCTGCCGTTGATGGCGGCGGTGCTGGGGCGGTTTTTCAAGGCGGTGGCGCTCGCCGTCGTTGTTATCGTGCTATCCGGGTTTGTCCGGATGGGGGCGCTGGGGTTTGCGCATGCGCCGGTGCATTGGCATGTGATGGCGCTGTTGGGTTCGGTGATGGCGGTGATTTTTGCGGTGATCTACTTTGTCTTTTTCCCGCAGCTGAAGGCGGCTGTTGCGGCTCAGGCTTGGCCGCTGGCCGGGGCGGCGATGAATCGTATTCGGCAGTGGGTGGTGGTCAATTTGCTGCTCGGTGGGCTGACGGTCGTGGTGGCGACGCTGGGGGCCGGCTTTGTTCGTTGAGCCAGTATTTTTTTTGCTCGCATGATCCTGCATCTGACTCGCCACCCGAAGCCGGTGATCGAGGTGGGTGTTTGCTACGGTCGACTCGATATTTCGGCTGAAAATGTAAAAGCGGTGGCTGAGAAATTGTTGGCCGAGTTGCCGCTGAACTTGCCGGTATGGACCAGCCCCTTAATTCGTTGCCGGACATTGGCTGAGTTTTTGCACCCGCGGCCGATGCTTGATGCGCGGCTGGTTGAGATGGATTTTGGCTTGTGGGAAGGTCGACCGTGGGATGCCATTCCGCGTACTGAACTTGATGCCTGGGCGGCTGATGTCGCCGGCTACGCGCCGCCGGGGGGTGAATCGCCCAGACAGTTGCAACAGCGGGCGCTGGATTTTGTCGCCGGGCTGGACGTGCCGGAGGCGGTGATTGTTACCCATGCCGGGGTGATCCGCACCTTGCTGGCACATTGGCGGGGTTTGCCGCCGGAGCGGTGGACCGAGTTGGTCTTCGACTATGGTTCTTGCACGCGGGTGGTGGTCCGCCGGTAATGCTATTAGGGAGATACTGATCAATTCGTCATTCCCGCGAAAGAGGGAATCCAGTGCCTTGATTTTCCTAGGTTCCCGCCTACGCGGGAACGACGAAATTGATTAAATTAGCGGTTCCGTAGGGTAACGGCAGGCACTAAAATGCCGGTTATGGAAAATTTTAATCCTTTGCGCGATGCCGTGCCGCTGGGCGAACTCAAGCGCGTGCTGGTCATCAAGCTGCGCCACCACGGCGATGTGCTGGTTAGTTCACCGGTGTTTTCAGTGCTCAAGGCGCATGCGCCGCAGGTCGAGATCGACGCGCTGGTCTATGCCGATACGGCAGAAATGCTGACCCTGCATCCGGCGATTGCCCAGGTGCACAGCATCGACCGCAAGTGGAAGCAATTGGGCGTTGTTGGCCAGATCAAGGCCGAACTGGCGCTCTATAAGGCCTTGAAGGGGCGTGGCTACGATCTGATTATTCACCTCACTGAGCATTGGCGCGGCGCCTGGCTGTGCCGGCTGCTCCAGTCGCGCTGGTCGGTTGGGCCGGCGGTCGCGGGGCGGAGCAAGCGCTGGAAGCAAAGTTTCACTCACCTGCAGACGGCGCCGCGCAATGCCTTGCGCCATATGGTCGAGACCAATCTCGATGCTTTGCGCCGGATCGGCATTCAGCCGACGGCGGACGAGCGGCGCATGTTGCTGGTGCCGGGGGCGGCGGCCGAAGCCAGTGTCGCGGCGCATTTGCAGGGTTTTGGCCTGCAGGATGGCGATTTCATCCACATTCACCCGGCTTCGCGCTGGTTCTTCAAGTGCTGGCCGGTGGCGCAGATGGCCGCGCTGGTCGAGCGTTTGCAGAGCCAAGGCCATGTCGTGGTGCTGACCGCCGCGCCGAGCAATGACGAAAAAGCCATGCTGGCGGCGATTCAGGCGCGGCTATCGAAACCGGCCTTCAGTCTTTCCGGCCAGTTGTCGCTGAAGGAACTGGCGGCGCTAACTAAGGCGGCCAAATTGTTCATCGGTGTCGATTCTGCGCCCATGCACATTGCCGCGGCCGTCGGTACGCCAACCATCGCCCTGTTCGGCCCTTCCGGTGACAAGCAGTGGGGGCCGTGGGGCGTGCCGTTCCGGGTGATCAGCAGCACGCAACACCCGTGTCGGCCGTGCGGTATCGACGGTTGCGGTGGCGGCAAGGTGAGTGATTGCCTGACCTCGCTGAGCGTTGACGAAGTGCTGAAGGCCGCGCACGAACTGCTCGTCTCGTGAAAATTGCCATCATTCGCCAGCGCTACAACCCTTATGGCGGAGCCGAGCGCTTTGTCGAGCGCGCCTTGGGGGCGTTGGCCAGCGAAGGGGCGGCGGTGACGCTGATTACCCGCAGTTGGGATGGTGCACCGCGTGAAGGTTTTGCCCAGCTCACCTGCAACCCGAAGTATTCCCGGCTGCTCGGCGGCCGCTCGGCGCGTGACCGGAGCTTTGCCGCTTGCGCCCAGACGGCGATGGCCGAAGGCGGCTTCGATATTACGCAGTCGCATGAGCGGATTCCCGGCTGCATGATTTTTCGCGCCGGTGATGGCGTTCATGCCGCTTGGCTGGCGCATCGGGGGCGCGTGCTGTCGCCGCTGCAACGTTGGCTGCAAGGGCTGTCGCCTTATCACCGCTATGTTGTTGAAACCGAGAAGGCGATGTTCGCCCACCCGGATTTGCAGGCGGTGATCTGCAATTCGCAGATGGTGGCCGATGAAATTTGGCGTTTTTACCGGGTCGACCGCAGCAAGTTGCAGGTGATCTACAACGGCGTTGATACGACTGTTTTTCACCCCGGCCTGGCCGCCGAATTCCGCGCAACAACCCGTGCGCAGGCCGGAATTCTGGCGGACGCGCCGGTGCTGCTTTTCGTTGGCAGCGGTTTCGAGCGTAAAGGCGTGCCGCAACTGCTGCGCGCTTTTGCCCTGGCGCAGAATAAGGCGATGCATCTGGTCATCGTCGGCGCCGACCGCAAGCTGAAAGCGATGCAGGCGCTGGCCGAAAAGCTGGGGCTGAGCGGGCGCGCCCATTTCACCGGGCCCTTGAAGGATGTCCGATGCTGGTACGGCGCCGCCGACGGTTTCGTTCTGCCCACCTTGTACGACCCTTGCCCGAATGCGGCACTGGAGGCGCTGGCCTGCGGTCTGCCGATTGTCACCTCGACCACCTGCGGCGCTCAGGAATGGGTGAAGGCCGGCGAAAACGGCTGGGTGGTCGATGCCGTCAATGAAAACGAGCTGGCTGGCCGTCTCGACGACCTCGCCGCGCTGGCCGGCAATGCCGCCGCCCGGGCCGCCGCCCGCGCCAGTGCCGAACCGCTGACGCTGCCGGCGATGGCCGACCGGCTGCTGGCGCTTTACCGTTCACTCAGCCCGGCCTGAAGCG
Organism: Burkholderiales bacterium; assembly: GCA_038250105.1. Taxonomy (GTDB): domain Bacteria; phylum Pseudomonadota; class Gammaproteobacteria; order Burkholderiales; family Rhodocyclaceae; genus Azonexus. Next base: position 15,146 of record JBBSCQ010000061.1, on the reverse strand, counting down.
GGCGGGTATAATCGCTGGCTCATCTATTAGTTTCTGGGATCTGCATGGCCAGTGAAATGACCAGTCGTGAGTTGTATGCTCGGCTACTGACCTACGTCCGGCCGTACTGGAAGGTTTTTGCCGGCGGGCTGGTTGCCATGGGGTTGTCGTCGCTGGCCGAGCCGGTTTTCCCGGCGATGATGAAAAAACTGCTCGACGACGGTTTTTCGAAAAATGCTGGGGAATGGGACTGGCTTATTTTTCCACTCGCCATCATGGGGATTTTCCTCGCTCGCGCCATTTTCGGTTTCATTGGCGAATATGCCATGAGCTGGGTGTCGAACAATGTCGTCACCGAATTGCGCCAGGCGATGTTCACCCGCATGGTGCGCCTGCCGACCCGTTATTACAGCGACAATCTTTCCGGCCGCCTGATGTCGCGTATCGCCTATGACGTGACCGGCGTCGCCGGCGCGGCGACCAACGCGCTGACCTCGCTGATCAAGGATTCGCTGTCCATCGTCGGACTGATGGCCTGGCTGCTTTACCTGAACTGGCAACTGACCCTGATCACCTTTTCGGTCGTCCCTTTTATTGCCCTTGTGGTCCGTTTTTTCAGCAAGCGGCTGCGCGTTGTTTCCAGAGGCCAACAGGAATCGATGGGGCGGATCACCCAGGTTTTGCAGGAAACTATCGAAGGCAACAAGGTTGTCAAGATTTTTGGCGGCCAGACCTACGAGGAAGCGCGCTTCTATAAAACGGTGCGCGAGCAGCGTCGGCTGGCGATGCGGTCGACCATGGCGACTGCGGCGCAAAGCCCGATCGTCCAGTTCTTCGCCGCCACCGGCGTCGCCATCATCATGGGCGTTGCCCTAAAGCAGGCGACCGGTGAAGGGACCACGGTCGGCAGCTTTGTCTCTTTCATCACCGCGATGCTGATGCTGATGGCGCCGCTGCGTCGGTTGACCGATGTCACGGCGCCGATCCAGCGCGGCATGGCGGCGGCGGAGAGTGTCTTTTCGTTGATCGACGAAGCTATCGAAGAAGATAACGGCAAGGAAGAGCTGGGTCGGGCCAAAGGGCTGGTCGAGTTCGAGCGGGTCAGTTTCACCTATCCCGGATCCGACCGCCCGGCCCTGAATGCGGTGTCGCTGACCGTTCGCCCCGGTGAGTGCGTGGCGCTGGTCGGCCCGTCGGGCAGCGGCAAGACCACCGCCGCCAATCTGCTGCCGCGTTTCTACCAGATCGATGCCGGCGAGATTCGTGTCGACGGCCATGCCCTCCACAACATCCGGCTCGACAGCCTGCGCGACAACATCGCGCTGGTCAGCCAGGATGTTGTGCTCTTTAACGACACGCTGGGCGCCAACATTGCCTACGGCGGCAAGCGCGATGCGAGTGCCGAAGAAATCCGTGCTGCAGCCAAGGCGGCGCATGCGCTGGAATTCATCGATGCCCTGCCGGATGGCTTCGCGACGATGATTGGCGAAAACGGCGTCAAGCTTTCCGGCGGCCAGCGCCAGCGTCTGGCCATCGCCCGCGCCCTGTTGAAGGACGCACCGATTCTGATTCTCGACGAAGCGACCTCGGCCCTCGATACGGAATCCGAACGCCATGTCCAGGCCGCTCTCGACGAACTGATGCGCGGTCGGACGACGCTGGTTATCGCCCATCGCCTGTCCACCATCGAGCGCGCCGACCGCATCATCACTTTGGCGCATGGTCAGAAGCAGGAAGAAGGTTCGCATGCCGAGTTGCTCGCCCAGAATGGGCTGTATGCTCGTCTCTACCAGATGCAGAAGGCGGAAGAGAGCGTCGTCTGATGCGCATCCTGCACAGCGAATCCTCGACCGGTTGGGGCGGTCAGGAGAACCGCACGCTGAACGAGCTGATTGCCATGCGCGAGCGCGGCCACGAGCTGGCGGTAGTCAGTCGGCCCGGCGCCCGCATCATCGAACGGGCCAGGGAGGCCGGCTTCCAAACCTTTGCCGTCGACATGCGCGGCGCGATCGATTTCCCGGCCATCGTCAAGCTGCGCCGGGTGATGCGCGAGTTCGGCGCCGATGTCGTCAATACGCATAGCGGCCGCGATACCCAACTGGCCGGCATGGCGGCGCGCAGCCTCGGCCGCCAGCGGCCACGCATTGTCCGCACTCGCCATTTGGCGCTACCGATTACCTCGAAATTTACCTACAGCGTTTTGCCCGATCATGTCGTCACGGTCAGCCAGTTCGTCGAAAACTATCTGGTCGAGGCCGGCGTGCCCCGCGAAAAGATCACCACGGTGCCGACTGGCGTTGATTTTTTGCGCTACGACCGGTCGACCGTAGCGGGCAATCTGCGGGCCGAGCTTGGCTTGCCGGCCGAGGCTTTGCTGATTGGCACCGTCGCCATTCTGCGCGCCAAGAAAGGCCACGCCGAAATTCTCGATGCCGTGCCGGCGGTGCTACAACGCTTTCCGAATGCCCATTTCGTCTTCGCCGGCGATGGCGCGCAGACGGCCAATCTGACGGATCGTATCGCGGCTGATGGCTTGGGCGGGCGGGTGCATCTGCTCGGCTTGCGCCGCGATGTGACCAATGTGCTCGCCTCGCTCGATGTCTTCGTGCTGCCGACGCACCAAGAAGCGCTCGGCACCGCCTTTATCGAGGCCGGAGCGATGGGCCTGCCGACGGTGGCAACGAATGTCGATGGCGTGCCGGAAGTGGTTCAGGATGGCAGCACCGGCCTGCTCGTGCCGGTCCATGACGGAGCGGCGATTGCTGCCGCGCTGTGCAAACTGTTGGCTGACCCCGCTTATCGTCAAGGTATGGGCGCCAACGCCGCTGAATTTGTCCGCCGCAAGTTTTCCCGCGAAGCCATGGCCGAAGGCATGGAGCGCCTTTATCTGCAGTTGCTGGAGGAACGATGAGCCTCGGGCAACCACTGCCTGTGCTCATGTACCACCACATCAGCCCAAAGCCGGGGCTGGTCACCTGCTCCCCGGAAAACTTTCGGGTGCAGATGGAATGGCTGGCTAAAAACGGCTGGAAAACGCTGTCGACCGCAGCATTCGCTCAAGCGCTGGAAACGGGTGAATTGCCGAAAAAAAGTGTGCTCGTCACCTTCGACGACGGCTATCTCGACAACTGGGTTTATGCCCACCCGGTGCTGCAGGAATTCGGCCAGCGGGCAACGATTTTTCTGATCACCGGCTGGATCGGCGATGGTTCAGAAAGGCCGCATGCCGGGCAGGCCAGCGTGCCTGAGGTGCCTAGCCACCCACAGGCGATGGCGGCCGCGGCCAATGGCCAGCTCGATGCGGCTTTCCTGCGCTGGTCCGAGGTCGAAGCGATGCAGAAAGCCGGGACTTTCGATTTCCACTCGCACACCCACAGCCATACGCGCTGGGATCAAAGCGTGGCCGATCAGGCGGCGCGTGATGCCGCGCTGGCCGCCGATCTGGCTGTTTCTCGCGCCACGCTCAGTGCCCGCCTTGGCGCCGCATCGCCCCATCTGTGCTGGCCGCAAGGTTATTTCGATGCCGCCTACCAGCGCGTCGCCAAGGAAGCTGGTTTCACCCATCTGTACACCACCGAACCCGGTGTCGTCCGTAGCGATGTCGATCTGGCCCGTATCCCCCGCCTCGTCGTTAAAGACAAACCGGCGGCGTGGTTTGGTCAGCGGATGAGCCTCTATGGCCGGCCGCTGTTATCAGCGCTTTATCTGGGCCTTAAGCCCGGCAAGAAGAGCTACTGAGATGCGCTTGCGTCTGCGCGAACCCCTGCTCTATCGCTGGCTGCGCCTGAAACGGGCGCTCGACCAGCGGCCACGCCCGGCCGGCGAACTCGGCACGCCAGCGATTCGCCGCATCTTGGCCATTTCCTGCACCGCGCTCGGCGATACCCTGCTGTCGACGCCTGGCCTGCTCGCCTTGCGCCAGACCTATCCGGAGGCGCACCTGACATTGCTCGTCCATCCCGCGCTGCAAGCCTTGTTCACCGGGCTGGCCGAGGTGGACGAACTGATTGCCTACGACGGAAAGTGGCGCAGCTTCGGTTGCGTCGCCCGTTTGTTGAAGCGGCCCGGTTACGATCTGGCAGCCATTTTTCATGGCAACGAACCGCAGGCGACACCGCTCGCCTACCTGTCCGGTGCCCGCTATGTCTTCAAGCTGCCCAACAACAACCGCTGGAATTTCCTGCTCAGTAACCGAGAGCCGGTGCTTGGCTGGGACGATCTCGGTCATGGTCTTGATCAGCGTTTGGCGGTAGCGCGGCTGGCTGGGGCAGTCGGTGATTTTTCGCGGCGGATGACGGTGCCGATGCATGCCGAAGGCGAAGCGGCCGTTACCAAGGCGCTGGCCGAACACGGCTGGCAAACGGCGCCTGTTGTCGCCTTTCAGCCCGGCGCGTCGACGATGAGCCGGCGCTGGCCGTGTTCGCGCTTCATTGAGGCGGCACGGCAATTGGCCGAAATGCGACCGGATCTGCGTTTCGTCGTCAGCGGTTCGCCCGCTGAAGCAGCGCTCTGTCAGGAAGTGGCCGCCGGCATCGAGGCGGTGGTGCCGTTGGCAAACGGTACGCGGGCCTGGGCATCGGCCAGCCAACTGCCGCTGATCGCCTTGCCGGCGCTGTTGCAACGCGCCAGCCTGCTGGTCACCGGCGATACCGGGCCGATGCATCTGGCAATTACTGTTGATACCCCGGTTGTCGCCCTGTTTGCCGTTTCCGATCCGGCGCGTTCCGGACCAGGCTATGACCTGGAACGTCATATCGTCATTCGCAAATGGCGGACTTGCGATCCCTGTTATTCCAAGAACTGCCCCTATGCCGAACCGATCTGCATGGACAATATTTCAGTGGCCGAAGTGATTGCTGCGGTCGACTGCATTTTGTGCCGAAAAACCCCATGATTTCACCCAAACGCATCCTGCTGCTCGACACAGGTAACGAATGGGGTGGCGGCACCAACAGCATGTTCGAGCTGCTCAAACGCCTCGACCGCCAGCGCTTTGCCGTGACTTGCTGCTTCTACAAGGATTACCGCAAGGGCAAGGAGGGTAGGCTGCTTTCCGAGGAACTGGCTGATATCGGCATTCCGCTGATCTTGCTGCCGATTCGCCCGCAGCCGCTGTGGGCCAAGCTGGCCAAGGAATTGGTGCGTGGTCTGTTCTCGTGGTCGGTACAGCTGAAAAAGCGGGCGGTGTTGGCTATCGAAATGCGCTGGCGGATCAAGCCGCGTGTCGTCGCCTTGCGCAAACTGCTGGAAGAAGGCAGCTTTGACCTGATTTATATGAACAACCAGCCCTCGTCGAATATCGAAGGCTATCTGGCCGGTGAGGCCGCCGGGCTGCCCGTTGTTCAGCACTGCCGTAGCGAGCCGAAGCTGCAGGCTAAGGAAGCAGCCGTGGTTAATCGGGTGGCGACGCGCATCATCTGTGTTTCACAAGGTGTGGCCGAAGTACTTGCCGCCCAACATGTCGCCGAAAACCGCCTGCAGGTGGTCTATAACGCCATCGACCACCGTCTGGCTCTGCCGGCTGCGGTCGAACTGCCGCCGACAGTCAATCGGCTGGTGATCGGTACGGTTGGTCGGCTGACCTCACTCAAATCCGTATCTCACTTGATCGAGGCGGTCAGTGCACTCAAGATAAGCGGGATGCCCGTGACTTGCCTGATCCTTGGCGAAGGGCCGCAACGGGCCGAACTGGAAGCGGCCGCCGCCCGCCTCGGTATCACAGATCAGGTTAGCTTCCTCGGCTTCCAGTCGGCGCCACTGGCTTGGGTGCAGGCGATGGATGTCTGCGTCCTCTGTTCGAGCAAGGAAGGACTGCCGCGCGTTGTGCTAGAGGCCATGCTGGCCGGCAAGCCAGCGGTCGGCTCCGACGTCACCGGCACCCGCGAACTGATCGTCAATGAAGAAACCGGCCTGCTCTACGCTTACGGCGATGTGCCGGCGCTGACCGCTGCCTTGCGCCGCTTGCTCTCCGACCCGCTGCTGCGCTGCGCCATGGGCGAGGCCGGCCGGCGGCGCGTCGTGGACAGGTTTTCGATTGAGGCTTACGTAGCCGGTGTGGAGAAGGTGCTGGAGGAAGCGGCGCGGTGATTTATCTATTGCTCACCTGGCTGGCCGCACCGCTGTTGTGGTGGCGCGCGAAGCGTCAGCGCTCAGTTAAAACCCAGCGGATTCTGGTCATCCAGACCGCCAAGATCGGCGATTTCGTCGCCACGACGCCGGTTTTCCGCGCCTTGCGTTTGCGCCTGCCCGAGGCCGAAATCGTCGCCTTGCTGCATCCGGTGAATGTCCCGCTGGCGCAAGGGTTGGACAGCATTGACCGTATCATTCCGCTGCCACCCGGCGGCTTCAAGGGCTGGGCCGGCAAGCGCTGGCTGCTTCAGCAACTGGCTGAAGGCTACACCGGGGTACTGGTCCTCAGCCCCAACCTCAGTACCCTGTTGGCGCCATTCTGGGCCGGCGTGGCGCAGCGGGTTTCGGTGCTGGCCGATCGGCGCCAAGGCAGCGCGCGTCTGGCGTATCCTTTTTTGACCCATGGCGAGGTACACCGCAGCGGTCGGCTGTTCCGTGAAACGGCCCTGCGGGCGCTGGCCGGCCTGGGGGTGACGGTGGATCCGGCGTTGTTGGCCCTACCCAACGAAATGCCGCGCTGTGCTAGCGGCGAGTTGAAACGCGAAGTGGTGCTCGGGGCACTGCCCGGCCCGCTGGTCGGCCTTGGGCTCGGCGCTGGCAACCGGATGAAAGCCTTGGTGCCGGCCCAACTCAAGGAACTTGCCGGACAAATTATCAGCCGTACCTCGGCGACACTGGTTCTGGTCGGTACCGCGCAAGATCAGCCCGCCGCTGGTGAGTTGCTCGCGGCTTTACCAAGTGGCCGGATGGTCGATACCACCGGTCAGTGGTCCCTGGCCGAACTGCCATCGCTACTGGCCGGCCTGGATTGTTTTGTCGGCGTCGATTCAGGCGCCACCTACGTGGCCGACGCATTGGGCGTGCCGGTGGTCGATTTCATGGGCCCGGCCGACGCCGATGACCAGCGGCCGATCGGTCCGCGTGCCATTGTGGTCCGCAGTGCCGAGCCTTGTGCCCCCTGTTCCCATGCTTTCGATGCGCCTTACCGTTGCCATCTGGGAACGCGGGCCTGCATCGCCAAGGCGCCGCTTGAGGGTCTCGTCGAGCAGGTTCAACGATTACTGAAAAAATGAGTTTTCAGCTGCATCACAAATTGCCGAGGAGGCTCTGGAACCATTTGGAAAATTGTTTTTTTGGTGGTCGACGCATTCTTATACAGGGTAATTTCCGGCTTGTTGCCAATACAAGTGTTCCGAACCCATCAAATTTATCTAGCTTGTTTAATCTCCGATGAAACTGCGTGCTTTCGGTATTTCCTTCATGCTTTTCCTATTTGTCTTGCCAATTCCGGGAACAATAGGCTTGCGCCACACATTGTTGTTGACTCTGCTGACTTTGATGTTCCTGCTGTGGCGCAACTGCCAGTTGGGCTTATGGACCAAAAATTGGAAAATCAAAGGGTTGATTGCTTGGTTGATGATCCTGACAATTTGGATGCTCGTCCAAGCGCTCTGGATTTCAGACGAAACAGCCTGGGCACTCAAGGAAATTTCAGGCCAATGGCTGCCAGCAATGCTATCGATGGTAATCGGCTTGGGGGCGGTGTTGATAGGTCGATATATCGGTTTATCCCGGCAAAAACTGCTGGGCGTACTTGTGCTGGTATTTTTAGTCCAGACTGTTTTCTCACTGGCTGTGAGCTTCCCGTCTTTTTTGGCAAGTGGCGCCTTTCCACAAGGAAAGGCATTGCTGACGGCTGGCAAGCTTGAAATCAGCTACTGGAACAATCTATTGCTCGCTTTTCTGGCTGTAGATGGATTGAGTCGCTGGCTTTACAAGCAATCGATCACATCTATTCCTACTTCAGTATTGATTGGCGGAATTGTTGTCGCTTTCTTGAGTAATCTGGCTTTTGGTGCTCGCAACGGCATGATTGGATCATTGCTGCTGCTTTCTTCACTTGCTTTGTTGGTGCTCTGGCATGAGCGTGAAAAAATCGGAATCACCAAAGCACTCAGTTTTGTCGGATCTGCGTTTGCCCTCATTGGCTTGCTAGCTTGGGCCAGTTATCAACTTGACCCTCGTTGGGCGGCATTTGAAGAAACCGCCCAGGTTGCATGGCAGAAGACCGCAAGTGATGCCTGGTTACATCCGGATGATGCCATTTTGCCCAACCTGAAATCAGGTCAGCCAGTGGAAGCCTCCGCCTACTTTAGGATTGCCTGGATTCGGGTGGGCCTTGATGTGATTGTTGAATATCCATATGGGGTTGGCTATGGTAGAAACGCTTTTGGCCATGCCTTGCGTAAGACCATGAATACTCGGCTGGGCCATGCTCACAGCGGATTGATCGACTGGACTATCGGCACTGGCTCGCCTGGATTACTTCTTTGGCTTGGGTTTTTATCGTGGCTGGCCTGGGTTGGCATTCGGCGGTATTTTGTGCAACGGGATCCGGCTGGCCTGATTTTGTTTTTTGTGGTTGGTGGATTTTTTGGGCGGATGTTATTGGACAGTATTAATAGAGATCATATGCTCATGGTTTTTTTCCTGGTTTTGGCAATACTTGTTTCCGTGCCTGACGAACCGGTATCAGAATGAAAATCCTCATCATCCGACGCGACAATATCGGCGACCTGATTTGTACCACGCCACTGTTCGAGGCTATTCGCCGGCAGTACCCGCAGGCTTACCTCGCGGCATTGGTTAATAGTTATAACGAACCGGCGATTCAGGGGAATCCACACCTTGACGCCATTTTTGCTTACACCAAGGGCAAGCATGCAGCGGGCGAATCGGTTTGGCAGGCTTATCTGCGCCGCGCCAAGCTACTTTGGCAACTGCGTCAGATGAAATTCGACTACGCCATCCTGGCGACCAGCGGTTTTGCCACCCGTTCGTTGAAGCTGGCTCGCCTGCTGGCTCCCAAGCACATTGTCGGTTTCGTCACCGAGCAGGCGATGTCGGCCAAAATTGATCTGGCCATTGCGCATGGCGAAGGTGGCCTGCTACATGAAACCGAGGACATGTTCCGCCTGCTGGAGCCGCTCGGTATTTCCGGCGAGATTCCCGGGTTGACCGTAGTCGCCGACGCCGCACTGGCCGCGCGTCTGCGCCAGCAGCTACCAGCCAATGTAGTGCAAGGCGAAGGCCCCTTGGTCGCGCTGCATATTAGTGCGCGCAAGGAAAAGCAGCGTTGGCCGGTCGAACGCTTCTCTGAACTGGCCCATCGCCTGCACGCCCAGTATGCCGCCCGTTTTCTGGTTTTTTGGTCACCGGGCGACGAGAACAATCCCTTCCATCCCGGTGATGACGGCAAAGCCGCCTGTCTACTGGCTGCATTGTCCGATCTGCCTGTTGCGCCGGTGCCAACCGCACACCTGTCGGAACTGATCGCCGGCTTGTCGCTGGCCAACTGTGCGGTACTTTCCGATGGTGGTGGCATGCATGTGGCGGCCGGGTTGGGCAAGCCGCTGGTTTGTTTCTTCGGCAATTCGTCGGCGGAGCGCTGGCACCCTTGGGGCGTACCCTACGAATTGCTGCAACAGCCGTCACGCGATGTACGGGATATTTCAGCGGATGACGCATTGGCTGCATTTGTGCGTTTGTCGCAAGCAAGTGTATTTTATTAAAAATAGGCAGGGTTTTATGGAAACACTACTGGTTGGGCTGCTCAAGCTTCCGCTGATCGGCAATTGGGTGAATAGCTTCTGTGCCTGGCAATATCGGGTGGTTGCGGCAGCGATGCGTCGGGCTCGTCGTTATGAAGTGCGGCCTAGGGAATGGTCGAATGGTGAATTGGCAAGGATTGGCGCGCAATTCGACGGTGCAGTAATCAATGTCAGTGGCTGGCGTGACGAAGATCAGCGTGGAGGGCACTATCGCGATTATTTCTCGCGGGCGTCATCTTATGCCGTGTCCAATTTCAAAGGCACAAGGGGTATGGAGGATCAAAGGAGCGACGCTGTTTTCATTGATTTGGAAGCAGCGTTGCCGGAATCCCTGCGGGGAAAATATCAGGTGGCCTACAACCACACCACTTTGGAGCACGTGTTCGAGATTCGTAAGGCAATTGAGAATATTTGCACCCTGAGTACCGACGTGGTGATTCTGGTCACGCCTTTCCTACAGTCGGTGCATTTTGAACAAGGTGCTTTTGGTGATTATTGGCGGCCAACCCCAATGTGTTTGAACCGGATACTCGCAGAAAACGGTTTTACGACAGCCTATCAATCAGCCAATGATACGCACTGGCACTACGCTTATGTTTTCACAGTCGCGGTACGCGATGTGCTTAGCACTACATTTAAAACCGGCGAACTAAATGTTCCACTCGTTGGCTCAGGACATTTTTCAGTCTAAGTTTTTTCAATAGCATCGGTGGACCTTTTGATCAGTTCAATACGATCTTTTGAATAATAGAAGTGGTTGTCCGGAATATTTCGACTGACGATAGCGCCGGCCGCAACCACCGCACCGTCGCCAATTATGTCGCCACGCAGAATGATGCTGTTTGAGCCCAGCCAGACGTTGCAACCAATTTTTATTGGGGCGGTTTTAAACCCGGACTGAGCAATTGGGCGAAGGGCGTCGCGCAAATCATGGTCGTGATCGTAAAAGCAGACGCCTTCTCCAATCAGGGTGCCGTTGCCAATCGAAAGACCTTCTCGCACATTAAATGAGGTGTAGGCGTTTACAAAAACATTTTCACCCGTTTCCAGCACGCCGCTGACATTGAAAGTGACGAAATTGCGGGCACAAAAGCCTTTTCCAAGAATGATTCTGGCTCGTTCATTCCGCCGGATGACGCAGTATTTGCCAATTTCAAAGGCGTCGCCACAAACCTCTAAACGATAGCGGCGCTTCAGGTAAGCAGCCTTGATCTGTTTCTTGCAATGGCTGAATTTCATCAATGCGCAGCTTCCCAGTTAGGCCCGACCCCGAGATCAACGATTAGCGGCACCTTCAGTTTGGCGACTTGGCACATCAGACGCGGCAGGTGGAGGCGCACGTCCATTAGCTCTTCATCTGGCACTTCGAGCACCAGTTCGTCGTGAACTTGCAGGACGAGGCGGGATTTCAGGCCGTCGGTTTCCAGCCAGTTTTGCACGGCGATCATCGCCAGCTTGATCAGATCAGCGGCCGTGCCCTGCATCGGCGCGTTGATCGCGGCGCGTTCGGCGCCTTGGCGGCGCATGCCGTTGCTCGAATTGATTTCCGGGAACCACAGCCGGCGGCCGAAGGCAGTTTCGACGTAGCCATGCTGGCGGGCAGTGTTGCGGGCTTCTTCCATGTAGAGGGCGACGCCGGGATAGCGGGCGAAGTAGCGGTCGATATAGGTCTGCGCTGCGCTGCGTTCGAGGCCGAGCTGGCGAGCCAGGCCGAAGGCGCTCATGCCATAGATTAGGCCGAAGTTGATGCTTTTGGCGACGCGCCGTTGGTCGGGGCCGACTTCAAGCGGCGTGACGCCGAAAATTTCCCCGGCAGTAGCGCGGTGCACGTCCTCACCTTGGGCAAAAGCTTCGAGCAACCGGGCGTCGCCTGAAAGGTGGGCCATGATGCGCAATTCGATCTGCGAATAGTCGGCCGATACGATGCTGCTGCCGGCCGGGGCGATGAAGGCCGTGCGAATCTTCCGACCTTCTTCGCTGCGCACTGGGATGTTCTGCAGATTCGGGTCGCTTGAGGCCAGGCGCCCGGTGACCACCGCCGCTTGCGCGAAGTGAGTATGGACGCGGCCGGTTTGCACATTGATCATGCGCGGCAGCTTGTCGGTGTAAGTGCCCTTGAGCTTGGACAAGCTGCGGTGTTCGAGCAGCAATTTGGGCAGCGGGTAATCGAGCGCTAGTTCAGAAAGCACTTCCTCATCGGTCGACGGCGTGCCGCCCGGGGTTTTCTTTTTGACTGGCAGCCCGAGCTTCTCGAACATGATTTCTGCCAGTTGCTTTGGCGAAGCCAGGTTGAAGGGCTGGCCAGCCAGTTCGTAGGCCTGCGCTTCGAGGGCCATGATCTTCTGGCCCATTTCGTGGCTCTGCCGGGCCAGCACATTGCTGTCGATCAGGATGCCGTTGCGCTCAATCTGCCAGATCACCTGGCGGACCGGCATTTCGATGTCCCGGTAGATGTAGCTCAAGTCGGCTTCGTGGGTGAATTGCGGCTGCAGGGTTTGATGCACGCGCAGCGTGACATCGGCGTCCTCGGCGGCGTAGATGGCGGCGCGTTCGATATCGACCTGGTCGAAGCCGATCTGCTTGGCGCCCTTGCCGCACAGGTCGGCATAGGCAATGGTGGCGAGGCCGAGGTGGCGGCTGCACAGCTGGCCAAGGTCGTGCCCCTTGTCCGATTCCAGCACGTAGGACTGGAGCATGGTGTCGTGCACAATGCCGGCCAGCGCGATGCCGTGGTTGGCGAAAATGTGCTGGTCGTATTTGGCGTTTTGCAGCACCTTGCTGCGGTCGACCGCTTCCAGCCAGGGTTTTAGCCGGGCCAGCACTTCCTCGCGCGGCAACTGGTCGGGGGCGCCGGGTGCGGTGTGACCGAGCGGAATGTAGCAAGCTTCGCCGACGGTGACCGAGAAAGAAATGCCGACGATGCGGGCGGCGAAAGAGTCGAGACTGGTCGTTTCGGTATCAAGAGCAGTGAGTTCGGCGGCTTCGATTTTGGCCAGCCAGGCGTCGAATTGCGGCCAGGTGAAGATGGTTTCGTAGTTGACCGGGATCGTGCCGGTGGAAAACGGCGCTCCTCCCCCGTCAAGGGGGAGGCTGGGTGGGCGATGGGTTGGGGAACGGCTGGTGTTCGGCGTCTCTAATCCATCCCCACCCCGACCCTCCCCTTGAAGGGGAGGGGGAAGTGCGTCCAGATCAGCCAGCCAGGTGCGGAAGCCATAGCGGGTATACAAGCCACGCAGGGTTTCAGTGTCGCGTGGCGTCGTGTTCAACTGGCCGGGTGCCGGCAAGTTCGACAGATCGCAGGCCACCGTGACCAGCTTTTTGCCGAGCGGCAGAAAATCGAGATGGTCACGCAGGTTCTGGCCCACAACGCCACCGATTTCGCTGGCATGGGCGATTACGCCATCGAGCGAACCATATTGCGCCAGCCATTTTAGCGCCGTCTTCGGGCCGCATTTGGCGACGCCGGGTACGCCATCGACGGTGTCGCCGACCAGCGCCAGGTAATCGACGATTTTTTCCGGCGGGACGCCAAACTTGGCCTCGACGCCAGCTTCATCGAGCAGTTCGTTGCTCATCGTGTTGTACCAGCGCACATAGGGGCTGACCAATTGGGTCAGATCTTTGTCGCCAGTGGAAATCAGGGTATTTATGCCGTCGACCGTAGCATTCGTTGCCAGCGTGCCAATCACGTCATCGGCTTCAACACCATCGACCATCAGTACCGGCCAACCGGCTGCCTTAATGGCGGCATGGATCGGTTCGATTTGCCGGACCAGGTCTTCCGGCATCGACGGCCGGTGCGCCTTGTATTCGGGAAACCAGTCATCGCGGAAGGTTTTGCCCTTGGCATCGAAGACAACGGCTTTGTAGTCTGCCTTGTAGTCGCTTTCCAGCCGGCGTAGCATGTTCAGCACGCCGTAGATGGCGCCGGTCGGCTCGCCATCCTTGTTGCGCAAATCGGGCATGGCGTGGAAGGCGCGGTAGAGATAGGACGAACCGTCCACTAACAACAAAAGAGGCATGAGAAGTGACGGAAAGCGAAAAGTTGGTAATGGGCGTGGAGTCCGATGCACTGCTGCAAATGGCATCGGCCCGCGAGTCGTGGCGTATCTTCGGCATTATGTCAGAGTTCGTCGAAGCGACCGAACGTCTGGCCGCGATCAAGCCGGCGGTGACTATTTTCGGTAGTGCCCGCATCAAACCGGGTACGCCGTATTACGAACTGGCCGAGAAAACGGGGCGCCTGCTCTCGGATTCCGGTTTCTCGGTGATTTCCGGTGGTGGTCCGGGGATTATGGAAGCGGCCAACAAAGGGGCATTCCACGGCAAATCACCCTCGGTCGGCCTGAATATTCAGTTGCCGCACGAGCAGCAAAACAATCCGTATCAGGATATTTCCCAGACTTTTCGCCACTTTTTTGCCCGTAAATACATGTTCGTCCGCTTCGCCAGCGCCTATGTCGTGATGCCCGGCGGTTTCGGCACGCTCGATGAGTTGATGGAAGCGCTCACCCTCATCCAAACTGGCAAGGCCCGCAAAATTCCGCTGATTCTGGTGTGCACACCCTTCTGGCAAGGGCTGATCGACTGGTTCAAGGAGCGCCTGGTTGAAGAGGGGCTGGTTGATCCCGAAGACATCAATTTGATCCAGTTGATCGACGAACCGGAACTTGTCGTCGAGGCTATTTTCAAGCACTACGAAGCGCGTCCGTTCGGCCCCTTGCCCAATGAGCGCGAGTTGATGCTCAACCTGTAATAAAATCGGCCTCAGATCAAAAAGGAAACTCTCATGCGCCGTCTTCTCCCCCTCCTGCTGCTCGCCGCCTTGCCGGCCTGGGCGCAAAAAGACTTGCAGCCACTGCCTGCCGTGCCGCCACCGCCCCCCGGCATGGAAGCCTTCGACGCGGCACTGGAGCCGCAGGTGACCATCGTCAAGACCGAAAAAGAAAGTCGCGAAGAGTTTCGCATCAAGGGCAAGCTTTACATGATCAAGGTGACGCCTACGGTTGGCCCGTCGTATTACCTGGTCGACAATCAAGGCGATGGCAATTTCATCGAGGCGAATATTCCAAATCCAACGGTCAAGCCGCCGATGTGGATTCTTCATAGCTGGTAAATTTTGTCCGTATATACCTCAGTCGGGCGCGACGAACTTGCTGCCTGGCTCCAGCCGTTAGGGCTGGGTGAGTTGATTAGTCATGTCGGTATTGCCGCCGGCATGCAAAACTCCAACTACTTCGTGACGACCTCTCAGGGTCGCTTTGTGCTTACCCTGTTTGAGCGCATCGAAATCCCGGCGCTAAATTTTTATTTGGCGCTGATGGATCACCTCGCCAGCTGTGCTATTCCCTGTCCGCAGCCCTTAGCCGATGCTCAGGGGCAGCGTTGGCGGTTACTCGCTGGCAAGCCGGCGGCTTTGCTCTCCTG
>JBBSCQ010000060.1:0-20075 GCA_038250105.1 Burkholderiales bacterium | reverse complement strand
TCGGAGGCCGAAGCCGGCTGGGTTGTTGAAAAATTGATGACTGAATTTCCAAAGTGAGCCTGTAATGCGCCTTCTCCTCAGCTTTCTCCTGGCGATGTTTTTGACCGCCTGCGCCGGACCGCAATTGCGCGGTACGGGTGACCTCGGCCTGGTGATCGAACGTGCCACCGGTCGTATCACCCTGGTCAATACCAGTTCGAAACAGGCGTATGGGCGGATTGAAGGCCTGGGCGATCTGTCGCACGCATCCGCCGTCTATTCGCGCGATGGCCGCTACGCCTTTATTTTTGGCCGCGATGGCGGGCTGACCAAAATTGATTTGCTGGAAGCGCGCATCGTCAAGCGGGTCATGCAATCCGGCAATGCCATTGGCGGCTCGATCTCGCAGGATGGCCGCATTGTCGTGGCACAAAACTACACGCCAGGCGGTATTAAGGCTTTCGATGCTGAAACGCTCGAACTGCTTTCTGAAGTGCCGGCCGAATACGCGCCCGGCAAGTTCTCCAAAGTGGTCGGCTTGGCGGATAGTCCAGGCAACAAGTTTGTCTACGCCCTGTTTGATGGCGGCGAAATCTGGGTCAGCGATTTCAGCAATCCACGGCAACCCAAAACCCAGCGTTACCCGGCCGGTTTGCAGCCCTATGATGGTTTGGTGACGCCCGATGGTCGTTACTTTCTGGCCGGTTTGTTCGGTGAGGATGGCGTCGCGATGCTCGATCTCTGGCAACCGGAAAAGGGCGCCCGCAAGATTCTCGAGAACTATGGACGAGGTGAGGAAAAGCTGCCCGTCTTCAAAATGCCACATCTGCGGGGCTGGTCGGTCGCCCAGGGCAAGGCTTACCTGCCGGCAATTGGCCGCCATGAAGTGCTGATTGTCGACGTCGCGACCTGGAAAGAGGTCGGCCGGATTCCAGTGCGCGGCCAGCCGGTGTTTGTCATAGCGCGCCCCGATGGGCGGCAGGTTTGGGTCAATTTTGCCTTCCCGGATAACGCCAAGATCGACGTAATCGACACACTGGCGGGCAAAGTTGTCCACGCTTTCGAGCCGGGCAAGGGCATTCTGCACATGGAGTTTGCGCCGCGCGGTGAAAACGTCTGGCTCTCGGCCCGCGACGACAACAAGGTGGTGATTTACGACACCGCCAGCTTTGCTAAATTGGGCGAAATACCGGCCGATAGTCCTTCTGGTATCTTTTTCGCTAGCCGCGCTGCCCGCATCGGTTTCTGATGAGCGCCGCTTACGTGAATACCAACTTCGAATTCCGCCTGCTCAACGAATTTCAGCGCGACTTCCCGCTCTGCCCGGCACCCTTTGCCGAACTGGCGACACGGCTTGGCGTGGCGGAAAAAGTCGTGCTCGGCAGCCTGGAAAAGCTCCGTCGCGAAGGCAAGATTTCCCGCGTGGGTGCCGTTTTCGCGCCCAAGCGCATTGGTGCTTCGACCTTGGCGGCGATGGCTGTGCCGCCGGAGCAACTTGAGGCGGTGGCCGCTGCGGTCAACCGTTTTCCCGAGGTCAATCACAACTACGAACGTGAACACCGCTACAACCTTTGGTTCGTCGTGACGGCCGGCAGTGAAGGCCGTTTGCAGGCAACGCTGGGCGCGATTGAGAAGGCAGCAGGCCACCCTTTGCTGGCGCTGCCGTTGCTGGAAGAATTTCATATTGACCTTGGCTTTTCCTTGCTTGGCGGCAAGCCGAAAAATATTGCGGTAGCGCGGCCGGTACAGCCCGTTCAACCAATGGGGGAGGCGGAGCGTCGTCTGGTCTCGGTGTTGCAGGAAGGCCTGCCGCTGTTTATGCGGCCGTTTGCACTGATTGCCGAACGTATTGGCGCCTCGGAGTCGGATGTCCTCGGCCGTATCGGGCGCTGGCTGGAAGAGGGCGCCATCAAGCGTTTCGGTATTGTCGTGCGTCACCGTGAATTGGGCTACACCGCCAACGCCATGCTGGTGCACGATATTGCCGATGAACGGGTGAGCGAACTGGGTCGGGCGCTGGCTGAAGAGCCGGCGGTGACGCTGTGCTATCGCCGCCCGCGTATTTTGCCGGATTGGCCGTACAACCTCTTTTGCATGATCCACGGCCGGGAGCGCGGCGAGGTTGAAGAAATCATCGCCGATATGCGGCAGCGCCACGGCCTGAACGATTGTGCTCACGACGTGTTGTTCTCGCTGACCCGCTACAAACAGAACGGTGCTCGTTATGTCTGAGCTTACTGCGGTCGACCGGAAAATTATCGATAATTTGCAGGGTGAGTTCCCGATCTGCGAACGGCCGTATGCCGCAGTCGCCGAGCGTCTGGGTATCAGCGAAGAGGTCTTGCTGCAACGTCTGGAACGGCTACTGGCCGACAAGGTGCTGACTCGCTTCGGCCCGATGTATCAGATCGAACGCATGGGCGGCGCTTTCATACTGGCCGCGCTGGCCGTCCCGGAAGCGCGATATGAAGAAGTGACGGCGCTGGTCAATGCCTTGCCCCAGGTCGCCCACAACTATCGCCGTGAGCATGCAATGAATATGTGGTTTGTGCTGGCGACTGAAACTCAGGGCGGCATTGCCGAAGCCGTGGCACGCATTGAACACGATACTGGTTTGCCAGTTTATGCCTTCCCGAAAGAGCGCGAGTTCTTTGTCGAAATGAAACTGGAGGCCCGGCGATGATCGACGAAATCGACCGTGCGCTGATCGTCGCTACCCAAGGTGGTTTGCCGCTGGTTGCGCGGCCCTATCACGCCATTGGTGAGCAGATTGGCTTGCCCGGCGAAGAGGTCATGCGCCGGCTGCAAGCCTTGCTTGCGGCCGGGATCATCCGCCGCATTGGCGCCGTGCCGAATCATTACGCCATCGGCTGGACAGCGAACGGCATGACGGTGTGGGACGTCGCCGACGATCAGGTGGACGCTTTGGGCGCCATTGTTGGCGCGCTGCCTTTCGTCACCCATAGCTACCGTCGGCCGCGCGCCTTGCCGGCCTGGCCCTACAACCTGTTTGCCATGGTGCACGGTAGTTCGCGCGACGAATGCGCCGTCAAGGCGCTGGAGATCAAGGCCTTGCTCGGCGATGCCTGCCGGGCCAACGACATTCTTTACTCGACCAAAATCCTGAAAAAAACCGGGCTGCGTATCGGCGGCTGAAGTGTCGATCGGCTGGCGGTAAGGCGCTTGTTCTCATTCCCGTAGTTCTGCTGCCACTTGCTTGAGAAATTCCTGATAGTGGATCGGCTTGGCGATGTACCCGTCGCAGCCGCTGGCCGCGATTCTTTCGTGGTCGCCGGGCATGGCAAAGGCGGTCAGGGCGACAATCCGGATATCGCGGGTGGCGGCCTCACCCTTGAGCAGGCGCGTTGCTGCCAGGCCATCCATGCCGGGCAGTTGGACATCCATCAAAATCAGGTCGGGATGTTGTTGGCGGGCCAGGCTGATACCAGCTTCGGCATCGGTCGCCTGCATCACCTCGTAGCCGGCCTTTTCGAGCAGGAGGACGACCAGTTTCATGTTGGCGAGGTTGTCTTCGACGACCAGAATGCGTGCCATTTCAGCGCTCCTTTCCCGTCAGTGCCCGATTCACTTCGTCAATGAAGCGACCATCGTTGAAGTCCGACTTCTCGATGATTTTCAGCACGTCGGTGTTGAGGCGCTGGCGATCCTCGGCGGTGATCTGCTTGGCGGTGACGATGATCACCGGGATGGCGGCGCTGGCGGGTTTGTTTTTCAGGGCGGCAACGACGTCGAAGCCGTTCACCTCAGGCATCATCAGGTCGAGCACGATCAGGTCGGGATGCTGGTCGAGGGCCATGGCGATGCCGTCCTTGCCGCCGAAAGCGGAGAGTACGCGGTAACCGGCACTTTCCAGATAGGTGCCAAACAGTTGTATCGCTTTGGGGTCGTCGTCAACTACCAGAACGCTGTGTGAGATGTTCGGCGTGGCGCGAAAACCGGTAGCTTCGAGGGCGCGCAGCAGGTCGGCGCGAGCGACGGGTTTTTGCAGCACCTGGGCGGCGCCCAGCGAAATACCGCGCACCTGGTCGGCGGCAATCGAAACGATGACCACTGGAATGGTGGCGAGTCGCGGCTCGTGCTTGATGCGTTCGAGGAAGTCCCAGCCATTCATGCCGGGTAACTGAATGTCGAGGGTGATCAGGTCGGGTACTTCGGTCGCCACCAGTTCGAGGGCGGATTCGGCGGTGGCGGTGCGGATCACGCGAAAGCCGGCCGCCTCCAGTTGCAGACGCATCAGATCGGCGGCCTTGTCGTCGTCCTCGATAACCAGAGCCAGCCCTGGCTTTGCTGGTCTTGGTGGGCTGGTTGGCAAGGTGGCTTGAGCGGCAGCGGGCGGCTTTTCGCCCGTGGTTCGCCAGGGCAGCCGAATGGTAAACGTCGAGCCGCGGCCAAATTCGCTGTGCAGGGTCACCGTCCCGCCGTGCAGTTCGGCCAGACGCTGCACCATCACCAAGCCGAGGCCGGTTCCCTCGTAGCGCCGGGACAGCGTGCTGTCGATCTGGGTAAATGGCTGGAACAGCCGTGCCTGATCCTCGGTAGTGATGCCGATGCCGCTGTCACGTACCTATAGTTCGAGATAATGCTCGAAGGATCCGTCGGTCTCCGCCATCGGCTCGACCTGGCGGGCGGAGATATGGATTTCGCCGCCCTCAGGGGTGAATTTCACGGCGTTGGAGAGCAGGTTGTAGAGCATCTGTTTGACCTTGCGCTGATCGAGCCAAATCTCACCGAGGTCGTCCGCCACGTCGTTGATCAGCTGCAGATGATGGGTCAGCGCACTTTCCCGTACGACCTGCAGGCTAGCCCGGATCAGGGCAGGCAGCGACAGTGCTTCGAGATCCAGCGTCATCTTGCCGGCCTCGACCTTCGATAGATCAAGGATGTCGTTGATCAGCGAGAGCAGATGACCACCGCTGGTGAAAATGTCGGTGATGTATTCCTTCTGTTGCGCCGTCACTTCGCCGAGCAGGCCATCTTTAAGCACTTCGGCGAAACCAATGATGGCGTTGAGCGGGGTCCGCAGTTCGTGCGACATGTTGGCGAGGAATGCCGACTTCATGCGGCTGGCTTCCTCGAGTTGCAGGTTCTTGCTGGCGATTTCCTCGTTTCTGCCGCGCAATTGTTCGGCCAGTAGTTTGAGGTCGCCGTACTGCTTCAGATTGTGCAGGGCGACGCCAAGCTGTGACGCCAGTAGTTCGAGGAAGCCGCGATCCTTGTCGCCAAGGACTTTGCTCGCCGCCAGTACGAGCACGGCGAGGCGGCTTTCTTGGTAGCAAATGGGAATCATCAGCACGGCCGTTGGGGCGAAATCGGCGATCCCGGTTTGCAGGGTCAAGGCGGCCGTTTCGAGGAGGGTTGTCTTTCCCGTCTGCGCTGCCTCGCCGAGCAGGCCCTCGCCGAGGGCAAATTCATCGGCCACCTCGGCGGCCAGTCCGTGGGCCGCCTCGCGGTGGAAACGGCCGCTCCACTCATCGTAAGCGTAAAGCGCCGAGGCGGGAAAAGGATGGTTTTCGGCGAGCAGCGCGAGCAGGCCGTCGAAAATTGTCCGGCGCTCAAAATGGGTGGAGAACAGCGCCAGCGCCTGGCTCTCTGTTTCGTCGAAATGGGCGGCCAGGCGCAGTTCGCGCTCGGTGCGCTTGAATTCGGTGACCTCCAGATTGACCGCGACGCCGCCGATCACCTGACCCTGACCATCGTGGATCGGCATCGTGTTGTTGAGGATCGTCTTGCGACTGCCGTCAAAGCCCTGGATATCGACCAATTCGTCGCGGATGGTCTCGCCGCTGTTTAGCGTGCGCGCCAAGGCCCACTCGTTGGCGGCGAGAGGCTGGCCGGTGGCGGGCCACCAGGCTTTGTATTCGCCATACTGTTCGACGCCGACGTGCCGCTCTCCAGCCCAGATTTCCTTGCCCGCCGGGTTGATGCGCGTGATCTGGCCGGCCGCATCGGAGACAAACACGCCGACCGGTAGCAGATCGAGAATCTGTTGCAGCAGCGCTTCGCTGTTGCGCAGGGCCGCCTCGGCGCTGTGCCGCTCGCCGACCTCGCGCCGGATCCGCCACCACAACAGAAAAATGCCGGCCAGGGCGAGCGCCGCCAACAGCCCGCCGACCGCTAGCGTCCGGTCGGCGCTGCGCTCGGTCTCGGCGCTGCGTTACACGAGCAGGGTGCGTTCCTCCTCCTCCATCGCGTCGGCCTGCTTCAGCAGTGCTTCCATGCTGCGGTGGGAGACGCCGGTCTTGATGCGCTCCCGCGCTGCCGCGAAGCCCTGGTTGCGATAGAGCGCGACGGTATTTTGCAGTAATAGCAGGCGTTCTAGCACCAACTTTTCCAGTTTGGCGGCACGCAGTTGCTGGAGCGGGTTATCTATCGTGAGGCGCTTGATCCGGGCCAGCGCATCATTGATCCGCACCGCTTCACGCTCACGCTCGGCCAGATAAAGTTCTTCGCCGGTGATGATGAAGGAGCGCTGGCCGAACTCAATCTCCTTCATGGCGACGCTGACGTCACTCAGCGCGCCGAGCACCTCGTAGCTATGACTAACCCAGCGCGAGGTGGCGCGGTAATCTTCGAGCGAGCGGTACGTCTGCCAGCCGGCCAGCAGCAGCATCGAGAGCGCGGCAATGAAGCCGGCAACCAGTCTACTTTCGAGGGTGTTTATTTTCATGATGTGCTCCGTTTGGGCTACCCGGCTGCCGTTTGCAAAGCGCCTGGCCAGGGCGAAATCACCCTAGGGAGCCGCCGATTAAATCAATTTTGTCGTTCCCGCGTAGGCGGGAACCCAGGAAAAACAAGGCGCTGGATCCCCGCCTACGCGGGGATGACGAATAAATCAGCGGTTCCCCAGGGACCCGTGGCGGGCGGTATGGCATCAAGCTAGCTGTGCTCCGCGTAAATTTTGGCGAAACGCTCGGCGCAGCTGAGGAAATCCGCCAGCACGCTCGGGTCGAAGTGCTCCGGTTGCGTCCGCCCGTCGCCGTGGGTGATGATCTCGATGGCACG
The DNA here is from genome assembly GCA_038250105.1 of Burkholderiales bacterium. Taxonomy (GTDB): domain Bacteria; phylum Pseudomonadota; class Gammaproteobacteria; order Burkholderiales; family Rhodocyclaceae; genus Azonexus. Next base: position 13,073 of record JBBSCQ010000060.1, on the reverse strand, counting down.
GGCGTGGTCGAAGGCCACCTTGTAGGGCCGATTGCTGCGTAGCGCGTCATAGACATCGCAAATTTGCATGATGCGGGCGGCGAGCGGAATTTCCTCGCCCTTGAGACCGCTCGGGTAGCCGCTGCCATTCCAGCGCTCGTGGTGATTGAGGGCGATTACCGCCCCCATCCGGGTGTATGGCGAACTGCCGTGGGCCAGAATGTTGGCACCCAGCGCCGCATGAGTTTTCATCAAGGCCCATTCTTCGGGGAGGTAGGGGTCGGGCTTGAGCAACACGTAATCGGGAATGCCGATCTTGCCGACATCGTGCATCGGGCTGGCCTGGTAAATGGCGTCGCAGAAGTCGCCATCCATGCCCCTCGCCTCAGCCAGTACGCGGCAGTAGTAACTGATGCGACGGACATGATGGCCGGTTTCCTCATCCTTGTACTCGGCCGCCCGCACCAGCGTGAACACCGTATCGCGATAGGCTTCTTCGAGCTGCTCGGTGCGCTCCTTGACCTCCTGTTCGAGAATCCGATTGTGATTGGCCAGGAAATCGCCGTATTCCTTCAGGCGCAGCAGGTTACGTACCCGCACCCGAAGATCGGCGCGGTCGAAGGGTTTGGTCAGGAACTCTTCAGCCCCGGATTCCAGCGCCCGCTGTTTCGATTCGCGGTCGTCGAGCGAGGTGATCATGATGACCGGCACCGGTTGCGTCGCCGGGTTGGCCTTCAGGTGCTCGACGGTCGCGAAACCGTCCATGTCCGGCATCATGACGTCGAGCAGGATCAGATCCGGTTGCTCGGCAGCGGCTACGGCCAGCGCCTCGCGGCCATTCCGGGCGGTCAGCGTGGCATAACCTTCGGCGTGGAGCAGCGTTTCGAGCAGCTTGCTGTTGCATTCATCGTCGTCGACGATGAGGATTCGAGCGGGTTTCAGATGCTCCATGATGTGGCGCGACCTCCCAGTTTTTTGCCATTGGCAGCCGAGCTGCCCGGTCTGCTGCAATGCCATTTGATCTTTAATCTTCCAGCTACGGATTGAGCCGGCGCTGCTTAGCGGCTGCACCAAGGTACCCAGAATGCCTGTTGATATGCAATTTGTCTGTGCGCTAACCCACCAACGACAAAACCAGGATTACCTTCATCCCGTGGGTTCCTCTTTGATCAAATGGAAAAAACCCGACTTGCGCCGGGTTTTTGGGGCAAGGTTGCCGGTTTTTACTTTAGCCGGCCTCGGCGATACGCTGGGTAATGTGGGCCAGCGCCGCTTCAACCTGATCGATCAGAATCAGGCACAAATCACCCGGTTGCAGGCGGCTCAATGCCGCATCGATCGCGATGAATTCGCCGTCGATAGCTTCGATTCGTTGGGTTCGGCTAGCGCCAGCCAGACCAGCGCGGAGCAGGGCGACGACTTCGCCGTCTTCGCGGCCACGCTGGCAGGCGTCCTGATACAAAATGACGTCGTCGAAAGCCTCGCCGAGGATTTCGGTTTGCTGGCGGATATCGTCATCGCGCCGGTCGCCGGCACCACTGATGACGACGGAGCGGCGGATTGCCGGCATGTTTTCGATGCCTTTGACCAGTGCCTGGATGGCATCCGGGTTGTGGCCGTAGTCGGCGATCAGTGTTGCGCCCTTGTAGTCAAAAACATTGAAGCGACCGGGGGCGGTTTGGGTGTCGCTGATAAAGCCGGCGAGGGCCTGTTCAACCGTTTCCCAGGAAATATCTAATGCCCAGGCGGTGGCGATGGCGGCCATTGCATTTTCCACCTGGAAACCGATGCTGCCATTGCGGGTGAGGGGAATGCCAGCTAACGGGATTTCGTGTTTTTTGCGGCCCTCGCGACAAATGATCGCATCGCGCTCGACATAGACGACGCGCTTGCCCTGCGCCCGGTGAGTGGCGAGAACCGGGTTGGTGCGATTCTGGGCGAAGAAAATCACCAAGCCGTGGCAGTGATGCGCCATGGCGGCCACGACCGGGTCGGCCGCATTGAGCACGGCTGTGCCTTTGGGGGCGACGTTTTCGACGATGACGCGTTTTACCACTGCCAGTTCGTCGACCGTAGTAATGAAGTTAAGGCCGAGGTGATCGCCAATGCCGATGTTGGTAATCACCGCGACATCGCAGCGGTCAAAGCCGAGACCTTCGCGCAGCACGCCACCGCGTGCCGTTTCAAAGACGGCGGCATCGACATCCGGATGCAACAGCACATTGCGCGCGCTGCGCGGGCCGCTGCAATCACCATCGTCAGTGCGCTTGCCTTCAATGTACACACCATCGGTGCTGGTCATGCCGACGCGTTGGCCATTGGTTTCAAAAATTCGGCCGATCAGGCGGCTGGTCGTCGTTTTGCCGTTGGTGCCAGCGATGGCCACCACCGGAATGCGTGCATTGTCACCATCCGGGAACATCATATTGATGATCGCTTCACCCACCGCGCGACCTTTGCCAAAGGAGGGGGCGAGGTGCATACGCAGGCCAGGAGCGGCATTGACTTCAACGATGCCGCCGCCTTGATCCTCAAGCGGCTTGAGCATGGTGTCGCAAACGACGTCGATGCCGCAGATATCGAGGCCAACGGTTTGTGCTGCTGCGACGGCGCAGGCGGCGAGTTCCGGATGCACATCGTCCGTGACGTCGGAAGCCGTCCCGCCGGTGGACAGATTGGCGTTGTTACGCAAAATAACGCGCGTGCCGCGTGGCGGGATAGTCTCGGCGTTATAGCCTTGCTCGGCGAGGCGGGCGATGGCGATTTCGTCGAAACGGATTTTGGTCAGCGATGTGGCGTGCCCATCCGAGCGGCGTGGGTCGCTATTGACGATATCGACCAGTTCGCGAACGGTATGCGTACCATCGCCGATGACCAGCGGCGGGTCGCGGCGGGCGGCAGCGATCAGCTTGTCGCCGATGACCAGTAGGCGGTAATCGTGGCCGGGCAGATATTTTTCAATCAGGATGTCGTCGCGGTAATCGACGGCAACACGATAGGCCTGACGCACCTGTTCTTCGCTGGTCAGATTGACTGAAATCCCCTTGCCCTGATTGCCGTCGCGCGGTTTGACGACGATTGGCAGGCCAACTTCCTGGGCGGCTGCCCAAGCGTCGTCCTCATCGGTGACCGGGCGGCCGAGCGGTACAGCCACACCGGCAGCATGCAGCAAGGTCTTGGTCAGCTCTTTATCTTGCGCGATTGATTCGGCAATGGCACTGGTGAAGCTGGTTTCGGCGGCTTGAATACGCTGTTGCTTGCTGCCCCAGCCAAACTGGACGAGGCTGCCCTGGGTCAGGCGGCGATAAGGAATGCCGCGTGCCACAGCGGCGGCGACGATGGCGCCGGTTGAAGGCCCGAGACGAATGTCTTCATCCAGTTCGCGCAAGGCCTTGAGTACCCGGTCGAGGTCGAACGGTGTGTCATTGAGGGCGGCCAGGCAAAGCTGTTCGGCGAGGTCGAAAGCCAGTCGGCCAACGTCCTCTTCGGTGTATTCAACCACCACTTGAAAGACGCCAGGTTCCAGCGTCTGGGCACTACGGCTAAAAGTCACCGGGCAGCCGGCCTGCGCCTGCAGGCCAAGGGCGGCAAACTCCAGCGCGTGGGCCATCGAAACGGTGTCGAGATGGTCGGCGGGAATCAGGTCGCCGAGCGCGGGGAAGCGCTCGCGCAAGCGGGCTTCGAAATTTGGCAGGTCGGCAATCGCCACTTCGTTACCTTCGCAGGTAACGATGGCTTGTATCGCGGTGTGCCGGCTCCACAGGTTGGGGCCACGCAGGGCACGAATGCGAGAAACGTCCATGAACGATCTTCCTTGTTTTACTTGTTAGTTCCGAACCGTCGCCGGCTTTTTAGCGGCTGGCGACGTTCTGGTGTTTTGCGGAATCAGGGCAGCCAGGTCGGGCAGTTCGAGGCCGAAGGTCTTCACCCCGGTGCTAATAACTTCCTGCGTCTGGCCCAGCGCCCAGCCAGCGGCGACAGCGGCGAGGACGTTGGCGATGGTGTGCGGATCCTTCTGCTTGCCGATCACCGGCACATCACCCAGGCGGCAGAGGCGAATTTCGTTACTACCTGTGGCGAGGATGATGCGGCTGTCGCGGACGAAGACACCACGTTTTCCAGCGGCAAGATGCGCCGCCATCACCGGGCACTCCGGGTCGATGGCGAAGAAAATCACCTCGCCGTCAGAGAGCTCGGCCAAATCAGCGGCAATTTCATTTTCCGCATTCAGTACCGTGTAACCGTTGCGCAGTACCACATCGATCTGTGTCCGGTAGGTGTTGCGGAAAGTCGTGAAAAACTCGCCACCGCTCGGATGCACATCCCAACGGCCCAGATTTTCCGCCTCCGGTTCGATGTTGGTGACAATGCCGACCGAGCAGCGGTCGTAGGCCAGACCTTCACCGAGGATGGTGCGGCCACCGTTTTCGATCACGGCGGCTTCAACAGCACGATTGAGCAGCAGGCGGTGGCCGCCGGTCCACGTCGCCGCGTCGGTTTTCTGCACATGGCGGCGGCCGAGATGAACGCCGTCACTGCAAGCCAGACCGACATGCTTGCCGGAAATGTAAATCAGGTGGGCGACCAGCTTGGCGACGGCGGTTTTGCCCCGCGTGCCGGTGATGCCGATAACAGGAATACGGCCGCTTTCATTTTCAGCAAACAGGTTGTCGATAATCGCCTTGCCGACTGGACGGGGTTTGCCGACACCGGGACGCAGGTGCATCAGCAGGCTGGGGCCGGCGTTGACTTCGACGATAGCGCCGCCTTGAGCCGACAGTGGCTGGGAAATATCTTCACAAACGAGGTCGATGCCGGCAATGTCCAGCCCGATCACCCGCGCTGCCAGCGAGGCCAGGGCGGCGGTATCCGGATGCACTTCATCGGTGACGTCGAAAGCATGGTTGGCGTTGCGCTGGATCAGTACTTCGCGCCCCTCGGCTGGGATAGATTCCGGTTCCAGATTCTGCCGGGTGAGTTCCATCCGGGCGGCGGAGTCGATGCGGATATTGGAGAGCGGATGCAACTCGGTCGGGCCGCGACGCGGGTCGGAATTGACCTGAATAACGATCAGTTCGAGCACGGTGGATTTGCCGTCGCCAATTACCTTGACCATGTCGCCGCGATTGGCCGCGACCAGTTTGCCGCCAACGACCAGCATGCGATGTTCGGTGCCGGGAATGGAGCGTTCAACCAGCACGCCGCTGCCTTCCTGCACGGCAATGGCGAAGGCTTTTTCAACTTCTTCCTTGGTTTTGACGTCGATGAAAACGCCACGGCCGTGGTTGCCGTCGACTGGCTTGACGCAGATCGGCAGGCCGATTTCTTCGGCAGCATCCCAGGCATCTTCGGCGCTACTGACTTCGCGCCCTTCCGGAATCGGTACACCACAGGATTCCAGGAGCAGTTTGGTCAGGTCTTTGTCGCGCGAAATGGTCTCGGCGATGGCGCTGGTCCGGTCGGTTTCGGCTGTCCAGATGCGGCGCATGGCGGCGCCGTAGCCGATCTGGACTAAATTGCCGTCTTCAAGCAAGCGGATGGTCGGGATGCCACGATCGTCGGCGGCATCGACAATGCTGGCGGTCGACGGGCCTAGACACTTGGAATCGACCATGTCGCCAAGTTCTTCAACGACGCTGGCAACGTCAAACGGCCTGTCTTCAATCGCTGCCATGATCAGGTCGCGCGCTTTGGCCAACGCTTCCCGGGTGACTTCTTCGTGCCAGGCACGGACGGCGACTTTATAAACGCCGCGTTCCGAGGTTTCGCGCGCCTTGCCAAAGCCGCCGGGCAGGCCGGCGAGATTCTGCAATTCAAGGGTAACGTGTTCAAGAATGTGGCCAGCCCAAGTGCCTTCTTCAACCCGGCGCAGAAAACCGCCGCGTTCTTCATAGCTGCAACGATGCTCGATCAGCGTTGGCAACCAGGCCGTCAGGCGCTCGTAAAAGCCGGGAATTTTGTTGGACGGAAAGTCCTCCAATTCGCCGATATCAACCCAGGCTTCAAGTACCGGGCGGTAGGTCCACATGTTGGGGCCACGCAGGGGAACGATGTCCCGAATGATGATGTCTTTTTTCTTCATGCTTTTTCGCCCAGCTCCGTATCGCTGTTAATCGTATTTATGGGGCAGTCAGCAATTATTAACGCTTTCTGGGACACATGGCTGACCTGTGGCAAAAAAATGTCACAGCTTGGTACGCGGTGTTACATAGCGGAAATTACAGGAAACGGTCGAGTAGCTTGCGGCTGTTGCGATCCAGCGTGCCGGTGTCGCGAATCAGGAACTCGATGCCGTGCGTGTCGGCGATCAGCAGACGCGTCTGGGTCAGGCGGCGGATGTCTTCCTCGCCCTTGAGAATCAGCACGGCATTGCCGCGATTGGTGACGACCTGCCAGGTGCTCGGGCAAGCGAAACTGGAGACTTCGCTGATTTGCTGGATTTCCGGCACGAATTCGCGGCTGGCCAGTTCTGCCTCAACCAGTTGACCAAGCGCCGTTGGCAGATCGGCCAGGCGATCAATCCAGCCGACTTCGTGGCCTTCGGTATTGACCAAGGCGATGCCTTCATCGGGCGCACCAATCGGGAAGGCGCGGACGGGGGCAATGCCGACATGCGCTTCGCCATTTTTGTTCGTTAAAACGAGTCGACCGTAGGCGTCACGGCTGAGGGTGAAATCCGGCATCATTTCGCATTTTCCTTGCTGATCGAGTCGCTAACCCGGCGATTTTCCGGTTCGGTATCGACGTTGCGCGCCTGCGCCTGGTAGAGCTTGTAATAATGGCCTTCAATCGCCATCAGGTCATCGTGATTGCCGACTTCGACGACCCGGCCTCTATCCATGACGACCAGGCGATCCGCCTTGCGCAGCGTGGACAGGCGGTGGGCGATGGCGATGGTGGTGCGGCCACGCACCAGGTTGTCGAGTGCCTTCTGGATTTCCTTCTCGGTTTCGGTGTCAACCGATGAAGTCGCTTCGTCGAGGATCAGGATCTTCGGGTCAATCAACAAAGCGCGGGCAATCGAGATGCGCTGGCGCTCGCCGCCTGAAAGGCCTTGGCCGCGTTCGCCAACCAGGGAATCGTAACCGTGCGGCAGGCGCAGGATGAACTCGTGGGCGTGCGCGGCACGGGCGGCGGCGATGATCTCGGCGCGCGAGGCGTCGGGTTTACCGTAGGCAATATTTTCGGCAATGGTGCCGAAGAAGAGGAAGGGTTCCTGCAGAACGAGACCGATGTTTTGGCGGAATTCGGCGACCGGCACTGAGCGGACATCGACGCCTTCAATGAAGACAGCGCCTTCGGTCACGTCGTAAAAACGACAGATCAGATTGACCAGCGTGCTCTTGCCGGAGCCGGAATGGCCGACCAGGCCGATCATTTCGCCGGGTTCGATCATCAGATCAACGTCGCGCGTCACTGAGCGGGTGCCATAACGGAAGCTGGCCTTGCGCAATTCCAGGCGGCCTTCGACCTTGCCGAGATGGACCGGATTGGTCGGTTCCGGGACGCTGGAAACGTGGTCAAGAATGTCGAAAATCCGCTTGGCGCCGGCGGCGGCTTTTTGCGTCACAGAGACAATCCGGCTCATTGAATCGAGGCGGGTATAAAAGCGGCTGATGTAGGCGAGGAAGGCGGTGAGCACACCAACCGTGATGTCGCCCTTGGAAATTTGCCAGATACCGAAGGCCCAAACGATGAGCAGGCCAATTTCGGTGAGTAGCGTGACGGTGGGCGAGAACAGCGACCAAGTCTTGTTCAGGCGGTCGTTCATCGCCAAATTGCGCCCATTGGCTTCGCGGAAGCGTTCGGCTTCACGCTTTTCCTGAGCAAAGGCTTTGACGACGCGGATGCCGGGGATGGTGTCGGCCAATACGTTGGTCACATCGGCCCAGACCCGGTCAACTTTCTCGAAACCGGTACGCAGCTTGTCGCGCACGTAGTGAATCATGTAAGCGATGAAGGGCAACGGCAACAGGGTGACGAGCGCCAGCCACGGATTGATCGAGAACAGGATGGCCGAGGTCATCACGATCATCAGGATGTCGGTGGCAAAATCGAGCAGGTGCAGCGACAGGAAGACGTTGATCCGGTCGGTTTCAGAACCGATGCGCGCCATCAGGTCGCCGGTGCGCTTGCCGCCAAAGTATTCCAGCGACAGGCCGAGCAGGTGTTCGTAAGTCGTCGTGCGCAAGTCGCGGCCGATGCGTTCGGAAACCAGCGCCAGAATATAAGTACGCAGCCAGCCGAGCAGCCAGGCGACCATCGCCGCGCCGAACAGCCCGCCAAGATAGAGACTGACCAGATCCCAATCGATCGGCTTGCCGTTCTGGTAAGGAATCAGCACGTTGTCCATTAGCGGCATGGTCAGGTAAGGGGCGACCAGGGTTGCTGCGGTCGACGCCAAAGCGAGCAGAAAACCAGCGAGCAACTGCCATTTGTAGGGCTTGGCGAAGCGCCAGAGGCGGAATAGCGTCCAGGTTGAGGGCGGCGTGGCGGTTGCGTGCGTGCAGATTAGGCATTCATCCTGCCCCGGTTCGAGCGGCGCCTTGCACTTCGGACAGAAGTTTTCCTGCGAGCGCTCGATGGGGCGGCCGGTGCTCAGGCTTTCCAGTTGCAATTCAAATTCAGTAATGACGCGCAGCGCCGCAAGATTGTGGCCCAACGTGTAGCGCCAGCAGGCCAGGCGCCCTTCAGCATCAAGTAGCTCCAGCGTGCCGACGCCGGCATGGTCGATGTGGTTGAGCTTGAGGCCGGTGTGCAGCGGCCAGCTGTGCCATTGTGTCTCGCCGGGGGCGCGGGCGAGCAGGCGCTGGTCGGTGGCGATGACTAGGCCATCGGCAAACTGCAGACGGCTATCGAGGTCGATTTCGACCCAGGCCTGAAGCTTTTCGCCGGCGGCCAGCAAGGGCTCGACTTCGGCAGCCCAGCGGCTAGGGAGGGCCGACTCGTTGCCGGCGGTGATTTGTGCGTTGGGGGTCATCAGTTCAGTATACCGCAAGGGTTAGTATGCAAGTCTAACGCTGCAATTTTTGGCAGGTTGACGCACGTCAAAGCTTCCTGACGCTGGCTGCCGTTGAATACGCTGAAGCCCCCAACAAGGAAAACCATGTTTCGCATCTCTCAGTACATGCAGGAAATAGCTGCGCCGACGCCACTTGCGCCGAAGCGTAATCCGCCGGCGCCGGTCGTGATTTGGAACTTGATCCGCCGTTGCAATTTGACTTGCAAACATTGTTATTCGATTTCAGCCGACACCAATTTTCCCGGTGAACTGAGTACCGAGCAGGTTTATACGGTGATGGATGACCTCAAGGACTTCCGTGTGCCGGTGTTGATTCTTTCCGGTGGCGAGCCTTTATTGCGGCCGGATATTTTCGATATCGCCAAACGTGCCAAGGCCAAGGGGTTTTACGTTGGCTTGTCGTCGAACGGCACCTTGATCGATGAAAAAAATATCGGCCAGATTGCTGAGTGTGATTTTGATTACGTTGGTGTCTCGCTCGACGGTATTCGGGAAACGCATGACAAGTTTCGCCGCAAGGATGGCGCTTTTGAAGCTTCACTGAAGGGCATCCGCCTGTGCCGTGATCTTGGCTTGAAGATTGGCGTTCGGTTCACGATGACCCAGGATAACGCCCATGACCTGGCTGAATTGCTGAAGCTGGTCGAGGACGAAGGCATCGACCGCTTCTATTTTTCCCATCTGAACTACGCCGGGCGCGGCAACAAGAACCGCAAGGATGATGCGCAGCACCAGTTAACCCGTTGGGCGATGGATTTGCTCTTTGATACCTGCTGGGAATATCAGCAGCGCGGTCTGGAGAAGGAATTCACCACCGGCAATAATGATGCTGACGGTGTTTATTTCCTGCATTGGGTGCGCCGGCGTTTTCCCGACAAAGCGGCGCATGTCGAAGCCAAACTGCGCCAGTGGGGCGGCAATTCTTCCGGGGTCAATGTCGCCAATATCGACAATCTGGGCAACGTCCATCCGGATACGATGTGGTGGCATCACAACCTCGGTAACGTCAAGGATCGGCCGTTTTCGGCAATCTGGCCAGATACGACAGACCCGCTGATGGCCGGGCTGAAGCAGCATCCGCGCACGGTCAAGGGGCGGTGCGGTGAATGTGCTTATTTCGCGATTTGCAACGGCAATACCCGCGTTCGGGCACAACAAATGACGGGTGATGCCTGGGCGGAAGATCCCGGCTGCTACCTCTCCGATGAGGAGATCGGGATATGAACTTGAGCTGGAAAAACTCAGGGCGACTGGTTTTTGCCCTTTTTTCGCTGTTGACCGTAGCTGTTAGCGCGCCGGCTGCCGATGCGCCGGCTAACTTCAAACAGCACTGCGCCTCCTGTCACGGCGCCGATCGTTTAGGTGGTATTGGCCCGGCATTGTTGCCGGAAAACCTGGCGCGTTTGCGCAAGCCTGAAGCCGAGAAAGTCATCCGCGAAGGGCGTCTGGCGAGCCAGATGCTAGGTTTTGGCCACTTGCTTGCCGCTGACGAAGTCAAGGCATTGGTCGAATTGGTTTATACGCCAATGAAGGCAATGCCGGTTTGGGGTGAGGCGGAAATCAAGGCGTCACGTATCGTTAATTTCGCGCCGGGCAGCTTGCCAGACAAGCCGCAATTCACCGCCGACCCGATGAATCTGTTCGTCGTGGTTGAAAGCGGTGATCACCATGTATCGATTCTCGATGGCGATAAGCTGGAACCGATCTACCGTTTCCAATCACGCTTCGCGCTGCATGGCGGCCCAAAATTCACACCGGATGGCCGTTACGTCTTTTTCGCCTCACGCGATGGTTGGGTGACCAAATTCGACCTATGGAACCTGAAAGTGGTGGCCGAGGTTCGCGCCGGCATTAACACGCGCAATGCGGCGGTTTCCGGTGACGGCAAATGGGTGGCGGTGGCCAACTATCTGCCGCATTCGCTGGTGATCCTTGATGCCGATCTGAATTTCGCCAAAATTTTGCCGGTGACCGACAAGGAAGGGAAAATATCCTCACGGGTTTCTGCCGTCTACGACGCCTCGCCCCGGCAGAGCTTTGTTGCCGCCTTGAAGGATGTGAAAGAGGTATGGGAGGTCTCGTACAACCCGAAAGCCGACGATATTTCGGCCGGCATGATTCACGACTTCAAGTATCGCGAAGGCAAGTTCATCCAGGGCTTCCTCAATCCGCAGCGTACGCAGCTCGATGACTATCTCGACGATTTTTACTTTACGCCGGGTTACGACGAGGTGATGGGGGCCTCACGTAACGACTCGAAGAGCGCTGTTAGCGGCCAGGTGGTCAATCTTGATGCGCGCAAGAAAATTGCCGATCTCGAACTCCCCGGCATGCCGCATCTCGGTTCCGGCATTAGCTGGAAATGGCAGGGGAAAACTGTGATGGCAACGCCCAACCTGAATGAAGGCCTGATCAGTATCATCGATATGCAAACATGGAAAACGGTCAAGCAGATTAAAACGCGCGGCCCCGGTTTCTTCATGCGCAGCCACGAAAACAGCCGCTACGCCTGGACCGATTCAATGATGAGCAAGGAGTTCAAGGACACCATGCAGATCATCGACAAGGAAACCTTGGAAGTCGTCGCCGAACTTAAACCCGAGCCGGGCAAAACTTTCGCCCATGTTGAATTCACCAAGGACGGCAAATACGCCCTTGCCAGCCTGTGGGACATGGACGGCGCGATCATCATCTACGACGCTGTGACTTTGAAAGAAGTGAAACGCCTGCCGATGAAGAAACCAGTCGGCAAGTACAACGTCTGGAACAAGATCACCAAGTCGGAAGGGACGAGCCACTGAGTGTCTCGGGGGTATTTGGTTTTTGGGCAAAATTCCGGGTTGACCGCAGTTGTTTCTCAGTCGACACACTGAACATTTCCTGGCAACGAGTATTCCCCTGTTCCGCTTTTACGCTGGGCGATTTGAACTGCTGATTAGAGGTTGAGTGGGGGCTGTTGCCGTTCAAGCCATGCTGCAAAATTGCCGGCTCGAATCTCGTGAGTAGTTTTTATTCTTGAATTCACGAAACCCAGAATCCCACGGTCAACCCGAAGAAATCGGCGAAAATTGCGACTTCGTCCTGTCCTCCGAAACCCCGCTAACTTGTCCTCCATCGTTTTCTTCAACAAGCCTTACGGCGTGCTCAGCCAATTTACGCCGGAAGGCAAATGGCGGGCGCTGGATGAATTTATTCCGGTCAAGGGGGTTTATGTTGCCGGGCGGTTGGATGCCGATAGTGAAGGGCTGCTGATCCTGACCGATGATGGCCAGTTGCAGGCGCGCATTGCTGACCCTAAACACAAGCTGGAAAAAACTTATTGGGCGCAGGTTGAGGGCGTGCCGGACGAGGCGGCGCTGGAGCATTTGCGCCGGGGTATCAAGCTTTCCGATTTCACCGCGCAACCGGCAAAAGTGCGCCTGATCGACGAACCGGCCGAGCTTTGGCCGCGCGATCCGCCGATCCGTTTTCGTCAGGCGATTCCAACTTCCTGGTTGGAAATCCGCATCAGCGAGGGCAAGAACCGTCAGGTCAGGCGGATGACGGCGGCCATCGGTTATCCTACTTTGCGTCTGGTGCGGGCGGCGATTGGCACCGTGACGGTGCAAGGACTGGCGCTGGGTCAATGGCGACAGATCGACGGCAGCTATCAGGATTTTCAAGGAAAACCCAAATGAACAAGAAAATTATCGCTGGCATTTTTGCGGTGGTGCTGGGCGCCGCCGCTTGGGCGCAGAATTCCATGCCAACTTTAGAGTTGACCGCAGGATTTCACCGGATTGAAGCCGAGGTGGCGGCCAATGATCAGAACCGTCAGGTCGGGCTGATGAACCGCAAGAGCATGGCGGCTCAGCGTGGCATGCTCTTCGTTTTCACGCAGGAGAATACGCATTGCATGTGGATGCGTAATACGTTTCTGCCATTGTCGGTCGCCTTTCTCGATGAGGCCGGCAAGATTATCAATATTGAAGACATGCAACCACAGACCGAGGATAACCATTGCGCCCGCCGCCCGGCTCGTTATGCGCTGGAAATGAATTTGGGCTGGTTTAGCCAGCGCGGTATCAAGGCC
>JBBSCQ010000059.1:0-20091 GCA_038250105.1 Burkholderiales bacterium | reverse complement strand
GTTTGATAGCATCCATATTGCGGGCGTTATGGTGATTGTATAGAAACTTCATCATGCCAGAAATGGCCGCCTGCATCCACAGCCTTCGCCCCGCAAAGCGAAATAAATCAACACGGAACCGGGGTTTTGCAAGAGGCTCATGTTTGATGAAATATTTTCCGATAAAGAGCAATGGTTGATGAGTGAGTTCTTAAATACACAGCCAAAGCAGTATCTGTATCTCGCAACTGCAAGAATTCTTGGTCAGAGTGTGCTTAAAGCATATGCAAGTTTCTAAGCGCATAACCCTGCATTCGAGCGCGCGACACGACAGCGGGGTCAGGTCTAACATTCCAACATTTGCCTAAAGCGACTAAAGGGGACGCTACCCTTTAAAGCCCTGCTAACCTTCTGAAATGCCCAGATTATCTAGAACAGTATTCGCAGGATTGCCGCACCACATCACCCAGCGCGGCAATCAACGTGAAGACATATTTTTCACCGATGAAGATCGTGCGGTGTATTTGTTGTGGCTTAAGGAATACGCCGAGGTGCACGATGTTGCAAAACAACAGGGGACAGACCACGGTTTGATTAAATTAGAGAAAATCGGCTTTCTATATTCTCACGGTCAACCGCAAAAACAGCCAAAAACAAAATCGCCCGGGCATTCCCGGCCGATTTTTCATCGCTTGCCCAACTCAAATCAATGGCGTTTGACATCCTTCAAGGCGCGCCTGAAGGATGTCAGGTCTTCGCTGCAAAAAACTGATTTCTGCCGACGACATGATCGGGAATGATTTTTTTAGCTTGCACGTAACGGCGAAAGGTCGGTACGGAAACTTCCAGGTACTCTGCCGCTTCGCCGGCAGCAAAGTTTGCGCCGACGATATCGCCGAACACTTCCTCGCGTGATAAGTTTTTTCTCGAAGACATTTTCACCGAGTAGCGTAAAGAAGCGCACACGCTCGCTTGGGGTCATGCGCGTCAGTGCCGCAAAGAGTTCTTCTGCCGTGAAAATGGGATTGTTCACTTCGTTTCCCTCCTGAGCTTCGCGGCTATTGCTCGACTGCTTCAAGCTTCGATCAGCTTTTCGGCATCATCAATCAATTCCGCCACCAGCGCGCACAACGCCGTGATGGTCGATTCTTCGACTTCCAGAAACCCTTCGTATTCGGCGAGATTCCGTTTCTGATGGGCGTTATCGAGAATGCGCCATTGAATGGCGGACCAGCCGAGGGTGTGGGGCAGGCATTGGAATACAGTGTAGCGGTTTTCGCTGCGGTAACCGTGCCAGCGCAATGCGGCGAGTGCGGCAGCGTGGGCGGCGTTATAGGCGCTGGTGAAGCGGCCTTCGGCGGAGAGATTACCGAGTTGGGCATCGGCCAGCCGGGTGCGTGCCATGGCCAGCATGCGCCTGGCTTCGGCGTCGTTGCGCGGTTCGGCCTTGAGTTGGCCGATGCGCACGAGATTATCCAGCGCTGGCTGGGTCAAGGTCTTTTCCGATCAGGGGCAGGATGGGTTGGGCGAGGACGCGATTGACGAAGGAGTCCGGCTCGGCGAGCCGTCGCGCATATTCGGACGAGGTGTAGCAGTTGGGGTTGATCTTGCGCCCGAGTTGCGTTTCGAGGGGTAAGAGCAGGGTCAGGATTTCGTTCAGGGAGAGATTTTCCCCAACCAGCATGAGGTCGATGTCGCTTTGGGCGGTGTCGGTTTGTTTGGCGACAGAGCCGTAGATGAATGCGGTTTCCAGCAGGGTGGCGATGGGCTGCAAGGCTTCACGCAGCAGGGGCACGGTGCCGAGCGTCTTGCGCGTCAGCGCGACCAGTTCTGCGTAAACGGGGCTTTGCGGGTTGGCCTGAAAACGCCGCAGGTTGCCGACGCGCTCCGACAGCACTAGGCCGGCATCAACCAACCGATTCAACTCCCGTTGCAGCGAGGCACTGCCGAGTTCGCTCAGGCGGCGCAATTCGCTGAGGTGATAACTGCGTTCGGGCTGGCCGAACAGCCAACAAAATAGGCGGAGCTGACTATCGGAGAAAAGGGCGGCGGCAATCGACATGGCCAAATATTAGCATGATCGTGCTAAATATTGGATTGATTATTGACGGACGCACAAACGGGGGCAGACTCGACAAACCAAAGAGTCGGAGTGAATTGGTTTTCCCAACTTCCACGGTCAACCAAACAACAGGGGACAGACCACGGTTTGATTAAATTAGAGAAAATCGGCTTTCTATATTCTCACGGTCAACCGCAAAAACAGCCAAAAACAAAATTGCCCGGGCATTCCCGGCCGTTGTTTTCATCGCTTGCCCAACTCGAATCGGTGGCATTTCACAGCCCGGCTTATTGCAATGATTCAATAAGCGCGCCAAAATGCATCGCATATGCAACTCAAAGGAGCGCCCATGAAAACAGCTACCCTTCCCTCTTTGCGCGTCACGCCCGAGCTGAGGCAAGCCGCCGAACAAATCCTGCAGGAAGGTGAAACGCTGTCCAGCTTCGTCGAACAGTCGATTCGCGAAAGCATCGGACGGCGACAACGCCAGCAGGAGTTCATCGCCCGCGGCCTGCGCTCGCGTGACGATGCTCGCCAGAGCGGCAAATACGTTAGTGCAGATGCTGTCGTCGGGCGACTGGCGCAAATGCTGGCAAGCGCCAAGGCCGGTCAGTGAATTTTCGAGTACGGTTTACGGAAGACGCCGAAGCCGATTTGGTCAGGCTTTACGAATTCATTCTGAGCAAAGATCAAACGGAATGGTCACTGGCAAACCGGGCGCTTGAGGCGATCAAAAACGGGATTCGGAGCCTGGAACTCTCACCATTCAGTTACCGCAAGGCAAAATCGGACAACCCGTTTTTGCGGGAACTGATCATTCCATTCGGCGCTTCCGGGTACGTCGCACTATTCGAGATTGAGGATGAACAGACAGTCACGATCCTCGCTGTGCGACATCAACTGGAGGAGGATTACCACTAAGGTGGTGAATCAGGAAGGCATGATTAATTTGTTGTACGAACAAAATATCCAACCGCGCATGTGCTCGGTGCTGAAACCAAAGGGGTCGGAGTAAATTGGTTTTCCCGACGCCTACGGTGAACCGCAAAAAACAGCCAAAATCAAAATCGGCCGGGCACTCACCGGCCTTTTTTCATGGCGAAACATGCGCGAGGCTGGAAATAAAGGCGACGAAGGATTTCGCTTTGTAGTCGAACATTCTCCCCAGTTTTTCGCGATTGGCGGTTGCGACGGTGTCACAAGGCAATTACAAAGTGATTGTTTCGCTCGTGGTGTAATAGCGATATCAGTCAGCGCCTAATCGTCACCCAGGAAAGTTCCATGATCAGAAGTGCAGCACAGCGGTTTGTCAGTGATAGAACCTGGGTCATTCGCTTGCTGGTTGGAACGCTGCTCGTTCTGGCCATTGGCGGACTTGTTACCCTCGCTATCAAGCAGGGGGTGGTGCGCTGGACTTTAAAAATCGCCACCGGACCAGTCCTGACTTCGCGCGCGGATTTCCTGAATACGGTCACCAAAATCATCAATGAAGAACGCCCGATGGTTCAACTGAAACGGTTGAAAAAGGATAGTTTTTCCGCCAGCGCCAAGGCAATGGAAGATGGCGAGGCCGATCTGGCCATCGTCCGTAGTGATATCGCCATGCCCAGCAATGGTTTGACCATTGCCATCCTGCGCCGCGACCACCTGGTTTTGATCGTACCCGGCAATAGTGGCCTGACCGGTTTTCAGGGGCTGGCCGGTAAGAAAATCGGGCTGCTCAAAACGGAGTTTCCGGAGCGAAACGAGAGTTTGTCGCGCATTCTGGATGGCGTGCTTGACTACTACAACATCAGTCACGACCATCTTCAGCGGGAATTCCTGACGCTCGATGAAGTCGGCCCGGCGATGGCTAAACATCAGTTCGCCGGCATCCTGGCTCTGGGGCCATCCGGCCCCGGCCCGATCAGCAAGGCAATTGCCGCGATTGGCAATGCGAGTAATACATCGCCCAAGTTGATCGGCGAAAAGCAGGCGCAGGCGATTGCCAAGACCATTCCAGGAACGGAACCCAATGAAATCGACGAAGGTGCTTTTGGCGGCGCCAAACCCAAGCCGGAAGAGGCGCTGAACACGCTGGCTGTCACTCTTCGCCTGGTTGGCCGGCATTCCCTGCCGGATTTCGTGACGAGCGAAGTTGCCCGTGTGCTGACACTGACCAAGGCACGGCTGATTGCCACTTCGCCGCTGGCCCGCGATATTGAGGCGCCCGATAGCGACGATGGTTCCGGACTTCCTGTCCATCCGGGTGCCGTCGCCTATTTTGATGGCGAGCAGGGTTCTCTATTAGACAGCGCCTTCAGTGTTTTTTATTTGTCATCCATCCTGCTTGGTCTCCTTGGCTCATGCATCGTTTGGCTATTCAGCTTCGGGGAAAAAGGTGGGGCAAACGACAGTCAAATAGATAGCAACCGATTGATCGTCATCATGCGTGAAGCAAGAAATGCTAATCAGGAAACATTGGATCAAATGGAAACGGAGATTCACGACCTTCTTGCCCGTTTAATCAATCAAGGCAAGGTACACGCGGCCAGCTTGCCCGGCATCATCGCCATCGCCATGCGACAAGTCGAGTTGCAGCGTGAAAGGCTGCATTCGGCCAACCAGGAAACTTCAGGTCCCAAAAGTTGATTTGGGGTGCGGCTGGAGAATCATAAGGAACGGAGTGAATTATTTTTCCCCGACTTCCATGGTCAACCGAAAAAAACAGCCAAAAACAAAAATCGGCCGGGTATGTCCCGGCTTTTATACGCAGATAAATAACAGGTGAAGATCCAAGACAACGCTGCCCCCTATTATCTTGTCCCGCTGAACGTTTCGGCCAGCCCGCTCCGGCTTGGTCTTATCGGCTGGTCTTGCCGGTTACCCGGAAGAAACTGCCTGCCTTGTCGGGAACGTGCTGGCTGGTCTCAGGTCTATCTTTGGCCGGTGGCATTCTGTTTGCTGCCTTGCGCCATCTCGGGATTCATTGTGCGGCAAGCGGTTCGGCCAGGAAGTTCAGGATTGATCCGCTACGACTCAAGGCTGCGCGGTAGACAGGTGTAATTGTTGCTTGTAATTAGCGGTGAAACAGGACGAAGGCCCTTGGCCTTCTGCAACGGCTGGAGGCGATATGTCGGTCAATGGAATTAACGGTACCAGTTTCGATTTTTCAAAACTACTGGGTGGCAAGGCGACGACGCCGGCGGCTGGTTCGGCAGGGTTGGTGGACTTCTCGTCCGCGCTGAAGTTGCAGATAGCCAATGTTGAATCGAAAACTTTCGGCGCGCTGATCTCGTCCGGACTGGGTTCAGGCAAGGTATCGGGTGTAACGGACTTTGCCGACATTCTCGGGGCCGGTAAAACGGCCGGTACTTCCTCTCTGGAAGCCATGCTGAGCAATGCTGCTGGCGTGAATGGCACGAATAGCGTTTCGGCTACGGGGCGCAACATGGCGCTGTTCGACCCGGAGTCGGCCTACAAAATGATGTCGGCCATCAACACCTTTGCCGTTACCTACAAGGCAGAAGCGTCCGAAATGGGCGACATGAAATCCTACGTATCGACGCTACAACAGGCGGCTGTCAAGCTGGGCAGCACCGATGTTTCGACCAGCGGCGAAGCAGTCCGTGGCCGCGTGCAAGCATTTGCCGATGCCTACAATGGCTGGATGCAACGCTTCGGCAGCGCGCTGCAGGATGGCGGCATTTTGGCTGGCACGCAGGCTGCCAAAGTGTCGCAGTGGGAACTTGAGCGGAGCATCGCCAATCCATTCAATGGTGCGAAGGACGGCCTGCACGGCATGGCTGACCTCGGCCTGCGCATTGATCCGGTGACCAAGCTGGCGACAGTGAATAACGCCCGGCTGGATGCCGCGCTGGCCAACAACAAGACGGCTGCGCTCGGCGCGCTGCACGAATTCAGCGCCAATTTCGCCAAGTCGGCTGAGTTGTTGAATTCAGCCCGCAATTTCATTGCCAACCGTCTGGACAATCTGTCGCGCGCCATTAGCTACATTGATACCAACCTGCAGTCCTTGCAGGCCGAATTCGGCCAGGGTGACCCGGCAACGCCGACCGGGCAGGTGGCCAAGGCATTGGCCAATTACAACGCGACTCACCACGTCGGATAAGTTGTATTTGCGGCAGGCCGTAGGTGGGCGTAGATAGGTTTTATCGACGCCTGCGGTCAACCGGAAAAATTAGCCAAAATGAAATCGGCCAGGTACGCCGCAAGTCTGACCAGTTAAAAAAATCTTTTATCTTGCCGTTACGGCGCCGGCGGGAACTCTGAGATTGCAACACCGTGGATTCCCGCCTACTCGGGAATGACCTTAAGCTGCTAGCAATGACGACGCCGGATTCGGTGGATTCCCGCCTACGCGGGAATGACGCTTAACTGAAGCGCATTGCCAAGTACGCCCGGCCTTCAACCTGCCACATGCCATTCAGCCAAAAACTGCGCCACAAACTCTTCCATGAATAGGTGGCGGGGTTCGGCCAACGCGCGGCCGGTCGGGGTGTTCATGCGCTCCTTGAGCAGGAAGAGCTTTTCGTAGAAGTGGTTGAGGCTGGCGCCTTTCGAGGCTTTGTAGGCGGCTGCGGTCTGGTGCAGAACCGGCGCTTCGTCGGGGTCGTGCATCAGGCGGCCGGCGTGGCCGCCGTAGGCGAAGCAGCGGGCGATGCCGGTGGCGCCGATGGCGTCCAGCCGGTCGGCATCCTGCACGCACTGGCCTTCCAGCGTCCGCATCGCGGTGGTGACGCCGGCGCCCTTGTAGGAAATGGTGGCGACGATGTCGACCACCGCCGCAATAACGTCTGCCGCTGCCCCTTCGCGGCGGAGCAGCAATTCGGCCTCACGCGGGCCGATGCTGTCGTCGCCATCGTGGAACTTCCAGTCGGCAATGTCGTGTACCAGAGCGCCGAGTTCGGCAATTTCGCACTTGGCACCTTCCTGCGCGGCGATCTGGCGAGTGAGTTGCCAGACGCGGTTGATGTGGTGCCAGTCATGGCCGGAGCTTTCGGCGAGAAATTTGGCCTTGATATGAGCGGCAACGCGGTTAACCAGGGTTTGCATGGGTTTTCCTTGGGCTATTCAGCCGGTTTGAATTGGCTTGGAGTGTATCGGCCACACCCCGGCCAGCCAAAGTGATCAGCGCGAATTAATATTCCCCGCCGCTCACGGTCAACTGCATTTAATTTCGCCAACACAAGCCCGCAACCGCATGTGGCGGAATTTGCATGCACACTGGCCGCCCGAACAATGGCCGCTGCTTGAGGCCTCCGCTAGGATTGGCGCTCACCAATAACAAGGAGGCAGCATGCAGGCATTTCAGGATTACTACCCGGAGACTTTGGCGCATTGCTACGGTTGCGGCCGCAACAATGCCGATGGGCATCAGATCAAGACGTTCTGGGAGGGTGACGAAACTGTCACGCATTTCCAGCCGCGCCCGGAACACACGGCGATTCCCGGTTTTGTCTATGGCGGTCTGCTGGCTTCGCTGATTGATTGTCATGGCACAAGTACGGCTGCGGCAGCGATGTATCGGTCCGAAAATCGGGAGATGGACACGCTGCCGGCTTTTCGTTTTGTCACCGGTGCGCTGCAGGTCAGTTATTTGAAGCCGACACCGCTCGGGCCAGTTCTGGAAATTCGCGGCAAGGTGAAGGAGATCAAGGGGCGCAAGGTGGTAGTCGAGGCGACGGTGTACGTCGAGGGCGTGGCGACAGCGCGCGGCGAGGTGATCGCCCTGCAAATGCCGGATACTTTTGTGGCGAAATAATCGCAAGCGCTACTGAAGCTACGGCCGCCTGGTTGATTTCGTTTTTTGCCGTTTTTTCCGGTCGACCGCAAGATCAATTATCAGGAACTAACTCTCTGCTTGCCCCAGACCACAAGTCTGGTCGCAATCAGGATGGGTCACCTTTTTGTGCTGCATTAGTGTTCCGGCCGGTAAAAAACAAGATCAGCCGGAATGCTGCGACGCAAGCGAAGGAAACAGCCAATACCGTCACCCACGACAGCTCTGGGAAAAAGTAAGCAGCCAAGGTGGCCAAACTCAAGAAGATGATGACTAAGAACATTTGGAAAATCACCTGAAGCCGAAGGAGGCGGCGTGAATTGTTGCGGTCAATTGAAAAATTAGCAGTGGAAAATTAGCAGATAACAATATTGTCGCCGCTCCAGCTTGGATGGGCGAAGAAACTTTTTGTTTTTCAAGAGCGCCCTGTCTTAACCAGCGCACCGGCGCGTATCCTTGTCACCCAACCAGCCCATCGCCATCCATGTCCACTGAACTCACTCCCCGCACTGAACGGTTCTTCCTGCTGACGCTGGCCGGCATTCAGTTCAGCCATGTGCTGGATTTCATGATCATGATGCCGCTCGGGCCGATCCTGATGCAGGCTTTCGGCATTGGCACGCACGAGTTCGGCTTGCTGGTGGCGTCGTACAGTTTCAGCGCAGCGGTTTCCGGGCTGCTGGCGGCAACGTTTGTCGATCTCTTCGAGCGCAAGCGGGTGTTGTTAAGCTGCTTTGCCCTGTTCGGCTTGGCGACGCTCGCTTGCGGCCTGGCACCGAGTTATTCGACGCTGATCGTGGCGCGCGGGTTAGCCGGGGTTTTCGGCGGCATCATGGGAGCGCTGATTCATACGATGATCGGCGATGCGATTCCGTTTTCGCGCCGGGCGCGAGCGAGCGGCATCGTGTCCACCGCCTTTTCGCTGTCGACGATTGCCGGCGTGCCTTTGTCGCTGTGGCTGGCCAACCACCTCGGCTGGCGGGCGCCGTTTGTGTTGATCGCGGCCTTGAGCGTCGTTTTCATCGGCGTTGGCCTGCGCTTTTTACCGGAACTCCGCCATCATTTGGGCGAGGAAAAAAGGGCGCATCTGCTCTCGGCCGCCTTCAGCGTGCTGGCCGATGCCAATCACTTGCGCGCCCTGCTATTTTCGGCGCTGATCATCTTTTCCGGCTTTACGGTGATCCCCTACATCACGGTCTTTGCGGTAAATAACGTCGGTATTGCCCAGCAGGACATTCCCATCGTCTATCTGCTCGGTGGTTCGGCCACCTTCATCAGCGCCCGCCTGATCGGGCGCTGGGCCGACAAGCACGGCAAGGTGGAGATCTATCGCTGGGTCGCCCTGCTCGCCACGCTGCCCCTGCTGGTGGTGACGCACGCCGGTTTCCTGCCGCTGTGGGTTTGGGTGATCTACACCACTGCCTTCTTCGTGCTGACCTCCGGGCGGATGATTCCGGCCATGGCGATCATCGCCTCATCGGCCCAGCCCAAGCTACGCGGTACGTTCATGTCGTTGAACGGCACCGTGCAATCACTGGCGATGGGCCTGGCCACAACGCTGGCCGGCTTTCTTACAACGATTGATAGTAGCGGCCGAATTGTCGGCTTCCCGCTGGTCGGTTATGTCGCCGTCGCCGCCAACCTGTTGGCGATCTGGTTTGCTTCACGCATCGTGATGCATGGACGGAATGCTTAGATTCAGCGCCAGCCCAGTCTTTATCAGCGACGTAGGCCAGCAGTTGCGCCAAATATCAGGCAGCAGGTTCAGGCGGTAGCGAAACGCCCGCGCAAATACGTGATGATCTCGCCGGATTCATACATCCACCGCGTCTTGCCGGCCTGATCGGTAATTTTCAGGCAGGGCACTTTGGCCTTGCCGCCGCCGCTGACCAGTTCATCCCGAACTTGCCCCGGCTGTTGCGCATCAAGCTTTTGCACGTTCAACGCCAGACGACGCATTTCCTGCCGTACTTTGATGCAGAACGGGCAGGTTTTGTATTGATAGAGCACGAGATCGGCGCACTGCTGATCGACCTTGGCCTGATTCGCGGCTGGCCGGGCGACGCCCTTTGGCCGGGTGACAAATTCGCCGAGCAGCATGAAGGGGCCGATGATGATGCGTAGGGTTTTGAAGAATGCTCTGATCACTGTTTTCATAACTGATACCTTAATTCCGTTGAATGATGGGCCTCAGGCAGCCATTCCGGTGGGAAGTTCCTGACCGTCCGAACCTCCCTCACCGGGCGGCCTTGGCGCGCGGCCGGCGAGTTTAAGAGCAACAGGAAAAATCGGGTCGGAAAAAATTGGTTTTGGGCTAAAAACGCGGTCGACCGCAGCAAGTATCTTGGAACCTCCTCGCCCCCGATAGTATCTCCAAATAGCGCCACAACAAGTGGCGCCATTATCTAATCCGGGCCATAATGGCGCCACACCGTAACTTAAACTGCGCCACTTATGCCCACCCAGTCTGACGTTCTGAGCGTCATCCAGTCCTCTTCCGAGGGCTTATCGCTGGCCATCTTGCAAGCGCGTTTCCCCGACCTAGCGCGCCGTTCGATCCAGCGCTGGTTGGCGAACTGGCTCGCTGCGGAGCAGATTTCGGCGCAGGGTGAGGCGCGGGCGCGGCGTTATTTCGGGGCAGTGGCGCGATTTGAATCAGCGCCGCTTAATCCGGCAGCGTTGACGCCGCTAATGGCACAGATGTCCGTGGCGCAATATGGCGCGTTTCCTGATTTCATTCCGCTCTCGGCGGATTGCCGCGATGTCTTGGCCTATATCGATCAGCCGCTGGCGGGGCGCAAGCCAGTGGGCTATCAGCGGGCGTTTCTCGAAGCGTATGAGCCGAATCGATCGGCTTATCTGCCGGCGCCATTGCGGGCGCAGTTGCGGCGCATGGGGGAGACCGGGGCCGGGGATGTGCCAGCGGGGACTTACAGCCGGGCGATTCTGAATCGCTTGCTGGTTGATCTTTCCTGGGCGTCGAGCCGGCTGGAGGGAAACACCTATTCGCTGCTCGATACGCGCCGCTTGATCGTCGAGGGCCGCGCCGCAGCAGGCAAGGCGCGGCAGGAAACGCAGATGATCCTCAACCACAAGGCGGCGATTGAGTTGCTGGTCGATGGGCTGGATGGCGAGCTCAGCGGCCCAGGGCTGAATCGCTACACTTTGTGCAATCTGCACGCGGCTTTAGCTGAAAACCTGTTGCCCAATCCGCTGGATGAAGGCCGTTTGCGCGGGCATGGCGTTGAAATCGGGCAGAGCGTTTATCGCCCGTTAGGCACGCCGCAGCAGATCGAGGAAATGCTGACGTTGGTGCTGGACAAGGCGAATCAGATCATTGATCCCTTCGAGCAATCGTTTTTCCTGATGGTGCATTTGCCCTATTTGCAGCCTTTTGCTGACGTTAACAAGCGCACCTCGCGGCTGGCGGCGAATTTGCCGTTGTTCCGCGCCAATCTCTGCCCGCTGACCTTTCTTGATGTGCCGGAAGTTGCCTACAGCCGCGCCATGCTTGGCGTCTATGAAATGACCCGGGTCGAATTATTGCGCGATGTTTACCTCTGGGCTTACGAGCGCTCGACGCAGGAGTATCTGGCGATTCGCCAGCAACTGGCCGAGCCTGACCCGCAGCGCCTGGCTTACCGCGAGCTAATCCGCCTGGCGATTGCCGAGGTGGTGCGCCAACCGGGGGCCGACCCCTTGCCGATTTTTGCCCGCCGCGTTGCCTCGTCCGTCCCCGAAGCCGAGCGCGAGGCGGTGCAGGCGTTGTTGATCGAAGAATTGCGCCGTTTGCACGAAGGCGTCCTCGCCCGCTACGGCTTGCGGCCTTCCGAGCTAGCCGCCTGGAAGGTGGGGCTGCTTAAGGGCAGAAGTTGAACGGCTTGCATCACTCCATGGCCCAAGGTCAGGGAAATTCAGTATCCTGAGTGCCAAGCTGCCGCCGAGAGCAGCTCCTATTTATTTGAAGGAATCAGCATGCTCGACAATTTGGCGGGATTTTTCATCCAGTGGGCCATCACCGCGTTTTGCTTGTGGGGCGCCAGCCTTCTGTTTAACGGCATCCGTTTTTCCAGCACCTCATCGCTGGTTATCTCGGCCCTGTTGCTTGGCTTTGCCAACGCCGTCCTTCGGCCGCTGCTGGTTATCCTCACCCTGCCGCTCACGCTGGTGACGCTGGGCTTTTTCCTGCTCGTCATCAATGCGCTGATGCTGCTGCTCGTCTCCAAAGTGGTGTCCGGCTTCAAGATTTCCGGCTTCTGGACTGCATTTTTCGCCAGCCTGTTTATTTCGATCATGAGCGTCGTACTCGGGTCGTTCGCCCCCAATGCCGAAACAACGGTCTACCGGCTACCGCAATCGAGCAATACGATTTCGATGTAACTGGGCAAGCGTATGCATCGTGGCACGCGGCTTTTCTTCATCTGCCAGGCAATCCGTCGTAAAGTAAGACCCGACCGGGGATTTCCCGGCCGGCTGCTTAACCAGAATATCTGAATCAACGTGAACGCCACTGTTTCTACCGCCAACGCCATCCTGCTCGTTGGCCACCCCAATGTCGGAAAATCGGTTCTTTTTCACCGCCTGACCGGCGCCTACGTCAATGTTTCCAACTACCCCGGCACCACCGTCGAGGTCACCCGCGCCAGCGCCCGCTTCGACCGTGAAGCAATGCTGCTCGACACCCCCGGCGTTCTTTCCCTGCCCTCAC
This sequence comes from Burkholderiales bacterium, assembly GCA_038250105.1. Classification (GTDB taxonomy): domain Bacteria; phylum Pseudomonadota; class Gammaproteobacteria; order Burkholderiales; family Rhodocyclaceae; genus Azonexus. The sequence goes on along the minus strand of JBBSCQ010000059.1, from coordinate 7,560 downwards.
GCAGCGACGACGAACGCGCCACCATGCGCGCCCTGCTTAGTGAAAATACCCGTTGCCTGGTGCAAGTCGGTGACGCCAAGAATTTACGCCGCACTTTGACGTTGACCGCGCTACTCGCTGAACTCGGCGTGCCAATGGTGCTGGCGCTTAATATGCACGACGAAGCAGCGGCGCGTGGTGTCATCGTCGATATTCCAGCGCTGGCCGAAGAACTTGGCATCCCGGTTTTAGCCACCGTCGCTACCGGCGGCGAAGGCATTGGCGAGCTGACCAACAGCCTCGGCCATGCCCAACCACCGCAAGCGCTACTGCGCTACGACGCGGCAATCGAAAGCGAGATTGCCAACACGGCGGCCGCGATCAACCGCCTCGCCCCGCACCCGCAACTGGCCGCACGCGGCCTGGCCATTCTTTACCTTGGTGGCGATTCGGAAGTCGGCGCTTGGCTGGCCGAACAAGCCGGTGCAGCCTTTCCCGAACTGGCCGCCCTGCGCCTGAAAGCCGAACAACGCAGCAACAACAAACTTGCCACTCACCTCGCCCACGAGCGCACCGAAGCGGCCGACGCACTCGCCACTAGCGCCATCCGCCGCGCCGCCAAAAGCAGCCCACTGCTCTCGCAGCGCCTCGGCCAGTACGTTGTCGATCCGCTCTGGGGTGTGCCCATTCTGCTTGGCATGCTTTACCTCGTTTACCAGTTCGTTGGTGTCTTTGGCGCCACAACGCTGGTCGGCCTGCTGGAAAAAGACCTGTTCGAGGGCATTCTCAACCCGGCGTTCACCGATTTCATGAATGCTACGGTCAACGTGCCGTGGCTCACAGAATTGCTCGTCGGCCAGTACGGCCTATGGACGATGGGCATGACCTATGCGTTGGCACTAATCCTGCCCATCGTTTCCACCTTCTTCTTCGCCTTCGGCATTCTCGAAGATTCCGGCTACCTGCCGCGCCTGACAGTGATCGCCAACCGCCTGTTTTCACTGATCGGCCTGAATGGCCGGGCGGTACTGCCAATGGTTCTCGGCCTCGGCTGCGTCACGATGGCGACACTGACGACACGCATTCTGCACAGCCGGCGCGAACGGATGATCACCATCTTCCTGCTCGCCCTGGCCATTCCCTGCTCGGCCCAATTGGGCGTGGTTCTAGGCATGCTCGGCGGCATCTCCTTTACCGCCGTGCTAATCTGGCTTGTTGCCATGCTCATTGTCCTGCTTCTTGCCGGCTTTCTCGCCGCCAAGCTGATTCCCGGCAAACGCATCCCGCTGGTCACCGAACTGCCGCCGATGCGCCTGCCGATATTTGCCAACGTGCTGAAGAAGACCGGCGGCCGCCTGAAGTGGTATCTGATCGAAGTCATCCCGCTTTTCCTGCTCGGCACCTTCATCATGTTCGCGCTCGACAAAACCGGCGCCCTGCCCTACCTCATCAAAGCCGGTGAGCCAGTGGTTTCCGGCTGGCTCGGCCTGCCACCGGAAGCCAGCGCCGCCTTCGTCATGGGTTTTCTGCGCCGCGATTTCGGCGCCACCGGCCTGTTTGCCATGGCGCACAGCCTGAGCCCGATTCAGGCGGTAGTCGGCATGATCACCATTACCCTGTTCATCCCCTGTTTCGCCAGCCTGATGATGATGGTCAAGGAACAAGGCGCCAAAACTGCGCTGGCCATGGTCGCCGTCATCGTGCCGCTCGCCTTCTTTATCGGCGGCCTGTTTAACATCGCGTTACGCGCCGTCTGGTTATAAAGATGAGCCCGAAAAATCCGCATTCCGCCCGCTTGCCCCTCGCTTTCATCCGGCCTGGTCAGCAAGTTCGACTCGCTGGCTTTGGCGACGAAATCGACCCGCTACAGCGCGAACAACTGACTGCCTATGGTTTGGCCGAATCGCGACCGATTCGCGTGCTGCAACAACGGCCGATGACCGTCATTCTCGCCGACGAAGTGGAACTCGCCTTGGAACACGCGGTCGCACGCTACATCTGGGTGGAAAAGGAATCCGGCGCAGCCTAAAATGCCCCACCAGGCAAGCCAGCCGATTTTTGCCAGCCAGCACCACTTTTCGAACGACCTCCGGAGAACGCAATGAAAGGCGATAAAAAAATCATCGACACCCTCAACAGCCTGCTGGCTGGCGAGTTAACCGCTGTCGATCAATACTTGATCCACGGCGAGATGTATGCCGACATGGGCCTCAAGCAGCTGGCCGAAAAATCCATCCACGAATCCGAGCACGAGCGCCAACATGCCCGCGCCCTGATCCAGCGCATTCTCTTCCTCGAAGGCACGCCCAATCTGGCCAAGCGCGATGCTTTGAAGATCGGCAAAACCGTGCCGGGCATGCTGGAATCTGACCTTGCCCTTGAATACAAAGTGGTCGGTGATCTGAAGAAAGCGATGGCCGCTTGTGAAAAAGCCCAGGATTACGTCAGCCGCGACATGCTCGGTATCCAGTTGGAAGATACTGAAATGGATCACGCCTACTATCTGGAAAAACAGATTCGCCTGATCGAACTGGTCGGCCTGCACAACTACCAACAGAGCCAGATGGGCTCTGGCACCCCGGCCTAAGGAGCAGCCCAGATGAAAGGCGATAAGAAGGTCATCGACGCTCTGAATAAAGTGCTGAAAAACGAGTTGACCGCAATCAACCAGTATTTCCTGCATGCCCGCATGTTCCGCCACTGGGGCCTGGAAAAGCTCAACGACTATCAGTACAAACACTCCATCCGCGTCATGAAGGAAGCCGATGAAGTCATTGAGCGCGTGCTCTTCCTCGAAGGCCTGCCCAACCTGCAAAGCCTCGGCAAGCTGATGATCGGCGAGCATGTCGTCGAATGTCTGCAAAGCGACCTCAAGTACGAGCGCGAGATCCAGCGTCCGCTTCTGATCGAAACCATTGCACTCTGTGAAGAGTTGCAGGATTACGTCAGCCGCGACCTGCTCGAAGAACTACTGGATCACTGCGAAGAAGCCATCGACTGGCTGGAAACGCAACACAGCCTGATCGACAACATCACCCTGCCCAACTACCTGCAGGCTCACATGGAGCCAGGCGGCGACTAATCCCGGATTTGCAGCAGACCCAAGAGCCACAGCCATGTCTGTGGCTTTTTTTTCGCCTACTTCTTTAACCCCTTCCGGCCAGTCAATGCCAACGTGTTTGGTGCTATGCTAAACAGAGGAGGCAAGCTTCAGACTGCCAGGCAAGGGGGAAGAAAATGAAACTGAGTTATGGCGCACCCGTGGCCAGGAATGCGTTACTCGCTGGCTTTATTGCCATGATCATCAGCGTGGCTTGCCCGGCAGAAGAGTATTTTGACAAATACGGCCTGGCCCCCGCCTCAGCGCCACTTGATCTCGGCATTCAGCCACTCGGCTACCCATCCGGCGTCGTCAGTGCCGTCATGCGCCATGACCGGATTCTCAAGAAAGCCTTGATCAACACCGGCAACCCGTTGCAACTGCACGCCTTCCGGCGCGGCGCCGACATGGTCAAACTGCTCGCCGACAAGCGTCTTGAAGCCGGTCTGCTCGGCGACATGCCAACCATTCTGGCCGCCGCCAGCGGCAATGTCTGGGTGATCGGCTTGGTCAAGCAAACTTCAACCGCCATCGTCGCCAAGGGCGACAATCAGGTTCGTAGTCTGGTCGGCAAGCGCATTGGCTACGTCGAAACCTCCAGCGCCCACCATACTTTATTGCAGGGTTTAAGCTCGGCCGGCCTCAAGGAGTCAGACGTCAAGTTCGTCGCCATGGGTGTCGAAGCCATGCCGGAGGCGCTGGAGCGCGGCGAAATTGACGCTTTCGCCGCGTGGGAGCCCGGCCCGGCGATCGCGCTGGGCAATAGCGACAAGAATCGCATCGTCTTTCGTGGCCGCAGTAGCGATTATTTCGTCATTGAACGCGATTTCGCCAAACGCGCCCCGCAGGCAACCGAGGCCTTGATCGCCGGTTACCTGCGCGCTATAGACTGGATGCGGCGCTCGCAAAAAAACATTGAAAAAGCTGCCGTCTGGGCCAAAGCCGATGCGGAAGCTCTGTCCGGTAAGCCGTCAACGCTACCTATCGCGCAGATCGTCGCCATCACCCGCCGGGAACTTTTAAATGTCCCCTCAGCACCCGCCATCCTGGCTGCCCCCAACGGGCCGCCGCCATTAAATACTGAATTTGAATTCCTCAAGGAACAAAAGAAAATTCCGGCTGGTGGGCAATGGGTAAACGTCGAAAGCGCTCTCTCTTTCGACGGCTTGGCCCGCGTCATGGCTGAGCTACGCAAGTTTCAGGTCAGCAGCTTCGACTACGAGGACTGATGCGGTCGACTGCCATGAACACCTCATTTTCAACCCGGATCGCGGCATATTTTGGCGGCCTGTTTGTTGCTGCCATGAGCCTCGTCTTCGCCCTCTGGTACTTTGGCCTACCCCAATTGGGTATGAGTGGCGCCAAGGACCAATGGCTGGTTGAGTCCAGCCGCAGCCTGGAAATGCTGGCCGATCATCAACGGACCAGAATCGCCGATAAGCTGGAAGAAAGGCGTGGCGACATTCTCATTCTTGCCGAAAACAAAGTGTTGTCGAAGGCTATTGAGATTCATGACCCGCAGCTGCAACAAGATTCTGAAAGGATATTTGAGCGCCTTGTCCGCGCCCGGCCGGATCGGTTTCAGGAAATGCTCATTCTCGATCCGCACAGTGGAAAAATTCTCGCTTCCGGCAGCGGCGCCGATCTCGGCATGCAGTTCGCCGACATCAGCCTGCTCAAACGGGCCCGCCAGCCTGGTGCCAGCGAACTGATCGAAGAAATCATTGGCAAAGAAGGGCCCACACTGGCCATCGTGCGCCAGATCCACGCTCAATATCCCGATGGGCAGCCGAACGGAAAAGTGATCGGCATCCTGTATATCGTGCTCGACCCCCGAAATTTTCTTGGCGAAGGCATCGCCAGCGCCACGCCAGCCCCCAGTACAATCGGCAGCACCATACTGCTCAATGCCACCGGCCAAACTCTGGTCAGCCAGTTGGTGAGCGATGCAACGAGGGATTTATCCCAGCCGCTTTTAACCGGACAAATTGCCAGCGGTTTCGAGGGCACCATTGAACAGCTGGATGCGCAGGGTAACGAATACCTGGTAGTTTATCGCCACCTGCCATTAAGTGGCACACAAGGCTGGACCCTGATTCACTTCAGTGACAAATCCCAAGCCCTGGCCTCCCTCAAAAGTCGCGCCTTGAACCTGGGCCTGGCCGGCCTGGCACTAACGCTACTGTCACTGATCTGGATCAGCCTTGCCGCTCGCCGCCTGACTCAGCCGGTACGCACGCTGGCCGAGACAGCAAAAAAGCTTGGCGATGGCCAACTCACGGTGAGAGCAGAAACCAGGCCGAACGATAGCCGGGAAATTATCAGTCTGGTCCAGGCCTTCAATCAAACGGCAGCACATATTCAAACGGCCCATGCAACGCTTGAATCCAAAGTCATTGAGCGCACCCAAGACCTCGCCCGGGAACGCAATACTGTACAGCGCTATCTCGATATTGCCGGGGTCATGCTCATTGTCTTCGACACCAAGGCGCAAATTGTCATGGTCAACCGCAAAGGTGTCGAAATTCTTGGGCTGCCAGAAAATCAGCTGATCGGCATGAACTGGTTCGAGCGCTTTTTACCCGTAGCAGAACAACAAATCGTCGGCGAGGTTTTCTCGCAACTGATTAGTGGTAATTCGGAATTCATTGAGCACTCCGAAAACCGGATTATCAATTCGGCCGGCAAAGAGGTCTGGATCTCCTGGAACAATGCGCTGTTGAAAAATGAAGCTGGCGAAATTACTGGCGTCCTTTCTTCCGGCGAGGATATTTCCGCGCGAAAAATGAGTGAAATGGAGCTGATCCGCCATCGCGACCATCTCGAAGAGCGCGTCAAGGAGCGCACTACCGCCCTCTCTGTTGCCAAGGAGGCGGCCGAAACGGCGAACCGGGCGAAGAGCTCCTTCCTCGCTAACATGAGCCACGAATTGCGCACGCCGATGAATGCCATCATCGGTTTCACCCACATGCTGGGCCGCAACAACACAGACCCCGGTCAACGCGATAAATTGACCAAAATCAGCGGCGCAGCCAACCACCTGCTGAGTCTGCTCACTGACGTGCTCGATCTCTCCAAGATCGAAGCCGAGAAGCTGGTGCTGGAAAGCACCCCTTTCCGGGTGGATCTCATCGTCAGCAATATCGAAAGTCTGAGCAGCGACAAGCTCGAATCAAAGGGGCTGCAACTGGTTGAAAACATTGCCCCCGGCCTAAGCAATGTGTCATTGCTGGGTGACCCGCTCCGGCTGCAACAGGTACTGCTCAACTTTGTCGGCAATGCAATCAAGTTTACCGAGCGCGGGGTGATTCGTATCAACGCTGATATTCGGGAAAGCGATTCACAGAGCGTGCTGCTGCACTTTGAAGTCAGCGACACCGGCATAGGTATTGCAGAAGATGCTCTGCCACGCCTGTTCGCACCGTTTGAACAGGCCGACGGTTCAACCACGCGCAAATTTGGTGGCACCGGGCTGGGGCTGGCAATCAGCAAGCGCCTTATCCAACTGATGGGTGGCGAGGTCGGCGTCAAAAGCACGCTGGGCGCTGGCAGCACGTTCTGGTTCACCGTCCGCTGCAGCAAATGCGACAGCCAACTCCGGCAAGCGCCTGCGCTAGCTTCAACTTCGGGAGCCAAAGCCGAGGAAACCCTGCGCCGCCATTACCGCCACGCCCGAATTCTGCTGGCTGAAGACGACTGGGTAAATCAGGAAGTCGCGATGGAACTGCTCAGGGAAGTCATTGGCCTGCAAGTCGACCTCGCCGTCGATGGTGAAAAGGCCGTTGAAATGGTTACCAGCAAGGAATACGACCTGATTTTGATGGATGTCCAGATGCCCAATATGGATGGTATTGCCGCCACCGGCATCATCCGCAATATGGCCGGCATGGCGTCCATCCCCATTTTGGCCATGACTGCCAACGCCTTTGAGGAAGATCGCCAGAAATGTCTCACCGCCGGCATGAGTGACTTCATTGCCAAGCCCGTAGACCCTGACGTGCTATTCAGCAAGCTGCTCCGCTGGCTGGAGAAAACCATCGTGCCAAAAGCCGCTGGTTAACCGCCGACAAGGGAAATTTCGCCGTCACGTCACGGGTAAAAAAAACCCACACTGCCTGCCGAATCGACCGAAAGCCACCTAAGCAGCTCAAATCGAGAACACCAGGCCCCGCAAAAAATCCCCGCCCCCCGCATCGGCAGCCGAAACCACTGACTATAGCGCCACGGCCAAAGTGGCGTTGCAAGAAACAGCGGCGCGCGTTAAGGAAATGCACGGCGCCATTGCCGCCACAACCTTCGCCGTGCTGAACAAAATCCCCGTCATCAATGGCCCGGCGCAACGTAACCGTTAACCCACCGGCGTTCTTGCCTACGCTTGGAGGGTATGCAAAGGCGAGCGGAGGGGATTGGCGGCGAAGAGGGGTTTCCAAAGACGCGGCGTCAGTTCGTGCACACGGCTGGCCGGATGCTGACTGACGCGC
>JBBSCQ010000058.1:0-20215 GCA_038250105.1 Burkholderiales bacterium | reverse complement strand
CCATCCCAGCGCCGTATGGCGTAGCGGGTGGGCGGGATTTTCTTGTTCAGTTGCTCAACTTTCCACGGTTCGGGAATGGCGCTATCGGCATCGCTGAAACGGCCGAGCCAGAGCGGTTCGGCCCATGCGCTGGGCGCTGTAGCAATTAAGGTGGCAAGTGAGGCGGCAAGTGAGGCGGCAAATAAGGTGGCAAGTAAGGCGGCGCGGCAAAAAAACCGTGTCGTCACGCCCGCGAAAGCGGGAGTCCATGAATACAAACAATTGCTGGATCCCCGCTTTCGCGGGGATGACGCGTTGGTGTTGGGGTCGTTCATTTCGCGTTGGTAGTTGCTGGATCCCCGCTTTTTCGGGGATGACGCGTTAAGCAAGTCTTGAGCAATTCGCATCCCGCTTACCCCCGTCGCCAAGCATGGAAACGTTCAACCCAAACCAGCAATTTCTTCGGCGCATGGGCTTTCTTCCAGTTGCCAGCCACATATTTATTAGCCTCGGCCAACGTCGGGTAAATATGGATGGTGCCGAGAATCTTGTTCAAACCGATGCCCTGTTTCATCGCCAGCACGTACTCGGCGATCAGGTCGCCGGCATGCTCGCCAGCGATGGTGACACCGAGAATTTTGTCCTTGCCCGGCACGGTCAGCACCTTGATGAAACCGTGCGCCTCGCCATCGGCAATGGCGCGGTCCAGGTCGTCGATGCCATAAGTCGTCACTTCGTAGGGAATGTTCTTTTCCTTGGCGTCCAACTCGTTCAAGCCGACGCGGGCAACCTCGGGCTCGACGAAGGTGGCCCAGGGGATCACTGAGTAGTCGGCCTTGAATTTCTTTATTGGGTCAAAAAGCGCGTTGACCGCAGCATACCAAGCCTGATGCGCCGCCGTATGGGTGAACTGGAACGGCCCGGCAACGTCGCCCGCAGCGTAGATATTGGGGTAGTTGGTTTGCAGGAACTCGTTGGTTTCTACCGTTTTCCCCGTCGGGATACCCAGCTCTTCCAGACCAAAACCTTTCAGATTGGCCGCCCGGCCAACGGCAACCAGTACGGCGTCGAAGGGAATGCGCACATCCTGGCCGGCGTATTCAGCAATCAGGATTTTTTCGCCGTTCTCGCTGATGAATTGCTTGGCGCGGTGATTGAGCAATACCGCAATGCCTTCGGTGCGGAAGCGTTGCGTCACCAGCTCGGAAACCTCAAGGTCTTCGCGGATCATCAGGCGCGGCGCCATTTCCACCTGCGTCACCTGGGCGCCAAAGCGGGCGAAGGCCTGCGTCAGCTCGCAACCAATCGGCCCGCCACCGAGCACGACCAGTCGTTTCGGCAATTCACGCAATGCCCAGACGTTATCCGAGGTCAGATAGCCGACTTCCGCCAAGCCGGGGATGGGCGGCACGAAGGGGCGGGCACCGGTGGCAATGACGATGCTGCGCGTCGTCAGGCGCTGTGTGCTGCCATCGTCGCGGCTGATCTCGACTTCCCACGGCGAAACGATTTTTGCCGAGCCCTGCACGACATCAACGCCCAAGCCGCGATAACGCTCGGCCGAATCGTGCGGGGCGATGGTCTTGATCACTGACTGCACACGCTGCATCACCGTGGCGAAATCAAATTCAGCGTGGGCCGAGGCGATGCCGAATTCCTGTGAGCGCGCCATGTGCGACAGCAGTTTGGCCGAACGGATTAGCGCCTTCGACGGCACGCAGCCGGTATTCAGGCAATCGCCGCCCAGTTGGTGCTTTTCGACCAGTGTTACCTTGGCTTTGACAGCAGCGGCGATGTAGGAAGTCACCAAACCGGCGCTGCCGCCACCAATCACCACCATATTCCGGTCGAAACGCGCCGGCTTTTTCCAGCCAGCAAAAACCTTGTTCCGGCGCACCGCTTCAACCATGCGGCGGGCAATCAGCGGGAAAATGCCGAGTAGGACAAAGGAACCGAGCAGGCCCGGCGACAGGATGCCGGCCAGCGAATCGAGCTTGCCCAGTTGTGTGCCGGCATTCACATAAACCACCGTGCCGGCCAGCATGCCGATCTGGCTCACCCAGTAAAACGTCCGCGCCTTCATGCTGGTCAGGCCGAGCAGCAGATTGATCAGGAAGAAGGGGAAAGCTGGCACCAAGCGTAGTGTGAATAGGTAGAGCGCGCCTTCGCGGCGTATACCTTCATCGATAGTTGCCAGTCGCTGGCCGAAACGCTGGCTAACCCAGTCGCGCAACAGGAAGCGCGACATCAGAAAGGCCAGCGTTGCGCCGATGGAGGAAGCAAAGGAAATGATCAGCGTGCCCCAGAGCAGGCCAAACACCGCGCCGCCTGCCAGTGTCAGAAAAACCGCGCCGGGCAGCGAGAGTGCTGTCGTCACCACATAAATGATGAAATAGATCGCGACGCTGAGCAGCGGGCTGTTCGCATGAAAGTCTTGAATCGCCGCCTGTTGCGCCTTCAGCGTCTGGAGATTGAGGTATTGCCCCAGATCGAAAGTGAAAAACGCGGCAATGGCGATGCTTACCGTTAAAACCAATGCCAGCTTGCGAAGTTGCATGAGAGCTTTCTGAATATTTGCCCAGGGACTGATAAATGCCCTGCATGCCCATTAGTCGGCGGGGAGGCTCGATTTCTTACAGGTTAAGGTTGATACTGACATTTGTTTTGCCTCTGCGGCTGCGTTGCGTGGTGGCGAATGCTTTGGCCGCAGGGCTCTCAGCGTGTTTGATCGTCAGTTTAGTATGGGCTGGCCGGCATCGACCGCTTATTGTTTGGTCTGGCTCAAACAGAGGCGCTGAACGGCGGCTGATAATTGACGTTGGCGGTCTGCAGTTCGGCTTGAGCGGCCAATCGCAGCGACCCGATTCCCGCCGTTTGCCAATGACCGCTTGACGCTTCCCCGAAGCACCAAAACGCCTCATCAAGCGCTGATAGTTTGCTGTTCCGGCGGAATGAGCGAAGGGGTGGTTTCCTCGTCGTTCGGGTGACACTTCCGATTTAACCCGCATCGCGCAGAGAGTGGGTAAGAGCGCCCGTTTGCGGCGCGAACAACAGGTAACCCGCAATCCTACGCGTACTGGTCTGAGTTGGAGTACGCGCCGGATCCAGACGGCGCGTGGCTCTTCGGTACGTACGTCGGCAACCAGGGCACGAACGGCAAGGACATTGGCAACTATGCTTGGGCTGTTCGCCCCGGCGATGTCGCTGCCGCGCCCTCGGGCAACGTGCCGGAGCCGGCGACGTTGATGCTGCTGGGTCTGGGTTTGGCCGGATTGGCGGCGGCGCGGCGGCGTGGGTAATTCGGCACCGGGTTTACGTAACCTCTGCGCTTCGACCCTTTACCCGCAAGGGGTAGGCCGCGGACTGTAAGCCGCTGAAGCGGCAACAGCCGCGCTCTCGGGGGTGCAGGGGGCGGTAGCCCCCTGCGGGTTCAGGTTTTTTGTCGGATTTTTTGACACTTGATTTTTCTCCGTGGCCCGCTACGAACATCTACCGATTTACAAGGCCGCGCTGGATGCGGCGGTGCATTTCGAGAACGTGGTGGCGGGTTTTTCCCGTTACCACAAGTACACGCTGGGCACCGAGTTGCGCAACGCCAGCCGCCTGGTGGTGGAGCAGGTTATTCGCGCCAATTCGTCGCGCGAGCGTCTGCCCGAGCTGATCCGGCTGCGCGATGGGCTGCAACGGGTGTTGCTATTGATGCGTTTGGCCAAGGAGGTCAAGGCATTCAAAAATTTTCAGGCTTACCAGCATGCGGTAGAGCGGGTCGTCTCGGTTTCCAGACAGAACGAAGGTTGGATCAAGAGTGTGGATAGCGTTGCACCCGCAAACCCGTCATTCCCGCGCAAGTGGGAATCCAGGGCTTCTGGATCGCGGCCTGCGCCGGGATGACGGCCGGGGGCAAACGCCAAAGCGGAAATTTTCGCCGCCAACGGCACGCGGCCAGCCTGGTATCTGCAACTGGACATTCGCAACTACTTCATGAGCATCGACAAGCATGTGCTGTTCGACATGCTGGCAGCGAAGATGAGTGGCCCTGACCCGCTCGCTGGTTTTCCACGATTGCACGCAGGATTTTGTGATCAAGGGCGATGCCAGCCTGTATGCCGAGTTGCCGCCGCACAAATCGCTATGCAGTTGCGGCCCGAACAAGGGTCTGCCCAGCGGCAACCTGTTGTTTTTCTCTGAGCATGGCCGGCCTTATGCGATTGCGCCGGCTTACGACATGACGCCGATGGCTTTCGCCCCGCGTCGTGGAGGGGGGCTGCCTGACAGTCTCGCCGCGCCGACTATTCATGCCAGTGGGGCCAACGAAACCTGGCGGCGCGCTGAAGTGTTGGCGCGGGCATTCCTTATTCGGGTTATGGCAGCAAGAGAATTTAGCCATCGATTTACACCCTGCATCACGGCTCTGGAGCGCCATGTCGAGGCGGCCAGCGCCAAAATCGGACGGTTGGGGTGAGTGATAGCAAGCTACTATTTCCACAAGCCATTGAGCTAACTGCGCGGCGCACTTGCCGAAATACTTCTGGAACCCAATAAATGCAAACCCCAAGCGCCCCGGTGCTGAAAGATATTGTGCTGATCGGTGGCGGGCACAGCCATGTGGTGGTGTTGCATCGCTTCGCCATGAACCCCTTGCCGGGTGTGCGTCTGACGGTGATTTGCACCGATACCGATACGCCGTATTCGGGGATGTTGCCGGGCTATATCGCCGGGCATTACCGTTTTGACGAGGTGCATATCGATCTGCGCCGGCTGGCGGAGTTTGCCGGGGCACGCTATTTTCGGGATGAGGTGGTTGGCATTGACCGGGCGTCGCGCCGGGTGTTGTGCCGGCATCGGCCGCCGGTGGCTTACGATGCCTTGTCGATCAATATCGGTTCGACGCCGCAGTTGGCGGGCGTCGCCGGCGCGAGTGAGCATGCGGTGCCGGTCAAGCCGATCCGGCAATTTAATGAACGCTGGCTGGCCTTGCTGGAGCGGGTTTGTCGCCACCCCGGCACGACGACGATTGCTGTGGTTGGCGCTGGGGCGGGCGGGGTTGAGCTGATGCTGGCGATGCAGTTTCGTCTGCGCAACGAATTGCTGGCACGGGGGCGCGATCCTGACGACTTGCATTTCCATCTCTTTTCCGCCGGTGCAGTCATTTTGAAGACCCACAACGCCAGGGTGCGCCGGGCTTTTGCGGGTGTTTTGGCGGCGCGCGGGGTAGTCGTGCATGGAACGGCCGAAGTGACGCAGGTGGGCGCCGGCAGTTTGCAAACGCGGACGGGTGAGGTGCTGCTGGCTGATGAGATTATCTGGGTCACGCAGGCAGGCGGCGCGGCATGGTTGCGGGGAACCGGGCTGGCGCTGGATGACCAGGGTTTTGTTCGCGTTCGCGACACGTTGCAGACGGAAACCGATCCACTGATTTTTGCTGCTGGCGATTGCGCCGCGATGATTGATCATCCGCTGGAAAAGGCCGGGGTTTTTGCCGTGCGCATGGGCAAGCCGTTGGCCGAGAATCTGCGCCGGACAATTTTGCGGCAGCCGTTGCAGCCCTATCGACCGCAGCAGCGCTGGCTGGCGTTGATCAGTACCGGCGACCGGCACGCTATTGCTTCGCGCGGCGGTTTCTATGCTGAGGGCGATCTGATTTGGCGCTGGAAGGACTGGATTGATCGCCGTTTCATGCGCCAATTTACTGAATTGGCGGCCCGGCCAATGGCCAAGAACAAATCGGCTGAGGTCATCCCGCTTGATATCGATGAACAGACGCAGGCAATTTCTGCCCGCGCCATGCGCTGCGGCGGTTGTGGCGCCAAGGTGGGGGCGAGCGTGTTGGCGCGGGCGTTGGCCAAGGTGCAACCGGTGCAGCGCGATGATGTGCTGATTGGCCTGAACGCGCCAGATGACGCCGCTGTGGTTCGTGTGCCGCCGGGTATGGCGATTGTCCAAACGGTCGACTTCTTCCGCACCTTCATTGATGACCCCTGGCTGTTCGGGCGGATCGCGGCCAATCATGCGCTGGGCGGTATTTTTGCCATGGGGGCGACAGCGCAGACGGCGACTGCCATCGCCACCGTGCCGCCGGGTCTGGACGGCAAGCTTGAGGACACGGTTTTACAGATGCTGGCGGGGGCGGTTTCAGTCCTAAATGAGGCTGGTTGCGCGCTGGTCGGCGGCCATACCGGCGAGGGCCAGGAGTTGGCGCTGGGTTTTGCCATCAACGGCCTGATTGATGAGTCGCTTCGCGGCGCGTTAAGAAAGAGCGGCATGCGGCCCGGCGATGTGCTGATTCTAACCAAGCCAATCGGTACCGGCACGCTGCTGGCGGCACATGCCCGCTTGCAGGTGGCGGGGCGCTCGATTGATGCGGCACTGGAGTCGATGCTGGTTTCGAATCGCGCCGCCGTGCCTTGTCTGATCGCCCATGGCGCAACGGCTTGCACCGATGTGACGGGCTTTGGTTTGCTCGGTCATCTGCTTGAAATGACCTGCGCTTCGGGCGTAGATGCTGAACTGGTGCTAAATGCCTTGCCAATCCTCGATGCTGCGGTCGACAGCACAAAAGCCGGTATTTTCAGTTCCTTGCAGCCGGCCAACGAGCGCCAGATTCAGGGGGTGAATAATCCTGATGCTTGCAGAAATCACCCACATTTCCCCCTGTTGTTTGATCCGCAAACAGCCGGCGGCTTGCTGGCCAGCGTACCGGCTGATGCGGTCGACGCCTGCCTGGTTGCCTTGCAGCAATTGGGTTATACCGAAGCGGCCCGGATCGGCCGCATCCTGCCACAAGACAATGCGTCGGCCCCGATACGCTTGCTCAGTGGTGAATAAGCGGTTTCCTGAACGCAGACCCAACCGTGCGCTGAGCCGGTAATAGTTATATCGAACTAAATCGAATTGCCTATAATCTTAACCATTGTTTTCAGCCCTTAAAGGAGCGCCTGTGCGAGATCATCTGCCGATTAATATTGAAAGTCTGCTGGCGCATGTGCCTTTGTTCAATGGGCTGGCGCCGGAAGAAATTGCCCGTGTTGCCCGGGGCGTGCACGAAATTAATGCGCTGAAGGGCGAAATTCTCTTCCATCGCGGCGATGCTTGTACCGGGTTTTTTGTCCTCGTCTATGGCCAAGTCAAATTGTCATTCACCTCGGCCCAAGGCAATGAAAAAATTGTCGAGGTGGTGCAACAAGGGCAAAGTTTTGGCGAGGCGATCATGCTGCTCGAGAAGCCACACATTGTCTCCGCCCAGACCCTGGCGGACTCGCTGCTGCTGCATGTATCCAAGGCAAGCATTTTTGATGAGCTGGAGCGCGACCATAACTTTGCGCGCAAGATGCTGGCCGGCATGGCCATGCGCTTGCACCAATTGATGACCGATGTTGAAAGCTATTCCCTGCATTCCGGCAAGCAACGCATCATTGCTTACTTGATTGGCGAGTTGGATGAAAATCAGTTGGAAGCAACAGATGTGGTGATTGAATTGTCGGTCAATAAAGGCATCATCGCCTCCCGGCTTAATCTGACGCAGGAGCATTTTTCGCGGATTTTGCACGAACTGAGCGCACTCGGCCTGATCGCGGTCGAGGGAAAGAAAATTCGGATTCCAAGTGTGGCAAAGCTGAACAAGCACCAAATCTGATGACAAGGGGTTGGTTTTAACCAACCCCGAGCACTACTTAACCCCCAGCACTACTTCTTCTCGCCCCAGACTTCCGCCACGCGAGCGTCTCGACCACATGAAGCCCGGTAATAGCTATAGCGCACCGGGTTTTTCTTGTAGTAATCCTGATGGTATTCCTCGGCCAGATAGAAGGCTGAGGCTGGGGCCAGTTCAGTGTAAATCACCTTGAAGCGGGCGCTTTTGAGCAAGGCGTCGCGACTGTCTTCGGCGGCTTTGCGTTCAGTCTCGTTTTGCCAGTAAATGCCGCTGCGGTACTGCGTGCCGACGTCGCAGAATTGGCGGTCTTTCACTGTGGGGTCGATATGGCGCCAGAAATATTCAAGCAGTTGCGGGTAGCTGAGCTTTTTCGGGTCGTAAATGACCCGTACCGCTTCAGCGTGGCCGGTGCCGCCGGCGCTCACCGCTTCGTAGCTCGGGTTTTTTGTCCGGCCGGCGGTGTAGCCGGATTCAACTTCGATGACGCCGGGTAATTTCTCAAAGTCCTTTTCGATGCACCAGAAGCAGCCGCCGGCGAAAATTGCCGTGGCGTTGTTAGGAGCCGTTACCGAAGCGGGGGGCGACTCAGCCTGGGCAGAAAAGACCGAAAAAGCCAATGCTACGGTCAACCCGAAAAAATGAGCAATTTTCATGTCCGTAACGCCGGTAAAGTTTGGCCTTGAGCCACGAAGGCGAGAGCGACGCCATTGTTGCAATAACGTTTGCCGGTCGGTTTTGGCCCGTCGTTGAAGACATGGCCCTGATGCCCGCCGCAATGGGCGCAGTGATATTCAGTACGCGGGTAGATCAACTTGAAGTCGGTCGACGTGGCGACGCCGCCGTTGATCGGCTGCCAGAAACTCGGCCAGCCGGTGCCGCTTTCGTATTTCTGCGCGCTCTCAAACAACGGGTTGTTACAGGCGGCGCAGATAAACGTGCCGGCGCGCTTTTCGCTGTTTAGCGAGCTGCTGCCGGAAGGCTCAGTGCCTTCCTCGAAAAGCACGGTATAAGCAGCGGGCGGCAAAAGTTTGCGCCATTCCTCGCGCGACTTGTTGAGCGGGAAATTGCTGGCTGCGCTGGCCGCGCCAAAGGGCAGGGTGGCGCTGGCGAGTAGGCCGGTGATGCTAAAAATCCAGTTACGACGGTTCATTGCTTTCTCCTCGGGTAAGCACGCTCGGGCGATGCTCGGCATTGTTGCTGGCCTGATCGTTAGTCGGTTGAACCCGGTATTTCCTTACAAAAATTTTCTGCGCACGCGGGTGGGGCAGGTGTTTATGCTCAGGGTTCCCGCTTTGCTGCAATGTTTTCGTGAATCGACGTTTTAGTGTGCTGGCAACAAGGTTATGGCGCTATGGAAAAACCGGGTGGCGAGGCTGTCGAACAATAGGCAGTAGAGCGCAATTGGCAGCGGCAGGCCAAGCAGGGTGCCGGCCAGGTAGGTGCGAAAACGCAGGCCGGACATCGCCAGCGCGTAGTTTAAAATTGGCACGGTTTGGAAGAGGATGCGCAGCAGGATGACGCTTTGCAGTGGGCGTTGATCAAGCTGACGGAAAATCCGGCGGGCCAACGGACTCTTCAATTGGCGCAAGGCATCGCCGCCGATCAGGCGAATGGTCAGAAAAGTGCACACGCAGGAAATGCTCGCGGCGATATAGGTCGCCATGCCACCCCAGCTTTTGCCCAGCGTCAGGACGGCCGCCGCCAGAAAGATCCAGCCGGGTACCTGAATCAGGTTGCCGATGACAAAAAGCAGCACGAAAAAAAGTAGGCCGTTGACTTGGTGGGCAAGAATTTGCTGCTGCAAAAAGACCAGGCTGAAATTGCTGCGCAGTTCGGAGAGTTCCAGTGCGGCAAAGAGCAGGCCAATGAAGGCGGCGACGGCGAGCAGTTGCCGGGAGGGGCGGGTGACGATCACTGGCAAAAAGTCAATGGCATATAGTCAGGGGCATCAAATTAGGTGCATTAAATTTGCGCCGCAAAAACCTGTCGCTCGGCTTGGCGGCTGGGGTCTTGGTTGAGTTGCCAGTGCGTGCTGTCGTCGCTGTCGTTCGGGCGATACAAATTCACCAGTTTTTCGTCGTCGACCGCAGCAATCGGCAGATCGAAGACAATTCGCCCTTGTTTCAGGCCAATCACCCGGTCAGCGAGCAGTGGCAGCAGGCTGGGGTTGTGGACGACAGTAATCAGCGTCGCGGTGACGGCAGCCTGGCTGAGCAGATGACAGACTTCAGCGGCGGCTGAAGGGTCAAGCGCAGCGGTGGGTTCGTCAGCCAGAATCAGGCGCGGCCGTTGCATCAACAGGCGGGCAATCGCGACCTTTTGCCGCTCACCGCCAGAGAGTTTGTCGGCCCGGGTTTGGGCGCGCGGCAGCAGGCCGACGGCATGTAGTGCGGCTTCGGCGCGACTGATTTCATCGGCGGGAAAACAACGCGTCCAGCTACGCCAGCCGGTCATCCGGCCGAGGCTGCCGATCAGCGTATTTTCGAGCGCCGAGAGGCGGGCGACCAGATGCAGGCCTTGCAGCACCTGGCCGAGTTGGCCGCGCAAGGCGCGCAATTCGCGGGGCGGTAGCGGCTGGCTGAGGTCGTAGCCGAGCACTGTCACTTGCCCGTGGCTGGGCGACAGGAAGCCGCTGAGCAGACGTAACAGCGTTGATTTGCCGGCACCGTTATGGCCGACGATGGCGATCCGTTCGCCGGGCTGGACACTTAGTTTCTCGATTTCGAGCAGCGCCCGGCCGTCAGCGGCGCAGAGCACGGATTGCAGCGAGATGCAGAGGCTGGCGCTCATGCCAGCGCTGTCCGAATGCGCCGGCTGAGTGCGTCGAATGAAACGACCAGTGCAATGACGACGAGCAGTACGGTCGACAATCTTCCCCATTGAAAAAGCGCGGTCGCTTCGCTGATCAGCAGGCCCAGCCCGCCGGCACCGATCAGGCCGAGGATGGTCGAGTCGCGGATGTTGAATTCCCAGATGTAGAGGTGGCTGGAGATAAATTGCGGCAGTACTGACGGCCAGACGGCGTTAAAAAACACCTGCACCGGCCCGGCACCGACGCTGCGCACGGCGTCGATGGCGGCCATGTCGAGCGATTCGATGGCCTCGGCAAACAGCTTGCCGTAAGTGCCCATCGAGTGCAGGCCGATGGCGATAATGCCGGCGGTGGGGCCAAGGCCGACAATGCCGACCAGCACCAGCCCAAAGACCAGCGTATGAATCGAGCGGGCCACATCAAGTATGCCCTTGGCCAGCCCGGCGAGCAGTTTCGGGGCGGCCAGATTGCGCGCCGTCAATGCCGCCAGCGGCAGGGCCAAAATAGCGCCGAGTAGTGAGCCGAGCGTGGCGATGCGAATGGTGGTCCAGGTGGCGCGGCCAAGGCCGGCGAGATAGTCCATCTCGACGGTCTGCCGGTTTTCGACGCGCAGCACGGTGCCGTCGTCACTGCGGTATTCAAGCTGCGGATTGCCCAACCAGACGTCGAGAAAACTTGGTCGGGCAAATTCACCGGCGGTCTTGATCAGGTTGGCGATTGGGTTGCGCCCGAGTGATAGCTCATCCTCCCGCGCCAGCGAGCCCAAGCAGGCGGCGATTAGCAGCAGATAGATCAAGGTCAGCCCGAGCCAGCCGAGCCGGCCGTTGAAACGACCTAGGGGGCGACTACTCAGGGCGGCAGCTTGCCTCATTTAACCTGCAATTTCCCCGTCGCCAGCCCGGCATCGCGGATCGGCTTGTAGAAGCCATTATCTTTGCTGACAAAGCCGGTGTAATGCGGCGGCAGCAAGTTAGGCTGAGTTTTCAGCGCCTCGCCAATGTCGCTCAGTGCGCTTTGCAATTGCTTGATCAGCTCGGCATTGCCGGCCAGTGCCTTGCTGATGGCAAAGGCATCATTCGGCAGCGGGGCGGAGGTCCAGATGATTTTCGACAACTCCGGCTTGATCAGCCCCTGTTCGATCATCGCATTGCGGTTGCGGTTGTAGTCGGCGCCGGCATCAAGCACGCCCTGTGTCACCTGCGTTTCAATCGCTTGGTGCGAGGTATGCACCACCTTGCTGAAATAGCCTTCCGGCGTAATGCCTTGTGTCATCAGGTAATGCAGCGGGATCAGATAGCCCGAAGTTGAACCCTTGTCGCCGAAGGCAAAAGTCCGTCCCTTGAGGTCGGCCGGTTTATTGATGCCGGAGTTCGGGTGGGTGATCATGATCGCGAAATACTCCGGCTTGCCGTCGTAAAGGATGGTCGAAATCACCTGCGCCCCGGCTTGATGGTTAGCCAGCACGTAACCCCAAGGCCCCATCAGGGCGAGGTCAGTTTCGCCATTGGCCAGCGATTTCGCCAGCCCTTCCCAGCTATCGACGGTGCGCAACTCAACCGGGCGGTTGAGCTTGGCTGACAGATAGTTGGCGAGAGGCCGGTAAGTTGCGTCGTTCTTTTCGCGGTCGGGCTGGAAAAGTCCGACGCCAAGTTTTAGCGGCGGTTCAGCGGCAAAGGCAGTGCCGGCCAGCGCGGCGGTGGCGAGGAGGGCGAGGGTGGCAAAAGCACGGGAAAGTAGATTCATCAGGATTCCAGTTTTTAAGGTTGAATTCACGCAGCAGCAAGGGATGGCATCGGTTCCGTACCCAACGCCCCACCGCAACTGCTGCCCTGCCCGGCGGTGCAGCCGTAGCAGTGGTCAGCGATGCGGATCGGCCGGCCGGTCAGCTCGCTATCGAGCAGCTCGGCAAGGTAAATTGGTCGAGCGCTGCCGCCGCCCAGCGGCAAGCCGAGCATTTGGTTAAAGTCGCAATCGAAAACCTCACCCTGCCAGCCGATGGAAATCAGTGTTTTGCACATCACGCTGTCGAGATTTTCCGGTTTGTAAGCGCCTTTCAGCAGTTGCATGTAGCCGTGAAACTCGTTGCGGGTCACCAGCTGGCTGCCAAAGCGCTGGATCGGCATGTTGGCCAGCGCAAATAGCTGGTTGAAGACGACGCCGTATCGCGTTGCCAGTTGTTCCTTGTAAGCCTGCTCCAGCTTGACTTGGTCGGGCGGCAAACTGGGGCCGAGCGGGTTATAGACTAGGTTCAAAATGCGGTTTTTTTCCGGTTGACCGTAGCCCAGTGCGTTCAATTGGCGCAAGCCGGCCAGACTGGCTTGAAAAACGCCGTCGCCACGTTGCTGGTCGACGTTTTCTTCGAGATAGCAGGGCAGCGAAGCGCTGATTTCAACTGCGTTCTCGGCGAGAAATTCGGCCAGTGTCTCGTAACCCGGTTCGCTCAGAATCGTCAGATTGCAGCGATCAATCACCCGCATGCCAAGCTTTCTGGCGGCGACAACCAACCGGCGAAAGTGCGGATTAAGCTCCGGTGCACCACCGGTCAGGTCGAGCGTCTGGATATTGTGTCGCGCCGCAAAGGCGAGCAGCGTTTGCATCGTCTCCCAGGACATTTCCTCGGTCCGCTTCGGGCTGGCCGCGACGTGACAATGCAGACAAGACTGGTTACAGCGATAGCCCAGATTGGCTTGCAAAGTATCGAGTTTTCGCCGCTGAATGGCGGGGAAATTGGTTTTCTGCAGCAGGGGGAAAGTGTCACGCATTGCTTGTTCTCCAGAATGTCTAGCTCATTAGTCGCGCCAGATTGGTATTTGTTACACATCGGGCGAAAAGTACACGTCGGTCGTTTGGCGTAGACTTGTCCAGGGCATCTGTTTCCGACTTTGGCTGCCCTTGTATAAAGGCAATTTGCCCATCTGGCAGCAGGCTAAAGACTGAGGAAATCGCCCACTTCGGTTTGCTGGGCCATTGTGTCCGCGTAGCCCAGGTCGATCAGCGCTCCCGTAAAGGGGCGTTCGAAGAGCAGGTAACTGGTTAGTGCACCGCCGCGCCGGTTCATCGCGCCCAGCCCGGAGAGTAGCGCTTTTACCGGCCAGGGCAGGGCGGTGGCGTGCTCGGCAGCGATCCGGTCGAGGCGCTCAGAGGGGGAAATGATCAGTGTCTTGATCGGCCGCAAAGGAATGTCTGACTGCGAGCGAATTTCCGGCGGGATCGACGACAGGGTCTGATTGATCCGCTGCATGCGCTCGATGTCGACCTCCAGACTATCGAGAAAAATACTGGATAGCGCGTGGCCGGCGATCTGGGCGAGGGAGGGGTGGGTTTCAATGCGTTGCCGGTCAACGGGCTCATTTTTTCGACTACCGCCGACGATCAAAACCTGTTCTGCACCAAGATGAATAGCCGGTGAAATCGGCGCCAATTGGCGCATTGATCCATCGCCAAAGAACTCGCGGTTGATGCGGGTGGGCGGGAAAACGAAAGGAATGGCGCTGGAGGCAAGTAGATGTTCGACACCAATCGTGGCGCGAATGCCCAGACGCTGAACCCGCCGCCAGGTGTTGGCCGAGTGGTGCGCCTGAAAGAAGCTGATGCTTTCGCCCGATTCGTAACCCGAGGCGGTGATGCTGACGGCGTGCAGAGCACCATTGGCAATCGAGCGTTCGATGCCGCTGAAGTCGAGATTCCGACTCAGTAGCTCATGGAGCGGTGAATTGTCGAGCAAGGAGCGGGGCGGATTACGTACCATCCAGCCGGCAACGAGTTGCGCTAGCCAGCGGGCCCCCGACCGGCCTATGCCCAAGGCGTCGGCCCGGTAAATGTGGCCGGCGTGCATGTTGCGCCAGAAGTCGGTCAGGATGGAGACGGCTTTGCCATAGTTGTCGGCCAGGCAGGCGACGCCGGCGGCGTTAATGGCGCCGGCCGAAGTGCCGCAGAGAATGGGGAAGGGGTTGTGCCGCCGGTTGCTGGAGAGCTTGGCGACAGCCAGCAGAAAGCCTACTTGATAAGCCGCCCGGGCACCGCCCCCGGTCAGAATCAGCGCGGTTTTGGGCGAATTTTTGTTGGGTTCGTTAGTCACGGAGGTCAGTGGTCAAAGGATTGCTGACCAGCGATTTTATGGTGAACGTGCAAATGCATTTTTATCCCCTCTCTGGTGTTTCGCCAGATTTTTGTCGCGTTGTGCGAGCAGTATAGGGGGATATTTTTTTTCGCTCAATCAGTCAGGTGCGCAGGGCATCGGCCCAGCAGTTGGGGGTTTCGTAAAGGCGAACCTGATGCAATTGCAGATGGTTGCCGTAAGTGTCGCGGTAGACCGCATCCAGGCACTCAAAAGCAATTCGGGCCAGGTTTTCTGCCGTCGGCACGCGATCAAGAATGACAGTTTTGTGGTCGGGAAGTGAATTCAAAAAATCAACAATCGCCTTGTCGCCGGCAAAGGCGAGAAAAGCGTGATCCCAGGCATCAACCAAATGGCTCTTGGCGAGATCCTTGACCTGGGAAAAATCCATCACCATGCCATTTGCGGCATCACCGGATTTGTCGATGACGTTGCCGGAAAGTGTGATCTCAATAGTGTAGCGATGCCCGTGTAGATGACGGCACTGACTTTTGTGGTCAGGGATGCGGTGCCCGGCATCGAATTCCAGACGGCGGGTGATAAACATGGGCGTGATGCTCTTCAATTGGGTCGCCGATTATACAATTTTTGGCGGTCACCTTATTTCCTGCACCTTGGCTACTTCGACAACTGCCGCATGGCGCGTTCCAGACCGTCGATCGTCAAAGGGAACATACGTTTTCCAATCAGTTGCTGCACCATCTGGATGCTTTGGGTGTAACTCCAGTGCGCTTCCGGCAAAGGATTGAGCCAGGCGGCATGGGGCCAGGTGCTGAGCAGGCGTTCCAGCCAAAGTGCCCCGGCTTCTTCATTCCAGTGTTCAACGCTGCCACCTGGGCGGGCGATTTCATAGGGGCTCATGGTGGCATCGCCAACAATGATCAGTTTGTAATCCGGGCCATAGGTGTGAATGACATCCCAAGTCGATAGTTTTTCGTCGTGTCGGCGGTGGTTGTCCTTCCAGACGCCTTCATAGATGCAGTTGTGAAAATAGAAATGCTCGAGATGCTTGAACTCGCTGCGGGCGGCGGAGAAAAGTTCTTCGCAGGCCTGGATGTGATCATCCATCGAACCGCCAATGTCGAGAAAAAGCAGCACCTTGATCGCGTTGTGTCGTTCCGGGCGCAGGTGCAGGTCGAGCCAGCCGCCGTTGCGGGCGGTGCCGGCAATGGTTTCGTCGAGATCGAGTTCGGTCGCCGCGCCTTTGCGGGCAAAGCGGCGCAAACGACGCAGGGCGACCTTGATGTTGCGTACACCCAGTTCGACCGAATCATCCAGATTGCGAAATTCGCGCTGCTCCCAGACCTTGATGGCAGTGCGGTTGCCGACGGAATTGCCGCCGATGCGGACGCCTTCCGGGTTGTAGCCGCCGTGCCCGTAAGGTGAAGTGCCGGCCGTGCCGATCCATTTGCTACCGCCGGCGTGGCGCTCTTTTTGTTCGGCCAGCCGTTGTTTCAATTGTTCGAAAATTTTCTCGTAACTGAGTTTCTGGATTTTCAGCCGGTCTGATTCCGATAAGTGGCGGCGGGCGGCAAGTTTCAACCATTCTTCCGGCACGATGGCATCAAATCCGGGGAGTGCTTCGATGCCTTTGAAATATTCACCGAAAGCGCGATCGAAACGGTCATACAGCGCCTCGTCCTTGACCAGCAAGGCGCGTGACAGCAGGTAGAAGTCATCGAGGCTGCCACTGACCAAGCGCGCTTCAAGCGCTTCAAGCAGGGCCAGCAACTCGTTGGTAGAAACCGGGAGTTGCCGGGCCTTGAGGTGCAGAAAAAAGTCGACCAGCATTCAGGTTTTACGGCGGGCCATGAAGGCAAGCCGTTCAAACAGGTGTACATCCTGTTCATTTTTCAGCAACGCACCATGTAAGGGTGGAATGGCGTCCCTGGCCTCCTTGGCGCGCAAAGCTTCGGGTGGAATGTCTTCGGCGAGGAGGAGCTTGAGCCAGTCGATCAGTTCGCTGGTGGAGGGCTTTTTCTTTAGGCCCGGCACCTCGCGTAATTCGAAGAAGACTTCCATCGCCTCGCGCAGCAGGTCATGTTTGAGTGTCGGAAAATGTACGGCAACGATGCGCTGCATGGTCGCTTTGTCAGGAAACTTGATGTAATGAAAAAAGCAGCGGCGCAAAAAGGCGTCGGGCAATTCCTTTTCGTTATTGGAGGTAATGATGATTAGCGGCCGGTTCTTCGCCTTGATAGTTTGCCGCAGCTCGTAGCAGTGAAACTCCATGCGGTCGAGTTCGCGCAACAGGTCGTTGGGGAACTCGATATCCGCTTTGTCGATTTCGTCAATCAGCACGACGGAAGGGGTTTCGCAATCGAAGGCTTGCCAGAGCACTCCATGCATTATGTAATGGCTGATGTCTTCTACTCGCGGATCGCCGAGTTGGGAATCGCGCAGGCGCGAGACGGCATCGTATTCATAAAGGCCTTGCTGCGCCTTGGTGGTCGATTTGATATGCCATTGAAAGAGCGGCATATTCAGTGCCCGAGCTACCTCCTCGGCGAGCAGCGTCTTGCCGGTGCCGGGCTCGCCCTTGATCAGTAAGGGCCGTTGCAGCACACGGGCGGCATTGACCGCCATGGTCAGATCCTGGGTAGCAACGTAGGAGTTGGTTCCTTCAAATTTCATGGTCGTGCTTTCTGATGTTGGCAGCAGTGCTGGGGTGTTCGTCTGAGCATATTACACAGAGCGGGCTGTGCCGAAAAAGACCGGGTGCTGCAGCTAAGCGTTTGGGCCGCTCCGTGCTTTTCTCGCAAACAACTATCCGGTCGGGCACGCCTGTAGAAATTGCGACTTACGTAAGCCGAAGCGAAATCATACAATGCCCCATGCTCACCACTGTTGATCACCGCCGGGACAGCGCCGGCCTGCTATATGTCTATCCGGTTATCTCGCGCCGTGCTGGCGGCGTGTCGATCGGCATCAACCTCAATACCAACAACGCCTGTAACTGGGCGTGTCTTTATTGTCAGGTAGAAAATCTGACACGCGGCGGTCCGCCGCCAATTGATCTGGATCGCTTGGCGAATGAGCTAAAAGGTTTTCTCGACGATGCGCTGCACGGCGATTTCATGCAGCGTCAGGTGCCCCCGGATGCTCGGCATTTGATGGATATTGCTTTTTCCGGCAACGGTGAGCCGACCAGTGCGCCGGAGTTTGCCGAGGCGGTTGAACGGGTGGCGGCGGTGCTTGATGGTTTTGGTCTGCGCGGCAAATTGATGCTGCGGCTGATCACCAACGGTAGTCTGCTGCATCGGCCCGAAGTACAGCGCGGTATCAAGCTATTGGGCGAACTGGGCGGTGAGGTCTGGTTCAAGTTTGATCGGGCTGGGGCAGCAGATGCGGCCGAAATCAATGGCGTGCCACAACAAATTGAAAAAATTGCGCATCAGCTGGAAATTTGCGCCAGTCTGGCACCGACCTGGGTACAAACCTGCTGGTTTGCGCTGGATGGCGTGGCGCCCAGTCAGGTGACGCGCGAGGCTTATTGTGCCTTGTTGCAGCCCTTGGCTAAACAGTTAGCCGGAATCCATCTCTATGGTTTGGCGCGTCCATCCATGCAACCCGCTGCGCCACGGCTCAGTCGCTTGTCAGACGATGAGTTGTCGGCTTTCGCCGCTGAGGTCTACGAAAAAACGGGCATCCGGGTAATGGTTTCCCCGTAATGCCCGTTGCTGCGGTCGACGGCCTTTTCAGGCCGTTTTTCAGGCAGCCTTTTTGGAACGACTGCGAGCCGATTTCTTCAGGGACTTGAACAG
Source organism: Burkholderiales bacterium (assembly GCA_038250105.1). GTDB lineage: Bacteria > Pseudomonadota > Gammaproteobacteria > Burkholderiales > Rhodocyclaceae > Azonexus. The sequence continues at coordinate 1,892 of JBBSCQ010000058.1, read as the reverse complement.
TTCCGGTTCCTGTGACTTCAGATAGTCGATGACGTCACAATCTTCGCGCTTGATTGTCTTGATGTCGATCTGTTCAACGTGCACCAAACGCAATAGTTCGCGCACCGGCTTCGGCATATTGCGGCCGCTTTCGTAGCGTGAGCCACCACTCTGGGTAACGCCCAAGGTGGACCAGAATTGTTGCTGATTGAGGCCAAGTTTGCGACGGATTTCGCGGGCATCAATCTTCTCAATGGTTTTAACAGCGGTCATTATCTTATCTCCATACGCCAGTGTATTCAGGGTACCCAAGCATCCTAGCGATATATGCCTTAGGTCATACGTAAATTGTATAGGCGCATATGGCGATTTACAAGAGCAATTACCATAAATATTTTTTTTATTACCTTGTTGGAACTTGTTGAATTCATTTGATTCACATCCTGTTCAGGCCAATCTGAATGACGTATACCGATTGGCCTTCCCGAAATCTGGTTGATGCTCTAAGATCGATTCGGTTAATTAAAATACTTTCTGGAGAGACTTCAATGCAGGTGCGAGAGATTATTCAACTCAAGGGCGGAACGCTGTTTACGGCGACGCCGCAACAGTCTCTGGCTTCTGCCATCGACACCATGGCCAGCCTTGATGTCGGTTCGCTGGTGGTGATGCAGGATGGGAAAATGGCCGGTATGCTGACTTTTCGTGAAGTCATGCTGGCGCTCAAGGCGCATGCCTCGGGAACGGATGGCGTCCTGGTTGGTGATGTGATGGTTAAAACCCCGGTCACCGCTCACCTGGATATGGCAGCCAACGATCTCCGCCGTCTGATGATCGAAAAGCATTCCCGCTATTTGCCGGTACTCGATGGCGACACCTTGATGGGCGTGATTTCCTTCCTCGACGTTGCCAAGGCCGTGCTCGAAGAACAGAGTTTTGAAAACAAGATGTTAAAGAGCTATATCAAGAACTGGCCGGGTGAGGGCGAGCCGCAGATTTAATCCGTCGCGCTCAGCAACAGGCAGCTTCGGCTGCTTTTTTTTGCAAAATTTGCCAGCGAAAACTTAACGGCTATCCCAGCCATAGCGCTTGCTGCGCTGCCAGTGTTTGTCTGGCGGTTGTCGTGGATTCGGCGCTACCGGCGCGGTGTTTTTGCGGTTGGGTGGTTGGCTACCGGTCTTTGCTGCGGTCGACGGTGCGGGCGAGGGCTTTTTGCTGGGCATGATAAACTCCGGTTCCTCCCTATTAGAGCGCTGCCTTCCATGTCCGGCAATACTTTTGGCACCCTATTTACTGTTACCTCCTTCGGCGAATCGCACGGGCCGGCTATCGGTTGTGTCGTGGATGGTTGCCCACCGGGGCTGGCCCTGTGTGAAGCGGATATTCAGCACGAACTGGATCGGCGCAAGCCGGGCACTTCGCGTCATGTGACGCAGCGCCGCGAACCGGATAGTGTTGAGATACTCTCCGGTGTCTTCGCGGGTAAAACGACCGGTACGCCAATTGCCTTGTTAATTCGTAATCAGGATCAGCGCAGCAAGGACTACGGCAATATCGCCGACACCTTCCGGCCCGGCCATGCCGATTACACCTATACCCACAAATACGGTTTTCGCGACTATCGCGGTGGTGGTCGTTCCTCGGCACGGGAAACTGCGGTGCGCGTTGCCGCCGGGGCGATTGCACGCAAATGGTTGAACGAGCGCTATGGCGTGACGATTCGTGGCTGGATGAGCGCCCTTGGCCCGATTCAGATTCCCTTCGTTTCGGCCGATGACATCGACGGCAATGCCTTCTTTGCACCGAATGCGGCGCTGGTTCCTGAGCTGGAAAACTACATGGACAGCCTGCGCAAATCACTTGATTCGGTCGGGGCGCAAATCACTGTCGCCGCGTCCGGCGTTCCGCCCGGT
>JBBSCQ010000057.1:0-20794 GCA_038250105.1 Burkholderiales bacterium | reverse complement strand
TTGTTTCGCTGCGTTTTCGTCAGCAGCGAAGGGGGCGAATTATGATCACTCGTCGATTGAGTGTCAATTACTTTTCAATATTTATTACTATTTAACCGTTTCAACCATTCGCAGCTTTGCTTGAATGCATCGATTTACACTCAAGCAATAGGTACCTGGAAAAACAAAAAAACCGGGCTTTCGCCCGACCTCATCTTTCAAAAAGATATTTCCCGCTAGCCGTTTCAATACCAAAAATAATGTATTTATATATTAATCAGGTACTTACCAGTTGGATTCACGTTCTGGAGTCGATGTGATTCTATGAATACTCAAGTCTGCCCCCTGGTATTCCTCCTCTTGGTCGAGACGAAGACCCATAGTTGCTTTTAGCACGCCGTAAACCAACAGCCCACCAGTCAAAGCCACACCAATCGCCAGACAGGTCATGATTAGTTGCGGCATAAAGGCTACGCCACCGGCGCCACCCAAGGCTTTGCTACCAAAAATACCGGCAGCTATACCCCCCCAGGCACCGCAGAGACCGTGCAACGGCCAGACACCGAGGACATCGTCGATTTTCCAGCGATTTTGGGTCAGGGTAAACATAAAAACAAATAAGCCTCCGGCAATACCGCCAACCACGAGCGCACCGATTGGATGCATCAAATCTGAGCCGGCACAGACGGCAACCAAGCCGGCAAGCGGGCCGTTATGAACAAATCCCGGGTCGTTTTTACCTACAACTAGCGCAACCAAGGTGCCGCCAACCATCGCCATCAGGGAGTTTAAAGCGACTAGTCCGGAAATTTTATCGAGGGTTTGGGCGCTCATTACATTGAAACCGAACCAGCCGACGGTGAGAATCCAGGCTCCCAAGGCCAAAAACGGGATTGATGATGGCGGGTGAGCCGATATGCGACCATCCTTGGTGTATCGACCGTGGCGCGCACCGAGCAAAAGCACGGCCGGCAAAGCAACCCAGCCACCCATTGCATGCACGACAACCGAGCCGGCGAAATCGTGGAACTCTTCGCCAAAGCTTGCTTTAAGCCAGCCCTGAATGCCAAAAGCGTGATTCCAGGCGATGCCTTCAAAAAACGGATATACAAAGCCGACGAGCAGGAAGGTGGCGATTAGTTGCGGATGAAATTTGGCTCGCTCGGCAATACCGCCGGAAATGATGGCGGGAATTGCGGCGGCGAAGGTGAGGAGAAAGAAGAATTTGGTCAGCTCGTAGCCATTTTTCTCCATCAGCGTTTCGACGCCGGTGAAAAAATTGACGCCGTAGGCGATGCTGTAGCCGACGAAGAAGTAGGCTACGGTCGACATGCCAAAATCAGTCAAAATCTTGACCAGTGCATTGACCTGATTCTTCTTGCGTACAGTGCCGACCTCAAGGAAGGCAAAGCCTGCGTGCATGGCCAGCACCATAATGGCGCCAAGCAGGATGAAAAGCACATTACCGCCGGATTGAAATGTATCCATAAAACCCCCAAACAATTAATCCGGAAAGCAAAAGCAAGCACCATTCCAGTGCATATAAATTGTTTCAAATCAGTGCGTTGATAAAGCCACCGTGTAAATTTATGCGCTTTTTTGGTGCAAAACACTTAGCACGCGCCCACCCTTGGTGCAAGACTGAACTATTTTGGAGTTGAGTCTGCCGGCCAGAGAACCCATAGGCGACCGCTTTGTTTCATCCGCCCGGCTTGCTCACCCGCTTCCTTGCCAAACCCCCAAAAGAAATCAGCACGGATTGCCCCTTTGATTGCCCCGCCGGTATCTTGCGCCATGACCAGACGGTTCATCGTTTGCGCCGAGTTCGGTCGGGTTGTTGCGAGGAAAACCGGCACGCCCAGCGGTACCGAGCGTGGATCAATGGCGATGCTTCGCTCCGCCGTCAGCGGCACACCCAGCGCACCAATGGGGCCATCCTTGCTATTCGGCATCTCGCGGAAAAAGACGTAGCTGGGATTTGCATTCAACAGATCATCCAGCCGAGACGGGTTGGCTCTTGCCCAAGCCTGAATGCCTTGCATCGAGGCCTCTTCCATTTTTAAATCCCCTCGGTCGACGAGCAAACGGCCGATGGATTGATAGGGGTGGCCATTCTGGTCACCATAATTCAGGCGGATCGTGCTGCCATCAGCCAACTTGACGCGTCCGGAACCCTGCACTTGCAGGAAGAACAACTCAACAGCATCGTCGACATAAAGTAGTGTCTTGCTAGGCAACTTGTCGCCGCGCGCGCCGATTTCGGCCCGCGACCAATACGGCACCACTTTGTTGCCTTCAAGGCGGCCGCGCACCCGCTTGTCTTTCAACTCGGGAAATACGGATGAAAGATCGATTGTCAGCAAATCATCCGGCACGCCGCGCACCGGCTGTTCAAAGCCTTTGCTGCGCGTACGACTGCCACGAAGAAGCGGCTCGTAATATCCAGTTACCAAACCGTTGACCCTAGGGCCAGTCGTTGCTTCCATGGTCGTCGCATCACCGGTCACGATGGCATAAGGCCGAAGATTTTGTTCAAAGAAGCGTCGAGTTTCATGGCCGGGCTTGCCATCGGCCGCCTTGGCCAAATCGCAGACTCGTTTCCAGGCTGGCCCATGCGGCCGGCTCGCCATACCACGGCAGGACAGCAGAAAGGCCGGCCAGGCTGCGGCCGTGTCATCGTCTGCCCAGCCCGGCAAATCAGCCCATTTGCTAGCCTGAAATGTCCGCAAAAATGTCGGGCTTGGGGTGGGCGGCGTGACGACCGGCGGCGCCACTGCAGCCGGCGGACATGCCGGGCAGTTAGGGCAAGGCATACACGTACTGGGACTATCGCTACGCGGAACGGTTGAACAACCAGCCAGCAAAGTGATGGCAAGGAGGATGGCGGCTTGGATTTTTTGCATGGGTTTCGTTAGAGTGCCTAGATTCAGCCCAAAGTATACCTGCCCAAATGACCGATCCTCTTCTGTTAGAACGTCTTATTGCCCGCGCCGAATCCGTCCTCTGCCGTTTTGAGGCAAGCCTGCCGGTGGCCCCGCTTCAGTTCGACTGGGAAAATGCCATCGCCCTGCGCTGGCGCAAAAGCCAGGGACGCGGCTGGTTACAGGCCATTCGCCACCCACACCCGATCCGTCTCGCCGAGCTCAATAACATCGACGATCAAAAGGAGCGGATTGTCGCCAACACGCGTCAATTCGTTGCCGGCAAACCCGCCAACAATGTGCTGCTCACGGGCACGCGTGGCTCGGGTAAATCCTCGCTGGTCAAGGCTGTGCTCAATGAATTTTCTTCCCAGGGACTGCGTTTGATCGAAGTCGATAAGGAAGATCTGGTCGATCTCGCTGACATCGTTGACCTGATCGATGGCCGCCCGGAGCGCTTCATCATCTTCTGCGATGATCTCTCTTTCGAGGCCGGGGAAACGGCGTACAAGGCACTGAAATCGGTGCTCGACGGTTCGGTTTCGGCGCCACCGGACAATGTCCTGATCTACGCCACCTCGAACCGCCGTCACTTGATGCCCGAGTATTTTTCGGAAAATTTGGAAACGAAACGCGTCGATGACGAAATCCATCCTGGTGAAGCGATTGAGGAAAAAATTTCGCTTTCCGAGCGCTTCGGCCTGTGGATTTCGTTTTATCCCTTCAGTCAGGATGATTACCTGAACATCGTCAATCACTGGCTGCGCTATCTCGGTGTCAGCGAGAAGTTAATTGCTGACAGCGAACGTGATGCATTGAATTGGGCGCTGGGTCGAGGCTCGCGTTCTGGTCGCGTCGCTTGGCAATTTGCCCGCGACCTGGCCGGCCAGCAAAAATCTGTACGAAGGTCAGCCAAGTGAGTAAAGTCGTTGAAGTCGCCGCTGCGGTGATGTTGCGCTCGGATGATCAAGAATTCCTGCTCGCCCAGCGCCCGGAAGGAAAAGTTTACGCCGGCTATTGGGAGTTCCCCGGCGGCAAAGTCGAACCTGGCGAAAGCGTCCGCCAAGCCTTGATCCGCGAATTGCAGGAAGAACTCGGGATCACCGTCACCGCCTGTTCGCCCTGGCTAACCCGGCAATTTACCTACCCACACGCCACCGTTCGCCTGCACTTCTGGCGGGTGACCGAATGGGATGGCGAGATTGGCATTACTGCGCCACTCGAACATGCTGCGGTCGACTGGCAAAAAACCGGAAAATCCGCCACGGTCACCCCCATCCTACCAGCCAATGATCCGATTCAGAAAGCTTTGGCATTACCGACCACGATGGCGATCACCATGGGCGAAGAGGAAGGTACCGAACGGCAGGCCGAACGACTGGAAACTGCCCTGCAAGCTGGGCTGCGCCTGATCCAGATTCGCGACAAAGGTTGGCCGCCGGCGCAGCGCCTGTGGTTTGCCGAAGTGATTACGCGCCTGGCGCACGAATATGGTGCTTTGGTGTTGATCAATGATGACGAAGAAATTGCCCGGCAAGTCGGGGCGGATGGCTTGCATCTCTCTTCAGCCCGACTAGCCACTTGCGAAACGCGCCCTGACTTTTGCTGGGTTGGGGCCTCCTGCCATACGGCAGAGGAAATTAGCCGCGCCGGCGAACTGAATCTCGACTACGCCTTGCTCAGCCCGGTACTGAAAACGCCCAGCCACCCGGAATCAAGCGGCTTCGGCTGGACGCAATTCGAGCGCTTACTGCGTGGCAATAGCTTACCGGTGTTTGCTTTGGGGGGTATGAAGCAGAATATGTTGGCCGAAGCACAAAGCCACGGGGCGCACGGCATTGCGCAAATGCGCGGCTGGTAGATCATCCCGGCAATTGGCCGGGCGAGCCAGCCTGAAATATCAGTTTGGCGAGTCGGTTCGGAAAAATTCGTTCGGTGAATCCGGCCGCTCACCATCCAGTTCATGCTCATCGGGCTGAACCGGAATGCGGTAAGACTCATTGGCCCAACAGCCAAGATCAATCTGCTTGCACCGCTCGGTGCAAAAAGGACGCCAAAGATTTTCCGTAGACCAAAGTGAATATTCGCCGCACTGCGGGCAGCGGACCTTGCGCGCAACCATCAGAGATTACAGAAAGTCAGGTCAAAGTCGACATCACGCTCACAGCCACGGGCCTTGATTTCGCCGGCCGGCGGTTTGGTGAAGCGAATGTTGAGAAAATACTTGTTGGCGCTGACTTCGGGAATCGCCGGCTCATCGGGATTAACCATGACGCGAACCATCTGGGCTGCTGTGCCACCGAGATTAAGCTGGAACTGGCCGTTGGTTGCCACGTAGCTTTTCCGTTGACCGCTGGAGCGCAGCAAACGCAGGACGATCGCGGCGGCATCACGGAGCGGCGCCATCGGCTTGGTCCACCCGGCCAATGCCTCACGCCGAACTTCCGGGTCACGGTGTAGCCACCAGTGGTAAGACGGCAGGTCAAATTCACAGACGCCACCAGGAATTGCCGCCCGGCTTTTGATACCCATCAGCCAGTCATTGTCACGCAGGTATTGACCCATCTTGCCGGTCATAGCGAGCAACGAAGCGGAGGACTGCTCAATTTCGTAGAGCGCACCGGAGAGGGCTTCTTCGGAAATATCGGGATTATTGCGATAGGCCAGCAAGGTTTGGCGCTGACGTTCGAGCTCCTGAATCAAGTCCATTTTGAGGTCAGCACGACCGGCCACCTCAAGAATTTCAAACAGGGTAACGAGCGCTGTGTGGTGCTCTAATTGCCCATCGCCCTGCGCGAAATACGCCGTTTTTTCGAACAAGTCTTCGAGACGCAGCAATGTGCGGATGCGTTCGTTAAACGGGTATTCATAAGTGATCACGCGGGCGGTGTCCGAGGAAACGGAAAATTGTTTGAATTTTGAGCTATTTACATAGAAATCTCAACAGCTTGCATTAGGTATTTCTGCTGAAAGATGAAGATACTTTCGATGCAAGTCGTTTACTTGAGCGTAAAGAGAGTCCAGATCGGCATTATTGGTGATGACATCATCCGCCACGGCCAGTCTTTCCTCGCGACTGGCCTGGGCGGCCATGATCGCTTTTACTTCATCAGCCGACAAACCATTGCGCGCCATGACGCGTTTGATTTGTTGGCTTTCCGGGCAGTCGACCACAGCAATCCGGTTGCATCGCTGGCGATAGGTGCCTGACTCAACCAGCAAGGGCACCGCAAGAATTACATAAGGCGTTTCAGCTGCCTGGCAACGCTGGGCGGACAATTGCCGAATCATTGGATGCAAAATTGCTTCCAGCCTTACTCGCGCTGCCGGATCGGCAAAAACCCGTTGGCGCATCGCGACCCGGTCCAGCGCACCGTTGGCTTGGGCAACAATCGACCCGAACGCGGCGATCAGCGCCGGCATTGCCGCACCACCCACCCCCGTCAGTTCATGGGCAATTGCGTCGGTATCAACCAGAACCGCCCCCGCCGCGACAAAGCCTTCGGCGACCGTACTCTTGCCGCTACCGACCCCGCCGGTTAAACCAACAATGTAGTTGCTCACTTGCAGCTTTGAGGAGTCGATTTCGGCAACACTTTTCCCACCGCCGCGAGCAAGGCCGGCTTGGCAGTTGCCGGCCCATTAACTTGCAGGTTGACGGTGCCATCCTTGCTGGGGCGGAGCATCAGGCGGGCCGAGCGCACACCTTTTTCCTTCACTTCAGCCAATCTTTCCTGGCCCCCCTTTTCGCTGGAAAAAACGCCGAGAGAAATGGCGAAACGATTTGGCCCATCTGGGATGATGAAATAGTCCGTGACGCCAAAGAGTCGCAACTCGCCAGCTTTTTTCTCCGCCTCTGCCTTGCCGGGCAAGGGTGCCATAAAGACCCACCAGCTATTACCTTCACCGCCGACCGCGGGACGGGTCACTTTGAATTCAGCAAAACGCTTGCTGAGCAAAGCATTGACCCGGTCCGCCTCGGTGACAGAAAGATGCTCCCAGGCGAGACATACCGGTGGAAGCTCCTTGGCTTTGCTCATCGGCTCGACCATGGCTGGCTCTTCCTTAGCTGGCTCAGCTTTGGGGGATTCCGCCTTGGCTGCTTCGGGGACGACTTCCGGCACGGCAGACTCAGCCTCCGGTTCCACTACCTTGACCGGCGCAACAGGCACTTCGCCGCGCGAGACAATGCGCATGCGCTCGGGCAGCACCTGCTTCTCGACACGCCCGGCATCCGGATTTTCGGGCCGCCCAAAATAGCCTTCACTGAAGGCATAGAACAACAGGTTGGCCAGAACAAGCAAAAAAACCAGGGCTTTCACTGGCTCAACCCACTTTCGGCAAGTGCTTCAAGGACTCGGCAATGGCTTCTGCCGGATAGTCGAAGTCTTCCAGTTGGCCAGCAAAGTATTTGTCGTAGGAAGCCATATCAAAATGACCATGACCAGTCAGGCTGAACAAAATAGTTTTAGCTTCGCCGGTGACCTTGCAGCGCAGCGCCTCGTCGATCGCGGCGCGGATGGCATGGCAGGATTCCGGTGCCGGAATGATCCCCTCGGCCTGGGCAAACTGCACCCCCGCTTCAAAAGTGGCAATCTGCGGTACGGCCAGTGCTTCGATCTGGCCCTCATGCAGCAACTGTGAAACCAGTGGCGAATCACCGTGGTAGCGCAAACCACCGGCGTGGATGCCGGGCGGCATGAAATTATGACCGAGGGTGTACATTCGCATAATCGGCGTGTAGCCGGAAACATCTCCGTAATCGTAGGCGTAGGCACCCTTGGTCAGCGTCGGGCAAGAAGTCGGCTCGACTGCGACGCAACGCAGATTGGCGGCGCGCTTGTCGCCCGCCGCCTTGTCCGCCAGGAAGGGAAAGGCAATGCCACCGAAGCTGGAGCCGCCGCCACAGGGACCAAAAATAATGTCTGGATAGAGACCAATTTTGTCGAACTGCTTCTTGGCTTCGAGCCCGATGACGCTTTGGTGCAGCAACACATGGTTGAGCACGGAACCGAGCGTGTAGCAGGTGTTAGGATCAGCCGCCGCCTCTTCAACCGCTTCGGAAATGGCTAAGCCCAGTGAACCTTGACTATCGGGATCAGCGGCCAGCGCCGCGCGTCCGGCAATGGTTAAATTGCTTGGGCTGGCAAAAACTTCCGCCCCCCAGGTTTTCATCATCGAGCGGCGAAATGGTTTTTGGTCATAGCTGACCTTGACCATGAATACACGCACCGGCAAGCCGAACATCTGGCCAGCAAAAGCAATCGACGAGCCCCATTGGCCTGCGCCCGTTTCGGTCGTCAGTTTTTTCGTCCCGGCTAACTTGTTGTAATACGCCTGCGGCACGGCCGAATTAGGCTTGTGCGAACCAGCCGGGGAAACGCCTTCATATTTATAGAAAAGCTTGGCCGGCGTACCGAGCGCCTGCTCCAGACGCAGCGCCCGACACAACGGCGCAGGACGCCAAAGCGCGTAAATCTGGCGCACTTCTTCTGGAATGGCAATCCAGCGCTCGGCAGACATTTCCTGCTCCAGAATCGGCAGCGGAAATATGGCGCCCATTTTTTCTGGCGGCACCGGCAGACCATCCGGCCCGAGTGGTGGCGCCGGTGGATTCACCATGTCGGCAACGATGTTGTACCAGTGCGTGGGAATATCTTCTTGTTCGAGATTAATCCTTAGCGGTGTCATATTTCTCTCTCCCTGCATGCTTTGCCACAAAGGCGGTAAATTACTCCAAATCGACTGGCCAACCAAGCGCAAGCCCCAGTTTTGGCCGTTTTTTCCGGTCGACCGCAGCAAGATGTCAAACGAGCAGGTAAAGTACGCCCTGCCCCGCCTATCCGTCGAAAAACCAAAGCCTTGCCCGCCGCCATCCAACATTCACTGCGCTGCCACCCGAACACGCCAGACACCTCTGTCCGGGCGATCCAAGTCAGCCTCCAACTCACCAGCAATGGTGGGCTGGCGCTAAACTATCGCATCACGGGCAATACGTCGGCTATTCGGATACCACCATGCCAAGTGGCGAGTGCCAGCGATGGCCTGTGGCAACACACTTGCTGTGAATTCTTCATTGCTGCGGTCGACGACGAAAACTACCTCGAATTCAACTTTTCCCCCTCCAGCCAGTGGGCAAACTATCGCTTTACCCGATATCGCGAGCGCGACCCGGCCTTTGCCCCAGCCGCCGCGCTGCAAATCACGACCTCCTGCACAGATGACGAGTTACTGCTAACCGCTGTGCTCGACAAAAAACTCCTGCCGGCCACCGGCACGTTCAACATCGGCCTGACCGCCGTCAGCGAAGCCACCGATGGCAGCAAAAGCTACTGGGCCTTGGTGCATTGCGCCGATCAGCCCGATTTCCACCTTCGGCCGAGTTTTACGCTGACTTTAAACACCACGAATCCATGACCTACCCCATCCAGTTCGGTATCGACCGCCTGCTCACCGACCCCGCCCTGCGCCGCCCACTGGCCGGTCGCCGCGTCGCCCTGCTCGCTCACCCGGCCTCAGTCACTGCCGATCTGACCCACTCGCTCGACGCACTGGCCACCCAACCGGAGATTAACCTGAGTGCCGCCTTCGGTCCCCAGCATGGCCTGCGTGGCGACAAACAAGACAACATGGTCGAGTCGCCAAACTTCCTCGACCCGCTGCACGGTATCCCGGTCTTCAGCCTCTACGGCGAAGTCCGCCGGCCCACCGCCGCAATGATGGATACTTTCGACGTCCTGCTCGTCGACCTGCAAGATCTCGGCTGCCGCATCTACACCTTCATCACCACCCTGCGCTACGTTCTCGAAACCGCTGCTGAGCACGGCAAATCGGTCTGGGTGCTTGATCGCCCGAATCCCGCTGGTCGCCCAATTGAGGGCCTGACGCTGCGCCAAGGCTGGGAAAGCTTTGTCGGCGCCGGCGCCATGCCGATGCGCCACGGCCTGACCATGGGCGAACTAGCCCGCTGGTTCATCGCCACCCTGAAACTCGATGTCGATTGTCAGGTCATCACTATGCAAGGTTGGCAACCTGACTTCGCCCCCGGCTACGGCTGGCCGCTCGGCGAACGCAGCTGGATCAACCCCAGCCCGAATGCCCCCAACCTCTCAATGGCCCGCGCCTACGCCGGCACCGTCATGCTTGAAGGCACAACCCTGAGTGAAGGGCGCGGCACCACCCGCCCGCTCGAATTATTTGGTGCCCCGGACATCGACGCCCGCGCCGTCCTCGCCGAAATGCAGGCCTTCGCTCCGCATTGGCTGAACGGCTGCAAACTGCGCGAAATCTGGTTTGAACCGACCTTCCATAAACACGCCGGCAAGTTATGCAACGGTTTACAGATTCACGTCGAAGATAATAGCTACAAGCACACAGACTTTCGTCCATGGCGCCTGCAAGCGCTGGCTTTCAAAGCCATCCGGCAGCTCTATCCGGATTACCCGCTATGGCGCGATTTTGCCTATGAATACGAACACGATCGCCTGGCCATTGATTTAATCAACGGCTCGTCGTTATTGCGTGAATGGGTCGATGGAGCTAACAGTCAACCAGACGAACTGGAAGCCCTGGCCTCGTCGGATGAAGCCGCCTGGCGCAACGCGATAGAAGCGTCGCTGCTCTATCGTTGAGACGGCAAAACTAACTTTTTTAGCGCGGCCAGCAAGGGCAAACCCAGCCAAAATCAGAACGCCAGATAGCAAAAACTATCTGACAAGGCAACGATCAGCTCCCGGCAGGGGGCACCTTGGGCGCCGGCTTTCTGCCCGGTGCGGCTGGTGGCGCATAGCCGGCAATCCGGCATTGAATTCCCTCAATGGCCTTACCGTCCTTGAATGTTGTCACACTGCACTTGGAAATTTCACCTTGCGCCGAAAGCGTTAGAAGGGACGCTCGCACTTGCTCGATGGACAACCCGGTTGCCAGAGCAATCTCCGAATCGAGTAGCTGTCCGTGTTTCTTCAGGTGTTGGAGAACCGTTGCGGCGTGCATCTCGAATCCTTTATTAAAATTAGTCGTGGACTCTTTTGCGCTAACTAGCAATGCAGAAAAGAGGCAACTAGGTGGCAATACATAAACCCTAAAACAAAAAACCCACTCCGAGGAATGGGCTAAGAGCTAAAGTTTGTTAATGACTAAACGCAGCACCAAGCCACAGATTTGCGGATTTTCAAGTCACTGATTTTACAAGAAAATTTATTTATTCACTATCAAACAGATGGCTTGAGTTTATCCCAGATGCAGTACCGAGGAAAGGCATTTATTACCATCCAGAAAGATCCGTTTGGCAATTCCCTCTCACCATAAACAGCTCACATCACAAGCCAAGGCAACTGCCGCGCCGACTAACTTTCCTCGTACCCATTCTCTGCCCGCCCGGCAAATAGCTCTTTGTCTTTGGCCGCCTCGCGCTCTTTCGCCAGAACCGCTTGCCACTGGGCTTCACTCAGCGCATGACTGCTATCGCAGTATTCGCGACGACCACAACCGCAGCGGCCCACATCGGCTGGGTTTTCCTGATAACGCATTCATATACCTCTCGACCAAATCGATTAAACAGCGCTCACGACCGGCAACCCATCCCAGTCCGTCGTGTAGCCAGGAGAGAGTCGCTGCCGCTTCATTTGCCATGATTTTGTCACACCTTCCGCCGCTGTTCGCATGGTGCCGCGCCCCCAGCGTTGATTAACCATGTCCATCGTCGCCATGACTTGCTGGCTACGCCGCAAATCAACACCATTGTTGAACAACGTATCTTGTGCCATCACCCTGGGCCGCAATTCGCTCAACATCACGCCAGCTTTTTGGTAGGCATAGCCGGCGCGAAATATCTGGCGTACGATTTTGCTCCCCCAGTTGACCAATAACCGTGTATCGGCCGTCGCATTGGGCAATGGCAGGGTTAGTGCGCGTTGATATTGCGGCTCATGCGGACTGAAGGGGTTAGTACGAATGAACACCATCAAAGCCCCAGCCAAGGAATCTTGTGTCCGCAATTTCTCTGCCGCCCGGGCAATATAACTGGCGACGATCGCCTCAAGTTCTTTACCGGAATAAACATACTGACCAAAAGATCGACTGCACATGATTTGCTGCTTGTCAGGCACAATTTCCGCCAGATCCAGGCAGGAAACACCGCGCAATTCGCATACAGTACGCTCAAGTACGACAGAAAATCGCGCGCTAATCATCGCAGTATCGGCGCTCCTGAGCTGCAGGACAGTACTGATACCCAACTGCTGCAAGCGCGCTGCTATTTTTCGGCCAACACCCCACACCTCGCCCACATCAATACCGGAGAACAGCTGCGTCAACTGCGCATCGCTCATCACCGTAAAGTCACAAACGCCGTCCGAACCGGCCATTCCTTTTTTAGCGCAATGATTCGCCAGTTTCGCCAAGGTTTTCGTCGGAGCAATGCCAACACAGACAGCAAGACCCAGCCATTCCTGAACTTTTTGCCGCATTTCCATGCCGTATTCAACCAGGTTCAGATCCCCGAACCCGGAAACATCGAGGAAGCTTTCATCAATTGAATACACCTCCAGATTTGGGCTGAACAGACTTAGCACCTCAACCACCCGGTTGCTCATGTCAGCATACAAGGCATAGTTTGATGAGAAGGCGACAATGCCGCACTGCCTCGCCTGCGCCTCAATTTTGAACCACGGCACACCCATTGGAATACCCAGCGCCTTGACCTCAGCACTGCGTGCAACCACGCAACCATCATTATTTGACAGTACGACGACAGGCTTGTTGGCGAGTTTAGGATTGAACAGTTTTTCGCAACTGGCGTAGAAGTTGTTGCAATCGACCAGCGCAAATATCGCCATCAGCTAAAGACTCATGCGCTTGAACTTGCCAATGACGACACCCCAGATCGTCAGCTCCATTTCACCCATAATTTCAAGAGCGGGATAAATCGAGTTTGCAGCAACCAATGCCACTCGGCCAGCGCGATGATATAGGCGTTTGACCAGACGTTCACCATCGACAAAGGCGACAACGATATGGCCATGCCGTGCTTTGACGCTGCGATCAACAACTAGAATATCACCGTCGAAAATTTCCGCCCCTTCCATCGAATCACCCTGCACGGGAAAAAAGAAGGTGCTGACAGGGTTGCGAATCAGGTACTCATTAATGTCGAGTCGCTTATCCTGATAGTCGGCTGCCGGTGAGGGAAACCCGGCCGAAACCTTGGCTGGGCTCAAAGGGATAAACAGCTTGGGGGCATCCGCCAAAGGAACAAAAAGCCCGACCTTGCTCGGGTTCTGCCGGTCAGGCGACATGGACCGCCAACTGATCAGCCTGCGGCAATTCATCGCCGCCACGGTCTTCCGTCAGCAGGATATGCTCGCACTCTGGGCAGACGAGACGGAGAATGCCGCCCATAATCGCTGTCTCAAGCTCATGGCTTCCCAGCGGGGTATGGCAAAACGGACAGACAATACGTATCATGGCGACCTCCTTTAATACTGTTATTTTATACAGCAATCGGTGAGATGCAATACTGTATGCCGTTCGTCTTTTGAAAGAACTTATGCCGACGATGAAACGCTGCCCCTGGTGCGAAGGCTTTGACCTTTACCGCGAATACCATGATCGGGAATGGGGCGTGCCGCTCCGTGACGACCAGGCGCTATTTGGGCTTTTGCTCCTGGAGGGAGCGCAAGCTGGCCTGTCTTGGGCGACGATCCTCAAAAAGCGGGAGAACTACCGGCGCGCCTTCGATAATTTCGATCCGGTACTGATTGCTCAGTACGACGATGCCAAGCTTGCTGCCCTGTTGGCCGACCCCGGCATCGTACGTAATCGCCTGAAGGTGGCTGCCGCCATCCAAAATGCCAAAGCTTTTTTGGCACTGACCGCCAACGGGCAATCGTTCAGCGAATTTTTATGGCGATTCGTTGCCCATACGCCCATTCAGAATCAATGGGCGGCAATGGCAGAAGTTCCAGCCAAGACAATACAATCCGAGGCAATGAGCAAAGCGCTGGCCAGCGCCGGGTTCAAATTTGTCGGCTCAACAATTTGCTACGCTTTCATGCAATCTTGCGGCATGGTCAATGACCACCTGTCAACATGCCCACGTCACGCCGAGGCTAAAGCTCAGTCAGAGCTGACCGCTTATGGCAATCCGGCAACGCAACAATTGGGGAAGAACTATCTACTTATGGACATACTAATCATCAAAATCAGCGGCATGCAGGACGAGGATTGCATACGTACCGTCGCCAACGTCATTCAGGATCTGCCTCATATCGGCCATATCGAGATTTCGTTGGAAAAGGCTGAAGCTATCGTCGAGCATGGGCGACTCATCGAGCCGGCTGATATTTTGCAAGCGATTGAGGATGCGGGCTTTCCAGCCTCTGCTGATTTCTGAGAAATCAGTCGAGCTTAACAACGGATAACCACAGCCTTGATAGAGGCCTACTTTTTCTCGTCGGAGCTGCCAACAACCGCTTTAACGCCGGCTGACGCAACATCGACCGTGGTGCCAACTACGGCAGCGCCAACCTTGACTGTTGTCGCCACCACAGTCACCGCAGCGTCGGCAACAGCGACCACGGCGCAGCCGTTACAGGCAAGCACGAGGGTGAAGGAGAGTATGTAGTTGCGCATCAATTGCTTTCTGGCCGGGACTAAACGGGTCAAGGCAGGCACCTGAAAAATCAGATAGCCTGGTTATTTGAGAACGTAATTTTCAACTACCTGCGGCAAACTGCGTGGTGTTTCACCCACCAGTTCACAGATTGAAACCTCAATACCGTGGCACATTGCCGCCAACGCCAGATCGTTCGGTTCTGTCCCGAACGGCTCCTCAATCTGCTCACCGATAACATCCAGCGCGAGAAACGTGTAGGCAATGAAGGTGGCAACGAGCGGTGTCAGCCAACCGATTGATGTACTTAACCCAATAGGCAGTAACAGGCAGTAGACCATCGCCGTCCGATTCATCAACACCCGGTAGGTAAAGGGGATCGGGGTATTGGCAATTCGTTCACAGGCACCAGATGCCTCGGTCAAGAGATTGAGATTGCGATCCATTGACTGTAGTTGCAGGTCGGTAATTTGCCCCATTCGCTGTGCGGCACTGAGATACCGGGAAATACCAAGCAAGATAACGGCAGGGATGAAACGGGCCGTCGCCACCTGCTCAAGCAACTCTGGCTCAAGCCGGCACTTCAAATCATCGTTCGGATCGGTCGCCCGTAACTGGTGCTTAAGCGCATAGATGAGCCCTGCCAAGGTACGCACCACCTTGCGATGAAGTTCGATTTCTTCAGGCGCAAAGCTGACGATCTCGCGGGTTAATGAGCGAGTAGCAATCAGCAGCGCCCCCCATTGCTTTCTCGCCTCCCAGTATCGTTCGTAAGAGACCGAATTACGAAAACCCAAGAAGATGGCAAGGGCAATGCCCATCAGTGTGAAGGGCGGAATAGACAAAGCGGATGCCGCATGTTCGCTCATCCACCAATCTCGTGTCAGAACACTGACCACCGAGACAGCAAAAACCAGAAGAAGACGACTGGCAATATACGGCAGGACAGAACCACGCCAGACAAACAGCAGGGGAAGCCAATGGAGGTGCGGGCGGACGATCATTTGCGGAAGATGAAAAGTTTCACAGCATCATTTGTTTCAAAAAAAATCTCGGATGGCACTGACCTCTACCGCCTACAAAGTGCTTACATGCAACCAAAAAAAGAAAAGCCCATTCCAAAGAATGGGCTAAGCACTTGAATTTATTGGTTGCAATCGCGAAATCGAACCACGGACACGCGGATTTTCAAGACCACCACCCATGACATTGAGTTCAACCAAACCCAACGAAACAGGGCAGGATTTTACCCTGGATAGCGCGCCCAAGGCTCTCCCCGTAATTTGCACCCCGTAATTTTTATGCTCCACATGGAAAATTTCTGACCGCACCGCGCAAGATATTTTCCTTAGTATTGCGGACGGCGAGAAAGCTCTCGATGTCTTCAACGATGAACTTCGAGTTCGGCGCCACCTACCGACAGAAAACCGGGATTGTGCCCACACTCGAACAACAAGCCCAAGAAATCGACAACCTCGCAATTAGACGCCTCGCAATTAGAGACCGCTGACCGCGCCGCAAAGTTGTAGTAGCCTTGCGCCCCCTTCGACGTCGAACCTGGCCACGATCATGACGCGTGAATTGCATCGCGCCACCTTCAACCGCTCTGCCCTCGTCCGCGTCCTGTCTGACACGCTCCCGAAAGCCCCTGAACCGAAATACGATTTCGGCGAACGGCTCGGGCAGTGGCTGGATTTTTCGGATGCGCTAACGCTAATTTCGGTCCTCAACACCGGGGCTGGTAGTAGCACGTCCGTAAATACGGTAGACAGCGACCTCCCGGCCCTTTTGGCCCGCCTACAGTGCAACCTAAGCGATTCTATCCACAACGACGGCGTTTTCAGCCACGAGCCGGCCCGCATCCCGTTTCCAACGCCACTACCCAACGCGACATCGGAAAACGCCGCCGATTTTTCGCCCTACCATCGCTACTACCTCGCCCATCAGCGCGACATGAATGCTGGCATCACCGCCCTGCGCGCCAACGCCCGCAAGGCGCTGGCCGAGCAATCGGCCGCCGGTAGGCAACTGGCCGATATCGACGCTGCTTTCGAGAAGTTCCTAGCCACCCGCGAGCGCAACCTGTTGGCGAATATCCCCATACTGCTCTCCAGACGCTTCAACCAACATTACGCCGAACACCGCGCCACCCTGACCGAGGGCAGCACTGACGACCCCACTGCCTGGGCCCAAGTAGGCGGCTGGCTCGAAGCTTTTTGCCATGACGCACAGACCGTGCTGCTCGCCGAACTGGAACTGCGCCTCAAGCCCGTCGCCGGCCTCATCGCCGCGCTCGGCAGAAAAACCAACGAAACGAAATCCAAATGAACCGCAATCTCAGCCTCTTCGCTTTCATCCTCGGGCTGCTCGCCGTTGTCTGGGTGGCCATTGGCTACATCGGCGGCAGCACCTTGGCCTTAGCCGTTTCCTGCATCATTGCTATGGTCTATGTGGCCGGCGCCCTCGAAATGCGGCGCTTCAACGACAACTCTAGCGCCCTAACCAGGGCGCTCGGCAATATCCCGGACGACATCGGCCACCTCGGCGAATGGCTGCAACACATACCGGCCGCGTTGCGAAACGCCGTGCGGTTGCGTATCGAAGGCGAACGCGTTGCCTTGCCTGGCCCAAGCCTCACGCCCTATCTGGTCGGCCTGCTGGTCTTGCTCGGCATGCTCGGTACTTTCCTTGGCATGGTCGTCACGCTGAACGGTGCCGTGCTGGCGCTTGAAAGCACCACTGACCTGCAGACCATCCGTTCCGCGCTAGCCGCGCCGGTCAAGGGTCTCGGTGTCGCCTTCGGCACCTCAATCGCTGGCGTTGCGACCTCGGCCATGCTCGGCATGATCTCAGCCCTCTGCCGGCGTGATCGCCTGCAGGTCGGCCAGTTACTCGACAGCAAGATCGCCAGCGTACTGCGCGATTTCTCGCTCACCTACCAGCGCCAGGAAACATTTAAGGCCCTGCAGGTGCAAGCCATGGCGCTACCCGACCTGGTCGGCAAACTCGATATATTGATGACACAGATGGTTGACCACAGTCGCCAACTCGGCGACCAGTTGCAGTCCGGCCAGCAACACTTCCATGACGAAGCCAAGGCGCTTTACACCAACCTCGCCCAGTCCATCGATCTGTCACTCAAGGCCAGCCTCAGGGACAGCGCAATGGTCGCGGCGGAAACCATCCAACCAGTCGTCACCGCTACCATGGCCGGCATTGCCAACGAAACGCGCGGCCTGCACGACAAATTATTCGGCACGGTGGAAAGCCAACTTGCCGGCATCACCGGCCAGTTCTCGCAAACTGTCAATGCCGTCAGCGACACCTGGACGCAAGCCCTGACCCGCCATGAACAGGCGACCGACACCCAGCACCAGCAATTGAAAACCGCGCTCACTGCCTACGCCAGCACCTTCGATCAACGCTCCACCGCACTGCTCGCCTCGATCGAAAGCACCCAGGCCAGGCTACAGGCCGAAGCTGCACAACAACAAACTTTGCTGACCGAAACCACTACCGCCAGCCAGCAGCAACTAGCCGGCGCGCTCGCCAACCAATTTGATGGCCTCACCACCCGCTTTGACCAGGCCGTTAGCCAGGTTGCCGCCACATTCGGCGAACGCACCCGGACTCTGCTGGATTCCATAGACAGCAGCCATGCCAACTTCGCCCTGACCACGCAGGCCCAGCAGGCAGCCCTGACACAGCAGGTCGCCACCCAGCTCGACGGCATTGCTCAGTGTTTCGACTGCACCGTACAAACGGTTTCCAACACATGGACCGGGGCGCTGGCCAAGCACGAGCAAGCCAGTGACCGACTGACCCAGGCACTTGAGCATACCCAGATCACTCTGGCCGACACCTTCGCCCAGCGCGCCGCCGCGCTGCTCTCCGAGATGCGTGTCGCACAGGCTACTTGGCAGAGCGAATGGGCAGCAGGCGAGCAGATGCGCCAGGTCAACTTCACCGATGCCCTTACCGCCATGGCTACCAAGCAGGAAGTCCAATGGCAACAGGCCGGCCTGCACACGCTGGCTCAGCAGGAGAAAATCACGCAAACGCTGGGCGACACCGCCCGCGACCTTGTCGCCACTCATCAGCGCCAAGCCGAAATGACCACCGCCGAAGTCACCCGCCTGATGCAGACCGCCGCCGAAGCGCCCAAGGTAGCCGCCGAAGTCATCGGCCAGTTGCGCCATGAACTATCCGCCAGCATGGCTCGTGACAACAGCCTGCTGGAAGAGCGCAGCCGCATCATGGAAACGCTGGGCGCCTTGCTCAACGCCATCAACCACGCCTCCACTGAGCAAGGCCGCGCCATCGATGCACTGGTCGCCTCCTCGGCTGACCTGCTTGAACGCGTCAGCACCCAATTCGCTAGTAAGGTCGAAGGAGAAGCCAGCAAACTGGTCGACATCGGGGTCAGTATTACCAGCGGCGCACTCGAAGTCGCCAGCTTGAGTGATGCCTTCAGCCACGCCGTTCAACTGTTCAGCGAATCGAATGACAAGATGATGTTGGCATTGCAACGGATTGAAGGCGCGCTGGCTAAGTCGCTTACCCGCAGCGATGAGCAACTCGCCTATTACGTCGCTCAGGCGCGTGAAATCATTGACCTCAGCATCATGTCGCAGAAAAAAATGGTCGACGACCTGCAACGCGTCGCGGATAGCGAAGCATGAGCCAGGAAGACATCGACACCGGCGTCGAGCACGGCACGCCAATCTGGGCCGTTTTCGGCGACTTGATGTCAGGTTTACTCGGCGCCTTCGTACTTATTCTGGTCGGCGTGCTCGGCGTGCAGCTCGAACTCGTCACCAGCCTGGAAACCGAAATCCAGAAACGCCAACATGAAGAACAACGCCGCGAAGCACTCGAAAAGGCTCTGGCCGGCCCGCTTGCCTCTGGCCGGGTCACACTTAACAACGGCAAGATCGGCATCAGCGGCAATGTCCTCTTCGCACTCAATTCCGATCAGTTACAGCCGGAAGGCAAACAACTCCTCAACAGCCTCTCCCAGCCCATTGCTGCCTACCTCAGCGCCAGCGAACAAATTCTCATGGTCAGCGGCTTTACTGACGACATGCCAGTGCGTGGTAGCAACCGACAGTTCACCGACAACTGGGAACTCTCCGCCCAGCGCGCCCTGACCGTGATGCGCACACTAATTGAGGACGGCGTACCTTCGTCGTCCATCTTCGCTGCGGCCTTTGGTTCGCAGCAGCCAGTGGCTGCCAACACCGATGCCGACGGTCGCGCTCGCAACCGCCGCGTCGAAATGGCGCCTTTACCCAAGGCCCGCACCAACGGCAAGGAAGGCAATGGTTAAAACGTCAGACATTCATGCCGTGATCGATGCACTACGCGCCAGCGGCGCCGCCGAACACAGCCCAATCCGCTTCGCCTACCTCGACGCCCTGGCCAGACGCGCGGCCGTCCAACCCGAACATATCCGCGCAAGGCTCATGGCCAGAATCAGCGCCGCCGCCATAGAACTTGCCACCAGCCCGGCCGCTCCGCCGACTGAAATAACCAAAAACAGTGCAGCCAGCCCGCTCGCCGACCTGCTCGCCTACATCAGCCAACAAGGCCATACTCACCCGGGCACGACGCAGCCGACAACGGACAATCCCACGGTCAACCGGAATTTTCAGCCAAAATCGAAAAGCGCTTCAGCCAGCGGCAACCGGCAAACTCCGGAACTCAAATCCGTCGCTTACTTCCGCACCACTTGGTCCAAACTCAGTGCCGAGCAACACCTTACCCAAACCCTGGCCCAAGCCCCGGAAAACGCCGGCCCCATGAATTCCCAGCACCTCGTCCTGCGCAGCCTACTAGTTATGCGCGACATCGCACCAGACTACCTACAAGGATTCATGTCCTACATCGATACGCTATTCTGGCTGGAGCATGCTGACCCGACGAAGCTTCCAGCCGGCCGTTCATCGAGTAGCGCAAGCTATAAAAAGATGCGAAGTTCTAAGCGTAGCGCGACAAATCGGAAATGAACATCAGCCAGCAACGCCCCGAGCGCCGGACAAAAAATCCTCGCCATGACTGGTAGCGGGGATTTAAATCCCAAGAGGGGTTTCGAGAGGGAGGGGTCTGAAGCAATGAGTTCAGTCTATTCCAGCCCTAACGGCACGCATTTTCCCGCAAGAAAACGAAATAAACCAGTGCCTCGTTCACCGCAAGCGGTCACCAATCGGACTGTCAGAAACAGCGACAGAAAAGCAAAAAGCCCAGCTAAAGGGCTGGGCTAAGTGCTTGAATTTATTGGTGG
>JBBSCQ010000056.1:0-21132 GCA_038250105.1 Burkholderiales bacterium | reverse complement strand
GAAGGCGACATCTTCGATGATGACGGTGGTGCCGGTGCGCCGCATGGCGCCGACCGAGGGGAAGGTGCCCTTGCGGACTTTCCAGTACATTTCGCAGGTTGCCGGATCGGTCGAAAACTGCATCGGTTCGACCGTGGCGATGCCGGCCATTGCGGCGTGCACGGCCGAAATTCGCTCATTTATCCCGTCGACCGTAGCAGCGCGTACTTCGATTAATAACGCGGCGGCGTCCTCGCCCAGTTCGCGCATGATCGCCGGCAGGCCAGGCTTGTTTTCGACCGAATGCAGGGCCGGACGGTCGAGCAGTTCGACCGCTGAAACTGGCTGCGGCTTGAGCTTGATGACGGCTTCGCAGGCCGTGCGGATGTCCGGGAAGAAGACCAGTGCGCTGGCCTTGAAAGGATCTTCAACGACAGTTTGGTAGGTGATGCGCGAGATGAAGCCGAGTGTGCCTTCCGAGCCGATCATCAGGTGGGCCAGGATGTCGATTGGGTCTTCGTAATCAACTAAGGCGTTCAGGCTGTAACCGGTGGTGTTCTTGATCTTGAACTTGTGGCGGATGCGTTCAGCCAGTTTGATATTGTTTCTGGTGTCGCTACCCAGGCGTTCCAGTTCGCCGAGCAGAACGGCGTGGCTTTTCGAGAAGGCGTCGACGCTGATCGGGTCTTCGGTATCGAGCACTGTGCCATCAGCCAGCATGACGCGCATGCCGGCCAGCGTCCGGTAGCTGTTCTGCGCCGTGCCGCAGCACATGCCGGAGGCGTTGTTGGCCGCGATGCCACCGATTTTGCAGGCGTTGATCGAGGCGGGATCGGGGCCGATTTTCTTGCCAAAGGGGGCGAGGCGGCGGTTCACTTCACCGCCGATGATGCCGGGGCCGACCTTGACTTTGCTGGCATCGGCGTTCAGTTCGTAGGTAGCGAATCCTTCGCCGATCAGGGCGAGAACGCCGTCGGTGATCGCCTGTCCGGAAAGGCTGGTGCCGGCGGCGCGGAAGGTCACCGGGCGACTGTTTTGTTTGGCTGCGGTCAACACCTTTTTGACGTCGTTTTCTGACTCGACGATGGCGATGACTTCGGGGATCAGGCGGTAGAAGCTGGCGTCGGTGCCATAGGCGAGAAGGCGCAGTTCATCGGTGATGACCTGGGTTTTGGGCAGGGCTTGCTGGAGTTGCTGGATTAGTTGGTTCATGGTTTTGTCTCGGTTTTGTTTTTGTTGTTATGGGTGGGTTAGGTTGGTGTTGCTTGAATTGGCTTGGGTTTCCGCCTTGCTGGCGGGCGTACTTTCTTTTGCTTCGCCAAAAGAAAGTAGCCAAAGAAAAGGCGACCCCTGGGTTGGCGCCGGGCGTTGCCCGGTCCCTTGCGCTACTCGGTGCGCCGGGCGGCTTGCCTGAACTCGCCTGCGGCTCAGACAAGGCAAGCCGAACCCCCCCCGGCTCCCCTGCGTTGCTCAGCGCCGCTCAAGGGGCCCGGTAAAGCGTCCGTGGTTGAATATGGGTAAATGTTTTTTGCCTTTTTTCCGCGTCCACCGTAGCAGTTAAAAAATCGACCGGTGCATGGTTTCGCGCCGCTTTTAGGGCCCCGTGTGCAGCGCCGAGCAACGGAGAAGCGCCGGGGGCTGTCGGCTGGCGTTGTCTGAGCCGCAGGCGAGTTTAGCCAGCCGCCCGGCGTTTCGAGTAGCGCAGGGGAGTCGGCAAAGCCGACCGCGTAACCCGGGGTCGCCTTTTCTTTGCTTACTTTCTTTTGGCGAAGCAAAAGAAAGTGAGACGCCCGCAAGGCGGAAAGCAAAGTTTGGGAAACGGATACGCTCGACGAAAACAACATCACCCACGTTCCTTGAACATATCCCGCAACCGTTTCGGCGCCGGCCGCAAAGGCACCCGCACCGAAGTCCAGGGTCCTTGCTTCGAAGGCATCAACCAGCCAAACCGACTCCCCGCCCAGGTCACCAACCGATACAAGCCCGGTGAGCGATAAACCGCCGCCCAAGCCTTCCACACCGAAGTCATCAAGCGGCTATAACCCGCACCCTGGCCCTGCATCGTCGGATTTTCATGCGGTGCCGTAAACGATTCTTCCCGCAAACGCATCAGCAATTCGGGAATCGGAATCTTCACCGGGCAAACCTCACCACAAGCGCCGCACAGGGAAGAAGCTGTTGCCATGGAAGAAGTCGCCTCCAGCCCCAGCATGTGCGGCGAGATGATTTTGCCGATTGGTCCCGGATAGGTCGTACCGTAAGCATGGCCGCCAATCCGCGTATAAACCGGGCAGTGGTTCATGCAAGCACCGCAGCGGATGCATTGCAGCGTCTTGCGCATTTGCTCGTCGGCGAACGCCTGGCTGCGGCCGTTGTCGAGCAGCACCAGATGCACTTCGCCCGGACCATCCTTCTCGCCCGGCTGGCGCGGGCTGGAGATCATGTTGAAGTAAGTCGAGATATTCTGACCCGTGGCCGAACGGGTGAGCAGCGAGAGCAGCGGCGGAATGTGTTCGAGTTTTTCAACAATCTTCTCAATGCCGGTGATGGCGATATGCACCGACGGTGCGGTGGTGCACATCCGGCCATTGCCTTCATTCTCGACCAGGCAAAGCGTGCCGGTTTCGGCGACGGCGAAATTGACTCCGGAGAGACCGATGTCAGCGACCAGAAATTTTTCGCGCAGCACCTTGCGGCCAATTTGAATCAACTCATCGACGTTGTCGGTGTAATCGACGCCCGGCACTTTTTCGTGGAACAGGGTGGCGATTTCTTCCTTGGTCTTGTGGATGGCCGGCATGATGATGTGCGACGGTTTTTCATCGGCCAACTGGACGATGTACTCGCCCATGTCCGACTCCATCGCCTCAATACCGACCGCGGCGCAGGCGTGGTTGAGCTCGATTTCCTCACTGACCATCGACTTGCCCTTGACCATCAGCTTGGCCGAATGCTGCTGGCAGATGCCGAGAATGATCGCGTTGGCTTCGTTCGGCGTTTCGGCCCAATGGACCTGGATGCCGTTGCGGATCAGATTGCTTTCGAGTTGCACCAGCAGTTCCGGCAACTTCCCGAGGTTGTACTGGCGAATGTGTTCGCCCAGTGTGCGCAGGCTTTCCAGCTCTTCCGGGTCGGGGAACTGGCTGATCCGTTTGTTGATCAGAAAGTCCATCGCGCCACGGAAACTCTGGCGCAGGAAGGGGTTTTCAACAACGGCCTTGGAGCGAGCGCGGAAGCCTTCGGAAGGCATGAAACTCAGGGCATGTTCAGTGTGCTGCGTACTCATGCCTCTTCTCCTACGAGTAAAACGATCAGTTCTTTCGGGCCATGCGCGCCGTAAGCCAGCGTTACTTGAATGTCGGCGGTTTTCGACGGGCCGGAGACGAGCAGGGCGTTGGTCGGTAGACTGTCTTTCCAGCCTTCCAGCTGCATCGCCTCGTAAAAGGTGTTGTAGATCTTGCTGGCGTCGAGCAGCACGATATGAACCGGCGGCACCAGCGACATCAGGCGCGGTTCGTCGGCATCCGGCCAGAGAATCAGCGTCCCGGTTTCGGCAATCGCGGCACGGGCAGTAGTCAGGCTGGCCGGGATGTCGTGAAACATTGCCTCCTTCCAACTTTCAATCGGCTGGTCGTAGGTCGGGCATTCGATACCCAATCCAGATAGTTCGGCCTGGGCGCGCTGACCGTGGGCGGTGCCGGGGGAAACCAGCAATTTGTTCAAGCCTTTGGCGCTCAAGACTTCCCAAAGTTTTTGCAGCCAGCTGGCACGGGAAACCTGATAAACCTCGGCGTGGGCCAGTTCGATCAGGCCACAAAAACGGCTAGCTTTTTCGGCCGGCGTTTCAACCAGACGATGGCTAGCAAACCAGCTGGCAACATCGGGCGCGCCAGGGCTATTCGAGGTGTCGGCAGCGCGCAGCTTGGCCAAAATGCGATCACGGGCGCTCATTTGTTTTCTCCCTCGCTCGTTGAATTTTCCCCGTCATTCCCGCGGAGGCGTGGATCCAGTAGTTCGCTGACTATGGATTCCCGCCTCCGCGGGAATGACGAATCGGTGGCCGTTCGCCGTAGCAAAAAACTCGCGATATGTTCACCGGGCAGGCTGGGTTTCGACCGGCCTTCCTGCTGATCCTTCCAAGCGGCGTGGCCGAGGATGTTCATCAGGCAACCACAGTCGGCGCTGACGACGCGTTCGGCGCCGGTGGCTTTCAGTGATTTGACCTTGTCTTCAACCATCGCTCCGGAAATTTCCGGTTGGTTGATCGAGAAAGTGCCGCCGAAACCGCAGCATTCCGATTCGTGATCCTGTAGCACGACTTTCACCTTGCTCAAGCTGCCGAGCAATTGCCGGCCGGTGAGATGGACGCCCATTTCGCGACGGGCCGCACAAGAGGTGTGGAGGACGACGGTGCAATCGCTGCCGGTATCGGCCGGCTGATAATTCAGCACATTGACCAAAAAATCAGTGAATTCGTAAATCCGTGCCGACAAAGCTTCGGCCTGGGCCAGCCTCACTGGGTCTTTGGCAAACAGTAACGGATAGTGATGCTTCATCATCCCGGCGCAGGAGCCGGAAGGAACGACCACCGGCCAGTTTTCGGGAAACAGCGTCAATTGATGCGCCGCGACTTTACGCGCTTCATCGGGAAAACCACTCGTATATGCGGGTTGACCGCAGCAAGTCTGCTTCTCCGGGAAATGCACCCGGATACCTTGGCGTTCAAGCAAGGTAATGGCGTCCATACCAGCGCCGGGGTAGAACTGATCGACAACACAGGTGGCGAAGAAATAGATGTCAGCTGGGCGTTGGCTAGTTTTTGTTTGGTCGCTCATTTTGTCTCCAATGGTAAATTGGTCAAACCAATAACTCTCGATGGCAGAAATGTATGATACAACCGTGACTTAGTCAATTAAATTGGGGTATATCCTAAGCTTGCACTTTACCGGTTCGGTGATTAGAATACAGTGGTCTTACCAATCGAGTGATGCACTTTGCCCATGTTGACCCACAAGTTGCAGGTTCCCCGTATCTCCGATGCCGTTGCTGCGTCGTTGGAGCGGCGCATTCTGGAAGGCTCGCTGAAGCCGGGCGACCGCCTGCCGCCGGAGCGTGAACTTGCCGTCGAACTGGGCGTGTCGCGTCCGTCGCTGCGTGAGGCCATCCAGAAGCTGGCTTCCAAGGGCATGGTGCAGAGTCGGCAGGGTGGCGGAACCTATGTGACCGATCGCCTTGAATCAAGTTTCTTCGATCCCTGGCAAGAAATGATGGGGGCGCACCCCAATCTGCGTGAGGACATGCTCGAATTTCGCCGCATGCTTGAAGGGCAAGCAGCAGAGTGGGCCGCCGAGCGCGCCACCGAAGCCGATTTGACGCGGATCGGCCAGACCTTTTCGGCCCTCAACGATGCATTCGTCAGCGATGATCTCGAACAGCGCTCGAAGGCCGACATCGCTTTCCACCAGGCGGTCGGCGAAGCCTCGCACAACGCCTTGCTCGGTCATCTTTCTGCCGCGCTGCTTCGTCTGATGCACGACAACATCCGCCTCAATCTCGGTGAATTGAAAAGCTTGCCGGCAGCGGGAGTTTTGCTCAAGAACCAGCATGCCGCTATCCACGACGCCATCCGCGACCGCAAGCCACAAGCCGCCCGTGCCGCCGCTGAAACGCACATCGATTTTGTCCGCGAAACGCTCGCCCAAACGCTGCGTAGCGTCGCCCGGCGCGAAACGGCAGCGCGTCGCTTGAATACCGAATTTTCACCTTCCGATTCACACTCTTCTTAAATTGACCCCCTGAAAGGAATCCGCATGGAGCCCCTCGTCATCCCCTTTGAACAACTGCGCGTGACTGATGTTGAACAAGTTGGCGGCAAGAATTCGTCACTTGGCGAAATGATCAGCCAGCTGGCCGGTACCGGCGTTCGTGTGCCGGGCGGCTTTGCCACGACGGCCGATGCTTATCGTGAGTTCTTGGCGCAGAGCGGCCTCGACGTCAAAATCAACGCTGCCCTCGATGCGCTCGATGTTGAAGATGTCAATGCACTCGCCGTCTGCGGTGCCCAGATTCGTCAATCGATCATGGAAACACCCTTCCCGATGGGGTTGACCGTAGCAATCACCGAGCAGTACCAGCGTTTGGTCGCCGACTCCTCGGCTGACATGTCTTTCGCCGTGCGTTCTTCCGCTACCGCCGAAGACTTGCCGGATGCCTCCTTCGCCGGTCAGCAGGAAACCTTCCTGAATATTGTCGGCCTGGAAAACATCCTGCACGCCATCAAGGAAGTCTTCGCTTCGCTGTACAACGACCGCGCCATTTCTTACCGCGTGCACAAGAATTTCGTTCATGCCGACGTCGCGCTCTCCGCTGGCATTCAGCGCATGGTGCGTTCCGACAAGGGTGCCGCCGGCGTCTTGTTCACGCTCGATACCGAATCCGGTTTCCGTGATGCTGTGTTTGTTACTTCTAGTTACGGCCTCGGTGAAACCGTCGTGCAGGGTGCGGTCAATCCCGACGAGTTCTATGTGCACAAGCCCATGCTGGCTGCCGGCAAGAAGGCAGTCGTGCGGCGCAATCTCGGTTCCAAGATGATCAAGATGACTTTCTCGACCGAGAAGGTTGCCGGCAAGTCAGTCATCACTGAAGAAGTCGAAGAGTCGCTGCGTCACCAGTTCTCAATCAATGACGAAGAAGTCATGGAGCTGGCCCGTTACGCGATGATTATCGAAAAGCATTACGGCCGCCCGATGGATATCGAGTGGGGCAAAGACGGTATCGACGGCAAAATCTATATTCTGCAAGCCCGTCCGGAAACCGTGCAGTCGCAAGCCAGCGCCAGCAAGGTCGAGAAATTCAAGCTCAAGCAGTTCTCGAAAGTGATCGCTTCCGGCCGCGCCATTGGCCAGAAGATTGGTATTGGCCCGGTCCGCATCGTTAAAGATCCGAAGGAAATGGATCAGGTCAAGCCGGGTGATGTGCTTGTCGCCGACATGACTGACCCGAACTGGGAACCGGTGATGAAGCGCGCTTCCGCCATCGTTACCAACCGGGGCGGCCGCACCTGCCACGCCGCGATCATCGCGCGCGAACTCGGTATTCCGGCCATCGTCGGTTGCGGCGATGCCACCGAAACGCTGAGCGAAGGCGAAATCGTTACTGTTTCCTGCACGGAAGGCGATACCGGCCATGTTTATCGCGGTCGCCTCGATTTCGAGATCACCTCACGTGACATCACCGCCATGCCGGACATCCCGGTTAAGGTCATGATGAACGTCGGCAACCCGGAACTGGCCTTCGACTTCGCCCAGCTGCCGAACGCCGGCGTCGGTTTGGCCCGCGTTGAGTTCATCATCAACAACGTCATCGGTATTCACCCGAAAGCCATTCTCGATGTCGATCGTCTGCCGGCATCGAAGCGCGAAGAAATCAAGCGCCGCGCTCGCGGCTACGCTTCGCCAAAGGAATTCTTCGTTGAGAAGCTGGTGGAAGGTGTTTCCACCATCGCCGCCGCTTTCTGGCCGAACCCGGTCATCGTTCGTCTTTCCGACTTCAAGTCCAACGAGTACAGGAAGCTGCTTGGCGGCGAACTCTACGAGCCAGAAGAAGAAAATCCGATGCTCGGCTTCCGGGGCGCTTCCCGCTACGTCGCTCAATCCTTCCGCGACTGTTTCGAGATGGAATGCCGCGCCATGAAGAAGGTGCGCGAAGAAATGGGCCTGACCAACGTGCAACTGATGGTGCCGTTTGTCCGTACCGTGGGCGAAGGCCAGGCCGTGGTCGATCTGCTGGCCGAACATGGCCTGAAGCAGGGCGAGAACGAACTGAAGCTGATCATGATGTGCGAAATTCCCTCCAACGCGCTTCTCGCCGAACAGTTTCTGGAAATTTTCGACGGCTTCTCGATCGGCTCCAACGATCTGACCCAGCTGACGCTCGGCCTCGACCGCGACTCCGGCCTGGTCGCCAACCTGTTTGATGAACGCGACCCGGCCGTCAAAATGCTCCTGGCGATGGCGATTTCTGCTGCCAACAAGATGGGCAAATACATCGGTATCTGCGGTCAAGGCCCCTCCGACCACCCCGACCTGGCCGAATGGTTGATGGATCAGGGGATCAACAGCATCTCGCTGAACCCGGATACGGTGGTTGAAACGTGGACGCGTCTGGGAACCCACAAAAAGGCCTGATCCAGCGGTCCACCGGGCTTGCTACGACCATAGAAACAACGGCTGGCCCCAGGGGCAACCGGAAAAATCAGCCAAAAATGAAAAAGGCCGGGAGCGCTCTCGGCCTTTTTCCCTTTCTGCTACCCCGTGTTTCCTGTTTGCAATATCACGACAAATGTTTATACTTTGTTTAAACGTCTGGAGTGAAAAAATGGCTGAAGCGATTTTGGATATCAAACATTGGGGTAATAACCTTGGTGTCCGTTTGCCTGCCGCAGTGGCGAGAGAGGCAAATTTGCATGCCGACCAGCGGGTTCGCGTGACAGTTGAAGCGGGTCGGGTTGTCATTGAGCCCATCAAGGATCAGGTTCCGACACTGGAACAGAGACTGGCGCTTTTTGACCCCGCTGTGCACGGCGGGGAGGTCATGCCTGCCAGCGAGCTTGGGGCCGAGCGGTGGTAGCCAAAAAGAAAGTCAAGTGGGTTCCGGAACGGCAGGAGATCATCTGGATTGATTGCAATCCTCAAGCGGGTACGGAAATGCGGGATCGCCATCCTTTTCTGGTGTTGTCTCCCCGCGCCTTCAATGAGCGAACTTCACTGGTGATCGGCTTGCCGATGACGACCGCGGTTTATAACGCGAGCAACCCGTTTGCGGTGGCGGCGGGGATTGCCGATGGTGCCAAATCCGGCAAGACCAGTTATGTGCTTTGTCATCAACCCAAATCATTCGACTGGCAGGTCCGCCACGGCGCCCCTCACCCGATGGGAAATCTGGCCGATGCCCCCTTTGCAGAAGTCTGTGGCGTGTTGAATCAGATTATTCAGTTGGGTTGATCGATTGTTAGTCTCGACCGAACGAGCCGTTGAGCTAAAACCGTGGTCTGGCCCGAATGGCCCGAATGGCACTAAGTTAAGGCCGGAGAATACCCTATGAAAATCGCAGTAATGGGTGCTGGATCAGTCGGCTGTTACTACGGCGGCATGCTGGCTCGGGCCGGTTATTCGGTTATTTTGATTGGTCGACCGCAGCATGTCGAGGCCGTGCAACGGGATGGTTTGTTCCTCGATACTCAGTCCTTTCAGCAGCATGTGCCGATGCAGGCCAGCACTGACCCGAAAGCGATTCAAGGTGCCCAACTCATTCTCTGCTGCGTTAAATCAACCGATACCGCCAATGCGGCGGCGGGAATGGCGCCGTTCATCGATGCCAGTGCGACGCTACTCAGTCTACAAAACGGTGTTGATAATGCCGAGCGCCTGCAAGCGCTGCTGGGTCGTCCGGTTGCCCCGGCGGTGGTTTACGTCGCCACCGAAATGGCTGGCCCCGGCCATGTCAAACACCATGGTCGCGGCGAACTGGTCGTCGGGCCAACGACTCTTAGCCCGCAACAAAGGCAGATGTTTGTCGATGCCGGCGTGCCGATACAAATATCTGACAACGTTCTCGGCGCGCTCTGGGCCAAGCTGATCATCAACTGTGCCTACAACGCGCTGTCGGCAATTACGCAAATACCCTACGGTCGCCTGTTTGCCAGCCACGGTGTCGAAGCTGTGATGCGCGACGTGCTTCAGGAGTGCAGGGCAGTTGCGCAGGCCGCAGGGGTGACGGTGCCGGGTGATGACTGGGAAACCGTGCTGCTGATTTCCCGCAGCATGTCGCAACAGCTTTCCTCAACCGCCCAGGATCTGGCCCGCCACAAGCCGAGCGAAATCGATCATCTCAATGGCTATATCGTTCGCAAGGGCAAAGCGCTGGGGATTCCGACACCGGTCAATCGTGTGTTGCATACGGTGGTCAAGCTGTTGGAAAGTTCTTACATCGATAAACAGTCAATTTCACTGCCCCCGACATAATCCAGTTTTCAAGGCCTGAATCTGCGCCACGCTGAAGTTGTCGTTTGGCCGTTCCGTGCGCTTCAGGGCTTCTTCAATCAGCCCAAGTTGTCGGCAATCCATTTTTGGATTTTGCAGCAGGCGCTGAACGACATAACTATCTTTGGTTTTGCTGATAATTTCCTGCAGCACGGTGGGCGGTGTTGATGGGTTCATGGCGAATGCACCATCCAGACCGTTGATCATTTCCGGGCGGCGGTAGATTTCGCTGAGGATTTCCGGCGGCGTGTTTTCGTGGCTGGCCAGGGTCTGAAAAAAGTAACTTGGGTTGCTGTGCGTGCGATAAATGCGGACCAGCGTTTCGGCGCGGCAAGCCGGATTGCGCAGGGCGGTCTGGGTAATGCCGAAATCATCGGCGTTGGCCAGCCGATCCAGCGTGGCCGGCGCAACGAACTTGCTTTCGAGCAGCGGCAGTAGGAAATTTCGATCACCGACATGCGCCGTGATCAGCCCTTCAATGGTTTCGCTTTCGCGGCCCGGGTTTGTGGCCAGCGTTTCGCTGATGAACTGTTTGTTGCGCTTGATCGTTGCGAGATCGGCCTGATGCATGGCGTCCCGTGTCTGGTTTCGGCTAATGGTTTCAACGCCGTTATAGGCGAGGAGGGCAGGCGTGGCGACGGACAGGGCCAGGCTGATCCAGCCAATAAAATGAAATATTTTGCGTTCGGAATACCGTAGGTTTTTGTACAGCCAGGCCATGCCACCAGCAAACAGGCCATAAAAAGGCAGGAACAGGATGCCGATAGCGGCGGTGGATGAGCGCGACTGAAAGATCGCCCAAACGCCAATGACGATGGTCAGTATGCACATCGCCAACGCCAGCCCGAGGCCACGATAGCGTTTGCGGTAGAGCAGGTAGGCGACGATGCCGACAAGGGCAAGGGTGCCGAGACTTATTTTCAAAAACATCAAGGATTTCCGAGGGGAGCCTGGGTAATTATTGACCGGCCTGTGGGCGATTGCTACGGTCGACGGCAAAAAATGGCTAAATCATGCTTTGCATAATACCTGCTGGTTTTTTAATGCACGGGTTGAAACCTGACTAACGTTGAATCGAGATAGTGCTGGAAAATATTCGGCGATGGTGTAAAGTTAAATCGGCAGTTTTAATATTTAAAGAAGGAGATTGCTATGAATGTCAGTTCAGTAAATTCCAATATCAGTGCTTATACCAAGGCCACGCCACAATCGAGCCAGGCGCAACAAGCACAGCAGGCGCAGCAGCCTCAACAAGCCCAGCAAGCTGAGAAACGCGAGCCAAGCCCGGCTGAGCGGGTGGAGTTGAAGGAAGAAGCGCCCAAGCCTGTAACTAATGCCTTTGGTCAAACCACGGGGTCTACGATTAGCGTAACAGCGTGATTTTTCGCCGGTGCCGTTAATTTACTGAGTGCCTTATGGCGATCTCATCTACCTCGGCTTCGCAAGGTATTAGCAGCGGACTGTTCGCGCAGATTCAGCAGCAACAGGCACGGCGAAATGCTGATCAGGCTGATCAGCAGGCGCGAGCTTTGCAATCTCAAGCGCAGACCGCTCAGGCTGCAGCGAATCGCGCCCAAGAGAATGCGCGATCATTGAAAGTCCAAGCAAATCAGGCGCAAGGCGATGCTTCAAGTGCGCGGCAAAATTTGTCATCTTTGAAGTCGCTGGATGAAACACAGAATCAGCTGAGTGGCTTGCGCGATCAGATCCGCGCTGTTCTTAACCCGGATGCAACGGCCAGTGCCAGCAGCAAAGTAAGTGCAACGTCTGTTGCTGTTGCCTCGACGGCGACAATGGCGCCGGTGATTAATTCATCCGGTCAGGCAACGGGTACGCTGGTGAATGTGACAGCCTGAAACTTTTTTCGGTATTTCGATTCATAGCTTAGGGCGCGATTGCGCCCTTTTGTTTTTTGGTTGCCAGCCGGTTCTGGTATCTTCGAGTAGGCTTTTTTGATCTTGCATAGGAGTGCGGTTTTGCTAGCTAATCATTGGTGCGCCTCAGTCGATGCCACTATTCAGTTACGTACTGGGTGTAATCCCCTGGAAAAACACGGGCCGCAAGCGGTGATCGTGCATGCTAATGCCTGGGCGCCGATGGCGGCGGTGGCCAATCCGCACAACATTAGTGACGTGGTCGATTATGAAGTGATATTTCTCGCCATCCGCAAGCTTGAGGAAAATGCACATTGCATTTGTCTTGAGTCAAGCATTCTTGAGGTAATGGATGCTATTTTTTCAATTTTGATTGTTACCTCGGCGTTCATTTCGATGCACAAGCCGCATGTTTATAACGGCCAGGGAACGCCAGCAATTTCCTTGTCAATGACGCGTGAGCAATGGTTACAAAACCGGGCGTAATCTCGGCAATTGGCGCAGTGGCGAGCAATGGCATGCTCGGTCTGGCGGGTTGGCTGCCGTGGGATATTCCTGAGGAACTGGCTTATTTTGAGCAGACAGTGGCCGGTGCCGCACTGGTGATCGGCCGCCTGACGTATGAGTCAATGGATGTCGTGCCGGTAGACTCTTTCATTGTCAGTCGTCAGCGTGACCTTGATGTGCGCCTTGGTTGTCAGCGGGTGGATAGCGTGGAGGAAGGCTTGTCGCGCGCCTTGCTCACCGGGAAGCCGGTTTTTGTCATCGGGGGGGCATCGGTTTATGCCGCAGCTTGGCCCTATTGCCAGCGGTTTTACCTGACGCGGATCGAAATGCCCTTTGCCGGGGATACGCTTTTTCCTGAGAGCATTCCATTAAATCAATGGAAGGTGGTCAGTGAGCAGCAGACGACTTACTTCGAGAAAAAATCAGGGCAGCCGGTTCTCTGCCGCTTTCTTCAGTACGAGCAGGCTAATCCCTCAGCTTTGCCATCTCTTCAAGCGGTTTGATCGAATCCTGAACAAAAGACTTGCACCTATTCTTCGTTTTCTCTATGATTAAAACGAACGTATGAATTATAGGTGCATACCATGGCTGAAGTCAGAACTGTAGATACCCGCAAACGCATCCTGGATGCGGCTGAACACCTTTTCATGGCGCATGGCTATGAAGGCACGTCGATGCGCCAGATTACCGGCGAAGCGGCGGTGAACCTCGCGGCAGTGAATTATCACTTCGGCTCCAAGGAGTCGTTAATGCAGGAAGTTTTTCGTCGCCGCTTAGATTGGCTTAATGAAGAGCGGATGCGTGTTCTCAACGAGATGGAAGTTGAGGCCTCAGGCAAGGCGCTAAAACCCTCGCAGATTGTCGATGGCTTTTTCGGCACCTTGCTGCGTATGGCGGACGTCGATGAGCGGGGCGGCATGACCTTCCTGCGCTTGCTCGGTCGGACCTTGACTGATCCATCTGAATTTATCCGCACCTTCCTCGCCCACGAGTACGCCAAAGTGGTCGATCGCTACAAGGAGGCGCTGTTCAAGGCGCTGCCCGATGTGCCCAAGGCGGAAATCGTCTGGCGTTTCCATTTCATGCTTGGCGCCACTTCTTATGCTATTGCCGGGACGGATTCCTTACGCCTGGTGACGGATTGGCAAGTCGATGATGCCGAGATGATTGATAGCCTTGATCGCCTGGTGCCACGCTTGATGTCCTTCCTGCTTGGTGGTTTGCGCGCCCCGTTGCCGCAATTTGCAGATGCTGCGGTCGACAGCAAATAAACGACCAAAACCAAAAAATATAAAAGGAGACAACAGCATGTTTAACTTGATTTTTCCGCTGCTTAGTGCCCTGGCGCTGGTAGTAATCGTCGTGGTGGCGGTGCGCCCGATCCGGCGTTCATTGATCAGCCGGCCGCTATTTTCTACTTACCGCAAGGTTTTGCCGCAGATGTCGGAGACTGAGCGCGATGCACTGGAAGCCGGCACGGTGTGGTGGGAAGGTGAGCTTTTCCGCGGCAAGCCGGACTGGAAAAAGCTGCATGCCTATCCGCAACCCAAGCTAAGCGCAGCCGAGCAGTCCTTCATGGATAACGAGGTTGAGGAAGCCTGCCGGCTGGTCGATGACTGGAAGGTGACGCACGAGTTGTACGACCTGCCGAAAGAAGCCTGGCGCTATATCAAGGACAAGGGCTTTCTTGGCATGATCATTCCGAAGAAGTACGGTGGCCTGGAGTTTTCCGCCTACGCCCATTCGCAAGTGATAACCAAATTATCGACGCGCTCCTCGGCGCTGGCGGTATCGGTGATGGTGCCGAACTCGCTCGGCCCGGCGGAATTGCTGTTGCATTACGGCACCGAAGCACAGAAAAGCCATTATTTGCCACGTCTGGCCAAAGGTATTGAAGTGCCAGCCTTTGCGCTGACCAGCCCGTGGGCAGGTTCCGATGCCGCGTCGATTCCTGACAGCGGCGTGGTTTGCAAAGGCAGGTGGCAGGGCAATGAAGTGCTCGGCATGCGGGTCAGTTGGGACAAGCGTTACATCACGCTGGCCCCGGTGTGCACGGTGTTTGGTCTGGCTTTCCATCTGTATGACCCGGACGGCTTGCTTGGCGACAAGAAGCATATTGGCATCACCTGTGCGCTGGTGCCTTACGATCATCCGGGCGTTGATACCGGCCGTCGTCACTTCCCGCTCAACGCCATGTTCATGAACGGGCCGACGCGTGGCAATGAAGTTTTCATGCCGCTCGATTTCATCATTGGCGGGCCGGAAAAGGCTGGTCACGGCTGGCGGATGTTGATGGAATGCCTGGCGGCGGGGCGTTCGATTTCCCTGCCTTCGTCGAATGCCGGCATGGCGCAGATGACGGCGCGGGCGGTCGGCGCTTATGCCCGGGTGCGTAGCCAGTTCAAGATGGCGGTCGGCAAGTTTGAGGGCGTCGAGGAAGCGCTGACCCGCATCGGCGCCTACACCTACATGATGGATGCAACGCGGACGATGACCGCTGGTGCCGTGGATCTCGGCGAGAAGCCTTCGGTGGTTTCCGCCATTGCCAAATACCACGTCACCGAACGGGCGCGGCAGGTGGTCAATGACGGCATGGATGTGATCGGCGGTAAGGGCATCTGCCTTGGCCCTTCGAATTTCATGGGCCGGGCTTACCAGCAGGTGCCGATTGGTATCACGGTCGAAGGCGCCAATATTCTTACCCGCTCGCTGATCATCTTCGGGCAGGGCGCCATTCGCTGCCATCCATTCCTGCTCGCCGAAATGCAGGCGGCGCAGAACGCCAATGTGCAGCAAGGCCTGGTTGATTTCGACAAGGCACTGTGGGGCCATATTGGTTTCACCATCAAGAATGGTTGCCGCGCCCTGTGGCTCGGCATGACCGGCTCGCACTTTGCTGCGGTCAACGTTGATACAGCGCCAGAAATGAAGCGTTACTACCAGCAACTGACGCGCTTCTCGGCGGCCTTCGCTTTCATGGCGGATATTTCGCTGCTGGTGCTTGGTGGCAGCGTCAAACGCCGGGAAAAACTGTCGGCGCGGCTGGGCGATATTCTGGCTCAGATGTATTTGATTTCCTGCACCCTGAAGCGTTACGAAGACGAGGGCCGCCAGATTGAAGATGCACCGCTGGCCCATTGGGCGATCTGGGATTCAATGTACAAGGCGCAGCAAGCCTTTGATGGCGTGATTGCCAATTTCCCGGTGCGCTTCATTGCGGCTTTCTTGCAGCGCAGCATTTTCCCGTGGGGCCACCCGTACGTCGTGCCTTCCGATGATCTCGGTCATAAGGTTGCCAAGTCCTTGATCGAGCCTTCCGCCACCCGTGATCGGCTGACCGCAGAATGCTACCTGCCGACAACCGAGAACGAGCCGATTGGTGCTATCGAATTGGCCTTGCTGGCAACGCTGGAAGCCGAACCCATTGAAGCCAAAATTCGTGCCGCTGAAAAGGCCGGGCGCTTCGACAATAATCCCCGGGCCAATGTGCGTGACATCGCCATTGTTGCGGCTGAGTGTGGCGTTATTACCGTTACCGAATTTGAAGTGATGCAGCGCCGCAATGCCCTGCGTGACATCGTGGTACATGTCGATGATTTCCCCTTCGACTTTAACGTAGCCACCG
Organism: Burkholderiales bacterium; assembly: GCA_038250105.1. Taxonomy (GTDB): domain Bacteria; phylum Pseudomonadota; class Gammaproteobacteria; order Burkholderiales; family Rhodocyclaceae; genus Azonexus. The sequence continues at coordinate 5,107 of JBBSCQ010000056.1, read as the reverse complement.
CCAACAAGCCGGCCGAATGCCGGATGGCCGCCTGATGAAAACGATTTACGTGGTCGACGGGGCCAGGACGCCGTTTTTGAAGGCGCAGAAAGGCCCCGGGCCGTTTGCCGCCTCCGATCTGGCGACTCAGGCCGGGCGTGCCTTACTGTTGCGCCAGCCTTTTCTGCCGAGCGATCTCGATGAGGTGATTCTTGGTTGTGCCGCGCCCTCGCCCGACGAAACAAATATCGGGCGCATGGTGGCGCTGCGTCTGGGCTGCGGCGAAAAAGTACCGGGCTGGACGGTGATGCGTAATTGCGCTTCTGGCATGCAGGCGCTCGATTCGGCGATGGCCAATATTCAGTTGGGCCGTGCCGAACTGGTGCTGGCCGGCGGTGTCGATGCCTTGTCGCGGGCGCCCTTGCTTTATAACGAGACGATGGTGCGCTGGTTCGCCGGCATGATGTCAATGCCTACGGTCAACGCGAAATTTCGGCATTTTTTGCGATTGCGTCCAGCCGCGCTTTTGAACCCGGTGATTGGCCTGATGAAAGGTTTGACCGATCCGGTCGTTGGCTTGCTGATGGGCCAGACGGCGGAAAATATTGCCTGGCGATTTGGTATCAACCGGCAACAAATGGACGAATTTTCCGTGCGTAGTCACCAGCGTGCATTGGCGGCGCAGACGGCCGGGCATTATGGCGAAATCGTGCCAGTCGTCGATACGCAAGGCAACGTCTACGCCGAGGACGATGGCGTGCGGGCCGATGCCAGCATGGCCGGGTTGGCCAAGCTCAAGCCGTTTTTTGACAAGAAATACGGCAACATTACGGCAGCCAACAGCTCGCAAATTACGGATGGCGCAGCCTGGCTGATTCTGGCTTCGGAAGAGGCTGTGAAGAAATGGAATCTGCAACCGCTCGGCCGCATTGTCGATAGCCAGTGGGCGGGGCTTGACCCGGCGCTGATGGGCCTCGGCCCGGTGCATGCCTCAACGCCGATTCTGCAGCGCCACGGTTTGGTGCTAAATGACATCGACGCCTGGGAACTGAACGAAGCCTTTGCCGCGCAGGTGCTGGGTTGTCAGGCTGCGTGGCAGTCCGACGATTACTGTCGCGAGCAGCTCGGTTTGCCGGGAGCGCTGGGCGCACTTGATGACGAAAAACTCAACGTTGATGGCGGCGCAATCGCCATCGGTCACCCGGTCGGCGCCTCAGGAGCGCGCATCGTGCTGCATCTGCTGCATGTGTTGCGGCGCAAACAGTTGAAACGCGGTATCGCGACCCTTTGTATTGGTGGCGGCCTGGGCGGCGCAATGTTGGTGGAGCCTTGCTGAGATGAAACACTGGAAACTGGAACGTGAAGATAGCGGCGTCGTCTGGGCAACGCTGGATAAACAAGACTCTGCCGCCAACGCCCTTTCTGTCGAAGTGCTTGGCGAATTCAAGGAAATTCTCGATCAATTGGCGGTCTACCCGCCCAAGGCGCTGATCATTCGTTCGGGCAAGGCAGCGGGTTTCATCGCCGGTGCCGATATTCAGGAATTTACCCAGCTCGATACGGCCGACAAGGGCAGGGCGCTGGTTGAACGCGGCTGGACGCTGTTCAACCGCCTTGCTACGGTCAACTACCCGACACTGGCAATAATTAAGGGTCATTGCCTGGGTGGCGGGCTGGAATTGGCGCTGGCTTGCCGTTATCTGCTGGCGGTCGACGAGCCGGGCACCAAGCTCGGTTTGCCCGAAGTCATGCTCGGTATCTTCCCCGGCTGGGGCGGCATGTTGCGCTTGCCGCAACGGGTCGGGCCAGCGGCGGCGCTGGATATGATGCTGACCGGCAAAACGATTGATGCCAAACGGGCTAAACGCCTAGGGCTGGCCGATGAACTCGTGCCGCCCCGGGTGATGCATCAGGCGGCTCGCCAATTGGTGCTGTCCGGCCAGCCGCGGCGCCAGTTGCCGCTGTTGCAGCGTCTGCTCAACGGCCCGCTCAAAGCAGTGGTGGCCAACGGTGCTCGTAAGCAGGTAGCGAAGAAGGCACGGCCGGAACACTACCCGGCACCCTACGCCATTATTGATATCTGGCAGAAGCACCAAGGTAATGCCCTGGCGACGCCGGAACTGATCGACGGCATCATCAATTCAACGACGGCGCGCAATCTGTTGCGGGTTTTTTTCCTGCAGGAACGCCTGAAGAGCTTCGGCAAAGATTCCGCTTTCAAGGCCAAACGGGTGCATGTCATCGGTGCCGGCGTGATGGGGGGCGACATTGCCGCCTGGTGTGCCTTGCGTGGCATGACGGTGACGCTGCAGGATCAAAGCCTGGAAAGGCTAAGCCCGGCGCTGCAACGAGCGGGCAAATTATTTGCCCGCCGGCTGCGTGACCCGCTGCTGGCGCGGGCTGCTTTCGACCGCCTGATTCCCGATGTGAATGGTGACGGCGTTGCCCATGCCGATGTGGTGATTGAGGCCATTTTCGAGGATGTCGCGGCCAAGCAGGCGCTCTTCAAGGCACTGCAGCCACGGATGAAGCCGGGCGCCATTCTGGCGACCAATACCTCCAGCCTGAAGCTGGAAAACTTGCGCACCGTGCTGCAAAAACCGGAACGTCTGGTCGGCATCCATTTCTTCAACCCGGTGGCGCTGATGCCGCTGGTTGAGGTGGTAGCGGCAGAAGGCGCTGACCCGGCAGTGGTACAAGCGGCCTGCGCCTTTGTTCGGCAGATCGACAAGTTGCCCTTGCCGGTGAAGAGCGAGCCGGGCTTTCTGGTCAATGCCGTACTCGCCCCCTACATGCTGGCGGCGATGACTGCGGTCGACCGTGGAATTTCGCCAGAAACGGTGGACGAGGCGATGCTGGCTTTTGGCATGCCGATGGGGCCGATCGAGCTGATCGACACCGTCGGGCTGGATATTGCGCTGGCGGCTGGCAAACAACTGGCCGGTGGTGCCGAGCCGCCGCGCTGCCTTCTGGAACGAGTAAATAAAGGTGAACTGGGTAAAAAGTCTGGGCAAGGGTTTTATCTCTGGACGGATGGCAAGGCAAGCAAGGGAAGCGCGGGAACATTGCCTTCCGGCTTGGCTGAGCAATTGGTCACGCCACTGATTGATCGTGTCGAGCAACTGGTCGCCGCTGGTGTGGTGGCCGATACCGATCTGGCTGATGCCGGCGTTATTTTTGGCACGGGCTTCGCCCCTTTTACCGGAGGGCCGATCAACTATCGTGATGCAAAACATTAAAAATGTCGCAAATGTAACAAGGATTTCTAATATTGCAGTTAAAACGGTGATTAAAACGACTGTTTGATATTTAATTAAACGAGTAACACGGGAATACTTCCCAAATATAAAAAACGACTGGAGACAATCAATGCAAAAGACATTTACACCGCGCCTGATCACGGCACTTCTGGCTGTAGCCTTCGCAGGTTCAGCAAGTGCTTCAGGTTTTCAACTGCTTGAGCAGAACGCTAGCGGCTTGGGTAATTCGTATGCCGGTTCAGCTGCCGTTGCTGATAATGCCAGTACTGTTTTTTACAACCCAGCCGGTATGACCCAACTTAGTGGCCTGCAGGTTTCCGGTGGTTTGACTGCGGTTGGTACCAGCTTCAAATACACCAACGAAGGCTCGACCAATACGGGCGCTTTGGCTAATACCGGTAATGGTGGTGATGGCGGTGGTGTTGGATTTATCCCTAATGGCTATGTTTCCTGGGCCATGAGTAAGGATTTGTATCTTGGCTTGGGTATCGGCGCACCCTTTGGTCTGCGAACAGAATATAATGACAGATGGGTTGGTTCTGCCCAATCTACCTATTTTGATGTCAAAACTTACAATATAAACCCGTCAATTGCCTATCGCGTTAATGAGGTAGTTTCCATCGGTGGTGGCCTCAATTGGCAGCGTGTGGAGGCTGATTATCGTCGTCTTGTTAATGTCACGACTGGCTCAACCTCGCCACTCAAATTGACCCTTGAAGATGATTCATGGGGCTGGAATATCGGTGCGTTATTTAATATTTCGCCAGAGACAAAGGTCGGCGTTTCCTATCGCTCCAAGGTTAAATTTCATACGACAGGCAAGATCGATATCAGTGGTCCGGCAGCATCGAATAGTTCAGATGCCAAAGCTGACATCACCCTTCCCGATACCTTTATCTTGAGTTTGACGCAAAAGCTGTCGGATAAATGGGAGATTCTTGGCGATGCTTCGTGGACCGGTTGGGGCAGTATTCCCAAGGTCGATATTATCCGTGCTTCAGCCACCCAAAATGGCTTTTTGCAGTCTGGGTCACTAGCTCAGACGCTGGATACCGAATTCCGCGATACGTGGCGTTTTGCACTTGGGGCTAACTACAAACTAAACAGTAATTTGATACTGAAGGGTGGTATTGCATACGACCAGACGCCGGTTAAGGGTGCTTCAACACGTTTGGTTTCATTGCCCGACAATAATCGTACCTGGTTCTCAACCGGCGTTCAGTGGAAGGCCTCCAAATCGACAACGCTTGATGTCGGTGCGGCTTACCTTTACGTGAAGGATGCCCAAATCGACAATAATCAATCTGCAGCGGCTTTGAATCGTGGTTACATCAAAGGCACTTATGAGGATAGCGCCTGGATCCTCGGTGCTCAAGTCTCAATGGCCTTCTAAAAATCCACTTCCTTTGCATTATTTAATCCCCGGCGAGTCCGGGGATTTTTTTTGATATTTCACCTAAAAAAGCAGTTGACCGTAGCTTTCTTCTGCCTATAATTCATACGTTCGTTTTAATTAAACGAAGTCCAATAAAAGAGACCTGAAGGAGAATCGCTTGAACAAGCTGATCGTAAAGAAAGCCGCCGTGCTGGGTGCGGGTGTGATGGGGGCGCAGATTGCCGCGCATCTCGCCAATGCCAATGTGCCGGTCGTGCTGTTTGACCTGCCGGCGAAGGATGGAGACAAAAACGGGATCGTCAAGAAGGCCCTCGATGGCCTCAAGAAACTTGACCCGGCGCCGCTGGCCAACAAGGGCAAGCTGAAGTTTATTGACGCGGCCAACTATGAAGAGCATCTGCCGCTACTCGCCGAGTGCGATCTGGTGATCGAGGCGATTGCCGAACGCATGGACTGGAAGAACGATCTCTAT
>JBBSCQ010000055.1:0-22196 GCA_038250105.1 Burkholderiales bacterium | reverse complement strand
CTCGCCGTCAAAGCCATGCGTTTGCGTGCTTCGGTCGGTGAAGTGTCGGATGCGCTGGAAAAGATTTTTGGCCGTTTCCGCGCCAACAATCAGACCATTTCAGGGGTCTACGGAGGTGTCGTGGAAGGTATGGAAAGCTGGGAAGCAATTAAGGCCGACATCGTCAAGTTTGCCGAAGAAGAAGGCCGCCGGCCGCGCATCATGATCGCCAAGCTCGGTCAGGATGGTCATGACCGCGGCGCCAAGGTAGTGGCCACCGCTTTTGCCGACCTCGGCTTCGACATCGACATGGGGCCGCTCTTCCAGACACCGGAAGAGGCTGCCCGTCAGGCGATTGAAAACGACGTACACGCGATTGGTGTTTCCTCGCTGGCCGCTGGTCACAAGACTTTGTTGCCATCGCTGGTCAAGGCTTTGCAGGATCAGGGCGCCAACGACATTATCGTGTTCGCGGGCGGCGTGATTCCGGCTCAGGATTACGACTATCTGTATAACGCTGGCGCCAAGGCCATCTTCGGGCCGGGTACCCGGATCGAGGATTCCGCCATCAAGGTGCTGGAAGAAATTCGCAAGGCACGCGGCTGATTCCTGGATGAATTTGCGCGAGGTTCCCGTGTCGGCACAATCACTATCACCCGTTGATCAGATCTTGGTTGGCGGCGTGCTGGCGGGGCAGCGCCGGGCGCTGGCCAAGGCGATTACGCTGATCGAGTCGACGCGCGCCGACCATCAGCAAAGGGCGCAACAGGTTTTGAACGCCTTATTGCCGAGCACCGGCCGGACCATTCGCATTGGTATTTCCGGCGTGCCGGGGGCGGGTAAATCAACCTTTATTGAAGCGCTCGGCGTTTGGCTGATTGAGCAAGGCAAGAGACTGGCTGTGCTGGCAATTGATCCCTCGTCGTCCATTTCCGGCGGCTCGATACTTGGCGACAAAACGCGCATGGAGCTGCTTTGCCAGCGTGAAGAAGCCTTTATTCGGCCCAGTCCATCGGCTGGTTCGCTCGGTGGCGTTGCCGAGAAATCGCGCGAAGCCATGCTGCTCTGCGAAGCGGCGGGTTTTGACGTAATCATCATTGAAACGGTTGGCGTCGGTCAGTCGGAAACGACCGTCGCCGGCATGGTCGACATCTTCTGCCTGCTGCAATTGCCGAATGCCGGTGACGACTTGCAGGCGATCAAGAAAGGTATTGTTGAAATCGCCGATCTGGTGGTTATCAACAAGGCCGATATTGACCCGCAAGCCACGGCAGTCGCCCGTGCCCAGTGGCGCAATGCCTTGCACATGCTGCGTCCGGCCTCGCCCAACTGGTCGCCGCCGGTCATGATGGCCAGCGCCCTGCATAAAGAGGGGATTCCCGAGTTTTGGGAAGCCATCGAGAAATACCGTAATGCCCTGACGCCGACCGGCGAGTTTGCCGCCAAGCGCCAGCATCAGGCTTTGTCCTGGATGTGGCAGTTGATCGATTTTGGTCTGCGCCAGCATTTCCGCCATCATCCGCGTGTGCAGGAAAACCTGCCAGCGCTGACCCAGTCTGTTGAGCAGGGCAATACGACACCGGCTGCTGCCGCGTATGCGCTACTTGACTATCTGAAACACTGATTTCAAATTACCCGAACCATTTAGGGAGTTTCTATGCACGACATCATCCGCCAGCTGGAAAAAAAGCGCGAAATGGCCCACCTCGGTGGTGGCCAGAAGCGCATTGATAGCCAGCACAAAAAGGGCAAATTAACCGCCCGTGAACGCCTTGAGCTGTTACTTGATCCGGACTCATTCGAAGAGTGGGATCTGTTCAAGGAACATCGCTGTACCGATTTCGGGATGGATCAGGCAGAGAAAATCCCGGGTGACGGCGTGGTGGTCGGCTACGGCACGATCAATGGCCGTCTGGTCTTTGTCTTCTCGCAGGATTTCACCGTTTTCGGTGGCTCGCTGTCCGAAACCCACGCCGAGAAGATCTGCAAGGTGATGGACTACGCCATGAAGGTTGGCGCGCCAGTGATCGGCCTGAATGACTCAGGCGGTGCCCGTATTCAGGAAGGCGTTGCTTCCCTCGGTGGTTACGCCGATGTTTTCCAGCGCAATGTGATGGCTTCCGGCGTCGTGCCGCAGATCTCGATGATCATGGGACCTTGCGCCGGTGGTGCGGTCTACTCGCCGTCGATGACTGATTTCATCTTCATGGTGAAAGATTCCTCCTACATGTTTGTGACCGGTCCGGAAGTCGTCAAGACCGTGACTCACGAAGATGTGACTGCCGAAGAACTCGGTGGCGCAGTCACCCACACCAGCAAGTCCGGTGTCGCTGACCTGGCCTTCGAGAACGATGTTGAAGCCCTTTCCATGCTGCGCCGCTTCATGAACTTCCTGCCGGCCAACAACAAGGAAAAGCCGCCGGTGACGCCGACCAACGACTTGGCCGAGCGTATGGATTACTCGCTCGATACGCTGGTCCCGGACAATACCAACAAGTCTTACGATATGAAGGAATTGCTCGTTAAAGTGGTCGACGACAATGATTTCTTCGAAATTCAGCCAGATTACGCCAAAAACATCATCATCGGCTTTGCCCGCATGGATGGTCACCCAGTCGGTATCGTTGCCAACCAGCCGCTGGTGCTGGCCGGTTGTCTGGACATCAAGTCCTCGATCAAGGCAGCGCGTTTTGTTCGCTTCTGCGATGCTTTCAATATTCCGGTCGTAACCTTTGTCGATGTGCCGGGCTTCATGCCGGGCACGCAGCAGGAATACGGCGGCATCATCAAGCATGGCGCCAAGCTGCTTTATGCTTATGCCGAATGCACCGTGCCAAAGGTCACCGTAATTACCCGCAAGGCTTACGGTGGCGCTTACGACGTGATGTCCTCCAAGCATTTGCGTGGCGACGTCAACCTCGCCTGGCCATCGGCGGAAATCGCCGTGATGGGGCCGAAGGGCGCTGTCGAAATCATCTTCCGCGAGGAAAAGAACAATCCGGCCAAGCTGGCTGAGCGCGAAGCTGAGTACAAGTCCAAGTTTGCCAATCCGTTTGTGGCTGGTGCCCGTGGCTTTATCGATGATGTCATCATGCCGCACGCCACAAGGAAGCGCATCTGCCGCTCGCTGGCGATGCTGCGCGACAAGAAACTAGATAACCCCTGGCGCAAGCACGGCAACATTCCGCTCTGACCAATTTGGCATCGCACATGGCTTCGCTGGCTTCCTCGTCTGCTCTTCGCCGTACTGGCGTACTGCCTCATCGCAGCCAGCGTCGCCGCCTTGCCCTGCGCGCCCCAAATTACTCAGTCACTCCGAATTGAGGGAAATATATGTTCAAGAAAATCCTGATTGCAAACCGTGGCGACCAGCCGCATCGCGGCGCAGTAGCGCAGCTAAACTGCCTTGCACGCGAAGCGTGTACAGGCGATTTCGCCCCGGAGGTAAAGCACAATGTTTAAAAAAATACTAATCGCAAACCGGGGCGAAATTGCCTGCCGCGTTATTAAAACCGCCCGCAAGATGGGCATTCTGACGGTTGCGGTTTATTCCGAAGCTGACAAGGATTCGTTGCACGTTGTTCTGGCGGACGAAGGCGTCTGTATTGGACCCGCTGCGTCGAAAGAGTCCTACCTGTCAATCGACAAAATCATTGCCGCCTGCAAGCAGACCGGCGCTGAGGCAGTTCATCCGGGTTATGGTTTCCTTTCGGAAAACCAGGAGTTTTCGCGTCGTCTGGAAGAAGAAGGCATCATTTTCATCGGCCCGAAACACTACTCCGTTGGTCAGATGGGCGACAAGATCGCTTCCAAGAAGCTGGCGAACGAAGCCAGGGTCAACACCATCCCGGGTTATGCCGAGGCAATCGATACGCCGGAACAAGCGGTCGAGATCTCCAAGGGAATTGGCTATCCGGTGATGATCAAGGCTTCGGCTGGCGGTGGCGGTAAGGGTTTGCGCGTAGCTTTCGACGACAAGGAGTGTTTCGAGAATTTCACTTCCTGCCGTAACGAAGCCAAGACAGCCTTTGGCGATGACCGCATCCTGATCGAAAAGTATGTGTTGGAACCCCGCCACATCGAAATTCAGGTGCTCGGCGATGCCCACGGCAATACCGTTTACTTGCATGAGCGCGAATGCTCCATCCAGCGTCGTCACCAGAAGGTCATCGAAGAGGCGCCGAGCCCCTTCCTTGATCCGGCGACCCGCAAGGCGATGGGCGAGCAAGCTGTCGCGCTGGCCAAGGCGGTGAACTACGAGTCAGCCGGTACGGTGGAGTTCGTGGTCGGTGCCGACAAGTCGTTCTACTTCCTCGAAATGAACACCCGTTTGCAGGTTGAGCATCCGGTCACCGAACTGATTACCGGCATCGATCTGGTCGAGCAGATGATTCGCGTTGCGGCAGGCGAAAAGCTTTCTTTCACCCAGGCTGATATCAAGCTTGAAGGTTGGGCGATGGAATGCCGGATCAATGCGGAAGACCCGTTCCGTGGCTTTCTGCCGTCGACCGGTCGTTTGGTCAAATTCCAGCCACCGGCTGAAACCACAGACGCCAACGGTACGACGCGCGTCGATACCGGCGTATACGACGGTGGCGAGATTTCGATGTTCTATGACTCGATGATCGCCAAGCTGATTGTGCATGCCAAAGATCGCGATTCAGCGATCAACCGCATGCGTGATGCGCTGAATGCCTTCGTGATTCGCGGCATTTCCTCGAATATCCCGTTCCAGGCCGCGCTGATGCAGCACAAGCGTTTCCATTCCGGAAATTTCAATACCGGCTTCATCGCCGAGGAATACCCGAAGGGCTTCGATGCCTCGATGGTGCCGCACGATGATCCGGCCTTGCTGGTTTCCGTCGCAGCCTACGTCTACCGTTCCTACACCGATCGTTCCGCTTCTGTGACGGGGCAGTTGCAGGGCCACGAGCGTCTGGTTGGCGACAAATGGTCGGTGGTGCGCCTCAATCCTAATGGCAATGAGAACCATCTGGTCGTGGCAAAACCGATCGCCGGTGGCTATCACGTTGAATACAACGGCGTTGAATACCAGATTCTCTCCGACTGGAAGCTCGGCGAATCTTTGTTTAACGGCACCTGTAACGGTGAGCCATTCACCCTGCAGGTTGAGCGTCACAAGACCAAGTACAGCCTGTTCCACTGGGGCACGCGCGCTGACTTCATGGTGATGAGTGCGCGGGCGGCTGAATTGCTGGCCTTGATGCCGGAAAAAGTGGCACCGGATCTGTCCAAGTTCCTGCTTTCACCGATGCCGGGTCTGCTCCGTGAAGTGGCGGTTATCGTTGGTCAGGAAGTCAAAGCGGGTGAAAAGCTGGCGGTCATCGAAGCAATGAAGATGGAAAACATCCTCAAGGCAGAGCAGGATTGCAAGGTCAAATCGATCTCGGCAGCTGCCGGTGAAAGTCTGACCGTGGATGAGGTGATTATCGAGTTCGAATAATCCCGGTCTTGGCCACTTTTTCTGGTCGACCGTAGTATTCAAGGCCTGTCAGATGACAGGCCTTTTTTACGCCAATCAGCCTAGGCGGCAAGCGTAACGGACAAAGTCAACGCCACGTTCGAGTACTTCGACCGGGACCAGATGTTTCAGCGAGACGCCTTCGACGGCAACGCCGGTGCCGAGGCGCAGGCCGGCGCTGGCCGGAAGAATCAGCGTAACCGCCTGGGCGCTGCAGAGCAGGAAAGCCGGGGTCTTCGCTTCATGTTGTTTCAGCCAGCCGGCTTCAACGGCCGGCTCGTACCAGTCAAGTTGGGCCGCCAAGGCGCCCGCCGTGTTGGTTTGCAGGCCATGCATTACTCCCAGACGGGGTTTGCCCCGCAGACTGGACGCAATCAGGCAGGGCGACTGATGCCGAATGCCGGGCTGATCGGCTGGCCGAATGGCTTTGCTATCGACCATCAGCCAGATTTCCTTGGTTATGTGGAGCGTTTTGACCGCATTCGGCATTTGCGACTGCCGGTCGAAGCCAAACATGGCCATCCGCTGATGCGCCAGCGAGGCGCTTTTCTCGCCCAGACTATTCGCCGGGTTAAGCAATTCTTCCCGCAGTACGGCGTAGGCATCTTCGCCGCCAAAGCTGATGGCCAGTTCGCCAACCGCGTTTTCGCTTGGGCGTTGCGGCGGCTGCAGGCTGGCCAGAATTTCCTTGAGCAAGCTGATGCATGCGGCGGGTGAGAGTTCGCGGCCTAACTTGAGCGCTTCCGGCGACTTTCCCTCCTGCAGACCTTCGATACGCTGCCGGCTCTTGCGGGCCAAGGTGCGGACATTGAGCCAGCGCGGCAACTCTACCGGCAAAGGGGCGCCAAACAGGCGGCTCAGATCAACCGCTTGGCTTTTTGGATTGGCATCGAGTTCGTGCTGGAAGTTGCACAGTTCCCGCCAGCGGCTGATTGCCCGATTAGCAACGATGAGTTGGCTGGTGCTCAGGCGATAAGGGTTGATCAGGCGCAACAAAAAGGCCCAGCTGAGATGGCCGGCAATATGTGCTTCACCAAGGTGTTGAAAGTCCGGATCGGCCAGTGGCTGGTGTAACAGCTTGTTTTCTTCCGCTGCGGCGAGCACGGCAAAGAGCAGGTGATTGAGCTGAACCGGGCATTCGCGGGCGGCGAGAAAATGGCTATATTCGGCAATCCGAAAGGCGCAGGCGGCACGATTCAGCGGCAGGCATTGTTCCGCGGGGGGCAAGTGCTGGGTCGGTCGAAAGTAGGCGATGCCGAGTTGCGTCCAAAACTGCTGGGCGAGGTCAAAACAGCGCTGATCCTCGGCTGGCATGGGTAGGGCCTTACGGGTGTAGCGTGGCTCAATGCCTTCCAGGGGCGGAATTGCCGCTGTACGAATCAGATCAAGCAGTTCGATTGTTAAGGCGGGGGGCAAACCAGCGCCATCGATTGCCGCTAGCTGCTGGACAAATGCTGCCAGCCTTGGCAAAACCGGTGTTGCTGCTTGTTGCGCCAGCCAAGTGCCGGCTGAACTGGCATCGTCAAAGGCCAGGGCGATGTTTTTTCCGGGTTCGGGTAGGGAAAGCCAGTGCATAGCGCCTCCTCTCAGCGTATCCTGCGGCTATGAGTGGATTTGAACATTATGATCAGGAACTGGCCGCGCTTGACCACGAGATTCGGCATTACGCCGCAATTTGCCGAGTCAGTCTGGCCAATCGTTTCGAAATTGATGCTTGCTTGCAAGTTCATCATAGCCAAATGGCAGAAAATGTGGCGCAGGAAAATTTGCGTGGCTTGCTTATCCTGCGCATCAAGGTCGAGACGGAGATGATCGAGTTAGGCTTTTCGCCGCCGCCGCTCATCCCGCCTGTTCCCGTCGAAACCTGATTAGCCGTCAGCGTTGATCTTGGTGATCAATGCTTGCAAGGTCGTTGCTGCCTGGTCGTTTTCGATCTGACATGTGCCGGCGGCCTGATGCCCGCCACCGCCATAGGCCAGCATCAGTTCGCCGACATTGGTCTTGCTGTCGCGATCGAGAATCGATTTGCCGGTCGCAAAAACGGTATTTTGTTTTTGTACGCCCCAGAGAACATGGATCGAGATGTTGGTCTGTGGGAATAGCGCATAGATCATGAAACGGTTGGTTGCCCAGATCGTTTCCTCGTTACGCAGGTCCAGTACTGCCAGGTTTTTATGCACAGTCGTGCAGCGCAGTAGTTGGTCCTTGGCTTTTTCGGCTTGTTCGACATAGAGCTCAACGCGTTCCTTGACGTCGGCCAGTTCGAGAATTTCGTTGATATTGTGGTTCCGGCAATACTTGATCAGATCCATCATCAGCGTGTAATTACTGATCCGGAAATCACGGAAGCGGCCCAGGCCAGTGCGCGCATCCATCAGGTAATTGAGCAGCACCCAACCGCTCGGGTTGAGAATTTCATCACGGCTGAATTGTGCGGCATCAGCCTTGTCGACCGCAGCCATCATGTCGTCGGCGACGGTTGGAAAACCGGATTTTCCACCATAGTAGTTATAGACAACCCGGGCCGCTGAAGGGGCATCCGGCTCAATGATGTGGTTCTTGCGCTCGCCGGTATTGCGAATGGTTTCCGACAGATGATGGTCGAAGGCGAGGTGGGCGGCGGCGACATAAGGCAGGTTGGTTGTGATGTCGCGGGCAGTAATCTCGACCTTGCCATCCTGCATGTCTTTCGGATGCACGAACTTGATATCGTCGATCAGATTTAACTCGTTGAGCAGCACGGCGCAGACCAGTCCATCAAAATCGCTGCGGGTGACGAGGCGGTATTTTTCTTGAGTCATAAAGGGGTCTCCCTAACTTTGGTGTGTCAGCAATTAAAGCATATTGCGAATATTTGTGGAGGAATTTGTCAATTATGCGGATGCATTTCGTGCGGCATGCGATGGTACAAATCGATGATGGAAAGCCGGGCTGAAATCTTGCAGCCGAACTAGCGGGTGATGGAAATTGCGCTGACCGGGCAGGGGGCGATGCAGGCGCCGCAACCGGTGCATTTTTCTACTTCAATCACCGGGATCGGGCTACCGCCTAAGCGCGGTGAGAAGCGGATGGCACGGGCCGCGCAGAAGTCTTCGCAGGAGCGACATTCGACGCCACGTTCTGGCAAACAGCTAGCCCCGATCAGGGCTTTATGTGACCAGGCCAGCTGTCCATCGGCCCGCACCAAGGCGTGTGGCTGGCAAGCGCTGACGCAGTCACCGCAAAAAGTGCATTCGCCGCGCTTGAAATCGACGGTTGGAAAGCCGCCATCGCCGCTGACGATAATTTGCTCCGGGCAGGCGCCAATGCAGTCGTTGCAGCGCGTGCAGACATCGGTAAACAATGATTCTGGCAGCGCCCAGGGTGGGCGGATTTCTGCCCTCGGACGGGGTCGACCGCGAAAGAAGCCGCGCCGGCTGGCATCAACCACGGCTTACTTTTGTTCTTTCATCTTTGCGATACCACTCCGCAGCATCTGATCAATTTCCGAATCCGGTTCAACTTCCGGCAACAGCGCTTCCCAATAAGCGATGCCCTGCTTGTTGTCGCCGGCTTCCATGGCGGCGGCGCCAGCCAGGAAGAGCGAGTGCGGATGTTTTGGGTCAAGCTTCAAGGCACGCTCCACCAACTGGCGCGGTTTGCCCTTCAAGCCCTTGCCGTTGGCCATGGCGAGGGTTTCGGCGTAGCTGGCGAGTAGGTCAGGCTCTTCATTGACCAGGTTTTCGGCCTTGCCATAAGCCTCAGCAGCCTCTTCATAGCGGCCCATTGTTTTGTACGAGCGGGCGAGCATCAGCCAGCCTTTCAGATCATCCGGGTTAGCCTTCATTCGTTCGGCCAGCTTGCTCACCATGCCGCTGATCTGCTCTTGGGTCATTTGCGGTGGGGCGACCAGTTGGGTCGGGTCGAGGGCTTTTGGGTTGCCGAGCTGGTTGTAGCCGAATAGCGCCAGAATCGGCAAAAGAATCAGAATGCTGATAGCCAACTTGCGGCTGGGGCCGTGGGTGGCGCTAGCGAGGGTCGCGGCTTCGGCTTCTGGCTCGACTTCTTCGAGCAGACGGCGTTGCAGTTCGCGCTTGGCTTGCTCGAAATCGCTGTCGGCTAGCGTGCCTTCGGTTTTTTCCCGCTCCAGTTCGGTGAGCTGGTCACGAAAAATGGCGAGATTGGCTTCCTGGCGATTGGTTTTTTTGTTGCTGGGGCGCAGGCCAAGCCAGAGCGGCGGCAAGATGAAGGCGGCCACCACCAGAATCAGTAGTGCGGCATAAATGGCAAACGTAGTCATTTGATATTGATTTCCTTGAGCAGCGCCTCGGCGCGGCTGGCTTCGTCAGCGGAGAGGGGTTGGTCGGCGGCGATGCGTGTGGCGCGGCGACGCAGGTAGCGGAGCAGGATGTACAGGCCAAGCAACATCAGGCCAACCGGGCCGCCCCAGAGCAATAGTGTGATGCCCTTGACAGGTGGCCGGTAGAGAACGAAATCGCCGTAGCGGACGACCATGAAATCGATGATTTCCGGATTGCTCTTGCCCTCCTTGATCATGCCGCGAATTTCCTTGCGCAGATCCTGGGCCAGTTCGGCATTGGAATCGGCAATGGTCTGATTCTGGCAGACCAGGCAGCGTAGTTCAGTCGATAGCTCCTGCAAGCGCTTTTCGGCGACCGGGTCAGCAGCCAGCAGGGCGGCTTCTTCGGCCATGACCGGGAATGCTGCGGTCGACCCGATAAAAAAGGCAAAAACCAGGGTGCGGAGCATCATTTGTTTAACTCCGCCAGTAGCGGCATGATTTTTTGGCCGAGTACATCTCGTGTAATCGGGCCGGTGTGCTTCATGCGGATGACGCCGGCCTTGTCAATTACATAGGTTTCCGGCACGCCATAGACGCCGTAGTCGATGCCGACGCGGCCATCAAGGTCCATCACGGTCAGCGTGTAAGGGTTGCCGTGCTGCTTCAGCCATTGGTCAGCGCGCTGGAAAGCTAGTTTTTTCTCTTCATCGGCCGGCATTTTGCTCATGTCGAAACCGCCATCGCCGCGGACTTCTTTGTAGTTCAGGCCGAGCAGCGGCACATTGACCTTCTTCGAAAACTCAACCAGTACCGGATGTTCCTGACGGCAGGAAACGCACCATGAGGCCCAGACGTTAAGCAGCCAGACCTTGCCCTGCATGTCCTTCGGGCCCAGCGTTTTTTCCGGCGTCGATAAAATAGCCAGATTGAAGGCTGGCGCGGGCTTGCCTACCAGTGGTGAAGGAACGTCACGCGGGTTTAGATTTAGGCCGATGGCGAGTAGGGCGACGAGGGCGGCAAAAGCGCCAAGGATCCAAAAATAACGGTTCATGCGGCTTGGGTTCCTGAAGGTGTAGTAGCCGTAGCCGAGGCGCGGGATTTGACCCGATAACGACGATCAAGTGCGGCGAGCAGGCCACCGAGGGCCATCAGCACACAACCGCCCCAGATCCAGTCGACAAAGGGTTTGTAATAAACGCGCACGGCCCATTCGCCTTCCGGCTTGTCGCGGTCGATCGGTTCGCCGAGCGAGACATAGACGTCGCGCAGGAAGCCGGCGTCGATGGCGGCTTCGGTCATCGGCATCGAAGAAGACTGATAGGTACGCTTTTCCGGATTCATTTTCTTCTGGAATTTGCCGTCGACCGCAAGATCAAAGTCACCCTGCGCAGCCAGGTAATTTGGCCCTTGCACGGCCTTGACGCCGTTGAAGGTGAAGCTGTAACCGGCAACGTGAGTCGTTTCGCCCGGCGCCATTTTGACGTCGTTTTCTTCCTGGAAGCTACTCACCATGGTGACGCCGACAACGAAGACGGCGATGCCGATGTGAGCCACGTTCATGCCAATGAAACTACGCGGTTGTTTCAGGGCGGCGCTCAGGAAAGATTGCCCGGCACGGGTGTGCTGGACACGCTGGACGAAATTGATCAGCGAAGAGAGCGTGACCCAACCGGCGAGCAGCAGGCCCAGCGCGGTGAGCGGCGCCCACGAGCCATAAGCGAAGGGCAGGCCAATCGCCACAATCGCTGCCGCGACAAAGGCCCAGCGCAGTGTGCGGAGGATTTCGCCAAAAGAAGCTTCCTTCCAGTGGGCGAAGGGTCCAATACCCATCAGGAAGAGCGCCGGCGCCATCACCGGCACGAAGACGGCATTGAAGTACGGTGGGCCAACCGAGATCTTGCCAACGCCGAGGGCGTCAATCAGTAGTGGGTAAAGCGTGCCAAGCAGCACGGTGGCGCAGGCGACGACAAGTAGTACGTTGTTGGTAAGCAGTAACGATTCGCGGGAGACTAGTCCGAAACGCCCACCCAGCCCGACTTTTGGCGCGCGCCAGGCAAATAGGGCAAGCGAACTGCCGATAACAGCAACCAGAAAAATCAGAATGAAGATGCCGCGTCGGGGATCGGTGGCGAAGGCATGGACTGAGGTCAGCACGCCGGAACGAACCAGGAAGGTGCCGAGCAGCGATAGCGAGAAGGCGGAAATCGCCAACAACACCGTCCAGTTCTTGAAGCTGCCGCGTTTTTCGGTGACCGCCAAGCTGTGGATCAGCGCCGTGCCGACCAGCCAGGGCATGAACGAGGCATTCTCGACCGGATCCCAGAACCACCAGCCGCCCCAGCCCAATTCGTAATAAGCCCACCACGAACCCATCGCGATACCCAGTGTCAGGAAACACCAGGCAGCCATTGTCCAGGGCCGTGACCAGCGCGCCCAAGCGGCGTCAAGTTGGCCGGAGAGCAGGGCAGCGATGGCGAAGGCGAAGGCGACCGAGAAGCCGACGTAACCCATGTAGAGCAGCGGCGGGTGAATAACCAGACCGAAATCCTGCAGTAGTGGGTTCAGATCCTTGCCTTCAGCGGCGGCGGGGAGCAGGCGATCAAACGGGTTGGAGGTGATCAGGATGAACAGCATGAAACCAAAAGCCACCAGACCCAAAGTGCCAAGGACGCGGGCAACCATCGTGTCGGGCAGTTGGCGCGAGAGCATCGCGACCGCAAAGGCCCACCCAGTCAGCATCAGCATCCAGAGCAGCAGCGAGCCTTCATGGCCGCCCCAAACGGCGGCGACGCGGTATTGAATGGGCAGTAGCGAATTCGAGTGCTGGGCGACGTAGACCACAGAAAAGTCGCTGGTGACAAAGGCCTGCACCAGGCAGGCAAAGGAAAATGCGACAAGCAACGCCATCGCTGTCGCCGCCGGGCGGGCAACCGCCACCCAGGCCATTTGATTGCGATGCGCCCCGATCAAAGGCAAGGTGCCGAGAATGAAGGCGACCAGTGCGGCGAGGATGAGGGCGAAATTACCGAGTTCGGGGATCATGTTCAGTAGCTCGCTTTCGGTTTGTTGTCGGCTGCCGTTGCGGCGGCTTTGTCGCCGGCCGCCCGATTTTGTGCGTCGTTCAGCGCCTTGGCAGCTTCTGGCGGCATGTAGTTTTCGTCGTGCTTGGCGAGCACTTCGCTGGCGACAAAATTGCCGCCGGCGACCAGTTTGCCTTGGGCGACGACGCCTTTGCCTTCCTTGAAGAGGTCAGGCAGGATGCCTTTGTAATTGACGGTGATGTCTTTTTCTGTGTCGGTGATGATGAAGGCGATAGTGACGCCGTCGGCCTGGCGACTGACGCTGCCTTCTTTGACCATGCCGCCGATGCGGAAGGCTTTATCTTGCGGCGCTTTGCCGGCAGCGATGTCGGTGGGCGTGATGTAGAGGGCGATATTGCTGTTCAGAGCGTTGAGCACGAGCGCGGCGATGATGCCGAGAATGGCGAGGGCGCCGCCGATCAGGGCGAGTTTCTTGTGTCGGGATTTCATTGGGCGGGGTTCCGGTTTTCAGCGCGTAATTGGCGCTGCAAGCGAGCGATCAAGGTCTTTTGATTGCGAGTGGCGACGATCGGTTCAATCGCCATGATCAAGGCGGTCACGCCAAAGGATGTCCAGACGTAAAAACCGTAGCCGCCCATGGCGATAAAGTCGGCAAAGCTATTCCAGAAAATCACTTTTCGTCTCCCGTCAGCAGGGTTTTTACCCACTCGGTGTGGCGCTCGCGTTCGAGCATGATGCTGCGGGCACGAACCAGTGAAACGGCGATGGCGTACATCCAGAAACACAGCGCCATCAGCAGCATGCCCCAGAGCATGGTGGTGGCCATTGATGATTTGGTCAGATTGACGCTGGAGCCTTGATGCAAGGTGTTCCACCATTTGACCGAGAAATAGATGATCGGGATATTGACTACGCCGACCAGCAGCAACAGACCGCCGGCCTTGTCAGAACGGCGCGCATCATCGATTGCTGCGGTCAACGCCATATAACCGATATAAAGGAAAAGCAGGATCAGCTCGGAAGTCAGCCGGGCATCCCAGATCCACCAGGTGCCCCAGGTCGGCTTGCCCCACAGGGCGCCAGTGAACAGCGAGATGAAGGCCATCAAGGCGCCGGTCGGGGCCAGCGCTTGCGCCATCATGCCCGAGAGGCGGGTGTTGAAGGCCAGCCCTATCGCGGCCCAGAAGGCCATGACCAGATAGATGAACATCGACATCCAGGAGGCTGGAACGTGGATGAAGATGATCCGGTAGCTTTCGCCTTGCTGGAAGTCGGTCGGCGCGACGAGCATGCCGAGATACAAGCCGGCAATGCCGAAGACGACTGAAATGGCGGCAAAGAAGGGAATCAACGCCCCGGCCATTGGGTAAAACTTGGCGGGCGAGGCGAAGCTGTAAAGGTTGAAGCGATCTTTCATTCGAGGGCAATCTTCAGAGCAGCGGCTGTTGCCCAGGGGGCGAAGCCAAGTGAGGCGAAAGTCAGGGCGGCAAGCAGTGAAAGATGACCTTCCCCCCCGAGACCGGTCACCGTCGCATCCACTGCGCCAGCGCCGAATATTAACACCGGGATGTAGAGCGGCAGAACGAGCAGCGAAAGGAGCACGCCGCCGCCACGCAAACCGAGGGTCAAGGCGGCACCAATGGCCCCGATGCCGGAGAGGGCCGGGGTGCCGATCAGGATGGCGGTGGTGAGGACAATCAGGGCATCGGTCGAGAGATCGAACTGGATGCCAAGCACCGGCGCGATCAGCGCCAGTGGCAGGCCGGAGACCAGCCAGTGAGCGATCACTTTGCCAGTAACAACCAAACCCAAGGGGTGTGGGGCGAGGGCGAGTTGTTCCAGCGTGCCGTCACGGTGGTCGTCGGCGAACAGGCGGGGCAGTGAGAGCATGGTGGCGAGCAGGGCAGCAACCCACAGCACGCCGGGGGCGAGTTTGCGTAGTAAATCAGGTTCCGGCCCGACGCCGAGTGGAAAGAGGCTGACGACGATAATGAAGAAAAACAGCGCCGAGACAATGTCAGCTTGCCGGCGCATGGCGAGTTTGAGATCGCGGCTGATCACGGCGGTAATGATTTTGAACATCAGCTCAGCCGCAATTCGCGGATGGCACCAGCCGGAATGTTGACCAGTTGGTGCGTTGTCATCACCGCCAGGCCGCCGCGTTGCAGATGGCCGGAAATGATGCCGGCCAGCCAGTCGACCGCAGCAACGTCGAGCGCGACGAAAGGTTCATCAAGTATCCACAGCGGGCGCTTTTCCTTGACTAATCTGGCTAATGCAACCCGTCGCTTCTGGCCCTGCGACAGATAGCGGCAGGCAAGGTCTTCGCGACCAGCCAGGCCAACCTGTTCCAGCGCGTCAAGCGCCTCGTCTTCGGTGAGCGCTTCATCAGCCAGACGGGCGGCGGCGAGCAGGTTTTCCAGTGGCGTCAATTCTTCCTTGATGGCATTGAGGTGGCCGAGATAGCAGAGATCAGCCCGAAATTCGTCAGCTAGTGTCTTGATCGACTGACCTTGCCAGCGGATTTCACCATTTTCCGGCGGCAACAGGCCGATCAGCATGCGCAACAGGCTGGTTTTACCAGAGCCATTTTTGCCTTGCAGATTGAGCAATTCGCCCGCTTCCAGCCGAAAGCCGAGGCCGGCGAACAGGCGGCGGTCGCCGCGCACGCATTCCAGATTGTCAGCTTCTAGCATTTGGGAAAAACTGAAAGAAATCAGCGGCGAATTATGAACCCGCGAGTGTACCGGCAGATTGACCGGAATCAAACAAACGCCGGGAAGAAAAACGGTGTATTGGCTAGCGACGTTGAGCTTGCGGCGCGATTAATATTTCCGCCTGAATCAACTGAACGCACTCGATTAGCGCGGCACTGGTAATTTTGAAATCGTTTTTTTTCTGTGCGAGGCGCAGCGTTTCACCGGCCTGGTGAAGCTGGATCAGCTCGCTGCCGATTTCGTGCAGGCGGTGATGCGTCATTTCGATATTGGCGAAACCATCCAGGTGGGCGTATTGCTGGCTGTTCGCACCGTAATACCATTGGCCAAAACGACAATGCCGGTGGTTGCTTTCGGGCGCTGAAAGCGTAAATGTCCGGTCGTCGATATAAGCCAGAATAGCGTTTGACCAGCGTAAATGGTCGGCTTCGGCAATGAGCAAAGGCAGGTCTTCACGCGACCAGTTGAAAGCGGTAGCCGAACCCCAGAGATCATCCGGGCGAAAGGATTTGATCCAGTCCGGGAGTAAATCAGCCGGCATCGGCCGGGCAATGCCGTAGCCTTGCGCCAGGTCGCAACCGAGCAGTAACAGGGCAAGGCCATGCTCGACCGTTTCGACGCCTTCGGCAATCACCTTGCGCTTGAACGCCTGGGTTAGGCCGATGACGCCTTCGACGATGGCCATATCCTCCGGGTCGTCGAGCATGTCGCGGACGAAGGACTGGTCGATTTTTAGCACATCGGCCGGCAGGCGGCGGAAATAGGTTAGTGAAGAATAGCCGGTACCGAAATCGTCAAGGGCGAAGCTGACACCGAGTTGGCGGCATTCAGTGAACAGTTCGGCGACCCGTGCAATATCTTCGAGAACAGCTGTTTCGAGAATTTCCAGTTCGAGCCGGCCGGGCGGTACGCGCGGATGGGCGGCGAGCAATTCACCCAGCCGTTGGGCAAAGCCAGGGTGCTGCAAATGGTTGCCAGCAATGTTGATGCTGACGGAAAGGTCGAGGCCCTGGCTGATCCATGTGTCGAGTTGGCAAAGTGCCTGACGAATGACCCAGTCACCGACTTCAATCGCCAGCTCGCCGCCTTCGATGGCGTGCAGAAACTGGCCGGGCAGGAGCAAGCCCTGTTCCGGGTGATTCCAGCGAATCAGCGCTTCGGCACCGATTACTGTGCCCGTCCGCATATTGACCTTGGGCTGGTAATGGAGGGCGAACTCATTATTGGCCAGGCCGTGGCGAATGTGGCCGACCTCTTCCCGGCGGACGCGGGCACGGCGGTCGTTTTCTGGGTCGAACAGGTGGTGGCGGTTACGCCCGGCCTGTTTCGCCGCATACATGGCCTGATCGGCATGACGCATCAGGGTGTCGGAATCCGAGCCATCCTGTGGGTAAAGCGTGACGCCGATGCTGGCTGAAATGGTGATGCTGTGGCCGTCGATATTGAACGGCTGGCTGAGCATGGAAATGACGCGGGCGATCGCCAGGTCGCATTCGTGCACATTGTCCAGACCGGAAAAGAGCAGCACGAATTCATCGCCGCCCAGGCGGGAAACCGTATCGCCACCGCGCACGCAAGCCTTCAGGCGCTGGGCGACTTCGATCAGCAGGCGGTCGCCGGTGGCGTGGCCGTAGAGATCATTGACCGGTTTGAAACCGTCGAGATCAAGGTAGCAGACGCCGAGCAGGTTGCCGTTGCGCTCGGTTTGCGCCATGGCGAGCTGCATGCGGTCGCCGAGCAGCATGCGGTTAGGCAATTGGGTCAGGGCATCAAAATGCGCCAGATGTTCGAGCCGTTGCTGGTGTTCCTTGATCAGCGTGATGTCGGAGAAGATGCCGACAAAATGGGAGACATCACCCAGGCGGTCGCGGACCGTCGAAATGGTCAGTTGTTCGACGAAAATTTCGCCGGATTTTTTGCGGTTCCAGACTTCACCACGCCAGTAGCCGGCGTCCCGGATGGTTTGCCACATTTCCCGATAAAACTCCGGGGTGTGATGCCCCGATTTGAGCAGGTCGGCTGTCTGGCCAAGCGTTTCTGGCCGGGAGTAGCCGGTCAGCTCAGTGAACGTGTCGTTGACGTCGATGATCCGCCCTTGCCGGTCGGTGATCATGATGCCTTCGTGAGCATTATCGAAAACGCTGGCGGCAAGTTTCTGTCGTTCTTCAGCGAGCAGGCGCTCACTGATGTCCTGCGAAATGCCAAAAATTGCCGGCTCGCCATTCCAGTAACCATTGACGACGCGGGTTTCGACCATGAGCTGGCTACCGTCGGCCCGCAAAATCGGTAGTGGGCAACTGTTGCGCCGGCCGGCCGCCATCTCGCCAATAATATCGACGACGGTTTTTGCCGTTTCTGGCGGGTGGACCGTAGCAATCGGCTGGCCGTTGAGCGCGCCGGGGGCGTAACCGAGTAACTCGGTGACGGCGCGGTTGTAATGCAGGATTGACCCCTGCGGGCTGATGATGAAGAGAAAGTCGTGCAGGGCGTCAAAAAGACCAGAAATATTTTGCTGCAGGCGCCGCGCTTCGGTCTGCGCCTCGACCCGGATCAGCGTCTGCGCGAAGTGCTGGCTGAGCGAATGCAGCGCCAGGAAGGTGCCATGCGAAATTTGGCTGGTGTGGTGACCACCGAGGTTGAGGCAGGCAATTGTTTGGCCAGCAACCACGATGGGCAGCACGGCCAGGCAGCGAATGCCTTCGGCCAGCTGTTCCGGGGACTGGATGAGGGCCGGATCGTTCCCGGCTGGTGAGCCTTCATGGCTGCTACAAATTACCCGCCCGGCGTTGAGTTGCTGCGCTCGGGGTGAATCGGCGGCGACTTGACCAATGGCCGCGACAAAAACCGGCGAAAGACCTCGATGCTCGAGTAGCTGAAAACCACCTTCGGCATCGCGCAGATAAAAACCACCGCAATCAAACTCGGGAAAGCGCAAGGCAATATCGAGCAGTACAACCTGCAATTCCTGGCGCGACTTGCCGTTGGCTAGCGCTTCAGCCAAATCACGTTCAACTTCCAGGCGCTGGGCGGCGGATTTGCGTTCGCAGATGTCTTGCACCGAGGCGATAACGGCATCCTGGCCGAAGTATTTGGTCGGGCGAATGCGGACTTCGACCGGGAAGATCCGTCCGCTCGCGTTCTCGCCCCAAAGTTCGACTACCTGAGGTGTGCCGGCGAGTGCTGCGCTCAGGTGGCTACCGAGTTTGGCTTTGATATTCATGCCGTCAACCAGTAGCCGGCGATAAGTCTGGCCAATTAGTTCGTCACGGGAGAATTCCGAAAGCTGTTCGGCCCGGGCATTCATGTCGAGCAGGTGGCCCTTGTGATCGACCACGATCAGGGCTTCATCAACGCTGTTGAAAATACCCCGGAAGGTGGTCAGGCTGAGTTCAAGGCGGTGGGCATTGCCATGTTGAAAAATGATCAGCGCAGCGAGTTGGCTGGCCAGGCGCAATAACTCTTCCTGTTTCTCGTTCGGCCGGCGGTTGGCGGTATGGTAGGCAGCAAAGGTACCGAGCAATTCACCGCTCGGGGAAAAAATCGGTTCGGCCCAACCGGAGGAAACGCCAGCGACGCGGGCAAATTCCAGAAAACTGGCCCCTTTGGGGTCGGTATGCAAATCTTCGCAGACAACGCGGCTTTGCTGAAAGGCGGCGCTGCCCGAAATGCCCACGCCTTCGGCAATGGCTATGCCATCGAGCGCCTGCTGACAGGATTCCGGCAAGCCGGGTGCCGCACCCAGCCGTAAGTGCTGACCATCTTCACTGACCAGCAGGATGGAACAGAGTACGCCGGGTAGCTCGGTTTCTGCTGAAATGGCGATCAGCTCAAGTACGCCAGCCAGCGGTTCGCCCCGGAGCAACCCGGCCAGTGCTGCATTGCGCACGATGACGGCTTCCTCGGTGCGGCAGCGTTCGGAGATGTCGCGCGCGAAGCCGACCGTGCCAAGCATTTGGCCGCTGCTGTCGTGTACCGGCGCTTTGTAAGTCTCATGCCAGGTGTAGCCGGTTTTGGTGGTGACTTGCTCGAAGGTGAGTTTCTTCTCGCCGCTGGCCATAACGGCGGCGTCGTCGGCGCGGTAGTGAGCGGCGAGCGCCGGCGGGGCGAAATCGAAGTCGGTCTTGCCCAACACGGCTTCGCTTGATGCCGCCCCGACGGCTTCGGCAAAGTTACGATTGACCGCAAGAAAGCGTGATTCGGTGTCCTTCAGCCAGACCGGGAAAGGAAAGTTGTCGAGCAATGCCCGTTGGTATCGGGCGTTCCGCGACATCGTCTGCTCGCTGGCTGCGTTGCTGGCACTCAGTGTGATTCGGTCGCTCAGTGCGTCGTCGAGCAGGTCGAGTTCCAGCGTTCGCATCAGGCCGTGTTCGGTGAGCAGGCCAACTAGCCGATTGCTGCGGTCGACCACCGCCAGATGGCGAAAACCGTGGTCGAACATTTTCTGCACCGCGACGCTGAGCGGCGTGTCGATTGGTACGGTTGCGATCGGTTGGGACATGGCGCTGCCCAGCAAGGTGCAGCCTGCGGTAGCGAGAAAGAGGCGCACCACATCGCGCTCTGTGATGATGCCGAGGGCTTGCTCGCCGTCGACCACCACCACGCAGCTTTGGCGGGTCGTTTCCATTGCGGCAAGAGCGCTATCGAGCGTTGCATCGACGGGTAATCGCGGAAAATCACGCTCCATCAGCGTGTCGACATTATTCAGTTGACGGAAGAAATCCAGCCCGAGGTGGCGGCGATAATCGGTTTCGGTGACGACACCGAGCGCTTTGCCTTGTAGATCAGTCACTACCAGATGGCGGATGCCACGCAAGGCGGCACCCCGGTAGGCCTCACGGAAATCCATCGCTTCACTTACCGTGTGCACCGGGCTGGTCATCAGCGTGGTGATACTTAGTGATGCGTCACAGTGTTGCCGCATGGCATGCAGAATGTCGCGTTCGGTGACGATGCCGAGCACCTTGTCGTAGTCTACGATGATGACGGACGAAATTCGCGAACCGACCATCATTGCCGCCGCCTCGGCGAGTGTGGCGGAGGGGGGCACGCGATCAGCGTGGTGCATCATCAGTTCGGCAACAGTGGGCATAATTAAAAGATGTTATGACTTTAGTGGCAGTGTAACTTTGATCCGGGTCAGCCGTTGGCTATTCAGGGTTCCGGTTTGTATTGGCCAAAGCCAGAAAGGCGCGGTCGATATCAACCGCCGAGCGCACTTCGATGAGTTGTACCTTTTTCATGCCGCTACCCAGTGCCGCTTGTAGCATCGCCTGGTCGGTTGTCTGGTCGATTACCAGAACGACCCGCTGCGCCGACATGCGTTGAGCCAGTTGTTGCAATTCAAACTCGCAGCCCCGCTGCGCTGTGGTCATGCCGCGCACATCCATGATCACCGCATCGGCTCGCGCCATCAGTTCGACCACCGTGGCTTGCCAAGTTGAGCCACGGCAGCAAAACTCGTTGATGCGGAAGCGACCGTCCGGGTCGGGGTGCAGATCCAGCGCGGCGAGTCGGGTATCCAGATTGGCCCGCGAGGTGACAAAGGATTCATCGAGCCGCCCAGTCAGCCAGCGCAGGTAATCGCCGGCGTCGATGGTGCGGGCAGTCACGTCGGGGGCGGCGATCATGGTGACCGGGCCGAGTAGCCGCCAGCGTGCGGCAATCCGGTCGAAGAGCCGCTCGGTGCGTGCCGTGTAGCCAAATACGCGCAGCAGCAACAAGGTTTGCGCCGGCCGCGCTGCCGCCCGGGCGTGGACGCCGAATCGTGCCATGGACCATTGGTTGACCGGGGCGAATGCACCAATGGCGGCCAGCGACAGGAGCAGCGCGAAGAGCGGCATGTCGCGGCCAAGCATGATGTCCAGGCCGATGGTTGCGACCAGCATCAGCCACCACATTCGGGCGAGCAATTGCGCATCCGAAAAGCGTTTGGCCGCATAGTCGGCCGCCAATCGGCGCAAGCGCAGCCAGGCCAGCCAGCCAATCGGCAGGGCAATCAGCAGAAAGACGCCATTCATGCCGAGACGTATCGCCCAGGGCGTGCCGAATTCGCTTGCGGCGAGCAGCGCCGTCAGCCGAGACCCGGCCAGCGGCGCCAGGCCAAAAAGCAAGATGGCGGCAAAGGTGATTGGCACGACGCCACGCAATCGGACTGGCCACGATAGCAACCAGAAAACGCCGGCCATCCACAATTGATTCCAGACCATGTCAAAAAATAGCGGGACGATCCCAAAAATACGCAATCCGATTGGTCGTCCGGCCATTGATCGCTCGATTACCGCCGATAGCAGAAACAGGGCAGCAAAACCGAGCAGCATGGCGCCAAGGGCAAGGATGCTGCGCCGTGGTGGCCAGGCCAGCGACACGGCGATCATCGGTAAAGTGGCAACCATGTAGCAAAAGGTCAGCCCCAGGGCATAGGTGTGCGATTGCCCCATCTTGCTGGCAAACATATAACCCATGGCCATTGGCAGGGCGCAAATTGCCGTCGTTAACAACCAGGCGGCTGAAATACGCCGACGCATGGCTCGTTCGTAGGCCAGCAGGTCGCCCGGTGGCGTTGTAGTGAGCGCGTGGGCAATGGCTGCCGTCCAGTCGAGGACAGCACTTTCTCCCTGCTGCATGCCGTTCAGAACAGCCAGCCGGTAGCGCCAGAGGACAAAGAGGGCGACCGCGACAGTTACCAACACACTGTT
>JBBSCQ010000054.1:0-22566 GCA_038250105.1 Burkholderiales bacterium | reverse complement strand
CCCAAGCTCACCGATGAAGAAGATCAAAACATCCGGGCCTTTCTGGCCACCTGTCAGGTTTGCCTGATCGACGAAACTATTGAAGCAGAAGCGATTCGCCTGCGGCGTAGCGGCACGTTCAAGTTACCCGACGCCATTGTTACCGCCACCGCGATCACCTATCGATTGAAGTTGCTGACGCTGGATCAGGGAATGGCGCAGGCAAAAATGTTTTTTATATTCGAGGAAAGGCTTCTTAGCACTTGCTTAGCAAACTGCTGATTACAAGCAAATTTATAAATTAAGCCAATAAAAACAGCTGGTTAATATTTATCACCTGCTAAACAAGACGTGAGAGCCTGACATTTGATGGCAGAACGCCAACTCGAACAAGATGCGCTCGATGGCGACAAACCCGGAGCGCTCTGGCCATCGGCAAGTGCTACGCATCACACGCCTGCATGCTGCGGTGGACCGCCTCAATCCGGATTTTTTTGCCCCCTTGCCTGATCTCCGGCCAATTGCGCCGGCCGGAAGCCGAGGCGATGGTGGCAGAAGCGCTGTAAGCGCGGGGCTTTCTCCGTACTGCTCTGGCAGTTGGGGAATCGATGGCGTGTCATTTTTAAATTTTTATACATGTCGTGGCTGACGTGTATAAAAAATGCTGTTTTCTATGCGTGTTCGGTGTAGCCTGTATAAGAAATTTCATTTCCTATACACGTCAAAGTTTTCCACTCCGCCGATATGCCACCGATTAAAGCCCTTGATACCCTGGAAGCTGGCCGCTTCGAAAGCGCCGCCATCCTCAAACGTCTGGCCAGCGCCAGCCGCCAGTTGGCGGAGTTGAAGGGGATTGCCGGGTCGATTCCGAATCAGGCTATCCTGATCAATGCGTTGGGCTTGCAGGAGGCGAAGGACAGTTCGGAAATCGAGAACATCGTCACGACGCACGACGAGTTGTTCAAGGACGATGTGCTGCCGGAAGCCTTCGCCAACCCGGCGGCCAAGGAGGTGCTGCGCTACCGTCAGGCTTTGCGTCTGGGTTATGCCCGGGTGCAGGAAACCGGGCTGATTACGGCCAATCATCTGATCGAGATGCAGGCCGAACTGGAGCGCAACAACGCCGGTTTTCGCAAACTGCCGGGTACGGCGCTGAAGAGCAGTCGGGGCGAAACGGTCTATACGCCACCGCAGGACCCAGCCGAGATTGTGGCGCTGATGGGCCGGCTGGAGCGCTTCATCAACGACGCCGATCTGTTTGCCGCCGATCCGTTGATCAAGATGGCGCTGATTCATCACCAGTTCGAGAGCATCCACCCTTTCTACGATGGCAATGGCCGCACCGGGCGCATTCTGAACGTGCTGTACCTGGTCAAGGAAGGGCTGCTCGACGTGCCGGTGCTCTATTTGAGCCGGCACATCGTGCGCACCAAGGCGGACTATTACCGGCTGCTGCAGGAGGTGCGCGAGGCCGATGCATGGGAGGCCTGGGTGCTGTATATCCTGGAGGCAGTCGAGCAGACGGCCAGCCAGACGATCCAGACCATTCTCGCCATCAAGGCCGCGCTGTTCGACTACAAGCACCGCATTCGCGACGGCTTCAAGTTCTACAGCCAGGATCTAATCAACACGCTATTCATGCATCCCTATACCAAGATCGAGTTCGTGCAGCGCGACCTCGGCGTCTCGCGCCTGACGGCAACCAAGTATATGAACTCGCTGGCAGCGGAAGGTTTTGTACAAAAGATGAAGCTTGGGCGCAGCAACTATTACATCAATCTGGCGTTGAGCGAGATTCTGGCGGGTACGGTTTAATGAGCGAAGCCAGCAGAAACTTTAGCGAATATCTCGTCTTCGTCGATGAGAGCGGCAGTCCGACATTGGGCAACATTGACCCGGATTTTCCCATGTTGGTCCTAGCTTTCATGATCGTACGCAAGGATCGATATCTGCACGAAATTGTGCCGGCGGTACAAGGATTCAAATTCCGGCATTTTGGCCACGACCAGATTATTCTGCATGAACGTGAAATCCGGCGTGACACAGGAGCCTTCTATTTTCTGAAGACAAAAGCTTTAAAAGCGGCATTCCTGGACGAATTGACCGCGATTATGGATGCCGCGCCTTTCCATCTGGTCACCGTCGTCATCCGCAAAGACAAGCGGCAGGCTCGCTACAAGACGCCCGAGAATCCCTATCACTTGGCGCTACAGTTTGGCCTGGAGCGCATTAGCGCTTTCTTGCACCAGCAAGGGGAGTGGCAGAAGTGGCATCCAAACAACCCGCAGGTGCATCTGGTCGTCGAAAAACGAGGCAAGAATGAGGATGATGACCTTGAGCTTGAATTTCGGCGCATATGCGACGGCGGCAGCTTCAAACGTGAGGGCTTTCCGTTTGAAATTGTGTTTGCCGACAAGCAATCGAATTCGTCAGGACTACAACTGGCGGATTTGGTGGCACGCCCCGTCGGTATGTCGATCATTCGGCCGGAGCAGGCGAATCGCGCCTTCGATATATTGAAGGGCAAACTGGCTCAGGTCAGCGGCCATACCGCCGGTTGGGGATTAAAGGTATTTCCGTGACCCAGAAAAACAAAAGCCCCCGACTACCGCCGGAGGCCCTTGCCGACCGAGAATCCCCAGTCCATGAGCGACATTCTAAGCTTCGATACTCTGGCTGGCAAGCCAAACATGGCTACAGAAAGTGTTTGAAATCATGAACGGCGCCCAATTAATGATTAAAGAAAATCAATGCGTTAATTGCGTAAACGCAAGTTCTAGGCGGGCTCGTTAGCCATGACTGAAGACCAACTCGAACAGGAAACTCTCGGCTGGCTGGCCGATGTCGGCTACAGCTATCTCTACGGCCCGGACTTGGCGCCGGATGCTAGCGGTGGCAACAGCAGCCCGGAGCGCAGTAATTATCTAGAGGTTGTTTTGGAAAATCGGCTGCGTGCTGCGGTCGACCGGCTAAATCCGGCAATTCCTGCGGCGGCGCGTGCGGATGCGGTGCGCCAGGTGCTTGATCTGGGCATTCCGGCGGTGCTTTCGGCTAACCGGCATTTCCACAGATTGCTGGTCGGTGGCGTGTCGGTGGAATATCAGAAGGATGGTGAGACGCGCGGTGATTTTGTCCGCCTGATTGATTGGGCGGAGCCGAAGCGCAATGAATGGCTGGCGATCAACCAGTTTTCGATCAAGGGGCACAGTCACAAAAATGCGTATACGCGCCGGCCGGACATCATCCTGTTCGTCAATGGCTTGCCGCTGGTGCTGCTGGAGCTGAAGAACCCAGCCGACGAGAAGGCCGATATCTGGAAGGCGTTTGACCAGATTCAGACTTACAAGGAGCAGATTCCCGACGTTTTCCAATACAACGAAATTCTGGTGATTTCGGACGGCAGCGAGGCGCGGCTGGGTTCGCTCTCGGCCAGCGCCGAGCGCTTCATGCAGTGGCGCACCATCGACGGCGTGACGCTCGATCCGATCGGTCAGTTCAACGAGCTGGAAACACTGATTCGCGGCCTGCTGGCGCCGGCCATGCTGCTCGACTACCTGCGCTTCTTCGTACTTTTCGAGGACGACGGTACGCTGGTCAAGAAGGTGGCCGGCTATCACCAGATGCATGCGGTACGGGCGGCGATCCATCAGGTGGTGGCTGCTTCCCGTCCCGGCGGCTCGGTTGCCAGCAAAGGCAAGGGTGGCGTCGTCTGGCACACCCAGGGCAGCGGCAAGAGCATCACCATGACCTGCTTTGCGGCGCGGGTGATGCAGGAGGCGGCGATGGAGAACCCGACCATCGTCGTCATCACCGACCGCAACGATCTGGATGGCCAGTTGTTCGGCGTTTTTTCGCTGGCTCAGGATCTGTTGCGCGAACAGCCGGTACAGGCGAAGACGCGGCAGACGTTACGCGCCTTGCTGAGTAACCGGCCTTCTGGCGGTATCGTCTTCGCGACCATCCAGAAGTTTATGCCGGGCGAGGACGAGGATACGTTTCCGACGCTGTCGGATCGACACAACATCGTGGTCATTGCCGACGAGGCGCACCGGACGCAATACGGCTTTGAGGCGAAATTGAAAATTGGCCGAAATTTCCAGTCGACTGCGCCCCAACGGAAGTCCCCTTGGGGGACAGCAGCCAACGATGCAGTGGTTTTGCAAGCCGCCGAACCGCCCGCCGAGTATCAAACCCGCTTTCAGGTGGGCTACGCGCAGCATTTACGCGATGCGCTGCCCAATGCCACATTTGTGGCCTTTACCGGCACGCCGGTATCGAGCGAGGACCGCGACACCCGCGCCGTGTTCGGCGATTACATCCACGTCTACGACATGCAGCAGGCCAAGGAGGATGGCGCGACGGTGGCGATCTACTTTGAGTCGCGGCTAGCCAAGCTGTCGTTGAAGCAGGAAGACTTGCCACAGATCGACGATGAGGTTGATGAACTGGCCGAGGACGAAGAGGATAGCCAGAAGGCGCAACTGAAGAGCAAATGGGCGGCGCTGGAAAAGGTGGTCGGTGCCGAGCCGCGCATCGCCAGCGTGGCGGCTGATCTGGTTGCCCATTTCGAGGAACGCAACAAGGCGCAGAGTGGCAAGGCGATGGTCGTGGCGATGAGCCGGGAAATATGCGTCCATCTCTACAACGCGATCGTCAAGCTGCGCCCCGAATGGCACGATGCCGATCCGGAAAAAGGCGCGATCAAGGTGGTGATGACCAGCTCGGCCAGCGACAAAGCGCTGCTGCGGCCGCACATCTACAGCGGGCAGGTGAAAAAGCGGCTGGAAAAACGCTTTAAAGATCCGGCTGATCCGCTGCGGCTGGTGATTGTGCGCGACATGTGGCTGACTGGCTTCGACGCGCCCTGCGTGCATACGCTGTACGTCGACAAGCCGATGAAGGGCCACAACCTGATGCAGGCCATCGCGCGGGTCAATCGCGTCTTCAAGGACAAGCCGGGTGGGCTGGTGGTCGATTACATCGGGATTGCCAACGAACTGAAAAGCGCCCTCAAGGAATACACCGCCAGCAACGGACGCGGCCGACCGACTGTCGATGCTGCTGAAGCCTATGCCGTGCTGGCGGAAAAGCTTGATGTGCTGCGCGCCATGTTGCACGGCTTCGACTACAGCGATTTCCTGACCGCCGGCCATAAGCGACTGGCCGGTGCGGCCAATCATGTGCTGGGCCAGAAGGACGGCAAGAAGCGTTTTGCCGACATCGCGCTGGCGATGAGCAAGGCCTTTACGCTGTGCTGCACGCTCGATGAAGCCAAAGCGGTGCGCGAGGAAGTTGCTTTCTTGCAAGCGGTGAAGGTGATCCTGACCAAGCGTGAGATCAGCCAGAAGAAACGCACCGACGAGGAACGCGAACTGGCCATCCGGCAGATTATCGGCTCGGCGGTGGTGTCCGAAGAGGTGGTCGATATCTTCGATGCGGTCGGATTGGATAAACCGAACATCGGCATTCTCGACGACGACTTTCTTGCTGACGTGCGCAACCTGCCCGAGCGGAATCTGGCCGTTGAATTGCTGGAACGCCTGCTCGAAGGCGAGATCAAGAGCCGTTTTGCTAGCAACGTGGTGCAGTCGAAGAAATTCTCCGAGTTGCTGAGCGATGTGATCAAGCGTTACCAGAACCGGGCCATCGAAACCGCGCAGGTCATCGAAGAACTGATCGCGATGGCGAAGAAGTTCCGCGCCGCCGCCAGCCGGGGCGAGGAATTGGGGCTGACCGAGAATGAAGTGCTGTTTTACGATGCGCTGGCTAACAACGAATCAGCCGTCCGGGAACTGAGCGAAGAGATATTGAAGAAAATTGCCCACGAATTGACCGAGAACCTGCGGCAGAACGTGACGGTTGATTGGTCTTCACGGGAGAGCGTGCGCGCCAAGCTGCGGCTGATGGTCAAGCGCATTCTGCGCAAGTACAAATACCCGCCGGATTTGCAGGATGGTGCAATTGAACTGGTTCTGCAACAGGCCGAGGCGCTGGGTGAAGCGTGGTCTTGACCCTGTTGTGCGGCAACTGAAAACAAATTCCATGTTCCAAGTTCGGCTGGCACAATGGCATGACAGAAATCAACCTGGCACCCCGCCAGCGCAACACGAACAACCTAAAACTATGCCAAGGCCAGATCGACCAAGAATATGAAAATAGCCACCTGGAACGTCAACTCCCTGAAAGTTCGCCTGCCTCACTTGCTTGATTGGCTCGCCGAACAGCAGCCGGATGCGCTGTGCCTGCAGGAATTGAAGCAGGAGGATCACAAGTTTCCGCGGGCCGAAATTGAGGCGGCTGGCTATCAAGTTGCCTTTTCCGGGCAAAAAACTTACAACGGCGTTGCCCTATTGGCCCGGCAGCCGATCAACGATGTACTTTGTGGCAACCCGCACTTTCCCGATGAGCAGAAACGCCTGATCACCGGCACGGTCGGCGACACGCGGATTATTTGCGCTTACATGCCGAACGGCCAGGCCGTGGGCAGCGACAAATACGATTACAAGCTGCGCTGGCTTGACGCGCTGGCGTTGTGGGTCAATGAAGAACTGGCCGCGCACCCCAAACTGGCCTTGTGCGGTGATTACAACATTGCCCCGGATGACCGCGACGTGCACGACCCGAAAGCCTGGGCCGGCAAAATTCTTTGCTCCGAACCGGAACGCGCCGCATTTCAGCGCCTAACCGGCCTCGGCCTGGAAGACAGCTTCCGTCTTTTCGAGCAACCGGAAAAAACCTACTCCTGGTGGGATTACCGCATGCTCGGCTTTCAGAAGAATCAGGGGCTACGCATTGACCACATCCTGCTCTCGAAAGCACTGACCGAAAGCTGCACGGCCGCCGGCATTGACCGCGCCCCGCGCAAACTTGAACGCCCCTCCGATCACGCCCCGGCCTGGGCAACACTGGACTGAAATGATGACGACTGCGACCACGGAAGCAACGGTTGATCCTGCGGTCGACCCGAAAAAAGTCCTGAATTTGTACCCCCCGCTGAGCGGACTGGCGGCGGAGCGTCTGGCCGCCCTGCTCCAGCCACAAGCCATCATGCACCTGCCAGCCGGCACCCAGGTCTTTGCTGAACGCCAGCCCTGCCGGGGATTTCCGCTTCTGCTCGAAGGCAGCATCAAGGTTATCAAACAAGCGGCCAGTGGGCGCGAGTTGCTGCTCTACCGAGTACTACCGGGCGGCTCGTGCATCATCAGTTCCAGTTGCCTGCTGGGCCATAGCGACTACAACGCCCGGGGCATTGCCGAAACGCCGATCACCTTGCTGGCACTGCCGGTGGCGAGTTTTTCCACATTAATGATGGAACACCCGCCCTTCCGTGATTTTGTATTTCATCTGTTCGCCGAGCGCATTGCCGAATTGATGCAGCTGGTCGAAGAAGTGGCCTTTGCCCGCCTTGATCAGCGCCTGGCCAAACTGCTGCTGACCCGCCAGGAAAACTGTCTGAACGTCACTCATCAGCAATTGGCCGATGAACTGGGCAGTGTCCGCGAAATCGTCAGCCGCCTGCTCAAGGGCTTTGCGGCGCAAGGACTGGTGACGCTCGGCCGCGAACAACTGAACATCACCGATCGTTCCGGCTTGCAAAAACTGGCCGCTCTGTGACTCAGGTTACAGACTCAGCAATCTTCCATCGCTAAAGTGAGCCCTGTACCCACTTAATCAACGGAGAAAAATCATGGCAGGCAATGTTGGCGGTATCGATAAAATTTTGCGTATTGTTGTTGGCGCCGGCCTGGTTGGCGCGACGGCGGCCGGCCTGCTGCCGGTTTGGGGCTACATCGGCGTTGTGCCGCTGCTGACCGGCTTGATGGGCTGGTGCCCGGCCTACACACTGCTCGGCATGAACACCTGCCCGATGAAGAAGTAAGCGCCAAATGCATCCAACAAAAAACCCGCTTTTTGCGGGTTTTTTGTTGTCGACCGTAGGGCAGCCGTTGATTGCGTGGCCGTAGTAACCAAAAGCCAAACTACGACAGGTAATTGGCAATCCGCACGTAGTCTTCCACCGTCACATCTTCGGCCCGGCAGGTTGGCACGATGCCGAGTTCGGCAAAGCCGGCGTCGTTCAAAATGCTCTTGAGCGTGTTGCGCAACATCTTGCGGCGTTGCGAAAATGCCGTCTGAACGACTTGGGCAAACTTTTCCGGATTCTTCGCATTGAGCTCCGAAACGTCCTTCGGAATCAAGCGCACAAAGGCTGACTGAACCTTGGGTGGCGGATCGAAGCTTTCCGGTGGTACGTCGATCAACCATTCGATATGGAAACGATACTGCAGCATCACCGAAATGCGGCTGAAGTCGGTTTCACCCGGCACGGCCACCATCCGCTCGACGACTTCCTTTTGCAGCATGAAGTGCATGTCATGGACGATGCCAACGTAGCTGGCCAGATGGAAAAGCAGCGGCGTCGAGATGTTATAGGGCAGGTTGCCGACCAGGCGCAGATCAGTGCCGATCGTCGCGAAATCGAAATTCAGCGCATCGCCTTCGTGGATCGTCATGCGCTCCGCGGTGTGTTGTTTTTTCAGGCGGGCGATCAGGTCGCGGTCAATTTCAACGACATGCAAGTGATCGAGGCGCGCCATCAGCGGTTCGGTAATCGCCCCCAGGCCGGGGCCGATTTCGACGACGGTCTGGCCCTTTTGCGGGCCAATGCTCGAAACGATGGCGGCAATAATGCCACGGTCAACGAGAAAATTTTGCCCAAAACGCTTACGGGCAACGTGTTCTTTCATCAGGGTAAAACCTTTCTGGCGGCCATGCGAGCCGCTTCAGCAATTGCCTCAAAGAGGCTGCCCGGGTCAGCTCTGCCGCTGCCGGCGAGCGCCAGCGCGGTGCCATGATCGACGGAGGTGCGAATAATGGGTAGACCGAGCGTGACGTTGATGCCCTGGCCAAAAGTGGCGTACTTGAGCGCGGTCAAGCCCTGATCGTGATACATGGCGAGGACAGCGTCGCCCTGGGCCAGAATCGGCGGGGTAAACATGGTGTCGGCCGGATACGGGCCAGAGAGTTGCATGCCTTCGGCGCGCAGCTTTTCCAATACCGGCGTAATGACCTCGATTTCCTCGCGGCCAAGATAGCCGCCCTCGCCGGCATGCGGATTGAGGCCGGCAACCAGAATGCGCGGCTTGGCCAGCCCATATTTCTGCTGCAAATCAGCATGCAGAATGCGCAAGGTTTTTTCCAGCACGTCGGCAGTAATCGCTGCCGGCACATCCTTCAGCGGCAAATGCGTCGTCACCAGCGCCACCCGTAGCGGGCCGCGCTCGGTATTGCCGGCCAGCATCATGACGACGAGCGGGGTATTGGTTTTCTCGGCGAGGTATTCGGTATGGCCGGTGAAATGGACGCCGGCTTCGTTGATGACCCCTTTGTGCACCGGCGCCGTGACCATCGCGGCAAACTCGCCAGACTGGCACCCAGCCAGCGCCCGATCGAGCAGCGCCAGCACGTAAGGGCCATTGGCAGCATCCAGCTGGCCAGGTTTTGATGGCGCGGCAAGCGGAATGTGCAGGACATCCAGTTTGCTACGGTCAACAGTATTTTTGGGGCAAAAATCACGAAAGGAAATGTTCAGCCCGAGCAAAGCGGCGCGTTCGTTAAGCAGATTGCGATCACCGAGCACCACCAATCGCATGTCACCGGAAAAGTTGGCCAATTGCAGACAAAGCTCCGGACCGATACCGGCCGGTTCGCCGCTGGTGACGGCAATGATGGGACGCATTATTTCTCTTCGAGTCGGTTTTCGACGTAAGTACGGTCACGCAGCTGTCGCAGCCAGTCCTGATAAGCATCATCAAGTTTGCGCTCACGCAAGGCCTGACGCGCCACGCCGCGCTGGCGTTCAGCCGAGACATCGCGCTCGCGGCGTTCCAGCACCTGAATCAGGTGCATGCCAAACTGTGACTGGACAACAGGACTCAGTTCGTTCGGCTTCAGCGCATCCATCGCCCGCTCAAACTCAGGCACCGTGTCGCCCGGACTCAACCAACCGAGGTCACCGCCTTTGGCAGCAGAGCCATCTAGCGAGTACAGACGGGCTTGTTCGGCGAAATCAACGCCATTAATCACGCGCTCACGCACGTTTTCCAGCTTGCGACGCGCTTCCGGTTCAGAAACCACTTCGCTGATGCGCACCAAAATGTGCCGCGCTCGGGTTTGCTGTACGGAGGCCGGCGCACTGCCACCGCGCTTGGCAATCAGCTTGACCACATGAAAACCAGCCGATGAACGCAACAACTCACTCACTTGACCGGCCGGCAAACGGGCAGCGACATCAGCGTACAAAGTCGGCATGCGGTTCAGTGCCCGCCAACCCAGATCGCCCCCTTGCAATGCGTCAGGCGCGTCTGAAAACGCTGCCGTCAGGACAGCAAAGTTTTCCCCGCTCTGTGCCCGCTTTAAGGCCTGTTCGCCGCGCAAACGCAGCTTTTGCAATTGCTCGGGACTGGCCGACTCCGGCGCGCGCAACAAAATATGCGCCAGTTGGTACTCCTCGGCACTCCCGGTGGCCGTCTGGTTAGCGAGGTAGTTATCAATCTCGCCATCGGAAATTACCAGTTTGCTATCGACTTCACGTTCGCGCAGGCGAGCCATGGTCATCTCACCGCGAATTTCCTCGCGGAATTTAGCGTACTGCACACCATCTTTTTCCAGCGCCTGGCGAAACTGCTGCGAAGTCATTTGGTTATTGCCAGCAATGCGGCCAATCGCTTGATCAAGCTGAGCGTCGTCGATACGCATACCGCTTTCGCGGGCAAAAAGCATTTGCGCACGATCCATGATGACGCGTTCGAGCATCTGCTTTTCCAGAACATCCTGCGGCGGCAATGGCGTGCCTTGCTTTTGCAACTGTTTGAGCGCCGCTTCAAGCTTCGTCCGCAACTCATAGTAAGTGATCACTTCATCACCCACGACGGCGACAATACGATCAGCCTCGACGGTTTCCTCTGGCGCCGCCAGCAGGGGAGAAGCCAGAAAACCACTCAGGCAGCAGATCAGGGCAAGCAGGCGAAGGAGAGATTTAGACATGGCAATCATGGGGTAGTGAGCAGGCTGCCGCTGGTCGGCAGTTCGTTAGTTTTTCCGTAGCCGGGGATACTACGACGAAGCAGACCGACCGGGTTGGCGCCGATGCTGGCGAAATCATTAAGTTCAAGCTGGACAAATAAAGAAGTATTCGCGGTGCTAGAAAGCGCCTCCAGTCGCTGGGCGACTACCCGCGCCGACCAGCAACCCGCGTTATATTCAATACCACCAATCACTTCAAGCAACTGCTTGTCGCGCAAAGAGTAATTGTAGCGGCCAACCGCATACCACTGCGATGAAATGGGCCATTGCCCGGCAATATCTATCTGACTGACGGTAGATTTTTGCGTCAATGCATCGCTGGTGTAACGATAACTGGCGCTCAGCACCTTGCCCAGTTCGGGCTGGAAACGGCTACCGAACGAGAAACGCTCGGTGGTTCCCGAGTTGTAATTGTATTCCCAAGCGACATCGGCATAGGTTTTGGGCAAAATCAAACCTGTTGCCGCCATGACCAGATTAGAAAAATCGGCAACACGCGTTGTTTCACCGGGCAGGGTCACTTGTTGTGGCCGGAAGTAATAACGTGACCCGACCATGGCTTTGAAGCGCTCAACGCCGCTGTTGGCGTCGAGAAAGCGCGTCATCAGTGCCGCTGTCAGCTGGTTGGCATCGTTAATACGGTCAAAACCGCTGTAGCGATTCTCCGAGAAAATCTGGGCAAAATTGAAGTCGGTCAAGCCGGAGTCGAAAACCGGGATCTTGCTCTGATCCTTGTAGGGAATATTGACGTAGTAGAGGCGCGGTTCGAGCGTCTGGATGTAGTCAATATCAAGCACCTTGCTCTCACGCTCAAAGATCACCGTCGAATCCAGCGTAAAGGTTGGCAGTGCTCGGCTGATGCTGGTTGGCTCACCAGCCACTTGCTGCTCTAGGGCATACTTGGTCATGTGCACACCCAGCTTCGGGGTGATCTGAAAGGCGGGGTGGACAATGGGCAGAGAGACTTGCGGATAGAAGACAAAGCGCTGGCCATCGACCTTGTCCGGATGTGTGAAGTGGGAATACTGGCTGATCAGGCTGAGGTCAGTTTTCAGCACGTTCGGTTTGTAACCGACAATATTGATTTGCGGCTCAAGAAAATAGGGGCGCGCAATCGGATTGGCCGGATCGGGCTGCAGGGTCTGATATTGCAGCAACTGCATGCTGGTCTGTAGCCAGGGAAAAGGCGTGTATCCGAGAACTGCTTGTCTGGGGAGTTGCGTCTGCGACGTCTGGAGCAAGCGCGAGGACATGTCCTGCCAATACAGATCATCCGAAACGCCGTTCCAGTTAAGCACCCCGGAGACACCCCGGCCAAAGTTTTGCTGGTGCTGGATGTTATAGGCGTAACGACTACGATTCTCGACCGCGTCATTCGGCATGTACTCCAGTCGCGTCACACCACGATAGTTGTAATCGAGATACTGCACTTCGGCACCCAGTTGGAAGCCGCGCTTGGCCATAAAGCGCGGAAGAATTGTCGCATCGTAGTTAGGCGCAATGCTCCAGTAATACGGCACCGAGAGATCAAAACCATTCTTCGTCGAAGCGGAGAGGGTGGGGTGCAAAAATCCGGAATGGCGCTCTTTATTAAGCGCGAACGAGGCGACCGGAAAATAAAAAATCGGCACCCCCTTGAACCACACCGAGGCGTGCTTGGCATCCCCAACATCCTCGTCGTAATCTAGCAACAGACTCGATGACTGCAAATACCAGTCTGGCCGCCCAGGCTTGCAGGTCGAATAGGTCGCTGAGGTCAGACGAATCTGATTTTCGCCCTCGAAGTCAATTCGCTCAGCCTGACCACTCGCCTCCGAGGGGCGAAAAGCAACCAAGGTGGTGGGCAAACCGTAGCTGTTTGGCACATTCATCATCATCGGCGCGCCAGAGGTCGTGGCATTGCTGCTCGCCGCTGTTACCACCAACTGCTGCGGCTGATAAAACTTGCTCGGCACTTGTTTGGTAAAGCGATATTCAGCGCCATCGGCAAAGCCAATCTGCTCGGTCAGCTTCATCCGCAAATGCGGCGTCTCGATTTCGCTTCCCTCTTGCAACAGCCGCACGCTGCCGACCGCATCAACTTCATCTTCGAGCGGCCAATATGTCATTTTGTCGGCAAAAATTAGTGAGCCTGACTTGCGCAACTCGACATCACCCTCGGCCTCAGTGATCTCATTGACGCGCCCATCGATACTATCGGCAATGACAAACAGCGGATAGCTGTCGTCTTTTTTCAACTCGACCGGACTTGGATTACCGAGCTCCGGTATTAACGGCGCCTTCTTTTTACCCAGAACATTGAATTTACGCTCCGTCCGCAAGCGCAGCGGAATATCGTTTGCCGCGAGCAAAAATACTACGGTCGACGGCACTGGCGGCGCAAAATCAGCTGGCTCACCCAGCGACAACGACAATCGCGCGGTGTCCTGCGCAGCATGGCTCACCTGCACGCCGGCAAACATGCAACATATAAAAACAGTGAGTGGGCGACGGGCAAAACCGGTCATCAAGGGTATCTGGTAAGGGCCAACGCCAGAATAGCCGGTGCCCGGGTGTTAAAATCGGCCCATTTTACAACGAACCGGCCCCTACCCGCTTATGGAAGCCTCACCGCGCGATCAACTTGTTACCGACTGGGTCTCCAGTCGCTTTCCCGATCAGTCTGTCCAGATCACCTCCGCCTCGGCCGATGCCAGTTTCCGCCGCTATTTCCGGCTGACCTGGCCGGACGGCAGCACGCGCATCCTGATGGACGCGCCGCCGGACAAGGAGGACTGCAAGCCCTTTATCCACGTTGCCGGGTTGCTCGCCAAGGCCGACCTCGCGGCGCCCCGCGTGCTTGACCACGATCTCGATAATGGTTTTCTGGTGCTCACCGACCTTGGCCGCATCGGTTACCTTGACGCGATCAACGCCGACCTCAGCCTGGCTGACACGCTGATCCGCCCGGTGCTCGATACGCTGGTGCAGTGGCAACTATCGACCAAGGCCGGCGTGTTGCCGCCCTACGACGCCACCTTGCTGCGCCGCGAGCTCGATCTTTTCCCGGAATGGTTCATCGGCCGCCACCTCGGCTACCAGCTGAACGATGAAGAAAAATCCTCGCTCGACCGGACTTTCAAATTCCTGATCAATAACGCGCTGGCCCAGCCCAAGGTGTTCACTCACCGCGATTTCATGCCGCGCAACCTGATGCTGGTCGAAAGTGCCGCCAGCCTGACGCCGGGCATTATCGACTTCCAAGATGCCGTGATGGGGCCGATTTCCTATGACGTCGTCTCGCTATTTCGCGACGCCTTCATTTCCTGGGACGAAGAACAGGAAATCGACTGGGTCATCCGCTACTGGGAAAAAGCCCGTGCCGCCGGCCTGCCAGTGCGCGCCGATTTTGGCGATTTCTGGCGCGATTACGAACTGATGGGCATCCAGCGCCACCTCAAGGTACTCGGCATCTTCTGCCGCCTGAAATACCGCGATGGCAAGCCGAAATACAGCGAAGACCTGCCCCGTTTCATGGGCTACGCCCGCAAGGTAGCCGCCCGTTACATCCCCCTCAAACCGCTGCAAAACCTGCTCGACGCGCTGGAAGGAAATACCGAGCAAATCGGCTACCCGCTTACCGGCGCCAAATGAAAGCCTTCATCCTCGCTGCCGGGCGTGGCGAACGCATGCGGCCGCTGACTGATCACACGCCGAAGCCGCTCTTGATGGCCGGCGGCAAGGCGCTGATTGTCTGGCATCTGGAGCGACTGGCGGCGGCGGGATTCAAGGAAATCATCATCAACCACGCCCATCTTGGTGAACAGATTGAGGCAGCGCTGGGCGATGGCTCGACGTGGGGCTTGCGCATTCAGTATTCCCCCGAACCGCCGGGCGCACTTGAAACCGCAGGCGGGATCGCCAACGCCCTGCCGTTACTGGGCGACGCACCTTTTTTACTGGTCAATGGCGACGTCTATTGCGATGTCGATTTTGGCCTTTTTTCGGTGTACACCGTAGCACTTGCCCCACCGCAGGCCCATCTGCTGATGGTCAACAACCCTGCTCACCACAGCGGCGGCGATTTCAGTCTGGACGGTGAGCAAGTGATTTACGCCGACGGTGAGCAAACGCTCACCTACGCCGGCATCGGCATTTTTTCACCGACCCTGTTCACTGACATCAAGCCCGGCTCTGTCATGAAACTGCGCCCGCTGCTCGACGCGGCCATTGCCGCCGGAATGCTGACTGGGGAACGTCACGCCGGGCGCTGGGTCGACGTCGGTACGCCACAACGTCTGGCGGAACTGGATGCAGAACTGAGGAACGCATGAGCCACGCCCACTTCATCGCCCGCCGCCGGCGCCTGCTGCAAACCATCGGCGCTGGCGTTGCCATCATCCCGACGGCGCTGGAAGTCATTCGCAACCGCGACGCCCACCACCTCTACCGTTTCGACAGCTACTTCTGGTATCTGAGCGGCTTCCCAGAACCCGACGCGGTCGTTGTACTAATTGGTGGCAAGAAACCAAAATCCATCC
Source organism: Burkholderiales bacterium (assembly GCA_038250105.1). GTDB lineage: Bacteria > Pseudomonadota > Gammaproteobacteria > Burkholderiales > Rhodocyclaceae > Azonexus. Next base: position 6,982 of record JBBSCQ010000054.1, on the reverse strand, counting down.
TCTTCTGCCGCGAAAAACACGAAGAGCGGGAAATCTGGGACGGCTATCGCTACGGCCCGAAAGCTGCCAAAGTCGCTTTCGGTTTCGACGCCGCCTTTCCTATCGAGCAACTCGACAAAAAACTGGCCGAATTTCTCGTTGACCGCGACACCCTGTGGCACGCCATCGGCCACGATGCTGCATGGGATGCGCGCATTGCCAAAGCACTGAACGAAGTCCGCGCCCAGAATCGCGCCGGCAAACGGGCGCCGCGTGCCATCCATGACCTGCGTTTCGAACTCGACCAGATGCGTCTGGTCAAGGATGCCGCCGAGGCTGAAATCCAGCAACGTTCGGCCGACATCGCCAGCGCCGGCCACGCCCGCGCCATGCACGCCTGCCGCCCCGGCGTCGCCGAGTACGAGCTGGAAGCCGAACTCACCTACGAATTCAGGAAGCGCGGCGCCGACGCCCACGCTTACACGCCCATCGTCGCCGGCGGCGCCAATGCCTGCGTCCTGCACTACGTCTCCAATGACAAAATTCTCAACGACAACACGCTGGTTCTGATCGACGCCGGCTGCGAAGTCGCCGGTTACGCGGCAGACATCACCCGCACCTTCCCGGTCAACGGCCGCTTCAACGCGGCGCAGAAGGATGTGTACGAAATCGTCCTCGCCGCGCAAAGCGCCGCCATCGCTGCCACCGCCCCCGGCCGTCATTTCATGGAAGGCCACGATGCCGCCGTGCGCGTGCTGACTCAGGGCCTGATCGACCTCAAACTGCTCAAGGGCGATCTTGACGGCTTAATCGAAAAGGGCGACTACAAGCGTTTCTACATGCATCGCACCGGCCACTGGCTCGGCCTCGACGTCCATGACGCCGGCGAATACAAGGTCGGCGAAGACTGGGCGAAGCTGCTTCCCGGCATGACGCTGACCGTCGAACCCGGCCTCTACATCCGTCCGGCCGACGACATCCCGTTGGCGCTGGCCGGCATCGGCATCCGCATTGAAGACGACGTCCGGGTGACCGAAAACGGCTGCCACGTCTTTACCACCGCACCCAAAACGGTCGCCGAAATCGAAGAAGTCATGCGCCATGACTGAAACCCTTGTCGAACAAATCGACATACTGATCATCGGCGCCGGCCCAGTCGGCATGACGCTGCAGTTGGCACTGGCTGCCGGTGGGCAGAAATCACTGCTTGTGGACCGTCGACCGCAGCAAGCGCACCAGACTGATCCGCGCGCCCTTGCTCTATCCTACGGCGCCCGCCAATTGCTGGAGCAGATCAATGCCTGGCCAACACGAGCCGCAACGCCAATCGAAACCATCCACATTTCGCAAAAGGACGGCTTCGGGCGCAGCGTTATCGACCGTGCCGACTACGCATTGCCCGCCCTCGGTTACGTCGTCCGCTACCGCGACCTCGCCGCTGCGCTGGCGGCGCAACTTGCCGCCGATGCCTTGCTAGACGCTGTGGAAATCCTCGACATCACGCCCAGCGATGACCACGTCAGCGTTTCGTTACGCCAGGCCGGTCAATTACGCCGCTTCGAGACGAAACTCTTGATCCACGCCGAAGGCACGCCGGCCGAAGACCCAGCCGTCAAAGTCAGCGATTACCACCAGCACGCCGTCATCGCTGAAATCACTCCTCTCTCGCCCTTTCAAGGGGAGGGCCGGGGTGGGGATGGGTCACGCCGCCCCGCCCACCAGAACCGCGCCTGGGAACGTTTCACCCCCGACGGCCCGCTCGCCCTGCTGCCGCTTGGCGACCAATACTCGATCGTCTTCACGCTGCCACCGGCCAAAGCCGATGCCGTCATGGCACTGGACGACGCCGCCTTCACGGCCGCCCTGCAAAGCCAATTCGGCCAGCGCATGACCTTCAGCAATCCCGGCCCACGCAGCCGCTTCCCGCTCTTCCTGCGCCAGCGCGACACGCTGGTCAAAGGCAACGAAGTGTGGATCGGCAACGCGGCGCAAACCCTGCATCCCGTTTCCGGCCAAGGCTTCAACCTCGGCCTTCGCGACGCCTGGCAACTAGCTGAAATATTGCTCAAAAACGGTGTGCACCGGAGCAGTCTGGCCAGCTACGCCGCCAGCCGCCGCCTCGACCGTCAGGGCAGCGCCTTCTTCACCGACCAGATCGTCCGCGCCTTTTCCAATGATTTCCCCCCGCTCAAACTGGCCCGCGGCCTCGGCCTGTTGGCGCTCGACCTCTGCCCACCAGCCCGCCACTTCGTTGCCAAACGGATGATCTGGGGAGCCCGCGCTTGGCCGTAATGCCAACGCTTGCTACACGATGAGATATTGGAAATATGCACATGACAGCCGTTGAACTACTCGAAAGCCTCAACCTCCTTGACGAAAGCGAGCGTATCGAGGCTAAGCGAGCGTCAGAAGCTGGCAAATCCGTACTGGAAACCGTTTGCGCCTTTGCCAATGAGCCAGGTCTGGGTGGTGGCTGGATTGCCCTCGGCGTTATACGCGAAGAAATGGCCCTCTTTCCGGCCTATAAAGTTGAAGGGGTCACCAACCCTGACAAAATTTCGTCAGATATTGCCAGTCAGTGTCGCGACAGCTTCAATACCTCCCTTCGAGTAAGCATCTCTACTGAGAACATTCAGGGAAAAAATGTCGTCATCGTTCATGTCCCAGAAGCCCAGTCTCAGGAAAAACCTATTTTCTTCAAGGCACAGGGGCTACCACGCGGTGCTTTCCGACGAGTCGGCAGCACCGATCAGCACTGTACCGATGATGATCTAGCGGTTTTCTACCAAGGGCGCCAGCTGGAAAGTTTCGACGCCGGCATCGTCGACGCCACACTTGACGACCTTTCGCCAGAAGCAATAGCGGACTACCGAAAATCCCGCGCCGACACTAACCCGGATGCGGAAGAATTACGCTGGTCGGATGAGGCGCTACTGCAAGCGCTCGGCGGCATTCGCCTTGAACAACAAGGCGAATGGAAGCCCACTGTCGCCGGTCTGCTCCTCTTTGGCAAGTCATCAGCCCTGCGCCGCTGCTTCCCCATGACCCGCGTCGACTACATCCGGGTTCCGGGTCGCGAGTGGATTCCTGACCCTGACCGCCGCTTCGACACCATTGAACTGCGTGACCCACTTTTTCGCCTTATCCGCCGCGCCCAGGCCGCCGTCCTCGACGACCTGCCCAAGAGTTTTGGCCTGGACGAGGGCGCCCTTCAACGCCAAGACAAACCGGTCATTCCATTGCGCGTCATTCGCGAAGCGCTGGTCAACGCGCTCATGCACCGCAGCTACCGCAGTCACAGCCCAGTGCAGATCATCCGCTATGCCAACCGCCTTGAAATTCGCAACCCAGGTTTTTCGCTAAAATCCCCCGAACACCTCGGTGAGCCGGGCTCTCAGCCGCGCAATCCAAAAATTGCCGCCGTACTGCATGAAACACGTTTCGCTGAAACCAAAGGCAGCGGCATTCGCGTCATGCGCGAGAGCATGGAGCAGGCAGGCCTTACCCCGCCGCTGTTTGAATCCGATCGAACTGCGGATCAATTTGTTGCTCGCTATTTTTTCCATCATTTTCTCGGCCAGGGCGACATCGCTTGGCTAGCCCGCTTCCGCGACCTTCATCTTTCGGATGATGAAGCAAAAGCCCTGATCGTTATTCGTGAGGCTGGCGCCATTGATAACGCCACCTACCGAGAACTGAATAAGGTAGATGTCCTCAGCGCAAGCCAATCGCTGCGGCGTTTGCGCGATGCCGGACTACTGACACAAAAAGGACGAGGCTCAGCCACCTACTACGTACCGACCGAGCAACTTAGGCACGAAGAAGACAGCTTGCCCAGTAACGAGAACCCGTTATTAAGTAACCCCGAGGCGTTATTAAGTAACCCCGAGGCGTTATTAAGTAACCCCCCCCCGTTATTAAGTAACCCTTGCGAGCCAGAATCTGGCTTTGACGAGGCCGGTCGTCGCGAGTTATTGAATACACTCCCCGGAGATTTAGCTGCCAGCGTCGGAGCCATCGGCCAGCGCCATCCGCCAGAGGAAGTCCGAGCACTGATTGTTGCACTATGCCAATTGCGCACCTGGCGTATCGAGGAACTATCCGGCTTGCTTCGCCGCCGCCCGGAAACTGTCCGTCAGCACTACGTCCGCCCACTAATGCGAGACGGTCTTTTGGTAATGATCAACCCCGATGAGCCAAATGATCCACAACAGGCCTATCAAGCCGCTGGTGGAATCGCTTGAACCGGATGCGCCGGCACTTGAAATCCCCCACGCTCAGAAGAACACCCTTAACTACCGTGCAGACTAAATTACTCAACTCCAGCCACTGGCCAAGGCTAGTTTGTCCCACAGTCCGTTGGATAAATTAGGCAAGCAATGAAACCAAGTCGCCTGCAGGTCTGGTTCCTCGCCTGCCGCCCGAAAACGCTCTCGGTTTCACTGTCGCCCGTTCTCGTCGGTACGGCTATCGCTTGGCATGACAGCGCCCGCGTCCTGTGGCTGCCGCTGCTCGCTGCCATTTTCGCCGCCGCGCTGATCCAGATCGGTACCAATTTATTCAACGATGTCGGCGATTTCCTGCGCGGCACCGATACGCCGGACCGCCTCGGCCCCAAGCGCGCCACCGCTGAAGGCTGGCTCACTGCCGGCCGAGTCAAAAGTGGTGCCTGGCTCGCCTTCGCCCTCGCCTTTCTTTGCGGCATCTACTTGGTCTGGCACGGCGGTTGGCCGATCGTCGTCATCGGCCTCGCTTCGCTGGCAGCCGGCTGGGCCTACACCGGTGGCCCAGCGCCGATTGCCTACCGACCTTTGGGGGAAATTTTTGTCTGGGTTTTCTTCGGCCTGGTCGCCGTCGGCGGCAGTTATTACCTGCAAACCCTGAGCCTGACCCCAACGGCACTGATCGCTGCCGGCCTGGTCGGCCTGCACGCCGCGGCAGTGATCACCGTTAACAACTATCGCGACCTCGACGGCGATGCGCGCAATGGCAAAAATACCTTAGCGGTCAAGCTCGGCCGCCCGGCTACCCGGCGCATCTACGCCGCCGAAATGCTCGCCCCTTACGCCCTGCTACCCATGCTCGCCGGCAGCCTCGGCGGGTTCGCCGCCCTGCCCATTTTTTCCCTGCCACTAGCACTCAAACTTGTCGGCCGCTTCAACCGCGCAGCCCCCGGCCCGGTCTTCAATCAGATCCTTGCTGCAACCGCCGGATTGCAACTGGCCTACGCCCTGCTGTTAACCCTCGCCTTCATAATTTGACTATTTTTTAAGCGCCGACTCGGGTAAAATGCGCGGCTTCCCACGCCTTGCCCGCCTCCGCTACGCCCATGGATTTTGTCGGTTTCTCGCTTCGCAACAACTTGTTCGTCGCGCCCATGGCCGGCGTCACGGATCGGCCTTTCCGTCAATTGTGCAAAAAGATGGGCGCCGGTTTGGCCATCTCCGAGATGGTCACCTCCAATTCGTTGCTCTATGGCAGCGCCAAGACCTTGCGCCGGGCCAATCACACCGGCGAAGTAGCGCCGATTTCGGTACAAATTGCCGGCGCTGATCCGGTCATGATGGCGCAAGCCGCCCGCCATAATGTCGATAACGGGGCGCAAATCATCGACATCAACATGGGCTGCCCGGCCAAGAAAATCTGCAACGTGATGGCCGGTTCGGCCCTGATGCAGGACGAAACCTTGGTCGGCCGCATTCTCGACGCCGTCGTCGCCGCCGTGCCGAATACCCCGGTCACCCTGAAATTCCGTACCGGCTGGAACCTGGCCAACCGTAACGCGCCAAACATCGCGCGCATTGCCGAAGCCGCTGGCATCCGCGCCGTCGCCATTCATGGCCGCACGCGCTGCCAGCAATACACCGGTGAAGCCGAGTACGACACCATTTCGCTGGTAAAAACGCTGATCAAGATTCCGGTGATCGCCAATGGCGACATCACGACGCCGGAAAAAGCCAAGTTTGTCCTCGACAGCACCGGCGCCGACGGCATCATGATCGGCCGCGCCGCCCAGGGCCGGCCCTGGCTGTTCCGCGAAATCGAGCATTATCTGAAAACCGGCGAACATCTGCCGCCAGCCAAGGTCACCGAGATTCACGCCATTCTGCTGGCGCATCTCGAAGACCTTTACGAGTTCTACGGCGCGGAAACGGGTTTTCGCGTCGCTAGGAAGCATATTGCCTGGTACACCCGGGGCCTGGTCGGCTCGGCCGCGTTCCGGCATCACATGAATCAATTGCCCAACATCGAACAACAGATGCAGGCAGTTAACGACTTCTTCTGCCAGCAGGCAGCAGAAAGCGACCATCTAAAATACAACTCAGAGGAGGGGTTGGCAGCATGAGCCAACAAGACATTTCCGCTTGCGTGCTGGGGGCACTCGAGCAATATTTTCGCGATCTCGATGGCGAAAAACCCTGCGCAATTTATGACATGGTATTGAGGAGCGTAGAACGACCGATGCTCGAAGTTGTCCTCGCCAAGGCGGGCGGCAACCAGACACTGGCTTCCGACATGCTCGGCATCAACCGCAATACCCTGCGCAAAAAACTCACCGAACATCAACTACTGTAAATCGCCATGACCATCAAGCAAGCACTGATTTCCGTCTCCGACAAGACCGGCGTTCTCGAATTCGCTCAGGGCCTTGCGGCTCAGGGCGTCAATCTTTTGTCCACCGGCGGCACCGCCAAAATGCTGCGCGATGCCGGTCTGACCGTTACCGAAATCGGCGATTACACCGGCTTCCCGGAAATGCTCGACGGTCGCGTCAAAACCCTGCATCCGAAAGTACACGGCGGCATTTTGGCTCGCCGTGACCTGCCGGAACATCTGGCCACTATCGAAGCCCACGGCATTCCGCTGATTGATCTGGTTTGCGTCAATCTTTATCCGTTCGCCGCGACCATCGCCAAAGATGGCGTGACGTTGGAAGATGCCATCGAAAACATCGACATCGGCGGCCCGGCCATGGTTCGCTCGTCGGCCAAGAACTACGCTG
>JBBSCQ010000053.1:0-22644 GCA_038250105.1 Burkholderiales bacterium | reverse complement strand
GGCCTTCTCAGATCGCGAGCGACGCTCTGCTCGGCATCGCCCGATGAACAAGCCGTCAACGTTGGCATGGCTGTGAAACTGGCAACCGCCAGAAGCAACTGCCTCCGGGATAGGTCTATGGGACTCGCCGGCTGGATGTTCATATCAAGGATCTCCTCATGACAACCATGCCCGCCACAGACAAACCCGTCCGTTTGGTACCGCACGCACTCCCCGGTATTTGGAATGCGGCTGTCCGCCTTTCGTCGGCGATGCTACCAATCACCATTTGTCGTGGCGAACAGGCGGTGAGCAAGCCAATCATAAGAAACAGCGCGATGGCTGTGGAGGCTGCGCGCCGAAGTGAAGGCACCGTTGTTAGCCGCTGTGATTGAGCAAAAGCCACACAAAGTAGTCAGCGAATGTTGCGCTGGGATGACATTACGAGTCGGTTTATTTCAGTCTCTTTAACATCACTGTAACGTGCGCTTTCTAGCATCAGGCGCTTTCCTTATGGTTCTCGACGATGCTGCCAGGTTTTAATGCTTGCTTGAAACGACGTGGTTTATCCATGCTCATGGCAATAGCCTTGGGCGGCTGTTCCCACCCGGCTTTCCGGGACGGCCTGGAAGCGATGTCGCTGGGCAAGAAAGAAGAAGGTATTACATCGCTCGAAAAGGCGGTTCGGGACGAGCCGCGCAATGCCGAAATGAAGGCTGCTCTGGTCCGCCATACGGGGGAAACGATCAAAACCTATCTGGCCGAGGCTGAGCGACTGCGAGCAGCCGGCCAGCCACAGGCAGCCGAATCAGCCTACCGCCAGGTACAGGTCATTGAGCCACGTAATACCCGGGCAGCGCAGGGAATTGAACAGCTTGCGGTCGACCGGCGAAATGCCGCACTTTTGCTGCAAGCCGAGCAATTGCTTAAGAAAAGCGATCTGCTCGGCGCCGAGCGTGTCGCGCGCACGGTCAGGGCGCAGGACCCGCTCAACCCGGAAGCGCGGCGCCTGCAACTGCAAATTGACCAGCAGCGCGAAAAAGAGTCAAACCCGGTGAGCAACCCGGCGGTCAAGGCCGCGCTGGCCAAACCCGTCGTGCTTGAATTCCGCGATGCCACACTGAAGTCGGTATTTGAAATGCTCTCCCGTTCCTCCGGACTGAATTTCGTCTTCGATAAAGATGTCAAGGGCGACACCAAAGTAACGCTGTTCGTCCGCAACAGCCCGCTGGAAGACATCCTGAAGCTGATTCTCACCACCAATCAACTGGAAAAGCGCCAGCTCAACGACAACAGCTTTCTGATCTATCCAAATACTCCGGCTAAGGGCAAGGAATATCAGGAACTGGTGGTGCGCAGCTTCTATCTCGCCAACACCGACGTCAAACAGGCGATGAGTCTTGTTAAAACGGTTGCCAAGAGCAAGGATGTCTTCGTCGATGAAAAGCTCAATCTACTGATCGTTAAAGACACGCCGGATGCAATTCGCCTGATTGAGCGCCTGATCGACTCGCTTGACCTGGCCGAGCCGGAAGTGATGCTGGAGGTCGAAGTCCTGGAAGTGACGCGCAGTCGCCTCAATGAATTCGGTTTGGATTGGCCTGACTCGATTGGTTATGGCCGCTTGGCCCCCGATTTAAGTACCGTCGTCACGTCATCTGGAACCACGGTAGGCAGTACCACAGCCCTGGGGGGCGCATTAACAGCTGGATTCATAAATTTGAAGAACACCACCGGCCTAAGCGGTTTTGTTGCCAACCCGGCGTTCACCCTGAACATCAAAGGCCAAAATTCGAACACAAATGTGTTGGCCAATCCGCGCATTCGGGTCAAGAACCGCGAGAAAGCCAAGATTCACATTGGCGATAAATTGCCAATATTCACCACTACTTCGACTGCTAATGTGGGTGTGTCGGCGTCTGTTGCTTACCTTGATGTTGGGCTGAAGCTTGATGTTGAGCCCAACGTGATGCTCGACGACGATGTCTCGATCAAAATCGGCCTAGAAGTTAGCAGTATCGCCAAAGAAATTCCCGGCCCATCCAACTCACTGGCCTATCAAATTGGCACGCGCAGTGCGAGCACCGTGCTTCGCCTTAAAAATGGTGAAACCCAAGTGCTGGCCGGTCTGATCAGTGACGAAGAGCGCAAGAGCACCAGCCACGTGCCGGGTATTGGCGAAATTCCCATCCTCGGCCGCGCTTTCGGCAGCCAGCGCGATACCTCGACAAAGACTGAAATCATCCTGCTCATCACGCCGCGTGTGCTGCGTAATATTCATCGGCCGGATTTCGTCCAGCCGGCGCTGCCCTCGGGCACCGAAGCGGCGATAGGCGCCCAGGCCATGAGCGTCAAGACGCAAGGCCCCAAATCGCTTGGCCTCAGCCCGCGTGGCGGTGCCACGGTAGCCCGCGTTCCGGCGGCCAGCGATGTTCCGGTTGCCGATGGCGCCGGCCTACAGCCAGCAGCATTGCCTGAAGGCATCCAACTCAGCGGCCCGGCCGAGGCGGTTGGCGGCAGTGAAATCGAGATCGCCGTCGCCACCCTTGGGCAGGGCGCGCCGGTTCAAGTCGAAATTACCTATGACCCGGCATTGCTCGAAGCCAAGTTGCCGGCCGCCAGTGGCGCCGGCCGGGTCAGCCTGCGGGTTGACCAGGGCCGGGGTAGCTTGCGTTTGCGTGTCCTGCCTGGGGCCAAAGGCGAAACCCGGGTCGATGTCGTCAGCGCCGCGCTGGAAAGTGGTGAGCCCATTTCCGGCGCCGCCGCTTCGCATAGCCTGAAACTCAATTCACCATGACGGTGAGCAAGGGCGGCCGGGGTTTTACCCTGATCGAACTGGTGGTAACAGTGTCCATCGTCGGCATTCTGGCGCTAGCAGCAATGCCGATGATGGAAATGACCGCCAAACGCCAGAAGGAAACCGAGTTGCGGGCAGCCCTGCGCGAATTGCGCAGCGGCATTGACGCCTATCGGCGTGCGGTCAACGAGGGAAAAATCGAAAAAAAGGTCGATGAGAGCGGCTACCCGCACCGTCTGGACGATCTATCTCAGGGTGTTGAAAACATCCTCGACCCCAACAAGGCCAAGATTTTTTTTCTCCGTCGCCTGCCGCGTGACCCCTTTAGTGCCGACCCGGCCCAGTCGGCGGCACAGACCTGGGGCAAGCGCAGCTACGTCAGTCCGCCGGATGCGCCGCTTGAAGGGGCGGACGTTTTCGACATCTATTCCTTGTCGTCGGGCAGCGGCCTGAACGGCATTCCCTACCGGGAGTGGTGAGGCATGGCGGCGAAGAAAAAAGGCTTCACGCTGATCGAACTGCTCGTTGTCATGTCGGTGATCGCCACCCTGCTCACCATCGCCGTGCCGCGCTATTTTCAGCACCTGGACCGGGCGCGCGAAGCGGCGCTGCGCGAGTCGCTGGCCGTCATGCGTGACGCCGTCGATAAATACCGCGGCGACACCGGCCGCTACCCGGAAACACTGGAAGAACTGGTTACCAAACGCTACCTGCGCAAAGTGCCGCCCGACCCGATTACCGAAAGCACCGAAAGCTGGGTGCTGGTACCACCACCGGAGGAACCCGGCCAGCGCAAAGTCTGGGACATTCGCAGCGGTGCCGAAGGGCAGGGGCAAAACGGCAGCGACTACGCGACATGGTGAGTTGCTGCGGTCGACGCTGTTTTTTGGGCAAAAACCGTTTAGCCCGGCAAAGTGGTTTTACCTACATCGGCCTGCTTTTTGCCGTTGCTTTGGTGGGTATTACGCTAGCTGGCACCGGCACGCTTTGGCACCTGGAAAGCCGGCGCGAGAAAGAAAAGGAACTGCTCTTCATTGGCGAAGAGTTCCGTCAGGCGATTGGCCGTTACTACGAACAAACCCCCGGCAGCGAAAAACAGTACCCGGAAAAACTTGACGACCTGCTCCAGGACAAACGCTTTCCCATGCCGGTTCGCCACCTGCGCCGCATCTACCGTGACCCGCTGTGGCCGGACGGCAAATGGGGCCTGATCCAAAGCCAGGGAAAAATCATCGGCGTCGCCAGTAAATCAACCGGCCAACCGATCAAGGTCGCCGGCTTTTCCCCCGAACAGCAGGATTTCGACGGCGCCGCGAGCTACAGCGAATGGCGCTTTACCTATAGTGGCGGCAACAGCAATCCGGGGCCGGCAACGCTGCCGACAGCCGGGCAGGGCGAGGGCGGACGTTGAGTTCGTCGCATCACTGAAATATTTCCACAACGCGGGCGTAACCGGAAGCAGATAAATTCCGGGGCCTGATTGGCGTAATCCCACTAAAAAGTCATGAAAAAAATTTCCCTTTGCGCTCTGCTGCTGGCCAGCGCCTTCCTTCCCACTGCCCATGCCTTCGAGGAATCACCGGCGCTGCCGGAACGTCTTTTGCCCGGTGGCGAAGGCCGTCAACGGGCCTTGCCCGAGCACTTTTCCGCCATCAGCAAGCCGGTTTGGGATGATGCGGTAGCGCCGGTTTCTGCCGGCACGCCAGAACTGATTGCGGCCAGTCGGGCCGGAAATATCGAACAAGTCAAGGCGCTGTTTGCCACCGGCGCCCTGCCCAACGGGGCGGATGCACAGGGTGATCGGCCGCTGCTCGCCGCTGCTGCCGGCGAGCATGTCGAAATCGTTCGCCTCTTGCTGCAGCGCGGCGCCAGCCCTAACGTCAAGGGGCCGCGCGGTCTTACGCCGCTTGGCATGGCCGCCGCTGCTGGCAATCTGGCCATGGTTCGCCTGTTGCTCAAGGCCGGTGCCGATGTCGATGGCCGCAGTGACAACCGCGCCACGGCGCTGCACGAAGCGGTCCGTTTCGATCACCCCGGCATTGTTCGCGAGCTGATGACAGCAAAACCGGAAATGGCGCGTTACGACCGCGAAGGTCTGCATCCGCTCGCCCTGGCCGCTGCCCTCGGGCGCCTGGCCTGTCTGCAAACCCTATTTACGGCCGGTGCCGAAGCTGATCTCCCCGACCGCACCGGCCTGACCGCCCTTTTCTGGGCGCGGCGCTATGACCGGGCGCTGGCCGAAGTCATCCTCGTCGAGCACGGCGCCAGCCGCGAAGCCTGGCCGATTCAGGTGGACTGATTCTCACCATGGATTTCCTGATCACCCTGAGCCCGATTGAAATCGAACGCTTGCTCATTACGATCGAGTCTTCGCAGCAGGTGCATCGGCGTCATCAGTATTTCCTTTGGTCCCAAGGCGCGCTGCAGAGCTTTCTGCCGCACGACGTGCTGGTTTTCGGGCATGGCGAATACGGCACCCCGAACTTTCGCTGTGAAGTCCTGGCGCGTAACAACCCCTGGGAGGACATGGCGCTGCAAAGCGAACTCAACTGCCTGGTACAAATGATGGTCAATAGCTGGCAGAGCAGCGGCCATCTGCCGCGGCTATTCACCCCGGCCGTCGAAGAAGGCAACCCGGGCGGCTGCGCCATCAGTCACGCCCTCAAACGTCTCGGCCTCGGCCATGCCCTGGCCCACGGTGCCAAGGAATTTCCCGGCGACTGCTCGGGCTTTTTTGTATTCATGCGCATGGCGGAAGCGCCCGGTCGTCGCCACGCCTATTTTGCCGAAATGTTGATGCCTTACCTGCACACCACGCTGCACCGCATGCTGCAGATGGAAAAGGAAATGCCGCAACGTAACCCGCGCAGCGCGCTAACGCTCAGCACGCGCGAAGCCCAGGTTATTTCGCTGGTCCGCGACGGCAACACCAATCAGCAAATTGGCCTGGTTCTCGGCCTTAGCCCGCTGACCGTCAAGAACCATGTCCAGAAAGTCCTGCGCAAGCTGAAAGTCGCCAACCGCGCCGAGGCTGTGGCCAAAGCGGTCAAGGCGCGGCTGATCGGGGACACGGTCGGTAGCTGAACGGCCGGTTCAAACCGCTACCGTTTTTGCTCGTTTTTCGCGGTTGACCGCAGCAACCACCAGCCGCCCCAGGTTGGCCACCACAAATATTACGCAGTGTGACAAAGAAGGCTGCATTCCATGAGCCGATCGGACTGGTCGACTGGTCCGTTCGGCTGGAAAAAACCCTTGTAGAACCCCATCAGGGCGTCATCTTCCCTCTCTAAAGTGGCATCCATCGGCTGGCGAGACAGGTTGCTGCCGGGTGTAAGTACTTTCCGCGGTTTGTATGGGCGGGCACTCGAAGCAGAAACCTGATCGACATGTCGTACCTCCACCCGACAGGGGGGATCTTAAATTTTTCGATAGGGGTTCACCAATGAAGTTTTCTCTCAAGACAATCGCCGCTGCCGTCGTTTTGGCTGCCGCTTCCGCCGGCGCCAGCGCTGCCATTGATGCAGGTGCTTTGGACGGCACAGGCGAACTGTTCTTCAGCGCCTGGGATGGTGCCACTTCGTATAACTACGACCTCAATATCAGCATCATCGGTTTCGAAGCCAGCTTTGCTGCTCCTGGTAACTTGAACTTCACTGCCGGTAGCGATTTCAACTCCAGCTTTAACGCATGGAAGAGCACGGCCGACACTTCTAATCTGAAGTGGAATATTCTGGCCACCGATAATGCTGGCGCGCGTCGGATTATTTCGACCGTTGGTACAGGTGTAGTCCTGCCGGCATTTAACAAGCCCAACGACGTGATTCGCACTGCCGCATTGAATATTACGACAACAATAGTTGCCATCAATGACACCTTGGTTGGTAACTCCGGTGTCACCACATCACCGCTTGCAGCTTCCTACGCGGGAACAATGGGCTCTTTCTACCCGAAATTCGGTTTTAATCCCTCGGGTAATCTGGCTGCAAATAGCTACGCTAACGGGCTGGCTGTTCAGAGGACCAACGGCCTTGCCACTGGAATTCTCAAGAGTACAAACACCGCCTATGTTGATAACGGATCTGCCGTCCGCTCCTGGATCGCCAGCGACAATACCCTGCACATCGCTGCCGTCACTGCCGTGCCCGAACCCGAGTCCTACGCCATGTTCCTGGCGGGTCTTGGCATGCTCGGCTTCATGGCCCGTCGTCGCAACCTGCGCGGCTGATCGTCCTTAAGTAATTCACCGGTGCCCCTTCGGGGTGCCGGTTCCTCAAGGTAATTTAGGAGAATCTCATGCAAGTCAAGAAACTCGTTTCCCTGTGCGCTATCGCCTGTGCCGCCATCGGTGGTCAAGCCCACGCTGCCATGTCTGCTGCCGAAACAGCAGTCGTCAACGATGCCGTGACTAACGGCCGCGTCATCTTCATCTCTGGCGCCTCTGCTACCCAGAAGGGCTTCACCAGCATTATCAACACCCTGTTCACCGGTACGCCGATCCGCTTTGCCAACACTACCGCTTCCAGCAAGGATTTTGAAGCTGTTGCCGGTACGCTGGCGGCTGGTGCTGGCGCCTGGTCGGGCCAGAAGGTCATCATCATCGACCGCGTCAAGGGCGGTTCGGTGTTTGGTGTTGATCCGGTCGCTCGTGCTACCGCCATTGAATCGCTGAGCGTTACCTCTGCTTGCGGCGCCACCGGTGGCGGTACTGCTGCCAACCCGTACGTCTGTGCCACAACGGCCCTCGCTGGCTACATGGTGCCGGATGCCGGCGTTTCCGACGTCGCCCCGGCTCTGTTCAAGTTTCCGCTCAACACTGAGGGTGAAACGCCTGCCCCGGCGCTGAATGCTAATGAACTGGCCGATTTGACCTCCACCGCCATCTACGGCCTGGCCTTCGGCGTGCCGGTCACCAAGAACGTGCCGCTGTTCAACCTGAACAAGGCAGCCGTCTCCGCCATCATGACCGGCAACGTTGGTACCTGGGCGCAGGTAGATAGCTCAATGGCTACCGTGGATGATCCGACTGGTGGTGACATCGTCGTCTGCCGTCGTGTGCCAGGTTCAGGTACGCAAGCTGTCGATAACATGTACTTCGGCAATTTCCCATGTAGTGGTGATGTTAACTTCCCCGCTGACCGCGATGCTTCCAACGCATGGGATCCGGTTGCCCGCAAGTTCACCGTTACCGCTGGTACTGGCGGCTTGGTTGTGGTCGAAAACTCCACCTCCGGTGACGTCCGCAAATGTCTGGATCAGGCTGTGACCGGTAGCACCTACGTCACCAAGGATCGTGATGGCAATAACGTCACAGTTGACTTCGGTGCTGGCGGCCACAAGGCCATCGGCGTCCTCTCCATGGATGGCCTGAGTTCCTCCAAGACCACCGGCAACTGGCAGTTCCGTTCGCTTGACGGCGCTGGCACCTACACCTGGGATAACACTACCATCGCTCCGCTTGCTACCGGTACCGGCAAGTTCCCGACCCTGGCCAGCTATGTCGATGGCACCTGGGATCTGCAGGGCTGGATTTCCTTTAACGTGCCGAGCCGTACCGTCGGTGCCAAGAAGGCTGTCCTCGACCAGTTCCTGGTCAAAGCTCAGGATCCGGCCATTCTGGCCAGCATTACTGACCTGAAGAACGTTGCTGCTGCTATCCCAGGTGGGGTTTACTCCGGTGCTCAGGTACTGCGTGCGGCTTACCCGAACAGCAACCAGTGCGCGCCATATAACCGCAACAACTAATCTTCTGAAACTTGCAATTCCGCTCTTCGGAGCGGCTGCTTGATCAGCGGCCCACGATGTTTGTGGGCCGTTTTTTTATCTTTGTCACATCCCCTAGTCCATTCGGACTATTAAACATTGCCCGGCGATTCACGGGCAAGTAATGCCGGCTGTCGATAATCGACAAGCTATGAATTCACTCAAAACCCTTCTTTCTGCCGGCCTTGTTTCTCTCGCCTGCCTCGCCACTGGCGCCCATGCCGCAGCCGGCTTCGACCTCTTTGAGTTCGCGGTTGAAGGCAACAGCGTGCTGCCCGATGTCGAGATCGAACGCGCCGTCTATCCTTCACTGGGGCCGGGCAAGACAGCGGCCGACGTCGAAAAGGCCCGCGCCGCGCTGGAGGCGGCTTATCAGCAAGCCGGCTATCTATCGGTCTCCGTCGTGGTGCCCGAACAATCGGTGGCCGATGGCTTGATCCGCTTGCAGGTTATTGAAGGCCAGGTCGAACGCCTGAAGGTAAGCGGTAATCGCTACACCGCCCGCAGCGATCTGCGCGCCGAGGTGCCGGAACTGGCCGCTGGTTCGGTGCCGCACTTTCCCACCATGCAGGCCGAGTTGGCTCAGGCTGGTCGTTCGCCGGACCGCCGGGTAACGCCTTTGCTGCGCCCCGGCGTGCGGCCAGGAACGATGGAGGTCGAACTCGCCGTGGAAGACGAGTTGCCGCTGCACGGCAATATTGAACTGAACAACCGGCAAAGCCCGGATACCTCGCCGCTCCGGCTGGAGGCCGGTATTCGCTACAGTAACCTGTTCCAAAAACAGCACAGCGCCGGCCTCAATTACGTGGTGGCGCCGGAAGACCCGAGTGAGGTAAGCGTGCTGGCCGCCTTTTACAGCGCACCGCTGAGCGCCACCCGTTCAGTGTCGACTTTTATTCAGCATTCGAACAGCAACATTGCCTCGGCGGTCGGGAGCAATGTCTTGGGCAAGGGCACCACTTTCGGTGCGCGCTTCTCGCAGACCTTGCCGCAACCGGCAGGGGTCGCCAATTTCTTCCATTCGATTTCGCTGGGGATGGACTTCAAGGATCTCGCCGAGTCCCAGAACGCGCTCGGTGCTGACCGCAAGGAAACACCGCTGCGCTATTCCCCGCTGGTGGCGCAATACACCTTCAGTAATTTTGGCGAATCGGGTGACCTCACCGGCAATCTTGGTTTGGTGGTCAATCTGAATTCGAATCCGCGCGATGTCGATTGCCAGGGCGTGCAGATGGAACAGTTTGCTTGTCGCCGGGCCCACGCCCGTCCTAGCTTCTCAATCTTCCGTGGCGACGTTGGCTATTCGCATCGGTTGTTCGGCTGGGAGGGAATGGCGAAGCTCGATTTCCAGATTAGCGGGCAACCACTGGTCTCGCCAGAAATGATTCTGGCGGGTGGCATGGATAGCGTGCGGGGTTATTACGAAGGCGAAGTGGCTGGCGATGTCGGCTGGCGTCTGCGCTCCGAGTTACGAACACCGACGCTGGTCGAGTTTGCCGGTAGCAACTTGCGTGTCGTTGGCTTTGTTGAAGGGGGGCGTGTCTGGTTGAACGAACCATTACCTGGCCAGGTAGCTGACTTCTCGTTGGCTAGCGCCGGGCTGGGGTTGAACTTCAAAGGCCGCAAGGGCGGGCCATTATTCGTCATGGACGTGGCTCAGGCGTTGCAGGATGGGCCGCGAACCGAGCGTGGGTCAAGGCGAGTGCATGTGAGGCTCGGTTATGAGTTTTGAGTGCCGAAGCAACAGGGCAAGAGGTTATTGTGAACTGTAATATCTATCGTCTCGTCTTCAACGCTGAACGCAATGCCTGGGTACCGGTGGCAGAAAATGTTCGCGGTCGCGGCAAGAAGCGGTCGCGCCGGCTGAGCGCCGCAGTGCTGGCGCTGGCGGTGGTTAGTGCATCGAGCGCTCTCGCCGCGCCCTCCGTCCCGGTGCCGAATGCGCTGCCGGTGCCTTCTTCCAATCGGCCATTTGTCTTCTCGGGAAGTGTGCTCGGTGGGGCGCCATCGGTTGTTGGAAACACGATGACGATCACCACGCCGGGTCGTACGCTGGGTCTCAACTGGGCAAAATTCAATATCGGTAGCGATGCGTCGGTGAACTTCGTTCAGCCGGATGCCACCTCACGCGTCTTGAACCGTATTTGGGATGCAGACCCGAGCGTGATCATGGGGCAGCTCAATGCCAACGGCCAAGTGTACCTGATCAACCAGAACGGCATTTTGTTTGGTGCTGGTTCGCAGGTGAATGTGGGTGGCCTGGTGGCCTCGGCGCTGAGTCTTTCCGAAAATATGCTCAATAAGCTGCTGAACAGCGGCTTGCCGACCGCTCGCGGCGATAGCCTGGCGTTCACCTGGGATGGTTCGTCAACTCAGTTCAACGCCGGATTTGTCACGGTGGATGCCGGGGCGCGGATTGCCACTCCAACGGGAGGACGGGTTGTCCTGTTGGCCCCGAAGACGGTGGAAAATCTTGGTTTGATTCAGGGGGGCGGGGCCGAGGCGATTCTCGCCGCTGGCGGCAAGGTCGTGTTGACCGTTCCCGATGATCCATCACTCCGGGGTTTGCTGGTCGAAACGCAGTCGTTTACTACCAAGGACACCATCGGCAATACCGTCAACCTTGATGGCAGCGCCACAAACATCGGCCGTATCGATGCCGGTAGCGGCGGGGTGGTTACCCTGGCGGCACTGGCAGTCAACCAGAAAGGCCTCGTTAACGCGACCAAGGCAGTCAATCTCAATGGCTCGACGATGCTGGTTTCTGGCCCGATCGAGACCGACCGGCTGACCATCAACCAGCGCGGTAGCAAGGCGGAAATCGATTGGCTGAATGGTTTTAACGTTGGCTATGGCAAGACGGTCGAGTTCGTTCAGACCTCCTCTGGTTCTGTTGTCTATAACTATGTTTACGATCCCGACCGTACGGCTGTCGACGGCAGTGTCCTTGATCTGGCCGGGCGTTCCGTCATCGACGGCGTACTTAAGGCAACCGGGCAATTCTTCTTGGTCAACGAGCGGGGTATTCGCTTTGGTGCTAATGCCAACGTGCAGGCGGCCAATTTTGTTGCTTCGGCGCTGGGGGTCAGCCCGACGCTGGTTACCAACGGCATCTTCGGGATGGACTATGTTAATCAGACCGAGGTTGGCACAAGGGCTTTTTATCTCTCAAAGAAGCAATACACGGCGGCCGTTTCGACGGAATACGCAAGCAAGAGCGCCGTTGCCCAGGCAGCGTTCAATGCCGCCACGGTCGAGGTAGCGGCGGGAGCAAGAATAGCTACCAGCGTGGATAATGGTTTTGTCTTGCTGGTTGGTGGCCGCATCGTACAGGGTGGCACAATCTCGACACCGACCGGGCAGACCCTGCTGGCGGCCGGTGCCGATGTCTATCTAAAACCACCTTTCACAGCTGGCCTGCGTGGTTTTATGGCCGAGGTCAATCCGCTATACGTCGTCAAGAGCTGGGATACCAACCACTGGGGCGTCGTCGACCACGGCACAATTACCAATACGGGAAGTATTCTGGCCGGCTTGGGCAATATTTCACTGGTCGGCTACAACATTAACCAACTGGGTACGCTGTGGACAAGTACTTCAGTGACCTCGAACGGCTCGATTCGCCTTATCGCCCGCGATCAGGTGGCAGATTCAGGGCTGGCTGTAGATGATGAGCCACCGGTTATTTCCGGGCATCGCAAAATCAACAGCGAAGGCGTGGTTTACGTTGATGGTTATTCCTATAACCCCACTAACAAGAGTGAGGAACCGGCCTTTATCGTCGGACATGCTGGCGGTAATCTGACTATCGGCGCGAACAGCCTTACCGAGGTGGCCCTCAATGGTAGCAGCGGGAAAACCATTGCAGCCGATCAGACATTTGTTGCTTCGTCGATCGATGCCATCGCCAGGCAAGTGATCATTGAAGGAAATGGTGCGGCTGGGGCACAACTAATTGCCCATGGCGGGCGGATTCGCTTTTTGGCGAGTGATTCTTTTGCCGTTGAGAATAGCTTTATTGGTGATCCAGTCATCCCGTCGCAATCAAGCGCCAAGCCTAATAGCGGCGTCGGTATTTATGTCGGTGATGGCGCGAAACTCGACGTGTCAGGGGTCACCGAGTTCAAAAAAGTCAGTGATCTTTTCGTCGAAGTCGAATTGCGTGGCGATGAGTTCGCCAATAATACGGTGCAGCGGTTCAGCAAGTTGCGCGGCAAAACGGCTTGGGTGGACCTCCGCGACCCCGTCAAAATTGCCGATCTTTCCGGTTGGTTTGGTAAGGTTGGGCAGACGATTAACGAAAAGGCTGCCCCAGGCGGTTCGATTTCACTGCAGACAACCGGTGGCATCGTTATCAAGAAAGATGCCGAACTGAACGTATCCGGCGGCGGGGTTAACTATGCCGGTGGTCGGGTCACGGAAAGCCGAGTGCTCTCCATTGGCGGCAAAAGCTATCGTCTCAACGATGCGCCCAGTTCGGCGATCTACTACGGTATCAAGAACATTAGTCGCAAGCTGGCTGATTACTACGAAGGGCGGAGTGCGGGCAGCATCGAACTGACCGGCCACAGTCTTGCGGTCGACGGCAATTTAGTCGCAAAAACCACACGCGGAAGCAAGCAACGCAAAATTGGCGACCCTTCGGCCGACCATTACGCAGTGCCCTTGGGGGGCAAGCTGATTATTCGCGATGCCGGCCAACACTTTGCGCTGGATGATCGTGAAAACGCGACCGAAGAAGAGAAGTTGCGCGCCTATAGCGAAGCGCAAATTGCTTTCGTCAAAGCGGCAGCCAATACGACAGCAGGGCTTGAAGCGGGTGATTTGGCCGGCCCACGTCTGGAGCTCTCGCAATCTCTGGTTGATAACGGATTTTCCCGTTTTGATATTCGTAGCGATGGTCGTATCGACGTTGGCGCCGATGTCGCATTAAATCTCGCGCCCGGTGGCGAGTTGAATCTGTCCGGGCGGCAGGTTTACGTGGCGGGCAAGATCAGCGCGCCGAGTGGCAAGATCAGTTTGACCACACGCGACATGAGCCTGGCGAGTGGGCTGTTCCCAATCTTGAGGGATGCCGAGTATTCGACACTGATTGTCGATCGCGATGCACGCTTGTCCACCGCAGGTCAGTGGGTTAACGACTATGTTGATCGCCACGAGAAAAACCAGAAAGTTAAAGCTATCAACGGCGGGAAAATCAGCCTTGTCTCGGCCCACGACATCGATCTGCGCTCCGGCAGCGAGCTGAATGTTTCGGGTGGTGCACTGGTTGCCCGCAATGGCAAGATCGAAGCTGGCAATGCGGGCGGGATAGTACTAACTAGCGGTGGCGTTAGCAGGAGCGGTGGCTTTGAGGCGACCGAGGACCTGGATCGTCGTGATGCCAGTATTTTCATGAATGGCCGGCTTGCCGGCTACGGGCTTAACAGTGGTGGTTCGCTGGAAATCAACACTTCACATGTCTTGCTCGGTGAGGGCTTTAGCTCGGACAGCCAGGATTGGTCGCGAATTCGTCGCCTGGCCGAAAACCAGGTTGGCGTGGCGTTGACCGCAGACTTCTTCAATGCCGGTGGTTTCTACGATTTCAAGCTGGTTGGGCGTGACGGTGTGACGGTCAAGGACGGGACGCAGATTGCGCCACAGCCGATCAACTGGTCGCTGTTCGGCTTGCCTGCCTCACGGCGCAAGGCGAGCGGTAGTGACTTGGCGAGTTTTGCCCGTGAGGTCGTCCTGCCAACCGACCGCCGTAGCTCGCCGACTAAACTGGCGCTGGCGACGCGTAGCCTGACTTATGGCGACCTGGTGGTGGGCGAGGGTGCATACCTGGGTGTTTCGCCGCAGGGCAGTATTAATCTTGAATCCTGGGCACAGTTAACGATGCTCGGCACGCTGGAAGCGCCGGCTGGCAGCATCAAATTGAGTCGGCCGGCTGTCCGGGGGGATGAACCCTATAACAAGGTGCCAATAACTTACTCCGAAGCCAAACAGGCCGAATCGATTTACCTTGGGCCCAACAGTAGAGTGTTGGCCAGTGGTTCGACCGTACTCAGCGAAAAAACGCGACGAGCACTTGATGCGGGCGTTGCTGCAGACGCGCTGCGCGAGCAGCGGCGCTACAAGGGTGAGGTTTTGGCTGGTGGCAAGGTCGAGATCAATGCCGGCCTCGGCTACCTGGTTACGGCGAAAGGATCTGTGATTGATGTTGCTGGTGCCGAAGACCAGTTGAATGCAGCAACGGCGACCAGTAACGGTGGTCTGAGCTACCCTTTGAGGACAGTTGGCAGTGCTGGCGGCCAGATCATCCTGGCGGCTCGCGAGGGGATGTTGCTTGATGGTTCTTATTCGGCGAAAGGCAAGCAAGGCGCTCCGGGGGGCATATTCTCCCTCAACCTTAATGAACTGTTTCTCAACGATACTTGGGAAAATACGGAACTGCCAGCCTCAATGATTTCGGCGCGGCGGCAGCTGACTTTGCAGCAGGCGACGGGAGAGCAGCCACTGCAGTGGCGTTTGAATGCAACTGAGACGGCTGAATATCTGGCTGGTACTCGCACCCTGGCATCAGCTGATTACAACGGCAAGGCAACACTTGATCTCGCATCACTGACTACAGCCGGGTTTGGCTCCTTGTACCTGAGCGCTCAGGACGAGATTCGCTTTGCCGGTAACATTAACGCAACAGTCAATAATCAGTTGCGTTTGAGCGCGCCGAAGTTCTCCGCCGTCGATGATGCAACGCGGATTGCATTGTCCGCAGCGGCCCTCCAGATCGGCAATCATTCGCCGGCCGGGGTGCCCGTTGCCAGCGCCGATAGCGGTGCGGCCGTAGCGACTTTCAGGGCCCTTGATGTCGGGGTCAGTGGCAACTTTACCTGGAACGGCTTTGCGCTGACCGAGTTCATTAGTGGTGGTGAGATTCATTTTGACAGTACCGCCAATACCGCCGCCAACCGCACTGGCGGGCGGAATTTCAGTGGTCAGATGACCGCTTCCGGCGCCGTACTCTTTGCGGCGGCGCGATTGTCACCATCCACCTACAGCGACTACCGTGTTGATCTTAGCGCCGACCCGGCGGGGCGTATCGAAATAAGCCGGGCAGCAGGTTCGGCTGCCGGTGCTTCGTTGGCTGCGGCTGGCCGACTTGAGTTTGCGGCAAAAAATATTGTTCATTCGGGCACGGTCACGGCGCCGCTGGGTGAGATCGCTTTCAGTGCGCCAGGGGGGGCAGTGACGCTTAATGAGAATAGCGTGACATCAGTTGCTGCCGACCAGACTCTGCTGTTTGGCCAGACCGATCAGTCGGGTCGTTATTGGCAGTTCAAGTCTTCCTATTTCAACCCGCAGACAAAAACCCTCGACTCGACGCTGTATAACGTCGAAAAGGCGCCGGAGAAGGCTATTCGCCTGGATGCGGCGAACAGTATTGTAAAGAGCGGCGCGCAACTCAACCTCTCTGGTGGTGGCGATGGCATCGCCTCCGAATTCACCCCCGGACCTGGCGGCAAAACCGACATTCTGGCGGCTACGGCGGCCACCAAGCCGACCGTATTTGCTGTATTGCCAGGCTGGAGCGGCGCCTTTGCGCCGCAGGATAGCCAGGCGATGGCCTATTACAATGTCTCAAACCCAAAGGCAACGGTGGCTAGCGACGGCGCGGTTTCCTACAAATATGATTCGATCCCAACCCTGAAGGCTGGCGACAAGGTTCAGTTGGTCGCCAATGGCAGTGGGTTGGCGGCTGGCACTTATACGCTTCTGCCGGCCAGTTATGCGCTGGTGCCCGGAGCGTACCTGTTGTCGATCAAGCCGACCAGTGATCGCCTCGTCGGCAAATCTCGCGGCATGGGCGATGGTGGCTGGCTGGTCAGTGGTTCGATCCTCGCTGCCAACGCCGACGGTAGCACCGCGGCTTATTCGCAAAGCGCCTCGGTATTTGAAGTGGCCAACGCCAAGTTGGTTGATGCCCGGGCAACTTACCAGACATCGAAACTCAGTGAGTTTTTCTACGACACGGCTGGTAACCGTCTGCCGGGCGATGCCGGACAGTTGTCGGTCATCGGCCGCAATAGTGTTGCTTTTGATCCCACTATTGTCGCCATGCGCCAGGCCGAGATTTCTGCTGCGGATGGTCGCAAGCGGGCTGGTGAAGGCTTGCAGCTTGATCTGGCTGCGCCAAAATTGCTGATTGCTGACAGCGGCGTTGCCCCCGATGCATCTTGGTCACTGATCGATCAGAACAAGTTGGTCGCACTGGGTGCAGCCAGTGTCTTACTGGGTGGTGTGCGTAATGTTCAGGGCGAAACGACAACAATAGAGACTGTCGCCAGCCAAGTGCAGGTGCGCAATGCTGGCGCCAATGATGAATCCCGGGCACTCATTGCGCCTGAGATCATGCTGACTGCAACCGAACAGATATCAGTCGGCACCGGCAGCCGCATTGAGGCACAGGGCACGGCACCGGCCCGCAAACTTGTACTTGATGGCGATGGCGCTTTCCTGCGGGCAACTGACGGGCTACAGGCCAAATTGTCGCGAACCGGCACCGTAACACGCAGCATCGGTAGTCTAAAAATTGAGACAAATTCCGTGGTCGCAGGCCAGGCTCTCATTTTCGACGCAACTAAATTGAGCTCGCTCGATGGCACTGTATTGCTTGGTAGTGCCGGCGCCGACGGCAAGCTGAGCGGTGGATATCTGTCGATCGGGGCCGGACGAATTAATGTCGTCGGTGATCAAAGTATTCCAACTGATGGGCTGACCCTGGGTAACGCCGATTTCGCGCGTTTCGCACTGGCCGATCAATTACGTCTGGCCAGTTATTCGACCTTGGATTTGTACGGTGATGCCAGCCTGGGATCGGCAAGTTTGAATGAATTAGTGCTCGCTGCTGCAGGTGTTGCCGGCCACGGCAGTGCCTCGGCTACAGCACAGATCGCGGCCAAACATGTCGTTTTCGAGAACCCGAATTCGGGCAGTACAAGTTTCACTGCCAGCAGTCTGGGTGAGGGCGCACTCCAAGTAGCGGCGAGCCAGATTACCTTTGGCAAAAATCAGTCGAGCCAGGCATTACGCACTGCCGGGACCACCGGCTACGCCATCCGTGGCTTCGATTCGGTGACTCTGAAGGCCTCGGGCGATGTGCGTTTCGAGGGCCTCGGAGTAACGGCGGTAGATAACATCGGTGGCAGTGGCAACGCCACGGCGCTGACAGTCGATGCAGGTCGTCTGACGACAGTTGGCACGGCAGATCATTTGCTGGCGGCAAGTGGTCTTATGGATATCCGGGGTGGGGCGAGTGGTGCTAGTGATACCGGCGTCGGCGGTGCTCTCGAGATGCGCGCCCAGGCCATCGAAATTGCCGGTCGGATCGAGTCGACCGCAGGAAAATTGACCCTGGCAGCTATCGGCAACAGCACCAGTGACGGTGTGACAGTGAGGAACGGCGCGCTGATTGCCGCCGAGGGTAGCCGCGTTGCCTTTGCCGACACTGCGGCCTACGCGCCCGGTGGGCAGATCACACTCAAGTCGGCCAATGGAAACGTGACTGTCGAGTCCGGCGCCGTCGTTTCGGTATCGGCGCACAGCGCCGGCGGCGATGCCGGTTCGCTGGCGCTGGTCGCCGAGAAAGGCGTCGTTACGGCTGGCGCAGGCAGTTTGCGCGGGGCGGCGAAGGCCGATACCGGCAACTATGAGCAGGGCCGCTTGAAGGTCGATGCCCTTTCGCTTGCTCTGGATGGCATTGCTGACGCAGTCCGTCAGTTGCTGCCGGATGGTTCGACACGCACTAATTTCGGTGGGGAGTGGGATATCCGGGCCAGATCCGGCAATCTGGCCTTGAGTAAAGGTATTGCCGCCGAGAAGGTGACGATTGCTGCCGATAACGGCGGCATTGCGATCGGTGCCAGTGGCGTGATTGATGCATCGGGGGCCAAGGGGGGCAAGATCGCTCTGTATGGCAAAAATGGCGATATCGTGCTTGATGGTCAGTTGCTGGCCAAAGGTACCGAGTTGGTTGGCGATACTTCGAACGCCGGCACGCGCGGACAGGGTGGCGATGTGACGCTGGCGACTAGCGGTACTGGCAAGGTCATTACTTCGGCTGGTAGCGTGATTGACGTCGGCGTTGCGGTAAATAGCTTGGCAAGTGGTGGCAAAGTGAGTTTCCGGGCGGCCAAGTCGGCATCGATAGCCAATACTTCTGATCTCAACATCCAGTTGGCTGGGACCATAAGCGGTGCCCGTGATATTGGCGCTGAAATCGTCAGCAACTACACAGGTACGTCGTTGCGCTCGACAACGACGAGTGGTCCGACGCTGGGGTTGACAACAATCAAGAACAGCCTGACAACGCTTTATTCGCCGGCTAACATGGCGCTGCTGCGCAGTCATCTAGGGTTCGATAGTTCGATCTATCACGTCCGTGCCGGGGTTGAGATCGCAAGCACCTCTAGCGCCGACTTCTTGATCTCCGCTGATCTTGATTTCAATGACTTGCGTTTTGGCAGCGAATCCGAAGCGGGTGTTTTTACCTTACGAGCCCTAGGAAACTTGAAGATCAACGGTACGCTCAGCGATGGCTTTGTCACAAATGGCAGTAACGCCGCTGTGTCGCGCGATGCCAAGCTGAGTGGTAGTGGCGATTCGTGGTCATACCGGCTGGTAGCCGGTGCTGATAGCACTGCTGCGTCGTTGCTTGCAACGAAAGTGGCAGGTACGCCAGGTAGTATTGAGGTAGCCAGCAGCAAACTGGTGCGTACTGGTGTCGGCAGCATTGATCTGGCAGCCAGCAAGGACATCAAGTTGCTCGATCGGGCTGCGGTATATACGGCCGGGGTGGCAGATGGCAGTCACCCGGCAGGCTTCTCGCCGATTACCTCAGGCACTTCTGCGAACAGTATTAACTCGGCTTTCCCGATTGGCGGCGGCGATATTTCGCTGGCAGCTGGGGAGCGGCTGGTAATGGTGAAGAACGCTGAGATCGATCCGGACGATCGCCACATCAATCAGTGGTTGTTCCGGGCCGGCGGCAGCAGTAGAGATCTGCAATGGTGGCCACGCATTGCCTCCTTCCAGCAAGGCTTGGCGGCATTTGGTGGCGGTGATATTGCGCTGACCGCGGGTGCAGAGATTCGCAACTTTGCGGCATTTATTCCGACCAGTGGCCGTGTGCCAACCGTTAATACCGTGCGCCAGCCGGTGCTGGCGAAAATTTCCGGCGGTGGCGACCTGACGGTGCGCACCGCAGGTACGGTTACCGGTGGCCTGTTTTACGCCGAGACTGGTCGCCTGAAAATCGATGCCGGTAGTCTGGCCGACAAGGTGGGGCTGGCCCTCGGTAACACCTCGGCCAGTATTGTGGCCAATGGAAATGTCGATCTTGGCAATGTATTCAATCCACTCTGGGTTGTTGGCAACAAATATGTCCCCTCGACCGGAAGTGGCCAGATTAACGGAAGTACTTCCGATGAGTACAAGATACGGATCGGTACCTACGGTGATCAGAGTTCGCTCAGCCTGGTCTCAAAGACTGGTAATGTCGATCTCAAGGCCGCGGATACTTTCTTTGCTGTCAAAGATACCGAAACTCATATCGTTGCACCGCCAAGAGTCTCGGTCGTGGCTTTGAATGGGAACATCTCCGGCAGTCTCGTCCAGGCGCCCGGAGAGGCGGCTCAGCTTGATCTGCTGGCAGCCGATTCGATCACTCTAAATGGTGACTCGATTAAGCAGCTTGATCTGCCGGCCAGCGTTCTCCCCAGCGTCAGCAATCCGATCAAGGATGTGAATTTCAAGATGCTGAGCCTGTTGAACAGCGCATCGACGACGAGTCATTCAGCGACCGCTTGGCACGAAGGTGATAGCGTGCCAAGCCGCTTAATTGCGCTTAAGGGGAATGTCAGCGGGCAAAGTGGCCAGGATAGCTATGCAGTATTTTCCGAAGCGGTAAGGATCCAGGCGGGAGGCAATGTCAAGGATCTCAGCTTGAGCGTCCAGCATTTGAATGCCGATACGGCCAGTTCGATTGTCGCGCTGGGTAACATCGACTTTACGGAGACTGGCAACACTCAACTCAGTCCAGGCTTCAAGGTCAATGGGCCGGGACGTCTGGAAGTAATCGCCGGCGGTAGCGTCGATCTTGCCGACAGCAAAGGAATTGTCAGCAAGGGCAATCTGGAGAATCCGTACCTACCCAGCGGTGGTGCCAATATTTTCGTGATGGCGGGTACTGCGGCACCCGATTATGAACGTTTTGCAAAGCATCTACGGAATAGCGGACTGGATGTAGGTAGCGATACTTCGCCGAACGGAATGCGCAATCGCTTTTACGCGTTGCTGAGTGGTTTTGGTAATGAGGCGGAAAACGGTGGCGGGGAGCCGAGCTACGAGAAAGGCAGGGCCCTAGTGCGGGCGCTCTTCCCAACTGGCAGCGTCAAAGATGCTGACATCAACCTGTTCTACAGCGCCATCAAGACCGAGCAGGGTGGCGGAATTGACTTGTTGGCATCTGGCGGCAGCATCACCGTGGGTATTGCTAATCCATCAAGTACCGTGCCGAAAAAGAAGGCGGCTGAACAGGGCTTGTTTACCTTCCGCAGCGGCCCAATTCGCGCTTTTGCCCGTGACGATTTTCTAGTCAACCAGTCGCGAGTTTTTACGCTTGATGGCGGCGATATCCTGGTCTGGGCCGATCGCGGCAATATTGATGCCGGCAACGGCGCGAAGACGGTTAGTGCGACGCCGCCACCAGTACTTGTTGTGCGCGATGGGCAAATCATTCTCGATGCGACCAACTCGGTTTCCGGTTCCGGTATTGGCGCCCTGGCATCACGTGACACGACACCGCCCAGCAATATGTTCCTGTTCGCGCCCCAGGGTGCAATCGATGCCGGTGATGCCGGCCTGCGTAGCACTGGCAACATCACACTCGGTGCCCCAACGATTCTCAACGCCAGCAATATTCAGGCTGCAGGCAGCGTTGTTGGCGCTCCTGCTCCTGTCTCTACACCAGCGGTGGTGTCGATCACGGCTTCGCCAACCACTTCAGAAAATGTCGAGTCCAAAGCAGCCAGCGCAATAACAGGGAATCGTGATTCGGCGCTTGGCGTCCTCACCGTTGAAGTATTGGAAAGCGGCGAAGGAGGTGCGGTACCTGCCGCAAACGGAAACGTTGCCAAGTCAGGAAAAGACGACGAAGAAAAAAAACGGTGATGTGACGAAATATGACTGCGCTGTAGCACGCGTGTAAAAACCGAAACCGATAATCGATCAATCTCACTCCAATTAGAAATCATGAAAATAACTGCACACTGGATACTTGCCGCTGCGAGCCTCTTCGCCTTGAGCGCCCAAGCGGCGGACGGTTTTAACCCGGACGACTGGAAGCACAAGCAGAAAACCGTGATCAACACCACGGCTGACGGCATCGAATTGAAGCAGGGGGCGACTCAAGTGCCGCTGGCTTTGCGTTTGCACACCGGCAACTTTGCTTTTGCCGAAGCCAAGCCGGATGGCAGCGACCTGCGGGTCACGGCTGCTGACGGTAAGACACCGGTGCGCTTTCATCTCGAAAAGTATGACCCCACCAACGAGTTGGCGGTGGTCTGGGTGCATCAGCCCAAACTGACACCATTGGCCGCGACGGATGCGGTCAACCTGCTGTGGGGCAATGAAAAGGCGACGGCTCTGGATGCCAAGGGTGGCTACGATGCAGCGCAGAGTCTGGTCCTGCATTTCTCTGATAATGGCCCGGCCCGCGATGCCAGCGGCAACGATAATCACCCGCGCGATTTCACGGCGAAATTGGTCGCCGGTCCGCTCGCCGATGCGGCCAGTTTTGATGGCGGCAACGGGCTGACCATTCCAGCTTCGCCGTCACTCAAACTGATTGCTGCCAACGGCATTACCTTCACTGCCTGGGTCAAGCCGGGGGCCAATGCTTCCGGTACCTTGTTCCAGCAGACTGAAGGCGGCAAGGGTTTGGCGCTGGCGATCAAGGCGGGCAAACTGGTAGCCGTGGTCAATAGCAAGGAAATCGCTTCGAAGGCAGTCCTGCTCGCCGATACCTGGCAACACGTGGCGATGACCGTACTGGGCGGCAAATTTACTTT
>JBBSCQ010000052.1:0-23099 GCA_038250105.1 Burkholderiales bacterium | reverse complement strand
GGTATGCTGCTGTTTCATCGGCAGCGGGCAGACGCCGCGGTAGAGCACCATGTGGCCGACCGATTCAGCATCGGGAGTCAGCGCGTAGATCGGCACGCCACAGTTCAGGCGGCTCATCCACAGCGCGGTCGAGCCGGACTGGGTGAGCGCTGCGATGGCCTTGACCTTGAGGTGATGCGCCGTCCAGATCGCTGCCATGGCAATCGACTGGTCGATGCGGGTGAAGACGCGATCGAGGAACTCGCGGTCGAGGGTGACTTCGGCCGAACGCTCGGCTTCGACGCAGATGCGGGCCATCGATTCGACAACTTCAACCGGGTATTTGCCGGCGGCGGTTTCAGCTGAGAGCATTACGGCATCGGTGCCGTCGAGCACAGCGTTGGCCACGTCGGAGACTTCGGCGCGGGTCGGTACTGGCGACAGGATCATTGATTCCATCATCTGCGTGGCGGTGATGGTCAGCTTGTTCTTGTCGCGCGCCATGCGGATCATTTTTTTCTGCAGCGCCGGGACGGTGGCATCGCCGACTTCGACGGCGAGATCGCCGCGGGCGACCATGATGCCGTCTGAGGCATCGAGAATTTCGGCCAGATTAGTGATCGCCTCGACCCGTTCGATCTTGGCGATCAGCACGGCGGTACTGCCGGCGGCACGCAGGAGCTGGCGGGCCATGTACATATCGGCGGCGCTTTTCGGGAAGGAGACGGCAACGAAGTCGACACCGATCTGCGCGGCTGTCTTGATGTCGTCCATGTCCTTGGCGGTCAGCGCCGGCGCAGTCAGGCCGCCGCCCTGGCGGTTGATGCCCTTGTTATTCGAGAGGTCACCGCCAACCAGGACGCGGGTGTGGATTTCATGGCCGCGCACCGCCATTACTTCCAGCTTCAGGCGGCCATCGTCGAGCAGCAGGATGTCGCCATTGACGACGTCCTTGGGCAGATCTTTGTAATCGAGCCCGACGCGTTCCAGATTGCCAAGCGTGCATTGGGCATCGAGGATGAAAGCTTCACCGATAACCAGCGTGATCTTGCCGCTCTCGAATTTGCCGACACGGATTTTTGGGCCTTGCAGGTCGCCGAGAATACCGATGGTACGGCCGTACTTGGCGGCAGCCGCACGGATGCCATCGGCGCGCGCTTTGTGGTCTTCGGCTGTGCCGTGCGAGAAATTCATGCGGACAACGTCGATCCCGGCCTGCACCATGCGTTCCAGAACTTCGGGCGTCGATGAGGCAGGGCCTAAGGTGGCAACAATCTTTGTATGGCGCAACATCTTGTCTCTTCCCTTGTTATTGGTTGGTTTTTTGTTGTTTCAAGCAGTCGGCCGCGCCGTTTGATGCGGTCGACTGGTGTTTTTGACTTATTTTGCTGCCCGTTCTTCGAGGATGGCGATAGCCGGCAAGGTCTTTCCTTCGAGGAATTCCAGGAAAGCGCCGCCGCCAGTCGAGATGTAGCCAACGTCGTCATGGATGTGGAACTTGGCGATGGCCGCCAGTGTGTCGCCGCCGCCGGCGATCGAGAAGGCTTCGGAATGGGCAATGGCCGAGGCCATCATCTTGGTGCCGCCGGCAAACTGCGGCAGTTCGAAGACGCCGACCGGACCGTTCCAGACAATGGTGCCGGCATTGGCGATGATTTCGGAAAATTTGGCAGCGGTCTTTGGGCCAACGTCAAGAATACGGTCGTTGGCATGCACGTCATCAACTGAAATCTTGTTGGCCCGGGCCAGGGCAGAAACTTCGTCAGCGACCACGACGTCAACCGGCAGCGGTACTTCGGCGCCACGTTCTTTCATGATGTCCATGATGACGTGGGCTTCTTTGACCAGATCAGGCTCAGCCAGCGAGTGGCCGATGCGCTTGCCGTCGGCGAGCAGGAAGGTGTTGGCGATGCCGCCGCCAACGATCAACTGGTCGACCTTGCTGGCCAGCGACTTGAGGATGGTCAGCTTGCTGGAAACCTTGGAACCACCGACGATGGCGACCAGCGGGCGCTTCGGGTTGGTCAGGGCTTTGGTCAGGGCATCAATCTCAGCACCCATCAACATGCCGGCGCAAGCGATCGGGGCGTACTTGGCGATGCCGTGAGTGGTGGCCTCGGCGCGGTGCGCGGTGCCGAAAGCATCGTTGACGTAAACGTCGCAAAGCTTGGCCATTTTCTGTGCCAATTCCTCGTTGTTCTTCTTTTCGCCCTTATTGACACGGCAGTTTTCGAGCAGAACAACTTCGCCCGGCTTGACGGTAAAGTTGCCGTCGACCCAGTCAGTAATCAGGCGCACGGAGGTGTGCAGCATCTGGCCGAGACGCACGGCGACTGGCATCAGGCTGTCTTCGTGATGCAACTCGCCTTCGGTTGGCCGGCCGAGGTGAGAGGTGACCATGACCGCAGCGCCCTTTTCCAGGCAGTACTTGATCGATGGTAACGAGGCGCGGATGCGGGTGTCTTCGGTGATGTTGCCGGCTTCGTCCTGCGGCACGTTGAGGTCGGCGCGGATGAAGACGCGCTTGCCGGAAACATCGAGATCGTTGAGTTTGATAACGTTCATGGTTCTCTCCAAGTATTAGCAGTTAATTATATTGCCTGTGATTTTGCCACAAAGTTGACCAGTGGTCGGCGACTTCCAGCATGCGGTTGGCGAAGCCCCATTCGTTGTCAAACCAGACGAACAGATTGACCAGATGCGTCCCGGCGGTTCGGGTCTGGCTGCCGTCGACGATGGCCGAATGGGCGTCGTGATTGAAATCGACCGAGGCATGGGCCTCTTCAGAATAGGCGATGAGACGGGCAAACGGGCCCTGCGCGGCCTGGGCCAGCAAGGCATTGATCTCGGCGACGGAAACGTCACGACTGGTAGTCAAGGTGAGGTCGATGGCCGAGACGTTGAGCGTTGGCACACGAATAGCCTTGGCGTGAACGCGTCCGGTGAGTTGCGGCAACAGGCGTTCGATGCCACGCGCCAGGCCGGTGGAGACAGGAATGATCGATTGCATGGCAGAACGGGTGCGGCGCAGATCAGCATGGTGATAGCCGTCGATCAACGGTTGGTCATTCATCACCGAGTGCAAAGTCGTCAGCAGCACCTGCTCAATGCCGATTTCGCGATCGAGCAGATCGAGCACGGGAACGATGGCATTGGTCGTGCAGGAGGCGGCGGAAACCAGTTGT
The DNA here is from genome assembly GCA_038250105.1 of Burkholderiales bacterium. Classification (GTDB taxonomy): domain Bacteria; phylum Pseudomonadota; class Gammaproteobacteria; order Burkholderiales; family Rhodocyclaceae; genus Azonexus. Next base: position 19,935 of record JBBSCQ010000052.1, on the reverse strand, counting down.
TCGCTGCCGTTCAGTGAGTTTTGGTTGATGCCGGCAACGATGGTCGCATCCACATCGCTGCCGCTGAATCCGGGGTGGGAGAGCAGCAGGCGTGGGCAGCCGGCTTCGAGAAAACGGGCCAATTCGGCACGTCGACCGTAGCAACCGGACGATTCGATCACCAGATCGATGCCGCGATCGCGCCAAGCCAAATCCTCCGGCCGGCGCGCGTGGCTGACGGCGATTGATCGGCCATCAAGGCGCAAGGAGTTTTCGCCGAGTTCAACCTGGCCGGGGAAGCGGCCGTGCGTCGAGTCATAGCGCGTCAGATAGGCCATGCTCTCCAGATTGGCCGGCTCGTTAATGGCGACCACCTGAAGATTGTGGGCGACCGGCGATTCGAGTAGGGCACGGAGAAAACAGCGACCGATCCGGCCGTAACCGTTGATGGCAAGACGCAGGGGCGGGGTTTGGTGCACGACTTCCTCAAATAGGGATTGCCAACAATGAAACAAAAGGGGCCTTGCGGCCCCTTTTTACAACGAATTGCTTACTTGGCGTTCATCCAGGCACGAGCTGCGTCGAGCATGCGGCAGGAGTAACCCCACTCGTTGTCGTACCAGGCCAGCACTTTGACCAACGTCGTGCCGTCAGCGCTTTGTACAACGCGGGTCTGCGTTGCATCAAAGGTGGAGGAAACGGTGGTGTGGTTGAAGTCGGAAGAGACCAGTGGCTGGGTGTTGACGTCCATCACGCCCTTCAACGGGCCGTTCGCGGCAGCGGTCATCAAGGCGTTGATTTCTTCCTTGGTGGTGTTGCGGTCAGCGGTGAAAGTCAGGTCGACCAGTGAAACGTTGATGGTCGGGACGCGCAGGGCGAAGCCATCGACCTTGCCTTTGAGTTGCGGTAGCACCAGACCAACGGCGGCGGCAGCGCCGGTCTTGGTCGGGATGATGTTGGCAGCAGCGGCGCGGGCGCGGCGCAGGTCTTTGTGCCGCACGTCGACGGTGACCTGGTCGTTGGTGTAGGCGTGAATCGTCGTCATCAATCCCTGCTTGATACCGACGCTGTCGGACAGGATCTTGGCGACCGGAGCCAGGCAGTTGGTCGTGCATGAGGCGTTGGAAACGACGGTCATGTCGGCCCGGAGAACGCCTTCGTTGACACCGAAAACCATCGTCGCGTCGACATCGTCGCCACCCGGGGCGGAGATCAGTACGCGCTTGGCACCTTGCTCAAGCAATGCTTGCGCTTTGGCCTTGGTGGTGTAGGCGCCGGTGCATTCGAGCAACATTTCGACGCCGTGGTCGGCCCAGTTGATGTCTTTTGGGTTCTTTGTCGAGTAGAAAGCGATGCGCTTGCCGCCGACGATGATGCAATTTTCGCCTTCAGTTTCGACGGTGGTACCGAAACGGCCGTGCGTCGTGTCGTAGCGCAGCAGGTGGGCATTGGTCGCCAGGTCGCCAGCAGCATTAATGGCGACGACGTCGAATTCATTTTGCAGATTTTGTTCCCAAATCGCGCGCAGCGTGCACCGACCGATACGACCAAAACCGTTGATAGCAACCTTGATAGCCATTGAAGCTTCTCCTTGTTAGTTAATCAGGACAACAGTGCCTTGGCCGTCGTTTTTGCAACGGCAACGACATTGGCGACGGTGAAACCGAACATTTCAAATAATTGATTGGCCGGGGCAGATTCGCCAAAGCGGTTGATGCCGATCACGGCACCATCGAGGCCAACATATTTGTGCCAGAAGTCAGGATGCGCTGCTTCGATGGCGATACGTGCTTTGCAACTGCCAAGCACGCTGGCCTTGTAGTCGGCGCTCTGGCGGTCGAAAACATTGGTGCATGGCATCGAGACGACGCGGCTGGCGATCCCTTCGGCAGCCAGTGCGGCTTGCGAGTCGAGCGCCAGCTTGATTTCGGAACCAGTTGCAATGAAAGTGATTTGCGCTTCGCCAGCACAATCTGACAGCACGTAGCCGCCCTTGGCGATATCGGCATCGGCAATCTTCTGGGTCACGGTCGGCAGGTTCTGGCGCGACAGGGCGAGCAGGCTCGGGCCGTCGGCACGGTCAATCGCCGTCGTCCAGGCGATCGCCGTTTCGGTGGCATCAGCCGGCCGCCAGACATCCAGATTCGGGATGATGCGCAGGCTGGGGATGTGCTCGACCGGCTGGTGCGTCGGGCCGTCTTCACCGAGGCCGATGGAATCATGGGTATAAACCATGATCTGGCGCTGCTTCATCAGCGCTGCCATGCGAATCGCATTGCGGGCGTAATCGGAGAAAACGAGGAAGGTCGCGGTGTAGGGAATCAGGCCACCATGCAGCGCCAGACCGTTGGCGATGGCGGTCATGCCAAATTCACGGACGCCGTAGTAGCAGTAGTTGCCGCCTTCAGTACGGGTAACGCCCTTGCTGCCCTTGACGAAGGTCAGGTTGGAACCGGCCAGGTCGGCCGAGCCGCCGAAAATTTCCGGGACGGCTGGAACCAGTGCGGCGATAGCGTTTTGCGAAGCCTTGCGGCTGGCGATATTTTCGGCTTTTTCACGGGTGCTGGCGATGTAGGCGGCCTTGGTGGCGGCCCAATTGGCTGGCAATTCGCGCTTCATGACACGGCGCTCGAACTCGGCGGCTTCGGCCGGAAATGCGGCGCGGTAGGCGGTGAAACGGGCGGTCCAGTTTTCTTCAAAAATAGCGCCACGCGGCTTGCCATTCCAGGCAGCGTAAATTTCGTGAGGAATCTCGAACGGCGGGTGGTTCCAGCCAATGTATTCACGGGCGGCAGCAATTTCGTCTTTTCCGAGCGGTGCACCGTGGCAGTCGTGCGACCCCTGCTTATTTGGGGCGCCCATGCCGATGGTCGTCTTGCAGCAGATCAGGCTGGGTTTGTCGGTGACCGCCTTGGCGGCGAGCAAGGCGCGTTCGATGGCGTCGCTGTCGTGGCCATCGACATGCGCAATAACGTGCCAGCCATAGGCTTCAAAGCGGGCCGGTGTGTTGTCGGTAAACCAGCCTTCGACGTGGCCGTCGATGGAAATGCCATTGTCGTCCCAAAAAGCAATCAACTTGCCCAAGCCAAGTGTGCCGGCGAGCGAACAGGCTTCGTGCGAGACGCCTTCCATCAGGCAGCCGTCGCCGAGGAAAACGTAGGTGTGATGATTGACAATCTCGTGGCCGGGCTTGTTGAACTCGTCAGCGAGCACCTTTTCCGCCAGCGCGAAGCCAACGCCATTGGCGATGCCTTGGCCAAGCGGCCCGGTAGTGGTTTCAACGCCGGGCGTGTAGCTGAACTCCGGGTGGCCCGGGGTTTTCGAGTGCAACTGGCGGAAATTTTTCAGGTCGTCGATCGACAGATCGTAGCCGGTCAGGTGGAGCAGGGCGTAAACCAGCATCGAGCCGTGGCCATTCGACATGACAAAGCGGTCGCGGTCGGGCCAGTGCGGGTTGGCCGGGTTGTGGCGCAGCTGACGACGCCACAGCACTTCGGCGATTTCCGCCATGCCCATCGGTGCGCCGGGGTGGCCTGAGTTGGCCTGCTGGACAGCGTCCATGGCAAGGGCGCGAATGGCGCCGGTCAGGGGAGAAAACTTGGGAGTGTTGCTGACGCTCATGATCGGGGAATCCAGCCGGCGTAAAAGCTGAAATTATCCGGGAAATGGCCTCCTTTGGGTAGGGGTGTCTGCGAATACAGGCGGTTTGGCCGCCGCCTGTTGTGCTTTATTGAATTTTTGGATCGTAGTTGATCATCATTAAGGTGCCCTGGCCGCCACCCATCCCACCACCAGTGTAGGCAACGCTGCCTTGTCCGGCGTAAACGGCTTCGTAGCGGTGGCTATCAGTGCCAAAGTAGAAGGGGATAAAGGCTTTGGCGGTGACGTAACCGCGAATATTGCTGGTGACGCCAATAAGGCGTTCGACTTCTGGTTGCTGCATGCCGATTTGTAATTTGGCCCACTTGCTGTTTGGCGGAATATTTCCGTAAACCTCGCCATCGAATGTCCCATCACGTGATTTAACCACTTTCGGGGTACCTAGCTCGCTCGGTTTTGAGGTGTCCTTGGCTGGCGTTGTGGCCGGCGTTGCGGCAACGGGGGTAGTAGCAGCCGATTGGGTTGATTTGTTCGGTGTTGTCGACGTTTTGGCTTTGGCTGGTACGCAATCAACAGCAACCGGGTCGGCCTGTTTCTTGTTTTTGGATTTGGTTGATTTGACCTTGGCGCTTGGCTCGGGAGGGCATTCTGGCTTGCTGACGACGGGCGCGGGTTCGGGGGCCGCTGCAACTGCCGGCGCAGCTTCGGGTTTGGTTTCCTTGTTGGCGCAGCCGGCGCCGATGATCCCGACGGCAAGGATAAGGGCGAGTGTACGTGGTTGCATGGTGGGGCTCCTCTAGCAGATTCAATCAAGCGGTATGGTAGGCAGTGATGCGGTCGACTTCGTTTTTCGAACCTAAAATGACCGGGACGCGCTGGTGAAGTTTGCCTGGTTTGATCTCAAGAATTCGCTCGCGCCCAGTGGTGGCGCGGCCACCGGCCTGCTCAATCAGCAGGGCCATCGGGTTGGCTTCATACATCAGGCGCAGTTTGCCCCCTTTGTCCTGCAGCTTGCCGTCAATTGGGTACAAAAAAATGCCGCCGCGCGTCATGATGCGGTGCACGTCAGCCACCATTGAGGCTACCCAGCGCATATTGTAGTCCTTGCCGAGCGGCCCGGTTTTGCCCTGTTGCATCTCGCTAATGTAGCGCTGAACCGGCGCTTCCCAGAAACGCTGATTGGCCATGTTAATGGCGAACTCCTGCGTATCGGCCGGGATCTGGATGTTTTCCTGGGTCAGAACGAATTGGCCCTGCTCGCGGTCGAGGGTAAAGACGACAACGCCATCACCGACAGTCAGGACAAGTAGCGTGGTTGGTCCATAAACCGCATAGCCAGCGGCGACCTGCGCCGTGCCGGGCTGCAGGAATGCTGCTTCGGCGGCTTCCGGCGTGCTCAAGTCGGCGCTTTCCGGACACTTGAGTACTGAGAAAATGGTGCCGATCGAAACATTGACGTCAATATTTGACGAGCCGTCGAGCGGGTCGAAGGTCAGTAGGTATTCACCCTGTGGGTAGCGATGCGGAATGGTGTGCGGCAGGTCCATTTCCTCGGAAGCCATGGCGGCGAGGTGGCCGCCCCATTCATTGGCTTCGAGAAAAATATCGTTGGAAAGGACATCCAGTTTTTTCTGCGCTTCGCCTTGCACATTGTCGCTGCCGGCTTCACCAAGGACACCACCCAAACTGCCTTTGCCGATGGCGATTGAAATGGCCTGACAGGCACGGGAGACAATTTCGATCAAGAATTTCAGATCGGCGGTGATAACACCCTTGTTGCGTTGTTCTTCAGTAAGGTAGCGGGCCAGTGTGCGCTGTGCCATGTTAATTCCCTGCGTCATGACGAAAGGAAAGATTTTACCCCGCTGGGCAGCGCGCGTGCAGAAAGGCGAAGGCGGCGGCGCTATTGAGCGGCTTGCTGAACAGGTAGCCCTGCACTTCATCGCAACCGTTGCTGCGCAGTAATTCCAGTTGATCTTCGGTTTCAACGCCCTCGGCAATGACGTTCAGGCCGAGAGAATGGGCCAGCGCGATTGTACCGAAGGCGATGGCGCGGTCATTCAAGTCGGTTTCGATATCGGCAACAAAGGAACGGTCAATCTTGAGGTGATCAATCGGGAACAGCTTGAGGTAGGCCAGTGACGAGTAGCCGGTGCCGAAATCGTCGATGGCCAGCGAAACACCCATGCGGCCGAGACTTTGCAGAATCAAGATCGCTTCATCCGGGTTTTCCATCACCGAACTTTCGGTGATTTCCAATTCCAGAAGTTCCGGCGGCAGATCGGATTCCGCCAGAACGCCGGCGACGGTTTCGCAAAAATCACGGCGGCGCAGTTGTCGCGCTGAAACGTTGACCGCGATCCGGATTGGTTTCAGGCCAGCGTCGATCCAGCGCTTCATCTCGCGGCAGGCGGTGAGCAGCACCCATTCGCCAATTTCAACGATCAGCCCGGTTTCCTCAGCCACCGGAATGAAACGATCCGGGGCAATCATGCCGTCTGTTGGGTGGTGCCAGCGGAGCAGGGCTTCGACGCCGGTGGGTTGCGAACTGTCGGCGCGGAATTGGGGTTGGAAGCACAGCGCCAGTTCGTTGCGGGCGATGGCGTGGCGCAGCTTGCGCTCAATGTCGAGGCGGTCGGCGGTGACGCGATTCATCTCGGCGGTGAAAAACTGGTAGTTGTTTCGCCCGGCCGCCTTGGCGTGATACATCGCCAAATCGGCATTTTTCATCACCGCGTCGCCGTCCGGGCCGTCGTCGGGGAAAATGCTGATGCCGATTGATGGACTGGTGTGCAGTTCGTGGCCTTCAGCCTCGATTGGTGTCGACAGCCGGGCAATAATTTTGCCGGCGACCATGGCCGCATCGGCGGGTGATGAAATGCCGGGAAGAATGATGACAAACTCGTCACCGCCCAAGCGGGCGACGAAATCCGTCTCGCGGATGACGGCGGAAAGCCGACAGGCGACCTCGCGCAGCAATTCATCGCCCACCTGGTGGCCGAGCGTGTCATTAATGATCTTGAAGCGATCCAGATCGATGAACATGATCGCCAGGCGCCAATGATGGCGGCGTGCTTCGGGGAGTAACTGAGCGAGGCGCATGGCCAGCGCCAGACGATTAGGCAGGCCGGTAAGGGCATCATGCTGGGCGATGTGGCGCATCCGCTCTTCGGCCCGCTTACGTTCGGTAATATCGGCCAGAATCCAGATGTAATGCGCCGGCAGTCCGCTGTAAGGGTCGTCAACCCGGCTGACGCGCAGGCCGGCCGCCAAGTCCTCGCCATTTTTTCGGGTAACTTCCAGCTCACCACTCCAGGCACCCCGGTGGGCCATGTCTTCCTGAAACGCTTCCGGCGTCTGTCCATGTTCCAGCTTGATCAGGGCGAAAACCGAGTGGCCGAGCAGTTCAAAAGGCTCGTAGCCGGTCATCTGGGTGGTGGCGGGGTTGATCGACAAAATGCGATGGGCTTCATCGGTAAAGATGATGCCGGTTGGGGTGTGGGTAAATACTTTTTGCGCCAGTTGTTCGCGCTCGGCACTTTCCCGGCGTTCGCTTACATCAGTGTAAATGGTGACAAAACCACCATCAGCCAGCGGTGCACCACGGATATCGAGCGTTTTTCCATTCGGGCGGGTGCGCTGGATATGATGTGGTTCGCGTTTTTTGGCGCGCTCCATCAGGGCGGTGACAATGGCCTCCGGTTCCCCTGGGCCGTATTCGCCGCGTTCGGCATTGAAGCGGAAAAGCGTTTCCAGACTGACCGGTGACTGAGTGATGAGCGATGGCGGTAAATCGAGCAGGCGCAGCAGTTCCTGGTTGTGCAGCACCAGTTGTTGCTCTTGGTTAAACAAACTGACGGCGCTGGGGATGCTTTCAATGACCGTTTGCAGCAAGTCGTGCTGGGTGCGCAGGGCTTCTTCTGCCAGCTTGCGCTCGGTGATGTCGGTGTAAATGGTGATAAAACCGGCCAACTCGCCATCAATGAAAAGTGGTTCGCCCTGAATGAGGTGGGTGCGGCCATTGGGCCGGGTGCGTTCGACCCGATGCGCTTCGAACTTGAGTGCTAGCGCAGTGATGCGTTTAACGTGCGCGTCAACATCGCCTGGGCCGTATTCGCCGCGTGTCGCCGGGATGCGGATCAGGTCGGAAAAAAGGGCGCCATCGTAAATTGCTGTCGTTGGCAAATTTAGAACATCGAGAAAGCCAGTATTCCAGACACGCAAGCGCAGGTCTTCGTCAAAAACGCTGATTCCCTGCGGCATGTTTGACATGATTGCCTGCAGGTAAGCGTATTTGCGTCCCGATTCTGCCGCGTTTGTTGAGGATGCGTCCAAGAGAAAAAATGCCTAGCGAATGATGGTTGGTGGCTAAATGATAGCCTAAGCACAAGCCAGTTGGCAGTATTGCCTGAGGTATTTTGTCGGATTTGTTGGCTTAGTTATTCTTCCATTTGATCGAGCAGCCGATTGAGGCGATTTGTTGCGCCGGCCCGTGTCCCTTTTCGGCAATCTGGCGCATCGCCGCAAAAAGCTCGCGCGGAGCATCCGGCGGCCCGGGGTTGCGGCTGGATGCGTCCAGCCTGCCACGGTATTGCAGTTCAAGCTGAGCGTTGTAACCGAAGAAATCAGGCGTGCAGATGGCGCCGTAGGCACGAGCTATTTGCTGGCTGTCGTCGATCAGGTAAGGAAAAGGGAAGTCGAGTCCGCTGGCCCAGTCCCGCATCATTTTTGGCGAATCTTCCAGGTTGACCGTAGCATCGTTACTCATAATCGCCACGCTGCCGACGCCAAGGCTGGCTAATTCGCGGCAATCCCGGACCAGTCGGTCAATAATCGCCTTGACGTAGGGGCAGTGATTGCAAATGAACATGACCAGCAAGCCGTTGGGGCCGCGACAGCTCGCGAGGGTATGGTGATTGCCCTCGGTGTCAGGCAATTTGAAATCAATCGCGGCTTGGCCAAAGTCACAAACGGGCGGGTTCAGGGCAACCATGTTTCTCCCCTCAAAAACGCAATTCGCAGATAATAGCACCGATGAATCAGCCTCGATTTTACTGCCGTGAAGCGCTCTCGCCGGGCGCCCACATTGATCTTCCCGAACCTGTGGCGCGCCATGCGGTAAAGGTTTTGCGCCTGCCGCCGGGGGCGGCTATGGTCTTGTTTGATGGTCGTGGGGGCGAGTACGAGGCGCGTATTGAACGGATAGAAAAAAACCGGGTAGTCGTTGCTTTGGGTGCCTGGTCGGATATTGAACGTGAATCGCGCTTGGTGGTGACGCTGATTCAGGCTGTACAGGCCGGCGAAAAGATGGATTTCACGATTCAGAAGGCCGTCGAGTTGGGTGTGGCAGATATTGTCCCGGTCGACAGTCGCCGTAGCGTGATTCGCTTGTCTGGCGAGCGGGCAGCGAAACGCGGGGCGCACTGGCAGGGGGTAGCTGCTGCGGCGTGCGAACAATGCGGCCGAAATCAGGTGCCGGTGGTGGCACCGCTGGAAAAACTGGAGCATTGGCTGGCGCGGCCGGCGCGGCCGGGGTTGCGCTTGCTGCTGGCGCCGGATGCCGATTTTTCATTGGCCGATTTGCCGCCGCAAAAGGATGTGCAGCTACTAATTGGTGCTGAAGGCGGTCTTGATCCGCAGGAAGTTGTCGCGGCAAAACAGGCAGGCTTTCAGGCGGTACGCCTCGGACCACGAGTTTTGCGTACAGAAACGGCGGGCTTGGCGGCTTTAGCTGCGTTACAGGTCTTATGGGGTGATTTCAGGGGGGGTAATCATGTTTGAATCGGCAGAACTTGGCCACAAGATAGACAAAGAGACCTTCAAAAAAGAGGTGCCGAAGTTGCGCGCCGCCTTGCTCGATGCGCAGTACGACATGCTGGAAAAAAAGCAATTTCCGGTTGTTATCCTGATTAGCGGGGTCGACGGCAGTGGCAAGGGCGAAACGATCAACCTGCTTTATTCTTGGATGGATCCCCGCCATATCTCGACGCTAGCGTTTTCTGCGCCGACCGATGAAGAGCAGGCGCGCCCTTACATGTGGCGCTACTGGCGCGCTTTGCCACCGAGGGGGAAGGTCGGCATCTTTGCTGGTTCCTGGTATTCGCAACCGATTACTGATCATATCACCGGCAAAATGCACCGTTCCGAGATGGACGAGCAACTCGATGACATCAATCGCTTCGAGGCGATGCTGGTTAACGAAGGTGCGCTGGTACTCAAGTTCTGGTTTCACCTTTCCAAGGACGGACAGAGGCAGCGACTGAAGGCGCTGGAGAAAAATCCGCACACCGCCTGGCGGGTGACCAAGGCCAGTTACGAGCGCCTGAAAACTTACGGCAAGCTACAGGAGGTGGCCGGCCATGTGCTGCGCGTCAGCAATACGGCACATGCACCGTGGATCATCGTTGAAGGTACGGATGACGAATACCGTTCGCTGACTGTTGGCCGTATTGTGCTTGATGCAATGCGTCGCCGCTTGCAGCAGGAAGAGCGTCAACAGGTGCCGGTGGCGCCGCCGATTGTTCATAACATCGACCAGAAAAATGTCCTCAGCGAACTCGACTTGAAGCTGTCGCTGGCTAAAAAAGATTATGAACGGGAGCTGGCCAGATATCAGGCAAGGCTTTCAGAACTGGTACGTGACCCGCGTTTTGTCGGTAAACGCTCGCTGGTGCTGGTTTTTGAGGGCTCGGACGCAGCCGGTAAGGGAGGTAGCATTCGGCGAATCGGCGCGGCGATGGATGCGCGGCAATATCAGATTGTGCCGATTGCCGCGCCGACCGAAGAGGAGCGCGCCCAGCCTTATCTCTGGCGTTTCTGGCGGCACCTGCCAAGAACCGGACGAGCGGCAATTTTTGACCGTTCCTGGTATGGCCGTGTGCTGGTCGAGCGCGTTGAGGGCTTTTGTACGGAAGCTGACTGGTTGCGTGCCTATGCTGAAATCAATGATTTTGAGCACCAGATGGTTGATGCGGGGGGAATTGTCGTCAAATTCTGGTTGCAGATCAGTGCCGAGGAGCAATTGCGTCGCTTCAAGGAGCGTCAGGATACCGAGTTCAAACGTTTCAAGATTACCGATGAAGATTGGCGGAATCGGGAAAAATGGGATGATTACGTTTCGGCCGTTTGCGACATGGTGGACCGCACCTCAACCGGCTTGGCGCCATGGACGCTGGTTGAAGCCAACGACAAGAATTTCGCCCGGGTGAAAATCCTGAGAACAGTGTGTGAGCGCCTGGAAAATGCGCTGAATGACCAAGATGGAAAATATTCAGATAAATGAGCGATACCCCTTACGACGAGCACTTCGTCTCCTGGTTCCGGGCCGTCACGCCCTATATCAACGCCTTTCGCGGCAAGACGTTTGTCATCGCCTTCGGTGGCAAGGCGGTGGCTAGCGAGTTTGCCAAAACGCTGGCCTATGACGTCAATCTGCTGGTCAGCCTGGGCATCCGCCTGGTGCTGGTGCACGGGGCGCGGCCGCAGATTGAGGAAGAGTTGCGCGAAAAAAATCTGGAGTCGATTTATCACCGGGGCTACCGCGTGACCGATGCGCTGGCACTCGATTGCGTGCTTGATGCGGTGGGCAGTGTTTATCTCGAAATTGAAGCCATGCTGTCGCAAGGCTTGCCGAATACGCCGATGGCCAACAGCCGGATTCGGGTCATTGGCGGTAATTTCATCACCGGCCAGCCGATTGGTGTCCTCGATGGTATCGATTTGCAGTATGCCGGAAAGGTACGCAAAGTTGATGCCGAGGGCATCAATGCCCAGTTGGGTCTCGGCAACATTGTGCTGCTCAACTGCGAGGGGCCGTCGCCGACCGGAGAAATTTTCAATCTGCAAATGGAAGAAGCGGCCGAAGCAGTGGCGGTGGCGATCCGGGCCGACAAACTGGTTTATTTGACCGATAGCCAAGGCGTCACTGACCAGGCGGGGGAGCTGATTGATGCGATGACGGCCGACGAAGTGGCTGAACTGCTCAGTGGTGGCGAATGGCTGTCACCGGATATCCGCCGTTATTTGCCGTGTTCGGTGCGCGCTACCCGAACTGGCGTCGGCCGGGTGCATCTGATCAGCTATGAACAGGATGGCGCGTTATTACGTGAGTTGTTTACTCACGATGGCGTTGGTACCGTGGTAACTCGTGAATCCCTGGAAAATGTCCGTGAAGCCAAACCGGATGACATTGCGGCGCTAATCGCGCTGATTGAGCCGATGGAAGAGGAGGGGATTCTGGTGCACCGGCCGCGCGAACTGCTGGAGCGCGAGGTCGAGCACTTCTCGATCATGCTGCACGACGGCATCATCGTCGGCTGCGCTGCGCTTTACCCGCATTCGGAAGAAGAAGCCGAGCTGGCTTGTCTGGCGGTCAGCCCGGAGCATCGTGAATGGGGTTACGGTGATCAGTTGATGAAGCGGATCGAGCGCCGCGCCCGGAAAATGGGGATCAAGCGGCTCTGCGTCTTGACGACGCGCACCGAGCACTGGTTTGTCGAGCGAGGTTTCAAACTCGGTACGGTCGACGACTTGCCGGCTAAAAAACGTGACATGTACAACTATCAGCGGCGCTCGAAGGTGTTATTTAAAGCCCTGTGAGCCGGGGCGGCCCACAGGGCTTCAGTCGATGCTTGTTGCTCAGACGGGTGCCGAGCTTCGGATCAGGTGGTCAAAGGCGCTCAGTGATGCCGTGGCGCCGGCACCCATCGCGATGATGATCTGCTTGTAGGGAACGGTGGTGCAGTCGCCGGCGGCAAAGACACCGGGAACCGAGGTTTGGCCTTTGGCGTCGATTTCGATTTCACCCCGTTTTGACAGGTCGACCGTAGGACTCGCCGCTGTTTCCAAGGTCGCCGACTTCAGCCAATCGGTGTTGGGCAGCAGGCCGATCTGGACAAAGATACCGTCGAGATCGATGCGCTTGCTCTCTGCCGTGTTGCGATCCTGGTAGATCAAGCCATTCACCTTGTCGCCGTCGCCGGTGACTTCCGTGGACAAGGCTTTGGTGATTACCGTGACGTTGGGCAAGCTGTTCAGCTTGCGCTGCAACACCGCATCGGCGCGCAACTGGCCGTCGAATTCGAGCAGGGTGACGTGGCCGACGATGCCGGCGAGATCAATCGCTGCTTCAACGCCGGAGTTGCCGCCGCCAATCACCACCACCCGCTTGCCCTTGAACAGTGGTCCGTCGCAGTGCGGGCAGTAGGCGACGCCCTTGCCACGGTATTCCTGCTCGCCCGGTACGTTCATTTCACGCCAGCGGGCGCCGGTGGCGAGAATGACGGATTTGCTTTTTACTGAGGCGCCATTTTCCAGCTTGATCTCAATCAGCTCACCCGGAATCAGTTGCACAGCACGCTGCAAATTCATCACATCCACGTCGTAATCTTTGACGTGTTCTTCGAGGCCCATGACCAGTTTCGGGCCATCGGTCGCTTTCATCGAAATGAAATTTTCGATGGCCAGCGTATCCATCACCTGACCACCGAAGCGTTCGGCCAACAGGCCGGTGCGAATGCCTTTGCGCGCGGCGTAAATGGCGGCTGCCGCACCGGCCGGGCCGCCGCCGACGATCAATACATCGAAGGCTTCCTTGGCGTTGATTTTCTCGGCATCACGAGCCGCGGTGCCGGTATCGAGCTTGGCGATGATTTCTTCGAGGCTCATCCGACCGGCGCCAAATTCCTCACCGTTCAGGAAAACCGTCGGCACGGCCATGATCTTGCGACGCTCAACTTCGTTCTGGAACATCCCGCCGTCAATCATCGTGCTGGTGACGCCGGGGTTGAGCACGGCCATTAGATTCAGCGCCTGCACAACGTCCGGGCAATTGTGGCAGGAGAGCGAGATGAAGGTCTCGAATTTGAAGCTTCCCGGCAGCGCCTTGATCGCTTCAATTACTTCGGCATCAACCTTGGGCGGGTGGCCGCCGGTTTGCAGCAAGGCCAAGACCAGCGAGGTGAATTCGTGACCCATCGGGATGCCGGCAAAGTGGATGCGCGGTGTTTCGCCGGGCAAGCCAATGGCGAACGAGGGGCGCAGGACGGCATCGCCATTTTCACGCAGGCTGACCTTGGCCGAAAGTTCGACGATGTCGCTCAACAGACCACGGATTTCCTGCGCCTTGGCGCTGTCATCGAGCGAGGCAATCAGTTCGATCGGGCGTTGCAGTCTTTCAAGATAGGCTTTTAATTGAGCCTTGATATTTGTATCGAGCATGCTGTTCTCCCGTTATGTCTTTTTGGAATTCACTGAATTGCTGCGGTCAACCCTAAAAAATGGCTATTTTCAGGGTTGACCGCAGCAGTTCGCTGAAATCCGCGCCGCTCTTTATCGGAGCGGCGGGAATTCTTGGTAGCCTTAGATCTTGCCGACGAGATCCAGTGACGGCGTCAGGGTGGCTTCGCCCGGCGTCCACTTGGCCGGGCAGACTTCGCCCGGATGGGAGGCAACATACTGAGCGGCCTGGACTTTGCGCAGTAGCTCCTTGGCGTCACGGCCGATACCCAGGTCGTGAATTTCAGCAACCTTGATGACGCCTTCCGGATTGATCACAAAGGTGCCGCGCAATGCCAGACCTTCTTCTTCAATCATGACGTCGAAATTGCGGGTGATGGCGCCGGTCGGGTCGCCAATCATCGGATAGGTGATCTTGGCGATGGTTTCTGAGGTGTCGTGCCAGGCTTTGTGGGCGAAATGCGTGTCGGTGGACACCGAGTAGCATTCGACGCCGAGCTTCTGGAATTCTGGATAGAGGTCAGCCAGATCGCCCAGCTCGGTCGGGCAGACGAAAGTGAAGTCAGCCGGGTAAAAGAAGACGACTGACCACTTGCCTTTGAGGTCAGCGTCGGAAACGGGGACAAATTTGCCGTTAACAAAAGCGGTTGCTTTGAAAGGCTTGATTTCGGTATTGATGATCGACATGCGGGTTTCTCCTAGTGGGTAATTGATGACAACAAGGCCATGCTAACGAGGCCATCAGATTCGATCCAATTGATTGTGTTGATATTTGCCATAGCAAATTGCTATGGCCTTAATTGGGTTGGTTTAGCTCCTTTAATTTGCCTTGGAAAGGTAGTTCGAAAGCACTAGATTGGTCTTGTCATTGGTCGTAGTTTCATCCTGCAAAACGTATGAACTTGACCCAAATCAAGTGCAGATATTGCGTGATCGGGAATATTGCATTCCTTCGTAGTACTAAATTGCAGAAGCTCATAGGGGACTAGGCCGGATGAATATTTCCAGTGCCATTTTGTACATCGCGCCAGTGCGCCTCGAAGAGGCTTGCGCAGCGTTGCTCCAGATGCCGGGGGTGGAGATTCATGCCCAGACTCCGGAAGGAAAAGTGGTCGTCACGCTGGAAGACGACGATACCAATTCAGCCGCTGATAGTTACGTGGCTTTGCATGGCATTGCCGGCGTTGCATCGGTTGCCATGGTTTACCAATACACCGGCAACGAATCAGATAGCGAGGAGGTAAAGGCGTGAAACTCAATCGACGGGACTTCATCAAGGCCAATGCGGCCGCAGCGGCAATGTCGGCGGCAGGCTTGCCCGCTGCCAGCGCGATCGCGGCAACCGAAAAAGACGAAATTCGCTGGGACAAAGCACCTTGCCGTTTCTGCGGCACCGGTTGCAGCGTGTTGGTCGGCACGCAGGACGGCCGCGTCGTCGCGACGCAGGGTGATCCGGAAGCACCGGTCAACCGCGGCCTGAACTGTATTAAAGGCTATTTCCTCTCCAAGATCATGTATGGCAGCGACCGTCTGAAGACACCCATGCTGCGGATGAAGGATGGCAAGTACGACAAGAATGGTGACTTCGCGCCGATTACCTGGAAACAGGCATTCGACATCATGGAAGAGAAGGCCAAGGCGACACTGAAAGCAAAAGGCCCGAATGGTCTGGCGATGTTTGGTTCCGGCCAGTGGACGGTTTGGGAAGGCTATGCTGCCGCCAAACTGATGAAGGCTGGTTTCCGCACCAACAACCTGGACTGTAACGCGCGTCACTGCATGGCTTCTGCCGTCGCCGGCTTCATGCGTACCTTTGGTATTGATGAGCCGATGGGTTGCTATGACGACATCGAGCATGCCGACGCCTTTGTCCTCTGGGGCTCGAATATGGCGGAAATGCACCCAATTTTGTGGACCCGGATTACCGACCGTAAGCTCTCGAACAAGGGGGTCAAGGTTGCCGTGCTGTCGACTTTCGAGCATCGCTCTTACGAGCTGGCCGAC
Organism: Burkholderiales bacterium; assembly: GCA_038250105.1. GTDB lineage: Bacteria > Pseudomonadota > Gammaproteobacteria > Burkholderiales > Rhodocyclaceae > Azonexus. Next base: position 4,116 of record JBBSCQ010000052.1, on the reverse strand, counting down.
ATTCCGATGATCTTCACGCCACAGACCGATTTGGCGATTCTGAATTACATCGCCAACTACATCATCCAGACCGGCAAGGTGAATCAAGCATTTGTCGACAAGAATGCCAATTTCAAGAAGAGTGCGACCGACATCGGCTACGGCTTGCGTCCGACGCATGCGCTGGAAAAGGATGCCACCAGCAACGGTTACCCCGGCGCTGACGGTAAGCCGAAGGGCGACACCGGCAAGTCCGAGGCGATCACCTTCGACGAGTACAAGAAATTTGTATCGGAATACACCGCCGAGAAGGTTTCCAAGCTCTCCGGTGTTTCTGAAAGGGATCTCAAGTCGCTTGCCGAGTTGTATGCTGACCCGAAAATCAAGGTCATGTCGCTGTGGACCATGGGTTTCAATCAACACACCCGTGGCACCTGGGCGAATAACCTCGTCTATAACATCCATTTGCTTACCGGCAAGATCTCTGAGCCGGGTAACAGCCCATTCTCGCTGACTGGCCAGCCCTCCGCCTGCGGTACGGCGCGTGAAGTTGGTACTTTCTCGCATCGTCTGCCGGCTGATTTGCAGGTAACCAATCCTGAACACCGCAAGCACACCGAAGCGCTCTGGGGCTTACCGGATGGGGCGATTCCCGACAAGGTAGGTTTCCACGCTGTTGCCATGGCGCGGGCGCTGAAGGACGGCAAGGTCAATTTCTACTGGCAGCAGTGCAATAACAACATGCAGGCCGGTCCGAACATCAATGAAGAGCTCTACCCCGGCTGGCGTAAAGCGGAAAACTTTATTGTTGTCTCTGATCCGTACCCGACGGTGTCGGCGATGGCGGCCGACCTGATTCTGCCGACCTCAATGTGGGTCGAAAAAGAGGGTGCTTACGGAAATGCCGAGCGGCGTACCCAGTTTTGGCGTCAGCAAGTCAAGGGGCCGGGCGAGTCACGCTCTGATCTCTGGCAACTAATCGAGTTTGCCAAGCGCTTCAAGATGGAAGAGGTCTGGCCGGAAGAGCTGCTGGCTAAAGCGCCGAAACTCAAGGGCAAGACGATGTATGACGTGCTCTTTGCCAATGGCGTGGTGAATAAATACAAAGCCAATGAAATCCAGCCAGGTTTCGATAACGATGAAGCCAAGTTGCTTGGCTTTTACCCACAAAAAGGCTTGTTCGAGGAATACGCTTTGTTTGGCCGTGGTCATGGCCACGATCTGGCCCCGTTCGAGACGTATCACAAGGCGCGTGGTCTGCGTTGGCCGGTGGTTGATGGCAAGGAAACTTTGTGGCGCTTCCGCGAAGGTTACGACCCCTACGTCAAGAAGGGTGAGGGCGTAAAGTTCTACGGTCACAAGGATGGCAAGGCCGTTATTTTTGCGCTGCCCTATCAACCCGCCGCCGAGTCGCCGGACAAGGAGTTTGACCTCTGGATGTCTACCGGTCGTGTGCTTGAACACTGGCATACCGGCACGATGACTCGTCGCGTTCCCGAGCTTTACAAGGCCTTTCCGGATGCTGTTGTCTTTATGCACCCGGATGACGCCAAGGCGCGTGGATTGCAGCGAGGCATGGAGGTTAAGGTGGCTTCCCGGCGTGGCGAGATTCAGCTGCGTATCGAAACACGGGGTCGCAACAAGCCGCCGCGTGGCCTGGTCTTTATCCCCTTCTTTGACGCCGGTCGTTTGGTTAACAAACTGACGCTGGACGCGACTTGTCCGATTTCGAAGGAAACGGACTACAAGAAGTGTGCAGTCAAGATAACCAAGGCTTGATTCAATCCTAGAAACAACCGCTGGCCCTAGGGTCAACGCTAAAAATAAAGGAAAACGGCCGAGGGTAATACCCCGGTCGTCTCTCGGAGGTAAGAAACCATGAGATTCATCACTGCTCTGGCCCTGGCTGTCACCGTGCTCCTCTCCGGGCTTGGTGTTGCCAGTGCGCAGGAAAAAGTGCTGTCTGAACGGGGCGATGTGTCCATCGACCAAATGTCCAAAGTGGATATGTTCCGTCCCGAAAAAGACAAGGAAACAATTCCCCGTAATTTCCAGAAGCAGCCGCCGCTGATCCCGCACAGTATCAAGGGCTACGTCATCACCCAGAACTTCAACAAATGCATGGACTGCCACTCGAAAGAGCGAGCGGAAGAGACGGGCGCGACCAAGGTTGCCAAGTCGCATTATCTGGATCGCGAAGACAAGAAGTCAGCCAATATCTCGCCCCGCCGCTACTTCTGCCATCAGTGCCACGTGCCACAGTACGACGCTAAACCGCTGGTAGAGAATACCTATAAGCCAGCAGCTAAAAAGGGAGCGGAATGATGAGTCTGGAAAAATATACCCCCGCCTGGGTGAAGAGGATTGGCGTTGTTACCGTGCTCTTGCTGTTCCTTGCCGGTGTTGTCTTCTGGGGGGGCTTTAACTGGGCATTGGAGGCAACCAATCAAGAGTCCTTCTGTATTAGCTGTCATGAAATGAAGGAAAACGTTTTCAAGGAATACCAGAACACCATCCACTACACCAACCGTACCGGCGTGCGGGCGACTTGTCCGGATTGCCACGTACCGAAAGAGTGGGGGCCGAAGATGATTCGCAAGATTCAAGCTTCGAACGAGGTATTACACAAAATACTTGGCACGATTGATACGCCGGAAAAGTTCAATGCCAAACGGGGTCAGTTGGCGCAGAACGAATGGAATCGAATGAAGGCAAATGATTCTAGGGAGTGCCGTAACTGCCATCGTTACGATTACATGGATTACACCGAGCAAGGTAATCGGGCGGCGCGCATGCATCCGAAAGCTTTTGAGGAAGGGAAAACCTGTATCGATTGTCACAAGGGAATTGCGCATCAGTTGCCGCAGCTTGATCAGCATATTGGCAAGCAGAATGAGGGCGCCAGTGAAATGTCGCACGGCGAGAAGCCGAAGGAAGAGAGTAAATAATCTACTTAGTTAGTCGCCTACCACAACCCCGGCCTTGCGCCGGGGTTGTTTTTTGCGGCTAATGCTGCGGTCAACGTGACTAAATCAGTGAAAATTGCAGTAAGCTTGCGAAATAAGCGTTTCCGTGGCAACACTTCTTTATTAAGGTGTGCTACTTTAAGATTGCTGCCGTTCCAACGGCCAGTTTTCTTAAACATAAACAAGTAACAGGAGGCACTTAGATGAATAAATCCGAGCTGGTCGAAGTTGCTGCAAAAGAAGCTGGTATTACCAAGGCTGCTGCTGACAAGGTGTTGTCCGCCATCGTCGCTGCAGTTGTCCAAACCGTTGCCAAAGGTGAGTCCGTCACGCTCGTTGGATTTGGTACGTTCAAGTCGGCAGACCGCGCTGCGCGCACCGGCAAGAATCCGAAAACTGGCGCTACGTTGAAGATTCCTGCTACGACGGTACCAAAATTTACTGCTGGTACAGCCTTCAAGGCTGCTGTTGCACCGAAGCCTGTCGAAGCACCCAAGAAGTCCCCTGCCAAAAAGAAATAAGTTGGCATTACATAATGCGGGGCTCGTAGTTTTTGAGCTCCGCTTTTTAATTTGCGATGACTAATCTGATTCCCGATACCACGCCTGAAAACCCGCCCGTAGTGGCTGAGCCTGCAGCTGCACCAGCGTCTGTTTCTACACCAGCGCCAGTAGCTGCACCTATCCCCACAGCTGTTTCTGCGCCTCCGCCCAACGACACTCGTCGCCGTCTGCGTGATCTGCTTTCTGTTGCTGAGCGCGATAGAACGGATGAGCAGTGGGATGAAATTATCGAGTTGGAAATTCAGCTTGCTCCCGGCAATCGCATTGCCGGAAATGAGCAGCTTGGTGCTGGTCAAGACCGTCCACCGATGTTCCATAACAAGCCGGCAGGCAGCGGACAGCCAAAGAAACACCGGCCACGGACAAATAGTCCGGGGGGCGGCGCTGGCAGTAATAACAACAACCGCCGGCCGCGCCAGAACAAACCTCCTTCTGGCGGCAATCCAGCCTGAGCGTCTTGTTTCATTTCGATGAAACGGCATAATCGTCGTCATGCAACAATTTGATCTGATTATCGTGGGTGGCGGCCTGGCTGGCGCCAGCTTGGCCCTTGCCCTACGGCATAGTCGTTTGCGCATCGCGCTGGTTGAGACTCAACCGCCCCGCCC
>JBBSCQ010000051.1:0-23314 GCA_038250105.1 Burkholderiales bacterium | reverse complement strand
TCGACGACACTTCGTCGAGTAAACAGATTATCGGACTGACCAATAATCTGGCCGCTATGGGTAAAGTGCTGTATATTAATACAGTATTTTGTAACTCAAGGGTTGCTATGTCTGATAATTCCTTTGCCACTTCGCCATCGCCTGATTCGCTAAAACTGCTTGACCGGGTGCGCGCCAAATTGCGATTCAAGCACTATAGCATACGTACTTAGACAGCATATACAGGCTGGATCAAGCGTTTCATCCACTTACACGGGAAACGTCATCCGGGCGAAATGGGCAAGCGCGAGGTAGAAGCTTTTCTGACCTAGCTGGTCGTTGCAAAAGAACTCTGGGGTCAGGTCTAACATTCCAACATTTTCGAAAACAACCGTGGATAGACCAAAACTTAAAAATGGTCAGACTGTTCGCCGTGATCGGCGATATATCCAGCGGGTTAAAGTCCCATGAAAGAAGTTGTCCGTACGTCTTTCTAGCACTTGGCAGCGGCGTCCGAGCAATCGGGAGTCAAAAACAGGGGACAGACCACGGTTTCGTTGTTCTGAACAAAAGTGACTGACCATGGCGTTCTATCGCTGAAGATAAAATTAACTGGGTCAAAGACATTTTCTTCACCCAACCACCACCAACTCCTTCGTCGCCCGCGTCATCGCCACATACAGCAACCGCGCATTCACTTCCTTCCGCCCTTCCTCAACCCCCATCTGTCCCGCCCCTGGAATCGCCACCAGCGGAAACTCCAGGCCCTTGCAGCTGTGCATGGTCAGGAATTTCACGGTGTCTTCGCTTTCGGAAAAAGTGATGTCGCTGAAGTAGGTGACCGGCACGCCGCATTTGCGTAGCGTCGCCAGCACGGGTTTTCCGACGCTGGCGTAGTCGTGGTAGATCACGGCCATGTCGCTCCACGGGGTGCCGGTTTTGTGGGCTTCTTTCAGGTGGTTAGCGATGTAGTCGGCTTCGGCCTGGATGTTGGGTAGCTTGATGAGGAGCGGGGCAGGGCCGTGGCGGCCGGCGCTGATCGGGGCGATGAGCGGGATGCCATCTTCGTCGGAATCGGCCTGGGTGAGCAGTTCTTTGGCGATGCCGCTGGCGAGTTCGAGGACTTCTTGCGTGTTGCGGTAGTTGATTTTGAGGATGGTGGTGCGGCCCTGGGCCTGGATGCCGAGGCTTTTGAAGCTGAGTTTGCCGCGCTTTTCGCGGCCGTAGATGGCCTGGGCGTCGTCGTACATAACGAGCAGCGAGCTGGTGGCGGGATTGACCATTTGGGCGACGAGCTTGAGCCATTCGGGCTGGAAGTCGTGGCCTTCGTCGATCATCACGGCGTCGTACTGGCCGGCCGGGATGATGTTGGCGTCTACGGCGCGAATGATGCGGTCGACCAGTTCGGCAGCGTAAAAGTCGCTGTCGGTGTTGTTTTCCGGCAGGCCGGCGTCGTAGGCGATCAGTTGCGCCCGGCACCATTGGTGGAAGGTGTGGACCAGCACTTTGTCGTCGAGGCCTTTGCCGGCCATCGTCCGCGCCAGACGTTTGGCCAGCGTGCGGTTGTAGCAAAGAATCAGGACGGGCCGGGTGCAGATTTTGGCAAGGTGTTCGGCGCGGTAGCCGAGGATCAGCGTTTTGCCGCTGCCGGCAACGCCGTGAATGACGCGGTGGCCTTCGCCGAGGCTGCGCGCGAGTTGTTCTTGTTGCAGATCGAGCACACGGATGAGATCAGGGATTTCAAGGTCTTCTTCGGCGAACAGGCCGCCCTGATTGGGCGCGGCAATGCGGATTTCCGGGAAGAGGTGCCAGCGGATACGGTCAATTTGCGGTAGCGCGAGCGGCACGCTGCGGACAAAAGGTAGCATGCCCCAGAGCCGTTCCTGAAAGGCTTCGGCGTCCACGCTTTCAGTCATTTCGTCCTGACAGATGACGCGCTGCGGCTCGATCACTTCACCGAGGTTAGTGCTGTCGAATTGCTTGCGGCTGATGTTGGTCAGCACAATGCCGTAGCCCCAAGGGAAGAGTAGGGTGCCTTGCTGGCGGCCGCTGTTAATGGTCAGTTGCGGGTCGCGCTTGAGTAGATCGACGACTTCATGGGCGTATTGGCGGGCTTGTTCGAGCGGGTTGACTTGGCGCTTGAGGCCGTTGGCAGTAATGATGCTGACGCTTTGCCGGTCGATCTCCTGAATGGTGTCGAGCCGCCAATCCTTGACTTCCAGCACGAGCAGGCCACGGCGCGGGTTGAAGACAACGAAGTCGGGATGCACATTGCGCGGCCCGAGCGGCACGTCGTACCAGAGCAGCCAGTCGGTTTCGAGCTTGATTTCGAGGCGGTAGGCCAAACGGCGCTCGCCACCGGTCATTCGTGAAACGCAAGTGCCGATTGCCGGTATCAGTGTTGCCAAAACCGCTCCCTGATTTTTATGCTTTTATAATCGGCTGATTATGCTATGCGCTGATGACGTGGGCGTGGTTTGGTGTTTTACCCTTTGAAGTAACGGGTACGGAGTCGACATAAACTTGCCTTGTTTTTGCGGTCAACCGCAAGAATGAGTTGATTCAAACTCGCTTTCCCGTTGACATAGGTTTGCATGTTGAACGCGCTCATTCTGGCAAACGCGAGCGACATCTGCGGCGACGGTGCTTCTTCAATGATCGCTTCTATCATCAGTAAATTTGGGGTCAAGTTCAATTAACCCAGGCGTGGCATGGAGCGGTGGTTGGCGAGTTCTACAAACCCATGAAGCAACAGCTAACGCTTCGCATTGATGCTGACGTAGTGGCATGGTTCAAATCGCAGGGTAAAGGCTATCAAACCCGTATCAATGAATTACTACGCAGGGCGATGCTGAAAGAGATCAAGTACTGAGCATTGAATGCGGTTTGGATGCTGTAGAACGCATCAAAGAGTTGCTAGATAAGCGCTCTTCGTGAGAAAAAACTCAATTTAATCAATGGTCTGGTGGAATTCCGAAAGAGTCTGATCCTCTTGGCACACGGTTGCATGTTAAGTGTGCGTTCGTTCAGGCAAACGCAAGCGACATCTGGGGTGAAGGCGCTTCTTCAATGATCGCTTCCAGCGTCAGTGCATGTTCTGATGACGTTTGCAGCATCGCCGCAAACTCATCTTCGGGAAATTCGGCGTGATCTTCCAGCCAAAAATTACGTTCGTCACGGCCGAGGATGACGGGCATGCGGTGATGCAGCGCAGACATCGATTCATTGGCGGCGGTGGTGAGAATGGCGCAGGTGGTGCCGGCGAGCGGGTGGTGGTCAAAAATGCCGGCGAAGATGAGCGGTTCGTGGTTGCTGTGGCTGACTCGGATTTTTTGTTTGCCGCTGATTGATGTTTGCCACTCAAAGAAGGCGGTGGCCGGGATCAGGCAGCGCTTCTTTTTCAGGATCTTGTTGTAGAACGGTTTGCCGGCTAGGCCTTCGCTGCACAGGGTGGTGATCGGTTTGGGTGGGGCGAAGTCAAGAAAGCTGCCGACCAGGCCCCATTGGGCGTTGCTGGCAAGATGGCCATGCGGGCTGCCGGTGATGATCAGTACTGGGTTGCCGGGTTGCATTTCATCGGTGCACGGCATCTCGCGCTGACTAATATGGAGTTGCTGGAATTGTTTGTTCAATTCCCTGGCCTTGGCCTTGAGTTCGTAGCGTCCGCACATGGCGGCATCTCCGGTGAAGCGATATACAGTAGTTTATACAGTATTTATTGCGTTCACAAGGAGGATTTTCTCGGGGAATAAAAAATGGCGGCTACCGGTAGGGTGGCCGCCATTGCCGGAGTGCGGGGATTTACTGCCCGAGGTGCTGCAATACAGTATGCAAGCGCTCGGAAATACTGGCGGCTTCCGGGTCATTTTCGGTCAGTTTCAGGACGTCTGCCCAGTTGATATAGCGATCAAGCCGAGCCAAAGCTTTGGCGCTGGCTGAATCCAGCTTGATGTTCAAAGACAGGTCGTCGCCATTGCCTTCGATTTTGTATTCAAACAGTCCTTGCATGTTTCGCTCTCCAGTTTCTAGGTATGTAACAACAATTCATGGCGGGATTTTACCAGTTGATCGCTGGATCATTCTTGGCAATGCAGACATGCGCGGCATTTCCGCGCATGTCGCTGCGTTGTTTACCAAATGAAAAAAACCAATGTCCAGACACTTGCCATTAAACCAATGGGGAACAACATGCTCAGCCCGGCCAGCCATTTTTGCCCATTTTTTGCCGTCGACCGTAGCACGAGCTGGAAAGTCAGCCACAGGCTGCCGAGGCAACCGGCGCTGAGCAGGCCGATGCGAAAATACGGCAGCCAGCCGAGCCAAAGGTGTTCGGCCTTGAGGTGGGTGACGGTGAGCATCGACAGGCCGAGGATGACGCTGGCAGCGGCGAGCGGGGTGAGCGCCAGCGAGAAGCGTTGCCATGTGAGGGCTTCGGTTTTGAGCCGGCGGGCGGCGAGGGCCGGGCCGGCCAGCAGCAAGGAGCCGAGCAGGAAACCGCCGCCGAGCAGGTAGCCGAGGATCAGCGCGCCGTCGAGCCAGGTGAACAGGTCGTTGGCTTCCGGGTAATGGGTGAGCAGCCACCAGGGCACGTCGTTATCGAGCAACAGGAAATGATCGTGTTCGACCAGCCATTCAGCGGCGGCGAGTTTGGCGCTGAGAAACCACGGGCTGAGTGTCCATTGGAAGGCGCAGGTGGCGACACCGAGGACACCGTAGATTAGGGTCAATGCATCCGGCGTGCGGGCCGGGGTGGCGAGGTCGAGGATTTCGGCGAAGGGCGAGCGGGTGGCGTAGGTGACGGCCTCGCGCTGGCCGGCGCAACGGCCGCAGGCGTGGCATTCCGAGGCGCTGGTCATGCGCCGGACGTCGAGTAACGGGGCGCAATTGACCGGCTCAAAATCGCCCTGATAGCGATCCCAGGCGTCGCGGTCGACCTTGTAATGCAGCGGGGCGATTTTTGCCAGCACGGCGAAGACACCGGAGGCCGGGCACAGGTAGCGGCACCAGATGCGTTTTTCGCGGCCGTAAAGCAGGCCAATGACAATGGCAGCAAGGGTCGAGCCGCCGAGGACGAGCAGGGCGGCTTGCGGATATTCATAAACGCTGACCAGTTGGCCGTAGACGGTGGTCATCACGAAGGCGACGAAGGGCCAGCCGGTCCATTTCAGCCAGCGCGGTAGCGCCTTGCCCCGGCCGTATTGGCTAACCCATTCGGAAATCGCGCCTTCCGGGCAGAACAGGCCGCACCAGACGCGGCCCATGGTGACGGTGGCGATCATCACGCCCGGCCACCACAGGCCCCAGAAACAGAACTGGGCGAAGAGGCGCAGGTTGTCCCAGATATGGGCGTTTTCCGGCGGCAGCGTGATGAAGGCGGGGATGATGACCATCGCGGCGTAAAGAACGACGACGATCCACTGGATGGCGATGATCAGTCGGCGGTTTTTACGCAGGAAGAGGCCAATGCGGGCGATGCGGTTGGGTTCGGCCTTGGCGTAGAACTGGAGGACGTGTTCAGCCACGGCCGATTCTCCGCTGAGCGAAGATGACGACGCCCCAGTAACTGGCCCAGACGAGCAGGCCGCTCAGGGCCGGGCGGGCGCGGTAGCCGGTGAAGTCGGCAATCAGTTTGCCGGCTTTGGTGGTGTCGTCGATCAGCATCGAGGTATCCCAGACCGGGTCGAGCAAGGCGGGCAGCCAGCCGGCGCCGATCAGGCGATCAATGCCGGAAATGAGCAGGGCCGAGGCGAGGACGAGCAGCAGGATGGCGGAGAGGCGCAGCAGTAGGCCGATGTTGAGTTTGGCCAGACTTTTTGCCGCCAGCCAGGCGGTCAGGCCGGCCCCGGCCAAACCAGCAATGGCGCCGAAAGCGAGCGCCTGCAGGTTGCCACCCTGAGCCAGACCGTAAAGGAAGATGACCGTTTCGGCCCCTTCGCGGGCGACGGCAAGCGCGGCCACCACCGCTACGCCGAGGTAGCCGGAACGTTCGGCGGCGGTGCTGAGTTCGGCGTGCAGTTTCGCCTTCATCTGCCGGCCGTGCTTCTTCATCCATAGCACCATTTGGGTAATCAGCCCGGCGGCGACGAACAGGGTGGCGGTCTGGAAAATTTCCAGCGCCTCGCCGGTCAGTTCGTCCTGTACGGTGAGCAAGGCCCAGCCCAGCATCAGGGCCAGGCCGACCCCGGCGCCAAGGCCGATGAACAGCGCCCGGCGACCGCTGCCGCTGTCGTCATTGGCTTTCAGCCAGGCGTAGAGAATGCCGGCGATCAGGAAGGCTTCGAGGCTCTCCCGCCAAACTACGAAAAAGGCGTTACCCATGCTGTGCTCCGTTAGTTGCTGTCATATTTGTGAACCAATGCGTCATTTCCGCGTCGGCGGGAATCCACAGCGTGCATGGATCCCCGCCGACGCGGGGATGACGGGTCAAAATGGCTTTCCCGACAAAATTACTTGGCGACAATCCGGCCCTGGCCAGTGTCCGGATGGAAGTCGTCAAAGAATTTGTAGCTACCCGGTTTCATCGGAAAAAAGACCAGGTTGCGGGTGACGCCGGGGGCGAGCACCAACTCCTTCTTCAATTCGAGACTCTCAAATTCCGAAGCGCCCGGTCCTTCGTTCTTCACTTCCAGGCGAAAGCGGGTGTTGGCCGGTACTTCCACAATTTCTGGAATGAAGCGGCCGTCCTTCACCAGTAGCTTGAAAGTTGGCATGTCTTGCGCGAATGCTCCGGTCGACCCCAAAAAAAGGCCAAAAATCACGGCATAGAGAGCGTTTTTCATCAGGTTTCCTTAGTAAGCAATGTTGGCGCGCAGGGCAAAAACCTTGACCGACTTGGCATCGCCATTGCCGCCGCCGTTGGTGACGTATTGAAAGTCTGGCGACAGTTCAAATTGCGGCGAGAGGCGATAGCGGTAATAGATTTCGGCGACTTTTTCGGCGCCCTGTGGCGTGAAGTTGAAGGCGTTTTGCGTGTGACTGTCGTCGAGGTAAGCAATCGCCGTCGTCGTCCGGTAGCCTTTGCCTGATTGCAGCCAGGCGCCAGCGATGCCGAGGCTGTCGGCGGCACGGCCCCAGTAGCTGCCAGAAAGTTCAGTGCCAGCTGTGATCGCCTGGTTGAAGGGCAATTCGCCGGTAACCAGTTTGCCGTAACGGGCGAAGAGCTTTATGCCATCGCCGACGCGCTGGTCAATAGAGGCGCCAACGCCGGTGTGCTGCGTTAGCGAACCATCGTAATCAACGCCTTGGCTGCGGTTCCAGCCGTAGACTCGATAGTTGCCAGTCAGGCCGCCAAAAAGTTTCATCTGCTTTTCAGCCTGCACCATCAACAACGGTGCGGTCAGGCTGCGCTGGTAGTTGGCCCCTTTGTCACCGGTGCCGAAGACGCCGATCGATAGCCGCCAGGGCTGGATCTTGTCGGTGTAGTTGAGGTAGGAAGCGACAAAACCGGGCTGGAAACCGTTGGCATCTACGCCAACTTCGCCGCCTGCATCAAGCAGCGGGTTATGGACGAAAACGGAGTTGAGAAATTGCTTCGATTCATCACCCGCCGCCGCGTTCTGGTCAAAGAAGCCGAAGATGTCCATCTTGCCGAAAGTCAGCTGCAGTATTTCTCGCGAGTAGGGTTTGAAGCCGAGGAAAGGCAGCGGAATGTTGGCCTGATACCAGGCCTCGCCGAGGATGGTCACCGAATCATCCGGGCTGCTGCCAGAAGCGCGGAAAGCCAAGGCATTGGGGGCGCTGGCGAAATGACCAAGGTTGGAAAACGCCGCGTTGAGGCCGAGGCCCTGACCCATCCGCAGGTGAGCAAAGAGCTTGTGCTCGATGTCGCCGAGCGGCTTGAGCGGCAGCTCAACCGAAACGTCGGCTCGGTAATTGAGCTGCGTCGTGCCGTTTTCGATACCGTCGGGCAGGCCGGAAGCTTTTTGGCCGACCGTTGCCAGCGCGGCGCCGACCTTGATGCCATCAAAACCTTCGGCGATCTTGGCGGCCTTCTTCATGTTCAGGTTGTCCTTTTCGACTGCCTTCAATCGCATGGTGATGTCCGGCTCATTTTCAGACAGGCGCGGGCTTTCCAGACCTTGAGCGACGGCGTCGCTTTCGCCTTTCAATACCTTGACCTGCTTTTCCAGTTCGGCATTACGGGCTTCGAGCTTTTCCATCCGGGCGGCGAGTTTTTCCAGCGTGGCGGTATCCGGCCCGGCCAGGGCAGGCAGGGCCAGCCCCACCGCGAACAGCGCAGCAGTGAGTTGGGTAAGGCGCATGATTAATAGCCGCCTTTTTTACCGATGCCAACGTAGGTGAATTCGTAGTCGACTTCAAACGGTTTGAACCATGGGCGGACGCCGGTGGCGCGGTCGGTATGGCGGCCGAAATGGGCGTGCGGGTTGGCGGAGGGCGGCAGGATGGTGTACTTCACCTTGTACTTACCGGGGCCGGCCAGCTTGACGTTGTCACCGTAGTGCGGGCCGTCGTTGGCGACCATCGGCATGAAATCGCCACTGATCTTGAAATCGCCGCCGATCTTCGAGACTTCGAATTTGACCAGCAGGTAAGGCATCCAGGCACCTTCCTCAAAACCATTTGGATTGTTGGCCAGGGCGCGAATGTCGGCTTCGAGGTGGATATCGGAATCGGACGCCTTCTTCATCATGCCTTCCGGTTCCATTTCAACCGGTTGCAGATAAACGGCGGCAACTTCCATCCCGTTGCGTTGCTGCGGCACGCCGATTGGATATTCGAGGGCGAGGGCCGGCGTGGCAAAGGCAGCAGCAAGGGCCAGCGCGGAGATGAGTTTTTTCGGGGACAACATAGGCTAGGACTCCTGAAAGTCTCTGGCTGGCTGACCGTAAAGCGGGCTTCCCGAGAGGGCTGGCTTGCTTTATGGCTGGCTGGCTTGAGGGATGGTTAAATTGCGTAAAAGAAAATTTATGGACGGGGTGTTCAGTTCGTCATCCCCGCGTCAGCGGGGATCCATGAGCCGGAAAAGGCTGGATTCCCGCCGACGCGGGAATGACGAATAAAAACGGTTTTCCTGAAATAAATGCCTTGGTTCAAAGCGCTTCCGCGCCCGGTTGCGTGACGAAGCCGATGCGGCTCAGCCCGGCGCGGCGAGCGGCGCTCATCGCTTCGGCAACGCTTTCATAACGGGTGCTGCGGTCAGCCTTGAGGTGCATTTCGACATTGGCATCCTGGCTGACCGCCTCGCGGAACCGGCTTTCGAGACTACTGCGGTCGACCGGGTCGGAACCGATAAAAAGCTCGTTATTGGCGTTGATTGACACTTGCAGCGTCATCGGCTTTTCCGGGGTCGGCGTGCTTGTGGCGCGTGGCAGATCGACCTTCACCGAATGCGTCATCAGCGGTGCGGTGATGATGAAGATGATCAGCAGAACCAGCATCACGTCGACCAGCGGCGTCATGTTGATTTCCGCCGTCGGCATCGGGTGCTGTTGTGAGTTAAAACTGCCCATTGCCATGATTAAGCGACCTCAGTAGCGGCGCGCGCCCGAGAGATGGAAATTGCGGGGTGGATCTGGGCGCTGTTGGCGACGAAGGGTTTGCCGACGGTGAAGAAGGCGTGCAGGTCGTGCGCGAAGGCGTCGAGGTCAGCCAGAATGACGCGGTTGACGCGAGTAAAGGCGTTGTAAGCAAAGACGGCAGGCAGCGCCACGGCGAGGCCGGCGGCCGTCATGATTAGCGCTTCGCCAACCGGGCCCGCCACTTTTTCCAGTGCCGCCTGGCCGGACAGACCGATCGCGACCAGTGCGTGGTAAATGCCCCAAACCGTGCCAAATAGACCGACAAACGGTGCGGTAGCACCCGTGGTGGCGAGCAGGGTCAGGCCGTTTTCCATCGTTGCCTGCGTGGCGGAAAGTTGCTGGCGCAGGGCGCGTTCCATTTGTTCGGAAGGGTCGAAGCGGGAAGCCAGGCGGCCGGTCACCGCTTCACAGTCGTGATTGCAGCTATTGGCTTGTTCGGCGAGCTGGGCATAAGGGCTGGCCGGGTCAGCCGCGCGCAGGTGTTCAATACCTTCGGCAACACTGCTTGCCGCCCAGAAGTTGCCGACGGCGCGGGCGGCCCGGCGCATCGTCCACCAATCCCAAGTTTTGGCCAGAATCAGATACCAACTGGTCATCGACATGATGACAAGGACGATCGCAACGCTGTGCGAAATAGTGTCGCCACTGGCCCAGAGGTGAGCCAAGCCGAAGGCATTTTCGTGTGCCGTTTCCTGCATTTTTATTGCTCCAATTTGAAAATAATGGGCACCAGTACCCAGCTTTGAACGGCCGTCTCGCCGCGTTTGGCCGGGATGAATTTCCAGGTGCGAACTGTCTTTTGCGCTGCTTCGTCCAGGCGAGTACTGCCCGCCGAGGTTTTGATGTCGACTTGATCCGCCGTGCCTTGCGGATTGACCGAGACGCGTAGCGTGACCTTGCCTTCTTCGCCCATGCGGCGGGAAAGTGGCGGGTAGGCCGGGGCCGGGTTTTTCAGGTAGTCGGCATCAAAACGCGCTTGGTTGAGTGGCGCTTCGGCCGGTAGGGCGGGCGGGCTTGGTTTGGCTTCCGATGGCGCGGCGACCGGGGCAGACGGCGCGGGCACTGAACTGGTGGTGGTTTCGATCGGCGGCGCGGGTATTTTCGGTGCGGGGGTGTGCGCTTGCTTGACCGGCTGGGCCTTGGCGACCACCGGCAAGGGTTTGGCTTGCGGCGGCTTGGGAGCTTCCGCCGGTTCTATCAAATTGACGATCAAGGGTATTTCCATGATCTGCGGCACGATGGTTTTGGCGGCGAGGATGACGAAAAAAATGCCGACATGCAGCCCGATGACGAGACTCAGTAAACCACCGCGAGAGGCAGAAGAGGGACGGGATAGGGTGTAACTCATCGGGTGTAACTCATTGGGCGGTACTCATTGGGCGGTACTCATTGGGTACGCGGACGCAGCATCATTTGGTCAGGATCAGTTTGTTTTCGCGGGTCACGCGCAGTAGGTAACGCTGGCCGGCATGTTCAATTTCGATAGTCTGGGCACCACGCAGTAATTGCTGGCTTTCTATACGAGGGCGATCTGTCGTGCTTTCGGCAGGTGGGGCGGCGGGTGGCTGTTGTAGTTGAATGTTCATTGCGAAACCA
Organism: Burkholderiales bacterium; assembly: GCA_038250105.1. GTDB lineage: Bacteria > Pseudomonadota > Gammaproteobacteria > Burkholderiales > Rhodocyclaceae > Azonexus. The sequence goes on along the minus strand of JBBSCQ010000051.1, from coordinate 12,200 downwards.
AATGCAAACGAGAATGGATCGTATTCTACGTAAACAAGAATCACTGTCAACAACTTGAATTCAGGAATCAGAATCCCGTTTCATTTGTTACAAAATATTTGTAACGTATTTGTTAATGAGATATATTCGCATTTGCATTAACCGACTAGCCAGCCACTGCAACATAGCCAGCCATGTCTTAAACACCATGTTTATACCTGTTCGGCAAGCCAGCCTCTCTCTGCCAGCCAGCCATTTCAACTGACTCGATAGAGGGATTCTTGTGAATAAACGCCAAACTAAAAACCTGCTGGCACAGGTGCTGGCAGCGTCACCGGCTGTGAATGGAGGGCGGGGCGCTTTGTTACCGCTCGGGATGATGGTCGCCGGCTTGTTGGTTGGTAGCCAAACAGTACAGGCCGAAGAACAGACGCTGCCGGTGGTTACCGTCAAAGCCAATGCCGAACAGCAGGATGGCTACCGGGCGACAAAAACCCGTGTCGGCAAAGTGGTGCAGGATCCGCACGATGTGCCGCAGGCGATTACCACGATCACCCGCTCGCTGATGGAAGAGCAGGAAGCCAACTCGCTGCGGGAAGCGCTGCGCAATGTTTCCGGCCTTACCTTCAATGCGGCCGAGGGTGGCCGCTCTGGCGACAACATGATGTTGCGCGGCTTTTATACGTTCGGCGACATGTACCTCGATGGCATCCGCGATACAGCCCAGTACAACCGCGAGGTGTTCAATCTTGAGCAGGTTGATGTGCTGCGCGGGGCGGCCGCCATGCTGTTCGGTCGTGGTCAGGCCGGCGGGGTGATCAATCAGGTGAGCAAGACGCCGATGCTCTATGGCGTCAATAAGGTGGGCTTCGGGGTTGGCTCAGACGGTTATCTGGAAACCAAGGCCGATCTGAATCAGCGGGTTGGCGAAACCACCGCCTTCCGCATCAACCTGATGAACCGCGACGAAGGCAGCGCGCGTTCCAATCCCTACACCGGCACCGAGCCGGAGATTCACCGGATGGGTGTGGCGCCGAGTATTTCTTTCGGGTTGGGTACCGATCACGAAGTTAACCTGAGTCATCTCTGGGTCAAGAGCCAGGATCGCGCCGATTATGGGATTCCTTTCGTCAATAAAAGGCCGAATCAGGACATGGCCAAGGCGGGCAATTATTACGGTGTCGATGCAAATTTCGACGATAGCGAAACCAATGTCACGACCCTGAATTACCTTTTCAAAATTTCGCCGACCACCCAGTGGCGGACGGTGTTGCGCGCCGCAAACTACAAGCGTGCCTACTGGGCGGTGGCTGGTCAGGGCACTTTGACGGCGGCGAGTACGCAGCAGCAGGCCAAGACCCGTCAGTTCGAGACCGATAATTACGTTTTGCAGAGTGATCTGAACACTGCCTTCAACCTATTCGGGATGAAGCATGAGCTGGTCAGCGGCGTTGAATATCTGCGTGAAGATTCGATCCGCCGGGCCTTGCGTAATCTGGGTACGGCGACCAATCCACTTTATCGTCCGGGCGAGTTTGCGACTGCGCCGGCCAATATTTACAAGGGCGATACCTACAGCGCCTATGTGCAGGATTCGGTTGAATTTGTTCCGGACTGGAAGTTGACCGCAGGCGTGCGCCGCGACGAGATGCGTTCTGACTACGTCACGGCGGCGGGCAATGTGGCCACCGCCTTCAGCGGCAATTTTGGCGAAAACAGCTACCGTGCTGGTCTTTCTTGGCAACCTCAGGTCGACTCGCATTACTACCTGGGCTGGAGCGATTCGTTCAGCCCGACGGCTGACCTTTACCAGCTTTCCGGCAATCAATATCCGGCGGAACGCTCCAAGGTCACTGAATTGGGTGCCAAGTGGTTGCTGCTCGACGGCAATCTTGCCTTCCGCACCTCGCTCTACCGCGCCGTCAAGGATTGGGAACGCAATACCGATCTGGAATCCACTGCATCCATCCTGACCAAAAAGCGTCAGTCGGATGGCCTGGAGTTTGAACTGGCTGGCCGGGTGACCGATAACCTGGAAGTCTTCGGCGGCGTCTCCTTCATTCATGGCGAAATCCTCGAAGTCGCACCCGTTACCGGCAACCCCAACTTTGTCGGGAAGGAGCCGCGCAATACACCGAAGCGCACTCTTAATCTGTGGTCGACTTACAAGTTACCGCTCGGTTTCAAGGTTGGTGGCGGCGTCGAATACAAGAGTGAGCGCTACGGTGGGGCGCCGACCGGGACTGCCGCGTTCAATCCGAACAAGGTGCCCGGCTATATGCGCTGGGATGCGATGGTTAGCTATGAGCAACCCAAATACAGCGTCAAGTTCAATATCCAGAACGTCTTCGACAAACTGTATTACGACGCGCTCTACGACAACGGCGGCTTTACCGTACCCGGCCAGGCGCGTCGCTTCATCTTGAGCGCCGAGTACAAGTTCTAAATTTTTAGCCTATCACATGTCTTTCTGCATGGCCTTAGCTGCCCTGCGGTCGACTGTATTTTTGGGCTAAAAATGGCGTTGACCGCAGCATTCAATATTTGCCCTCTTTGTCTGCCTCTGACCGGGAATTAAATCCATGAAAAACACCTTTGATCGCCGCCGCTTTCTGCTCTCACTCGGGGCATTGGGTATCCTGTCAAAATCCGGGCTGGCTCTGGCGGAGGGCGGCGCCGCAGCCTCTACCGCCTTGATCGGTGCCGCCTGGCGCGGCCCCAATCCCGGCGATACCTACTACGCCGGCGTACTGGCGGCCAACTGGGAAAGGAATAAGCTGGAAATTCGCTACGCCACGCCCTTGCCAACGCGCCCGCACGGCCTGCTACCGGAAGCTGACGGCGGTTTGCTTGTCACCGGCGTTCGTCCCGGCGCCTGGATGCTGCGCTGTGATGGCAAAGGTGAGGTGACGCAGCAGATCAATCTGGAAGGAGAAACTTCCAGCGCCCGCCTGAATGGTCACGCCATCCTCAGTCAGCGTGGCGATGTTATCTACACCACAGAAACAGACAGCAAGACCGGGCGCGGCAAGATCGGTGTGCGTGAGCCAACGAGTCTGAAAAAAATGGCCGAATGGGATGCTCAAGGCCCGGAGCCGCATCAGTTGCTGCTCGATGCTGAGGGCCATTTGATGGTTGCCAACGGCGGCATCCCGCGCACGGCGGCCGATAAGAAATACGACCTGCAGCGGATGGATTCCTCGCTCGTTCGGCTTGACGGCCAAAGCGGCCGCCTGCTTCGCCAATGGACTCTGGACGACCGGCGCCTCAGCCTGCGCCACCTGGCCTGGAGCCATTCTCCGGCAAGCGGTAAAACTTTCCTCGGTATTGCCATGCAAGCCGAACACGACGACGCGGCCAAGCGTGTGGCGGCGCCAATTCTGGCTGTGCTTGATGGCGATGAATTGTCCGTCCCAACTCGCAGCAACGATGGTGCCGGTTACGCCGGCGACATCACCGCCGCCTATAACGGCGGCTTTGCGCTCTCCAGCAATCAGGTTGGTTTGGCGCAGTTGTGGCACCCGGGCGCACCGGACAAGCTGACACCCATCGTCGAGTTACAGGAAGCCTATGCCCTGACGCCCTGGACCGGGCCGAAACCTGGTGGCGGCGTGCTGGTTGCCACCGCGCTTGGTTTGGTGCGCTGGCACCCGACGGCCAAGCCGACATTTTTGCCCTGGCCAGAGAAAATGGCGCTGGATAATCATTGGGTGTTGCTCAACGATGGCTGAGAGAGCAGGCATGGGCGGTGCGGTCAGCGGCTAATCTGATTACTACGGTCGACCGCCTTTTTTACCAAAATTTGGCGTTGACCGCAGCAGTTGGCTAACCAAGGTTCTGGCTGTTATTCCAATGGAAATAAACCAATGACAGCTGATCAGGCGTTTTCGATGATGATTTCTTCAATCGTCCGGGCGGCGCGTTTGCAGCCATCAAGTACTTCTTCCTGGCTGAAGTAAAAGCGCCGCATTTTCATTGCATGCCAAGCCGCCTGTTCGTCACCTTCAGTTTCAAACAGTTTGCGCACGGCTTCATGCATGGCGGCGCTGGAACGTGATTCGATATCCTCGATCTCACGGCAATAATTGATCGTATCGCTCGCCCGGTCACGTTCGGCCAGGGCAGTGACGGCGCGGTTCAGGCGCAGGCAGGCATCGGCACCGAGCGAGGCCATTGCGCGCGCTTCCGGCGTTGAATTGCCAATGCTGTACATCGTGATCGCATTGGCGACGCTCTGCAGCGTGTTGAGCACACGATCCAGGTCGAGAATCAGCGTATGCAGTTGTTCCCGATTAATCGGCGTGGTGAAGGACTCATAGAGCAGATGGATGAAGTCAGCCTTGATCCGGTCGGCGCTGGCTTCATTGATATTCACTTCTTCGATCAGTATTGCATTCTGTTCTATTGGGTTACCCAGACCAGTGACCAGGCGTAACGTCGCGTTTGCGCCGGCGACGATACGGTCGGCATGTGACGCCAGCAGTGTGAAAAACGTGGAGCGTTGGGGCATGACATTGTTCAGCATGGAGAGCGTTCCTTGTCTGGTCAGAGGAAGCTTCGACCGACGTACCAGAAAATGGCCGCAATCAAACCCGAGGCTGGAATCGTCAAAACCCAGGCGATTACCAGATTGAAAGTTACCGCCCAGCGCACCGCTCTAACGTCGGCGGCGGTGCCAACGCCAACAATGGCGCCGGTGATGGTATGCGTCGTTGAAACCGGAATGCCACCCCAAGTGGCCAAGCCCAGACTGATCGCGCCGCCCATTGAGGCGCACGAGCCACTGACCGAATTGAGCCGGGTGATTTTGCTGCCCATGGTTTTGACGATGCGCCAGCCACCAAGATAGGTGCCCCAGGCAATGGCGCCGTAGCAGGAATAAATCACCCACATCGGCAGTGTATTGACATCCGTGGTCGATACACCGGCGGTAATCAACAATAGCCAGACGATGCCAATGGTTTTTTGCGCATCATTGCCGCCATGGCCGAGGCTATAGGCCGCTGCGGCGACCAGTTGGCCGCTACGAAACCAGGTTCCCGCCTGGTGTGGCGTCTTGTTGCGGAATATCCAGGCAACGAGAACCATCAACATGCCTCCGATGAAAAATCCCACCAAGGGAGAAATGATGATGAAGATGAGGATCTTGCCGAAACCACTCCAGACAATCGGTGTCAGGCCACCGGCCTTGGCGAGGGTGGCGCCGACCAGTCCACCGACCAATGCGTGCGACGAGGATGAAGGAATGCCGTAGTACCAAGTGATGATGTTCCACGCCAACGCCCCGACCAAGGCGCCGAAGATCACATAATGATCGACAAATGCCGGGTCCACCGTACCCTTGCCGATGGTCGCGGCGACTTTGAGTTGGAAAATCCAAAGGGCCGCAAAATTGAAGAAAGCGGCGAAAACCACGGCCTGCTTTGGGGTCAGGGCGCCGGTTGCAACAATGGTTGAGATGGAGTTGGCGCCATCATGAAAGCCGTTCATGAAATCGAAGGCCAGTGCCACAAAGACAAGCAGCGCAAGCGACCAGATGCTGATGGTTAGATGATCCATGCGGGGCTCCGGTCAGGAATTTTCGATCAGGATTTCTTCGATCGTCTTGGCGGCATCCTCGCAGCGGTCCAGCACCTCTTCCTGCAGGGCGTAGAACTCGCGCATTTTCAGTGCAGTCCACACCGTATTGCTGCCATCGAACAAACGCGTAATCGCCTTGCGCTGCACCCGGTCCGCCTGTGATTCTATGGCGTCGATTTCCTTGCACAACTCTGTGGTTTCCAACTTGCGCTCTTTTTCCGGTAGCGCAATCACGGCACGATTCAGGCGCATGCAGGCATCTGCTGCCAGCGAAGCCAATTCGCGGGATTCGGCAGTCGATTCCTTGATGTTGTACATGTCCACCGCATTGGCAACATCCTGCAAGGCATTCAGCACATTATCCAAGTCGATGGTCAGCGTGTGAATCTGATCGCGGTTGATTGGGGTCGTGAACGAGCGATGCAGCAAAGTAATTAATTCAGCCTTAATCTTGTCGGCACTCTGTTCATTCATGTTGACCTCGGCAACCAGGATAGGGATGTCCTCGATCCCGGTTCCCAAGCCATTCATCAAGCGCAAAGTGGCATTTGCACCGGCCACAACGCGATCGGAATGTGCCGCGAGTAATTCGAAAAACTCTTTACGTTGCGGCATGAGTCGGCTAAACATTGAATCCCCTTCGAAAGAATCTTGGTATAGCTAACTAGCTATACCGTTCATCATAACAATTCCATAGTGCCGCGCAAAACGCAAAAACGGGGATTCGGTGTCTTTTAGCGATGTTTAACCGAGTTATTGTTATTTAGAAGCAGCCGAAAAAAAGGCCACGGACAATGCCGTGGCCTTTTCAAATCCTGTGCAGGACAGTCAGAAGCTTAGACGCGCTTCTTGAATTTACGCTCGCCGTCAAACTTGCGCTCGCCTTCCGGGCGGGCATCACCTTCGTCCGGGCGCATATTGATCGGCACACCGCGGACGCGGGTGCGTTTCAGGGCGTTGTCGGCTTCCTTCGGCATACCGGCCGGCAGTTCAACGGTGCTCGACTCATCGTAAAGCGCAATGCGGCCGATAAAGCGGCTTTCGATCCCGGCTTCGTTGGCAATGGCGCCAACGATGTCCTTGACCTGAACGCCATGATCCCGGCCCACATCGATGCGGTAACGCACCATGTCACCGGTTGGGGCACCGGCAGTGGCACGACGTGGCTTGTCTTCGGTGCGCGGACGGCTGTCGCCACGGTCTTCAAAGCGTGGCTTTTCACCACGGCTTTCAAAACGCGGACGTTCGCCGCGCTCTTCCGAACGGGGCTTGCGATCACGCTCGCCAAAACTGCCCGGGCGACGAGCATCGCTAGCGGCCATCGGGCGCGGCGGTGCAGGATCTTCACCAACGATCTGCAGCGGCTTGCCCTTCTGGGCCATCATGGCCAATGCCGCGGCAACTTCCTCAGCGCCGACGTTCTGTTCTTCGGCAATCTGGGAGACGATATTGGCGAAAAAGTCGAGACCTTCAGCATTTAGAACCTCAACAACGCCGGCCTTGAAGTCGGCAACGCGTTTGTTGGTTACATCGGCGCGGCTCGGTAGCGTCAAAGGCGCAATCGGCGAACGGGTGGCGCGCTCGATGCTGCGCAGCATGCTGATTTCACGCGGCGCGACAAACAGGATGGCGTTGCCGGTGCGGCCAGCACGGCCGGTACGGCCAATGCGGTGCACGTAGGCTTCGGTGTCGTACGGGATGTCGTAGTTAACAACGTGGCTGACGCGCGGTACGTCGATGCCGCGCGCGGCGACGTCGGTTGCAACGACGATGTCGAGTGCGCCGGACTTCAGCTGCTCGATAACGCGTTCGCGCATCTGCTGGTTAAGGTCACCATTCAGCGCAGCGGCAGCATAGCCACGGGCTGAGAGTTTGTCGGCGAGTTCGACGGTAGCGTTTTTGGTGCGCACGAAGATGATGGCGGCATCGAAACTGTCTTCAACCTCAAGAATACGGGTCAGCGCATCCAGTTTGTGCATGCCGCTAACTTGCCAGTAAACCTGACGAATGGCAGCGACGGTGGCGGTGGCTGACTTGATCTTGATTTCACGCGGATCAACCAGGTATTTCTGGGCGACACGGCGAATCTGATCCGGCATGGTGGCGGAGAACAGAGCTGTCTGGTGCTGTGCCGGCGTGCGTTCGAGAATCCACTCGACGTCGTCGATGAAGCCCATGCGCAGCATTTCGTCCGCTTCGTCGAGCACCATGGTTTTCAGGTGGTCGAGATTAAGCGTCTTCTTCTCGATGTGGTCCATGACACGACCTGGTGTGCCGACAATAATGTGGGCGCCACGTGACAACTGCTTGAGCTGGATCGTATAGCTCTGGCCACCGTAGATTGGCAGAACATGGAAGCCGGGCATATTGCGGGCGTAGCTTTGCAGTGCCTCGGCTACCTGGATAGCCAGTTCGCGCGTCGGGGTGAGAATGAGCGCTTGCGGCTTGGCCAGTTTGACGTCGATCTGTTCCATCAACGGCAGGGCAAAGGCGGCGGTTTTACCGGTACCGGTTTGCGCTTGACCAATGAGATCCTTGCCTTGGAGCAGAACGGGAATGCACTCTGCCTGAATCGGTGAAGGGGATTCGTAACCGATATCGGTTAGCGTTTTGAGTAGTGATGCGCTTAAGCCGAGATCGGCAAAGCTCAGAGTGGTGGAAGACTCCGTTGATGACATGCTGTTTCCTTTCCTCGTCGCTATTGGGCTTTGTTATGGCTTGCGACGGATTGGCCCGATGGTCGGGCGGCCTGAGTTCCCCGATGCAGCCATACCGGGGGCGAATCAATGTGGTGAAAACCAGCAAACAAGAAATAACGGGGGCTGCTCAGAGGACCTGCGGGCGATGCATCAACGCATTGATATTATTAGTTTACTCTATTTTGAGCAGCCCGGCCAGCTCGCCTTTGGTGAAACCGGCTTGCAGACGCGCAGTTTCGTTCATCGGGGCGATTGGTCGAGGCGCGCCAAATTCGTCCAAGAGCCGCCGAAAGGTACTTTCCGGCTCCAGTTGTTGTTCTTGGCATAGTTGGCGAAACCAGATGTCTCCCAAGCCAACATGGCCAATTTCGTCGTGCAGGATGATGTCAAGCAGGCGGGCGGTTTCGTGATCGCCACTTTGAATCAGCTTTTTCTGGATCGGTGGTGTCGCATCGAGTCCGCGTGCTTCCAGCAGGCGCGGCACCAGCGCCATACGGGAAAGCGCATCATGAGTGGTTCTCTCGGCCATGTCCCACAAGCCGCCATGCGCTGGAAAATCACCATAATCATGGCCGAGTGCTTGCAATCTTTCGCGCAGAATGCGGAAGTGATAAGCCTCTTCGGCGGCAACGCCAATCCAGTCGGCGTAGTACTGCTTGGGCATGCCGCGAAAACGGGCGGCATGATCAAGTGCCAGATTAATTGCGGTGAATTCGATGTGCACAATGGCATGGAGCAGCCGGGCGCGGCCTTCCAGGGTCTTGACGCCGCGCTGTGCGACGTTTTGCGGCCTGACCAGTTCTGGCTTGGCCGGGCGGCCGCAGCTGAGTTCGGTTGGTGTCGTATCTTGCCAATCAAGGGTGCCGGCCAGCCAGTCAGCCTCAATTGCTGCGGTCAACGCCAGTTTTTGCTCAATTTCCGTGGTGGCGAGTGCGGCGGCGAGCGCAGTGAATAGTGAGGTGCTCATGGCGCCGGATTAGTATATTTCAGATGGATGGCGTCAATTTCAGCGAGCAATTCGTTTGATATTGGTGTCTGTGTCGCCGGCAGTGTTTCCTGCAGTTGCGCCAGCGACGAGGCACCAATGATGGTGCTGCTGACGAACCAGCGCGAGTGCACAAAGCCGAGCGCCAACTGAATCAGCGTCAGGTCGTGTTTCTCGGCAAGCGCGGCATAGGCGGCAGTGGCGGGAATCACATTTGGCTTGCTGTAACGCTGGCCAAAAGCTGGCCATTGGGTGAGCCGGCCGTGCGCTGCCGGATCGGTGAGGTATTTCCCGGTCAGGTGGCCAAACGCCAGCGGCGAATAGGCAAGCAGGCCGATTTGTTCGCGGTGGCAGACTTCGGCGAGTGAGGTTTCAAAGGTGCGAGTCAGCAGGTTGTAGGCATTTTGAGTGCACAGCACATGCGGCAGTTTAAGTTCTTCGGCGCGGCGAACGAACTGCATGACACCCCAGGGGTGTTCGTTGGAAAGCCCGATGGCGCGAATTTTTCCCTCTTGAACCAACTCGGCCAAGGTTTCAAGTTGCTGGCGAATCGGCGTGGATTCGCGATCCTTTGTCGGGTCAAATTGCCATTGGCCAAACATCGGCTGGTTACGCTCCGGCCAGTGCAATTGGTAGAGATCGACGTAATCCGTCTGTAGGCGCTGGAGCGAGCCTTCAATGGCGGCGCGGATGTTAGCCCGATCAAGGGCCAGTGGTCCGCCGCGAACCCAGTCCAGATTGCGCGAGGGGCCGGCCACCTTGGTGGCGATCAAGACCTGATCACGTCGCTGGTTTTTTAGCCAGCGGCCAATAATGCTCTCCGACGCGCCATAGGTTTCGATGCGCGATGGCACGGCGTACATCTCGGCAGTATCAATAAAATTGACGCCGCTGGCTAAGGCAAAGTCCAGCTGGCTGTGGGCATCCTGTTCACTGGTCTGCTCGCCAAAAGTCATTGTGCCCAGGCAAACATCCGTGACAAGCAAATTACTGCGGCCAAGAGGTCGAGGGTTGAACTGAGTGGACATGCAGATCTCCGGAGATTGGCTGTTTTTTAGGGTTGACCGCAGAGAACGCCATAAATCAGGATGTGGCGTTGCAGATACGAATCGAAACTGGCTGGCACAATGGCCAGGCGATGTTCATCTGGGCTGCTGCAGTGTTTTTCGACCCAGTCGCAGGCGGCGCTGTGAGCCGCATCAAAGGTCGGGAACAGCCCCTTGAGGTGATTTGAGCGAACCGCCAGAAAGTCACCTGATCGCTGATCAAGAAGCTTGTCAGTATCGAGCATTTGCACCGCGTAGCCTTGCGGCGGGCGAGGTAAGGTGAGCTCGGTAAGCGTAAAGCGGTCACCAAATGCATCACTACGGAATTCAAATCGGCGCATAGCCCATTTTATCTGCAAGCCTGCCCGCAGACTCAGCGTAGTGGAATTAAGCTTGTAATAAAAAACGACAGAAGCAATGGCTTTAAATTTCGATAAGCTTATTCGCTGACTTGTAAAAAATCAGGCGGGAATGTCTGGCGTCAGCATTTGCTCCAACTGCAGAATGCGATCCCTTAGACCTAACTTTCGCTTTTTCAAGCGCCGGATGAGCAAATCATCTGGTGGTGGGCTCTCAATCATATGTGCAATTACTGAATCCAGATCGCGGTGTTCAACCTCAAGTTCATGCAACTGATCGCGGATAGTGCTGATATCAGTATCGCTTAGTGGGTGAAGGGACAATTTGTACTCCTGGCAACTTCCGATGTTTTGCTAGAATAACTCGAACAGATAAACGGAGGAGAGAGAAATGCAGCATCACGTCATAGTGTCCTTTGGTAAGGATGAGATTTTTGAATACAAACTGATAGGCGGCACCCCGGCAGATGAGGCGCGTCAGTGGTTTGACCATGAATTCACCGCACTTGAGTGTGATGTGGCGACACCTACCGGAAAGATTCTCGCGGTTGATCGTATTCTCAGTGTTGCCAAATATGCCGGTCAGTCGCGTTTCCGGAACCAGTGCGGCTGGGCTGAGCAATTTGCCAAATACACCTCAGCCATTCTCGGTCGAGAATTGATTCGAGTTGATGTAGAGCATTACAGTATTGGTTATTGATGAACAAAGCGTTCGTCCGTGAGACTGACAGTGAAGATGAAGAAGAACTTCAGCCCTCGATCGTCCTTCCTGCCGGAACGCGTAACTACATTTCCCCTGTTGGCCACGCTCGCTTGAAGAGTGAGTTGGAAGAACTCGTCAAGCGAGAGCGCCCGCACATAGTAGAAATTGTCTCCTGGGCAGCCTCCAATGGAGATCGATCCGAAAACGGTGACTATATATATGGCAAACGCCGGCTACGTGAGATTGATCGACGAATCCGCTTTCTGACCAAGCGGCTGGAAATCGCAGAAATTGTCGATCCCCTCCGACAGGGCAATAACGATCAAGTCTTTTTCGGGGCAAGTATCACCATTGCTGATGCAGAGGGTGTCGAAAATACTTACACCATCGTTGGTGTTGATGAAACAGATGCTGCACGTGGCTACATTAGTTGGATATCACCACTGGCTCGTGCCGTAATCAAATCACGAGAAGGCGATAGTGTTCGTTTCCAGAGCCCGGTCGGTATTCGCGAAATTGACATCGTTGCTGTTGAATACAAAGCGATCGGATGATCTCGTTTGATCGTGTTTTAGTTCTATTTTTGGGTCAAGTGTAGTTATTTCAAAAATTAAGTTGACGACAGGTTTTAAATCCGTAGAATGCGCCCCTCTCCTGCAGCGGCGGATGTTTCGGCGGTGTTGGGAGGGTCAGGCGGTTCGGTAGTAACAAACGAAGAGCTTGACGAATTAGAGGAAAGGGTTCATAATCTTTCTTCTGTGCTGCAGACGGGCTTAAGGGTTTGGCGCAGCGCACGATCTTTAACAATTTGGACAACCGATAGGTGTGGGTGCTTGGATGCGAAGTGGT
>JBBSCQ010000050.1:0-23397 GCA_038250105.1 Burkholderiales bacterium | reverse complement strand
GGGTTCGGGCGCTGTCGAATGGTGCCGGTGGCAGATGCCTCAGCAAAATCGCTTCACGCCTTCGTGAAGGCTAATGTCGAGCCGGGGGCGACGGTTATCACCGATGCTTGGCAGGGTTACCAGGGCATAGAGAAGTGCGGGTACGTACATGACAGCCGTAGCCAACGGGCTGCCTCGGCGCGGGGAGAGGACCCTGGAGAACTTCTGCCAGGTGTGCATCGGATAGCGTCCCTTGCAAAACGATGGCTGATGGGTACCCACCAAGGTGCGGTGGATTCTGCGCACTTGCCCAGTTATTTGGATGAGTTCGTATTCCGTTTCAACCGCCGCCATTCACGTAGTCGCGGGATGCTGTTCTACCGGATACTGGAACTTGCCGTCGCTCATGGACCTGTGCGCTACCAAGACCTCGTCATGAACCAGCGCCCAAAGGCGGTTCCCCCCAAACCACCGAGGACACGCGGACATCCGCCCAGCTTGGAGCGGTCTTCGCCGGGCCGACCGTGGAGGCGAATTACTAACTCCGGTTAAATGGACACCCCAGACAAATCTAATGTCCATAATATCGAGTCTTGCTTCAATTTTCGTGTAGCTCACCATGAATTCACTCGTTTCTCTGGATCACATGGCGATTGCGCCTCAGATAGACGGCAGTCGAGGCCGTAATCGCGCGGCGTCCGGTTCTCAACTGTCCGCCACCGATGACCGGTCGGCTGTGTTGGCCTGGCTGGCCCGCTATGCAGATTCGCCCGCCACGCTGGCGAGCTATCGCAAAGAGGCCGAACGCCTCTTGCTGTGGTCGACACTGCAACACGGCGCGGCACTGTCGGACCTCACCCATGAAGATTTGCTTCTGTACCAGCATTTTTTGGCCGATCCTCAGCCAGCAGAGCGCTGGGTTATGCAAGCACCGCAGAAGCCTGGCCGAAGTTCGCCACTGTGGCGGCCATTTGCCGGGCCGCTTGGGGCATCGAGTCAGCGCCAAGCCTTGTCCATTCTCAATGCCATGCTCTCTTGGCTCGTGGAAGCTGGCTACCTAGCGGGCAATCCGCTCGCCCTGAGTCGGCGCAAACGCAGACTGGGTGCCCCGCGCGTAAGCCGCTTTCTGCCAACGGGGCATTGGGATATTGTGCGGGCGAGCATCGAAGCGATGCCACGTGCAACTGAGCGCGAGCGCTTGCAGGCGGCACGCTGTCGATGGCTGTTTTCACTCTTGTACATCGGTGGCTTGCGGGTTTCTGAGGTGTGCGTAACAACCATGGGGAGTTTTTTTAGCCGCCGAGGCGCTGACGGGCGCGAGCGATGGTGGCTAGAAGTCACCGGCAAAGGAAGTAAAACACGGCTGGTGCCGGTGACAGGCGAGCTCATGACGGAACTCATGAAGTACCGCAAAGCGTACGGACTGGTACAACTACCGCTTGAAGGCGAAACAGGGCCCTTGCTTGTCCCGATCATTGGACCCAGCAAGCCCATGGCGCGCAGTGCCATCCACGAAATCGTCAAGGCGGTGTTCCGTGACAGTGCTGAGCGCTTGCGGCTAAAAGGCCCGGAATACGAAGCTGCTGCCGCCCACATTGCGCAGGCTTCGACGCATTGGATGCGCCATACCTCAGGCAGTCATCTGAGTGAAAAGGCGGATTTGAAGGTGGTGCGCGACAACCTGGGGCACGCCAATATCAGCACAACCAGTATCTACTTGCACTCGGAAGACGATGCGCGGCATGACGCTACGAATGCGGTGCACCGGGTTGGGTGGGCGACGGCATAAGCATCAAATGTCGGTTTTTGCAGCTTCGCTCCCACCGAAAATAGCAATTCTGAAAATTCCGCGGGTTCCGGCTTACAACCCCGTGTTGTGACGGGCGTTTTTCGAGATCCTTGGAAAATCCTGTATATGGCTTTGTCTAATTGCTTATGACAGAGCCTGAGTACGGGGAATCCTTTCGGAGGTCGAGGGCATAATTTATCTACTCATTACCATTCGGATTAGTTGGTGCTCCTTTGGTCTGGCGCTACACTGCGTGCTACTAATCCATAGATAATTAGTAAACATGAAGATTCCCCTGTCTCCCCCTGATATAGATTCAGTTCTCAAAGCACTCCCCCACGAGTCGTTTGGGCAGTTTTTTTCGGCAAGCTCTCCAACTGTCGATAGTGCTTACCTTCATTGGGATCAACTTCGACACCGCGCGCCACCTGATGGTCTCACTTCAGAACAATGGTGGGCGTCGATAAAGTTGGCGCGCAGGGGGATGCTCCAGGCATTGCCACTCTATGACAAGAGCGGTCGGCCATTCCGGATTGGTATGCCGGAAAATACGCTGATTCATCTGCACCATATTGATAAGGATGCCGCAGGCCAAATCCAATCCGCCGTTGAGGTCACGACCTCCGATAACCGCGATCGTTATCTATTCCAATCAACGATCGAAGAAGCAATTACCTCTAGCCAATTGGAGGGGGCTGCAACTACCCGCCGCGTTGCGGAGGCGATGTTGCGAGAAGGGAGGAAGCCTCGCGACCATAGCGAGCGCATGATCTTCAATAATTTCCAGGCGATGGAATTAATACGAAACATCAAACAGGAGCCAATCTCTCCTGCTCGCATCCTTGAACTGCATCGTATTCTCACTGAGGGGACGCTGGATGATCCTGCGGATGCGGGACACCTTCGTAAGTCTGACGATGTGAATGTTGTCGACAATCGTGATGGCCAGGTTATTCACCAGCCGCCAAGTCATACCGAGCTTGAAAAACGACTCGAGGGATTGTGTGCTTTTGCGAATGCAGACGAGGGGTCAAAGCCCTTTGTCCATCCGATATTGCGAGCAATATTGCTCCATTTTATGATTGGCTATGACCATCCTTTTGTCGATGGAAATGGAAGAACGGCGCGCGCTTTGTTCTATTGGTCGATTGCAAGAAGTGGCTACTGGTTATTGGAGTTCGTCTCAATTTCTCATTACCTTCGGAAAGCGCCGAGCCAATACATTCGCTCTTATTTGTTTACCGAGACTGACGACAACGACACGACTTATTTTTTGCTTCATCAGTTAGAGGTCATACGCAAAGCGATTGAGGGTCTGCATGACTACTTGGCTCGTAAGGTCTCGGAGCAAAAGGCGACTGAGCGCCTACTTGTCGGTTCAAGCAAGCTTCGGAATCGTCTCAACTATCGTCAAATTGCGCTTTTGACCCATGCGCTTAAACATCCTGACGAGGGCTATAAGATTGAAGGGCACCAGCGTAGCCATGGCGTCGTCTACCAAACGGCCCGCTCCGACTTGCTGAGCCTAAGCGACCTTGGACTGTTAATAAAATACAAAGTTGGCAAAGGTTTTTTGTTCCAAGTGCCGCCGAAGCTTCGGGAGATGGTTGCCGATTTGGCCGACTAGCTTAAAGGGCAGGCAGCCTTAAATTGCCTTCCTCTCAGCCCTCAGTGCTTCTTCCCCAGCCCCAAATAAGCTTCAATCACCCGCGGATCAGCCGCCAGTTCCTGGCTCGGCCCGGCCAGCGAGATTTCGCCGGTTTCCAGCACGTAGCCGTAATCGGCAATCTGCAGGGCGGCGCGGGCGTTTTGTTCGACGAGCAGGATGGCGACGCCGGTTTGTTTTAGCTCGGCGACGATGCGGAAAATTTCCTTGATGATCAGCGGTGCCAGGCCGAGGCTGGGTTCGTCGAGCATCAGCAGTTTCGGCTTGGCCATCAGCGCCCGGCCCATTGCCAGCATCTGGCGTTCGCCGCCGGAAAGCGTGCCGGCGAGCTGGTTGCGGCGTTCTTCGAGGCGGGGAAAGAGCTCGAATACTTCGTCCAGCGTTTCCATTTGGTCGCGGTGACCGCTGCGGTAGCGGTCGAAGGCGCCGAGGATCAGGTTGTCTTCAACACTCATTTCGGCGAACAGCTCGCGTTTTTCCGGGACCAGCGTCATGCCGTGACGGACCAAGGTTTCGACTTCGTCCTCATGGCGGCGCGGGTGGCCCATGTAGAAGATGTCGCCGCTGGCCGGCAATAGGCCCATCAGGGCGGCGAGTAGCGTGGTTTTGCCAGCGCCGTTGGGGCCGATTACGGTGACGATTTCACCGCAGCGAATTTTCAGGCTGACGCCATGCAGGGCTTCGACCTTGCCGTAGGCAACGCGCAGATCCTTGACCTCAAGGATGACTTCGTTTTCGTGCAGGTGCGGGTGTTTACTCATGTTTTACTCCACGCCGCCCAGGTAGGCTTCGAGCACCTTGGGGTCACGCTGAATTTCTTCCGGCCGGCCTTCGGCAATCTTCTGGCCGAACTCCATGACGACAACGCGGTCGGCCAGTTCCATGACGAAATCCATGTCGTGTTCAACGAGCAGGATGCCCATGCCTTCGTTGCGCAGCTTGCCGAGCAGTTCGGCGAGCGCCTGTTTTTCCTTGTAGCGCAGGCCGGCGGCCGGTTCGTCGAGGAGCAGCAGGCAGGGGTCGGAACAGAGGGCGCGGGCGATTTCGACAATGCGTTGCTGGCCGAGAGCGAGACTGCCAGCCGGTTCGAACATTTGCTCGGCGAGGCCGACGCGTTCGATCTGGCGGGCGGCTTCGGCGAGCAGGCGATTTTCCTCGCCGCGATCTAGGCGCAGCGCGGCGGCGAAGACGCCTTTGCTGCCGCGTAAATGGCCGCCGATGGCGACGTTTTCCAGTACCGACATCTGGCCGAGCAGGCGCACATGCTGGAAAGTCCGGCTCATCCCCTGCCGGGCAATGTCGCGCGAGACCGTTGCTACGGTCGACTGCCCGAGAAAGGCAATTTTGCCGGCGCTGGCCGGGTTGAGGCCGGAGATGCAGTTGAACATTGTGCTCTTGCCGGCACCGTTCGGGCCGATCAGGGCCATCACTTCGCCGGCGTTCACGGTTAGCGACAAACTGTCATTGGCGATCAGGCCGCCGAAGCGTTTGGTGACTTCCTCGGCCTTGAGTAACAGCGTGCCTGCTGCGGTCGACGGTCTTTTTGGCAGAATTTCGCCATTCGGCCGGCGGCGTTTTAGCGTGCGTTCCGGCAGCAGTTTGAGCAGCACGGGCCACAGACCGTCGCGGGCGCGTTGTAGGACGATGATCATGGCAATGCCGAAAACGATGATCTCGAAATTGCCGCTCTGGCCAAGAATCTGCGGCAGCCAATCCTGCAGCCATTGCTTGAGGATGGTAATCAAGCCAGCGCCGAGCACGGCGCCCCAAACGTGGCCGATGCCGCCGATGACCGCCATGAAGAGGTATTCGATACCCTGATTGATCCCGAACGGCGTCGGGTTCACGAAGCGTTGCAGGTGGGCATAGAGCCAGCCAGACATGCTGGCGAGCAGCGCGGCGATCAGAAAGATGACGATCTTAAGGCGCGGCGTATTGACCCCCATCGCCTCGGCCATCACCGTGCCGCCCTTGAGGGCGCGAATCGCCCGGCCCTGACGCGAATCGAGCAGGTTGCGGATGGCCAGGATGGCGAGCAGGACGACGATCCAGATCAAGTAATAAAAGTCGCGGCTGGACTTCAATTCGAGGCCGAACAGGGCGATGGTCGGGATGCCGGTGATGCCGGTATGGCCGCCGAGGAATTCGAGATTGCCGAACAGAAAGTAGAGGCTGATGCCCCAGGCGATGGTGCCGAGCGGCAAATAATGGCCGCCCATGCGTAGCGTGATGAAGCCGAGGCAGAGCGCAACCAAAGCGGTGATGGCGAGGCCGATGAATAGCGTCAGCCAGGGCGAAAGGCCGTAAACGGTGGTCAGATAAGCGGTGGTGTAGGCGCCGAGGCCGACGAAGGCCGCCTGGCCGAAGGAGGTCAGGCCGCCGACGCCGGTCAACAACACCAAGCCGACGGCGACGATGGCGTAGAGGCCGATGTAGTTGAGCAGGGTGATGGTGAATTCGGGCAGCAGCAGAGGGCTGACAGCGAGCAGTGCGATGAAGAGGACGATCGGAAAGTGGCGCGTCATTCCTCCTCCTCCTCAATGTGTTTCGAGGTCAGCGAGCGCCAGAGCAGCACCGGGATGATCAGCGTGAACACGATGACTTCCTTGAAGGCGCTAGCGTAGAAGGAGGAATAGGATTCGAGCAGGCCGACCAGCAAGGCGCCGAGGGCGGCGACCGGGTAGGAAGCGAGGCCGCCGATGATGGCGCCGACGAAACCCTTGAGGCCGATCAGGAAGCCGGAGTCGTAGTAAATGGTGGTGATCGGTGCAATCAGGATGCCGGAAAAGGCGCCAATGGCGGCGGCCAGCGTGAAGCAGAGTTTGCCGGCGAGGATGGGCGGGATGCCCATCAGGCGGGCACCTGTGCGGTTCATCGCCGTGGCGCGCAGGGCCTTGCCGTAAATGGTCCGCTCAAAGAAGAAATAGAGGCCGATGATGAGCAGCGCCGAGGCGACGACGACGAGGATGGTCTGGCCTTGCAAGGGGGCACCGGCCAGCTCGAAACTAAGGTCGGTGAAGGGCGGCGTGCGCGAACCTTCGGCGCCGAAAAAGAGCAGGCCGAGGCCGATCAAGGTGACATGGACGGCGATTGAAACGATCAACAGCACCAGTACCGAGGCACTGGCCAACGGTTGGTAAGCAACGCGGTAAATCATCGGGCCGAGGGGGATGACCAGCAGCATGGCGACGACAACTTGCGACCAGAGTGGCAACTGGTTGGGCGGCATGGCGAACAGGCCAGCGGCAGCGAGTAGTGGCAGGCCAATATTGAAAATCAGCAGTGGCGGCAGCTTGGCAAAACGCCCGGCGCGCAATAGTTTGTAGCCGTCAAGCACCGCCACGGTTGTGCCGAGCGCCAGTAGTAACCAGACCGTGCCCGGCACCTTGCCCATTTGCAGCGAGGCTAGGGTTAGCGCGCCATAGGCAACAAACTCGCCCTGCGGGATAAAGATGACGCGGGTGACGGCAAAGACCAGCACCAGCGCGAGAGCGAGCAGGGCGTAGATGGCACCATTGGTGATGCCGTCCTGGCCGAGAAGAAGGAGGATTTGTAAGTCCATAAGCTAGCGGGAACGGCGAGTCAAACAGTAATGCTCGTTAAGGGAGGGTGTCATTCCTGCGGCCTCGACACACCCGGGACTCCGCATCGCGGCGGGCGAGGCGGGAATCCAACGGCTTGCCAGCTCATGGATCCCCGCCTACGCGGGGATGACGATTATTTCAGCACTGTCCAGAACTACTTGAGCAGTTTCCAGGTGTTGTTTTCAATCGTGACCATGACCCGGGCGCGCTGGTCAAAACCTTGGTGATCGTTTGGCGTCAGGTTGAAAATGCCGTGGGCGCCGGGCAGATTTGTCGTGGCTTCCAGTGCATCGCGTAGCGCCTTACGGAACTCTTTGGTGCCGGGCTGGGCTTTCTTCAAGGCTTGCGGAATGGCGTTCTGCAGCAGCAGGCCGGCATCCCAGGCGTGACCGCCGAAGGAGCTGACGCTGCCCTTACCGTAAGCCGCTTCATACTTGGCCACATATTCCAAGGCCGATTTCTTCACCGGATTGTCGTTTGGCAGTTGCGCCGCCACCACCATTGGGCCAACCGGCAGCACGCCACCTTCGACATCCTTGCCGCCAACGCGCAAGAAGTCGTTATTGGCGACGCCGTGCGTCTGGTAAATCAGGCCCTTGTAGCCTTTTTCCTTGAGCGCCTTCTGCGGCAGGGCAGCCGGCGTGCCGGCACCACCGACCAGAACGGCGTCCGGCTTGGCCGCCATGATTTTCAGAACCTGCCCGGTCACCGAAGTGTCGTTACGCTGAAAACGCTCGCTGGCGACGATCTTTAGCTTGCGTGCTTCGGCGATCTTGGCGAATTCCTTGTACCAACCTTCGCCGTAAGCATCGGCAAAACCAATGAAGGCGACCGTCTGCACGTTCTTGTCAGTCATGTTCTGAACCAGCGCTGTCGCCATGTGGGCATCGTTCTGGGCCGTCTTGAAAACCCAGTAACGCTTGGCGTCCATCGGTTCAACGACGATCGCCGAGCCGGCCATGGAAATCAATGGTGTTTCGTTGTCGACCGCAACATCCATCATCGCCAGCGAGTTCGGCGTGGTGGTTGAGCCGATGACGACGTCGACCTTGTTTTCGCTGATCAGCTTCTTGATGTTCTTGGTTGCCGCCGTTGGGTCGGTCGCATCGTCGAGCACAATGTAATTCACCTTTTGGCCGCCAATCGTCGTCGGCAACAAGGCGATAGTGTTCTTTTCCGGGATGCCGAGTGAAGCCGCCGGGCCGGTCGCGGAAAGGGACACGCCGACATTGATTTCAGCCAGTGCGGCGGTGGATACGGTGGTAGCAATAGCAGCGAGAACGGCAAGAGTCAGTTTCTTGAGCATGGTCATATCCCGGGAAAAGAAACGTAAAAAACCAAGTCTACCATGTAGCACCCACGCGCCAGACAGGGTTGACGTTGCTGGAGATTCTCGAATGTAAAGTTTTAGGCGAATGCTGCGGTCAACCGATTAGTTTGCCCAAAACTGCCGGTCCGGTGGTCGAAAGCGTAACGCCAATATTTATGTCAGCCAGCGCACAAGCAGCGCGGGTGGAAAGCCGCGTAGCGACAAGTATTTTCTTCAATTTAGTCTCCTCTGGGTGAATCAATTGCGTAAAGTTTAAAACCCGATATCAACTAGGCTTTCTCGCAAGCCAACTGGTCAACTGAGCGTGATAAAGTTTCCCTTTTGCTTAAAACGGGCTCAGTCATGTTCTCAGGAATCATCGCGGCGGTTGGCCGCATCACCCATCTCACCACCCGTGAAGCCGGCTTCCGTCTGAATGTTGATGCCGGAAAGCTTGGTTTGGATGACGTCGGGCTTGGTGACTCGATTGCCTGCAACGGCGTTTGCCTGACTGTGGTGGCGACCGAAGGCAATCACTTCATGGTTGATGTCTCGCCGGAAACGCTGTCCTGCACCGTTGGCCTCGACGCGCCGGGCCAGATCAACATGGAAAAGGCGCTGCGTCTCTCGGATCGCCTGGGCGGCCACCTTGTTTCAGGCCACGTGGACGGTGTTGGCGAAGTGCTGCGCTTCGACCCGGTAGGTGACAACCGCATGCTCGAAATCATCGCGCCAAAGGAAATCGCCAAGTACATCGCGCGCAAGGGTTCGGTCACCGTGAACGGCACCAGCCTGACTACCAACGAAGTCAGCGGCCAGGTTTTCACCATTAACCTGATCCCGCACACGCTGGAAAACACCACGCTCAACCTGCTTAAGCCAGGCAGCAAGGTCAATCTTGAGGTTGATCTGATCGCCCGTTACTGCGAACGCCTTTTGAGTGCAGAACGGGAACTTTGACCAACCGGTCACTTTCACACATTTGTGAAACTTGCACCTGGCTTGGTTGAGCCTTCCTGGAGGCATTTATGAAAACGATTATTGCCCTGATCTGCGCTACGCTGATTACTGGCTGCGCTTCCTATGACGGACGTGGCCTAGCACCCGGTGTCAGCGGTGTTGCCGAGATTGTTCAGCTCATGGGCGAGCCCGCCATGCGATTTTCCGAGCCGGATGGTGGCCAGTCCCTGGTTTATCCGCGTGGGCCTTATGGCTTTCACACCTATATGTTCAGGCTCGACGCTGCCGGCACCTTGCTCAGCCGGGAAAATGTCCTTGAACCGAAGCACTTTGCCCGTCTGCGCGAGGGAATGACCGAAGAAGAAGTGATGCGCGTAATCGGCCCCGCCTGGCCCGGTTGGACCATATATTTTGCCGCCCGCGACGAGCTGGTCTGGGAGTGGCGCTGGTGCGACGACTTTGGCGAACCGGCTCGCTTCAATGTCCTATTCGATGGCACCAGCCACAAAGTCCGAACCACCGCCAACATGACCGAGCGGCAATCATTGCCCTTTGGCAGCGGTGATCGACGTAGCTGGTGTAGTCGCTGAGTACCAAGAAGCTTGTAAATCGCCTAACCCGCCCCCATAATCAAAGCATGGTTGTAATTCCGACAATCTGGAGGCGTTCTGGACAGGGGTTCGATTCCCCTCACCTCCACCTAAGGGCATCACGGTGCTTTTAGATGGGGGTGCACTGGTTTCGACAGGGCGGGCAAAGGTGCGTAGGCAACTCGTCAGGCGATCGACGTTAATGAAGCAAATCCATAATTGCCAATGATGAGCAATTCGCTATTGCCGCCTAAAAACGGTTAGCCGGGGCCGCTGAAGCCTTGTTACTCAAGACAGCCGGTGGGGACTTCGGTCCCCATCGTCATTTCTTTTTCCAGCAAAAATTCTGCTTTTGTAAATCCACTGAACTGCCAGCCTTCAATTGTCCAGTCGAAAGACCATGGGGACGATAACCGAGGCTTCGATTGCTTCATCACCCCGTTTGGCTGGAACAAAGCGCCAGCGGGCCACCACCTGCCGTGCTGCTTCGTCGAGGCGTTCGAAATTACTGCTTTTTTCGATGTCGACCGCAGTAGCGTAGCCATCCGCACCAACACGGATCTTCAGCAACACTTTGCCCTCTTCACCGAGACGACGCGACATTGACGGGTATTTTGGTTCCGGATTGTGCAGATAGGCCGCATCAAAGCGGGCGGCGCTGACCGTAGCCGGTGGCACCTGGCTACTCACCGGCGCAGCGGGTGCTGCAGGCGCGGATGGTGCAGGCGCGACCACGGCTGGGCGGGTAAACGCGGCGGTTGGACTGGCCTGCTCTGGTGTCATGGCCAGCATTGGGCGTGGTGTTGGGGCCGGACGTTCGCGCCGGGCGGTGTTGGCTTGCGCTGTGGGCAGCGGCTGAATTTTTGCTGGTTCAGGCACTGGCGAAGGTCGGCCCGGCTCAATCTGGACCATGACGGTGTTCGCTGGTGGTGACTCAAGCAGGCTGATCACCATCTTAAGGGGGTAGAAAAGTACCGCTGCATGGAGCGCAATGGCGATGACAAAAAATCGTCCGCTACGTCGCCATTCGGGGGTTTCTGGCGCGAGGTGAGTAGGGTCCAAAGTCATTTGTTTGTATTTTACTTGCTCGGCCACCCTGTTTTGAAGACTCGATGGGAACCTGATCAGACCAGCACTGGCTACGTTGTGGGGCTGTAAGCGTCACGGCACGTTTCAATACGCTTGCGCCAAGGGTGCGACGATATGCCACACCTTGAAAGCAGCCCCTGTCACTTAGAATCAGCGCTCGCCAAATTGTTGTTTGATAACAGTTTTTGATTTTTATCAAGATTAGGGAATGCTGTGATTGCTGTTGCGCTGCCACCGCTGGATTGCGCCGAAACCTGCCCGTCGTGGGGTGAGCGTCTGTTTAGCTGGGTGATGGTGCTCGGGCTGCATTTGCTACTTGGCTATGCAGCCCTCTATTTGTCGGTGAAGAACGATTTGATCCAGTTACCACCTAGCATCAGCGTCCGCTTGCTGCCGATGCTCGAAGAAAAAAAGGTTGATCCGGCCAAACCCTTGCCGCCGCCCCCCAAGCCGCTCCGCCGACCGCCGCTGGCCCAGCCGCAACCGGTGCTGGCGGTGACGAATAGCCCGCCGAGCAATAGCAGTTTTGTCGTCGCCCCCCAGCCACCGGTGCCGCCTGTGCAGCCAATGGCTGCGCCACCCGCCCCGCCGGCACCCGTGGTTGCCGTCGTTGCGGCGCGTTTCGATGCCGATTACTTGCACAACCCGAAACCGGTTTACCCAACCTTGTCACGACGCAATAACGAAGAAGGCAGGGTAATGCTGAAAGTCCGGGTCAGTGCCCAGGGCGGCGCCCTTGATGTCGCCATTGCAAAATCGAGCGGCTTTGCCCGTCTCGATAGTGCCGCTGCCGATGCAGTGACGCGCTGGCGTTTTGTGCCGGCCAAACGCGGCGATGAGCCGGTTGAATCTTCGGTGATCGTACCGATCACTTTTGCGCTTGAGTAAGGAAAGGGAAAGCATGGAATCGCAAATGGGCCTCGCCCACTTCTGGACCCAGAGTGATCTGGTCACGCATGGCACAGCCATTATTCTGGCGGTGCTTTCATTCGCCTCGTGGGCGGTGATTGTCAGCAAAATATTATCGACCTGGCGCGCCTCCCGCTCGCAGGAGCGCGCCTTGTCGAGCTTCTGGGATGCCAATTCGCTGCCCGAAGCGCTTGAGGTTCTGCGCCGCGACGACCCTTCCGGCATCTTCGCCGGCCTGGCGCTGACTGGCGCTCATGCCGCCCAAGCGCATCAGCAGAATGCTGCGCGCGGCATCGGTGCCGGGGTCAACGCCAGTGAATTTCTCACCCGCGCGATGCGTTCGCATATGGTCAATACGCAATCGCGGATCGAACGTGGTCTGACTTTTCTCGCTTCTGTCGGGTCGACCGCACCCTTCATTGGCCTCTTCGGCACCGTTTGGGGGATCTACCACGCGCTGGTCGCCCTGTCCGGCGCCACCCAAGTCGTGCTCGACAAAGTCGCTGGTCCGGTCGGCGAGGCGCTGATCATGACTGCTGCTGGGCTGTTTGTGGCGATTCCGGCGGTGCTTGCCTACAACGCCTTTACCCGGGCCAATCGTCTGGTTGCCGTTCAGCTCGACGGCTTTGCCCATGATCTGCATGCCTATCTGACGACCGGTGTGCGCATCGGTGGTGGCGCCAATCTGGTCGATATTGGCGCCGCGCGCGCCAGTCGGCAGGTTTGATCATGGCCTTTGGTAGCTTTGACGAGGGCGGCAGCGGCCAGCCGATGGCTGAAATCAATACGACGCCGCTGGTCGACGTGATGCTCGTGCTGCTGGTGATTTTCATCATCACCGCACCGCTTTTCCACCAAGCCGTGCCGATCGACCTGCCGCAGGTCAGCGCTACCAAGCTTGAGGACAAGCCGGAGGTGATTCAGTTGGCTATCGATATCGACGGCAAGATTTTCTGGAATGGCGAAGCGATCCATCGGGATGCACTGGAATCCCGCCTTATCGCGGCCAGCGTCCGGCAACCGGAATTGCACTTACGCGCCGACCGCAAGGTGGCCTACGAAAAAGTGGCTGATGTGATGGCCGCCGCCCAGCGCGCCAGCATTGTAAAGATTGCTTTTCTCACCGAACCGGCGCGTTAGTCGCCGCAGTTTTTCAGCGCTCAAAATAGGGCGCAACTTCAAGGGGTTTCAACCGTGGGTAACCGAACTTTTAGATTTAATCGCCTTTCCCTGACCATTATCGCCGCTTTCACGCAGGGTTCTCTGGTGCTTGCGGCGGATCAGTCCGAGGACAAACAGTTAGGCGAAATGGTCATCAAGACCGACAAGCCAGCCATTCCGGCCAACGTGCCATCGACCAGCGAAGGGATAACCGCCAAGCAGATCGCCGAAAGCATCAACTCGGTTTCATCAGCCGGCGCCTTGATGTACCTGCCTAGCATTCACGTTCGTGAACGCTTCATTGGCGACGTTAATGGCGGACTGGCCATGCGCTTGGCCGGAGTCAATTCCAGCGCAGAAACCATCGTTTATGCTGATGGTCTGCTGCTCTCCAACTTTCTGAACAATAGCTGCTGCCCAGGGCCGCGCTGGGGCATGGTGTCGCAGCATGCAATCGATCGAGTTGATGTGATGTATGGCCCGTTCTCGGCGCTCTATCCCGGCAATTCGGTCGGCGGCGTGGTGCTGATGACGACGCACATGCCGAGCAAGTTCGAAGCGCATGCGCAGGTCGATGTTTTTGGCGAGAATTTCAAGCTCTACGGCACCAACAAGGATTTTATCGGCGGCCATGTCGCAGCAACCATCGGCAACAAGGTCGGCGACTGGTCGTTCTGGCTAAGTGGCGATCACCTCGATAATCACAGTCACCCAACCGATTTCACCCCAGCCACTGCCAAGTCCGGTGCTGCAGCAGCGGCGGGGCAATACACGGTGGTGAATGGTGCGTCTTTCGATAACGATATTGCCAACAAACCGAGGGTTACAACCGCTGCGGTCAGTATGGATCACACGGTCAAAGATGATGGAACCTTCAAGTTGGCTTATGACTTCTCGCCGACTCTTCGCGCTACCTATACCTTTAATGTGTGGCAAAACTCATCGGATAAAACGGTTGCCAGTTATTTGAAGGATACAGCGGGCAACACTATTTATGGCACCAGCACAGCGGCTGGGCCCTACCGCTACGTTCGGATTAATGGCAAAGACTATTCAGTCACAGCACCAAGCGTTAGCCATGCCGAAAGCGAGTACCTGATGCACGGGTTGTCGTTGAAGTCGGCCACTGGCGGCACCTGGGATTGGGAAATCAATGCCAGTTATTTTAATCAGAATAAAGATGTGACCCGCGCCTCATCAGGTAACTTCGGCACGACCGCTAGCGCTGATGCCAGGGCGGGAACGATCACTTATGCTGGTGGAACTGGTTGGCAAAATCTCGACCTGCGTGGTGATTGGCGTCCTGATGGCAACTTGCGCAGTGAGCATCAAGTCAGTTTTGGTTTTCACACGGATTCCTACACAACCAAGTCAGACCAATACGATCTAGGTGTCGGCAATTGGCAGTCAAGTAGTGCCGCCGCATTGAAAATTAATTCGCGTGGCGTTACGACGACCAGCGCCATCTACCTTCAGGATGCTTGGCAGATTTCGCCGAGTATTAAATTGGTTGTCGGTGGTCGTGAGGAGAAGTGGGAAGCGACCGAGGGCAGCAATTTCGCCAACGGTACGAATGTCAGCTATCAGGATAAAACGGTTTATGCCTTCTCGCCCAAGGCTTCGCTTTCCTATCAGCCCTCTGATGACTGGGCGCTACGCGGCTCAGTCGGCCGCGCTGTGCGATTTCCGACAGTCAACGAACTGTTCAAGAACGTCGGGATTACACAAGTTGGCGGCGGCAGCGCAACAGCCGGGCAGATTGCCGGATTCCCCGCCCCTTATAACGTCGCCCTGACCAATAACCCAAATCTCAAACCAGTCACCGCCGACGCTTGGGAATTTGCGGTCGAACGCTTCCTGAGCAATGGTCTGTGGCGAACTTCGGTCTTCGGCGAAGAAAAGCGCGATGCACTGGTTTCCCAAGCAGACATTACGACCCTGCCCGGCTTCAGCATCAGCAGCGTGCAAAATATCGACAAAGTTCGCAGTTACGGCGTTGAAACCTCCCTGCAAACCAGCGACATGTTGATTCGCGGCCTCAATCTTTCCGGCAGTCTGGCCTACATCCACTCACGGATTACTGAAGATGTGGCGAACCCGAAGCTGGAAGGTACACAACTGCCACTGATTCCGGTCTGGCGGGCCTCCTTGTTGGGGATTTATCATGCCTCGGATGCCCTCTCCTATAGCCTCGGCTACCGTTACAGTGGCCGGCAGCATAGTGGCCTCTTTAACACCGCCACCAATCAATATCCCGACCCGAATCCAAACGTCTATGGCGGGCGCAGTACGTTCAGTATCTTTGATGCCAAAGTGCTCTACAAATTCGCCAAGCAGTGGTCAGCTTCGGTCGGTGTCGACAATATCGGCAACGTCAAGTACTACACTTTGTATCCCTACTCGCAGCGCACGATTTTCGCTGGCTTGAAGTTCGATCTCTAAGTGAAACGAGATGAAACCATGAAGATGATTTGCAACGGGCCGCTGGCCCGTTTTTCCCGCCCAACTGCCTCACCTGGCAAGCAGCGCCTGAGTACCGCCCGGGCAATGGCGCTCGGCTTCTTGCTACTTAGCGTGACAATATTAGCCCCCGGCGCACGGGCCGCCGATACCATGCCGGCCATGGCCATGGCCAAAGGCACGGCCAAGCCGCAACTTGGCGCCTCGGCGGTTTTTGCCGCCGATGGCAACCTTTTGGTGGCAACCAAGCAGGGCGACCACGTGATGATTTACCGTAGCGCCGACGAGGGCAAGACCTGGTCGGCACCTGCTGCGGTCAACGCCCAACCGGAGGCTATTTCTGCCGATGGTGAAAACCGGCCGAAAATCGCCATTGCTGCTGATGGCGGGGTGCTGGTTTCCTGGACTCATCCCTTCCCCAAGCCCAACACCGGTTCGATCCGCTTTGCCCGGTCTGATGATGGCGTACATTTTTCACCGCCACTGACGGTGCATCAGGACACGGCGCAGATCACGCATCGTTTTGAGTCGATGCTGACGACGCTAGACAATAAAGTGATCCTGGCCTGGATCGACAAGCGTGACCTCGAAACCGCCAAAGCCAGCAAAACGGCCTATGCCGGCGCGGCGATTTATGCCGCACTGTCCACCGATGGCGGCCGGACATTTCAGCCGGAATACAAACTGGCCGATCACTCCTGCGAATGCTGTCGCCTGACCAGCGCGATTGACCGTGACGGTGCACCGCTTTTCATGTGGCGCCATGTTTACGCCCCGAACGAACGCGACCACGCGCTGGCCCGCCTGAAACCGGATGGCAAGCCGGAAAGCGTCAAGCGCGCCACCTTTGATCGCTGGAAAGTCGATGCCTGCCCGCATCACGGCCCGTCGCTGGTGGTTGATGAGAATGGCGTGCGCCACGCTGTCTGGTTCAATCAAAAAGAGGGCAGTGGGCCGGTCCATTACGGCCGCTTGATCGACCATGGCAAAGAATTGCAAGTCGCCGGCCAGTTGACCGTAGGCGGCCCGCGCGCTGCCCATGCCGATCTCGCCAGCGCTGGCGGCAAGCTGGTAATAGTCTGGAAGGAGTTCGACGGCGAAAGCACCCAATTACAAGCCATGTTGTCGAATGATGCCGGTCAAACCTTCCGCACCGTGCCGCTCGGCGCCAGCGATGGCGCATCGGATCAACCGCGCGTAATACGCCGAGGTGACGCCCTGCTCACCTTTTGGCGGACCGAAAATGAAGGCTTTCGCGTCATTCCGCTGCCATGAGAAAAATTACCCTCGCCTGCCTGCTCGCCCTAATCACACTACCGTTGCAGGCCGCGAATTTCATACCGCTCGACAAGCAAACGGCCGGCCAATTACTCGACCCAGCCAACCATCGGGAGCCGACCATCATTGCCCTCTGGTCGTCAGATTGCAGCCATTGCAAGAAAAATCTGGAAATGTTGTCGACTCTGGCGAAAAGCAATCGACGCTTGCGTGTCATCACCATTGCCGCTGAATCGGAGACGGCGATACTTGGCCCGATGCTCGACCGTTATCAGTTGCCGGGTACACGCTACGCCTACGGTGGCGGCAATCCTGACGTCATCGCCTATGCCATCGATCCGAGCTGGGCTGGCGAATTGCCGCGTACTTTTCTCTTCAATGGCGCTGGCCAAAAAGAGAAATTTTCCGGGGTTATTTCAAAGCAAACTGCTGAAAAAGCCCTTGGGCTGCGTTTCTGAGTTTGTTGCGCCAGACTTGGCTTAGCTTTCTTCGCCTTCCTTCAACTTTTCAATCACCAGCGGGAAAATTCCCGAGCCGATCAGGGCGATGGCGGAAACGATGAAGGCTAGGCCGGCCATCGGGTCGTCCAGCACCGGATGCAGGCTGGCGCCGAAACCGGCGAGGCTGATCGCACCGGGAATGGCACAGAGAGCACCAAGGCTGGTAAGGGCGATAAAGGAGAATGGGTAGCGGCGCATGGCGATAGTGTAGACGAGCGCCGGTTTCAGCGCGATGATACGTATTTTAACGTTTCAGGAGATGCTCATGGATCGTCGCCATTTTCTGCGTAGCGCAACCGCCTTTTCCGCCCTGAGCGCGGTCGAATTTGCTCCGTGGCAGACCGTGAGCGCTTTTGCCCGTGAGGTTGAGGATTTTGTCCGTGGCCCAGTGGTCAAGGACCATCCCTTGCGCCAGGTATCGAAACATGTCTGGATGATTTTCTCGCCCGATGGTTTCCCCACCCCGGAAAACCAGGGAATGATGTGCAACATCACTTTTGTGAATACAGCCAAAGGTCTGGTCGTGGTCGATTCCGGTGCATCGGTGCAGATCGGCGAAATGGCCATCCGTCAGCTTAAGAAAGCGTTCAAAAAGCCGGTCATTGCCATCGTCAATACGCATTACCACGGCGACCACTGGCTGGGTAATCACGCTTATGTTGAAGCCTACGGCCAAGACTTGCCGCGTTACGCTCATCCTGGCACGATCAAGGCGGTGCAAGGCGTGCAGGGCAGTATGTGGCAGACGCTGATGGAACAATGGACGAATCAGGCGACGCTCGGCACCCGCGTTGTACCTCCCGACCGGCCGCTGGAAAATGGCAGCGAACTGAAATTCGGTGATGTAACGCTGCGCATGCATCACTACGGTACGGTGCATACGCCCTTCGACCTTTGTGTTGAAGTGGTCGAGGATGGCGTCATGCTGATTGGTGATGTGGCGATGGATCGGCGTATTGCCAACATGGATGATGGTTCTTATGTCGGCACTTTGCAGGCTTATGCGGCGCTGGAAAAAACTCAAAGCAAAATCTGGCTGCCTGGCCACGGCGAGCCGAGTGCCAATGTGCTGAAGTGGAATCGTGAATTGTTCGAGGGTATTTATCAGCCCTGCGAATTGGCAATCAAGGATGGCCTGGGGCTGGAGGAGGCCAAACTGCTGGTCCTCAAAGACTCGCGCGTCGCCAGTCGAGCCAAGGACACCAAGGGTTTCGAAATGAATATCGGCAAGTACGTCAGCCTCGCTTACCTTGAGGCGGAAGCCGCCGGATTCTGATTTAGCGAATAGTCGTCGAACCATTGGCGGTTTTGCTGTTCTGAAGAGCGGATACCCCGGCACGCCCTTTGCTGCGTGCCCTAGATTGCCGAACTTTTCGACAGAAACCTGACAAAGCCACCGATGAACGCCCCGGAATCCCTGCCCCTCGAATTTCCCGTCTTCGACAACAGCTTCGCGGCGCTGCCCGAAGCTTTTTATACCCGCCTCAAACCGCAGCCGCTACCGGCCCCCTACGTCGTTGGCGTCAGCCCTGAGGTTGCCGATTTGCTCGGCCTGCCGGCGAACTTGCTAGCCAATCAGGCATTTGCCGAAATCTTTGCCGGCAACCGGCAAATGCCCGGGGCGGAACCGTTGGCTGCGGTCTATTCCGGCCATCAGTTCGGCGTTTGGGCTGGGCAACTAGGTGATGGCCGGGCGCATCTGCTCGGCGGTCTACGTAACGATAGGGGGCATTGGGAAATCCAGCTCAAAGGCGCCGGGAAAACGCCTTACTCGCGCGGGGCCGATGGCCGTGCCGTGCTCCGTTCTTCGATCCGTGAATTCCTCTGTTCGGAAGCAATGGCTGGCCTCGGCGTGCCGACGACGCGGGCGCTCTGCATCATCGGCGCCGATCAGCCAATTCGCCGTGAGGAAATCGAAACGGCAGCGGTGGTCACCCGCGTTGCCCCCGGCTTTGTCCGCTTTGGTTCCTTTGAGCACTGGTCGTCGCGCGACAAGCATTTGGAATTGCAGCAACTGGCCGATTACGTTATCGACACCTTCCGGCCGGAATGTCGTGACGCTGCCAATCCCTACGATGCCT
This sequence comes from Burkholderiales bacterium, assembly GCA_038250105.1. GTDB lineage: Bacteria > Pseudomonadota > Gammaproteobacteria > Burkholderiales > Rhodocyclaceae > Azonexus. The sequence goes on along the minus strand of JBBSCQ010000050.1, from coordinate 4,042 downwards.
TGCTGCGTGATGTTTCCCGCCGCACCGGGGAATTGATGGCGCACTGGATGGCCGTCGGCTTTATGCATGGCGTGATGAATACCGACAATATGTCCATCCTCGGCCTCACCCTCGATTACGGCCCCTTCGGTTTTATGGAAGCCTTTGATGCCGGCCACATCTGCAACCATTCCGACCATCAAGGCCGCTACACCTATCGCAACCAGCCGCACATCGGTCAGTGGAATCTTTACCGCCTGGCTGATGCCTTCCTGCCGCTGATCAAGCGGCCGCAACAGGCAAGGGCCGCGATTGATGAAACCTATGGCGATGCTTTCGCCGGCACTTTTGAACGTTTGATGCTGGCCAAGCTCGGCCTGCCCAGCGCGCTGCCCGATGACGAAGATTTTATTGGTGAAACCTTCGGTTTTCTGCAGCAGCACCGCCCGGATTTCACGCTGTTTTTCCGCACGCTGTCAAAACTGCCGGCTATCCCACAAGGGGAGATCATGCGGGGTGCGGTCGACCCGGAAAAACAGGCAAAAACCGATGCCCCTTTACGCGATCTCTTTATTGATCGTGCCGCCTGCGACATCTGGCTGGCCAACTGGCGCAGCCGTCTGGCCCAAACCCCGTGGGACGATGCCGAAAGGCAGCGCGCCATGCTCGCCACCAACCCGAAATACGTACTGCGAAACTGGCTGGCTGAAAAGGCTATTCGCCATGCCAAGGACAAAGATTTTTCCGAAGTCGAACGCTTGCGCGCCTGCCTGAGCAAACCTTTCGACGAGCAGCCGGAATTCGAGGAATACGCCGCTCTGCCCCCGGATTGGGCGCGTGGGCTGGAGGTCAGTTGTTCCAGTTAAAAGCTCGCTGATTTAGCTCGATCCCCGCCTGCACGGGGATGACGAATTAACCAGCATTTCTCTAACCCGCCAGCCAGCGTAACAGCGTGATGTAAAGCCGGTCCGGGTCGACTGGCTTGGCGATAAAGTCGTTCATGCCGGCGTCCCGGCAACGCGCTTGGTCTTCGGTAAAGGCATTGGCCGTTAACGCAATGATCGGCACGGTGGCGTAGCCGGGGAGCAGGCGTATCGCCTGCGTCGCTGCCAAACCATCCATCTCCGGCATTTCCATGTCCATCAGGATCAAGTCGTAGTGGCGTTTTTGTGTCAGCGCCACAGCTTGCAAACCGTCCGGCGCGATGTCGACATGCAGGCCAATCTGCTCGCGGAGCAGTTCTAGGGCAACTTCCTGATTCACCCAGTTATCTTCCGCAACCAGAATGTACTTGTCGGCATGGGCAAGGCGCAGCTGCGCCTCTGCCGCCGCACCGGAAATGCTTATATTTTCGGCGTTGACCGCAGCACTGCCGCCCGATTTACCGAGTTTTAGCGAAAAGGCAAAGGTGCTGCCGCTACCAATAATGCTGCTCACCTCAATCCGGCTACCCATCATCTCGACGAGACTTTGGCAAATGCTCAGCCCAAGCCCGGTGCCGCCATATTTTCGCGTGGTTGAACTATCAGCCTGTTCAAACGGCTCGAAGACGCGCTGCAAAGTGGTCGGATCCATACCAATGCCGGTATCGCTGATGGCAAAGCTCAGGCGGGCACTGTTTTCATCTTGCTCGGTCCGCTCAATGCGCAAAATGACGTGGCCAAACTCAGTAAACTTCACCGCATTGTCGATCAGATTGATCAAAACTTGCTGCAGGCGCAAAGGATCGCCCGAGAACTCTTCCAGGCTAAGGTCTGGCGCTATTTTGGTGGAAAAATCCAGCCCTTTGGCCAAGGCTTTACCGCCGACCAGGCTGTCGAGATTGGCGACCAGATTGCCCAGACGGAAAGGCACGGCTTCAAGGTTCATGTGTTCGGCGTCGATCTTGGAAAGATCAAGCACATCATTGAGCAATTGCAGCAGATGGCCAGCCGCGCCATGAATTTTGCCCAGCTTGTCGAGTTGCCCGGCATCCTCGGTTTTCCGTTCGAGAATATGGGTCAGCCCGAGGATGGCATTCATCGGCGTGCGCAACTCGTGGCTCATGTTGGCGAGGAAGGCACTCTTGGCGCGGTTGGCCGCCTCAGCCGCTTCCTTGGCGATCGACAGCGCCTGTGTGCGCTGCTCGACCAGCACTTCAAGCTGGTTGCGATGCTGTGCCAGTTCCGCCTCGGCTTGTTTGCGCGCCGTGATGTCCATGAACGCAATCATCACGCCGAAATCCGGGTGGTTCATCGGCACTGCGCTAACCGAAATCCAGGTTGTGCCGTTCGGTTTGATTACCTGCATTTCGACGTCGTGGATGGCAATGCCTTCCTTCAGCGCCCGAACGCTGGGAAATTTCTCAGGCGGCATGCGGTTGCCATCCGCGTGCAGCAGCATCCACTCCTTGCCGTCGAAATCGCGCGCCAGATGCTCGGCCTTGCTGATGCCGAGCAGTTCTTCCGAGCAAGCGTTGCAATCGATAATTCGACCTTGACGGTCAGTCAGCGAAAGGCCGACGGGCATTACTTCGTACATGGCGCGGAGTCGGGCTTCATCGCGCCGCAACGCCTCGGCCTGTAGGCGCTCGCCCTTTTGTCGCCGATCCATTTTTAGCAACAGGGCAAGCAGCGCAATGGCGAATAGCCAGAGCGCAATCAGCCCGATCGTTGTGTTTTGCCGATAAGTCGCAATCTCCCGGTCAACCGTCGCCAGCAGGGCCTTTTCGGCAATGCCAAGCACAATGGTCAGCGGATAATCGCTCAAGCGTTGCCAGTGAAACAGGCGCTTGGTGCCATCAAAATTGGCCTCTAACCATAGCTTTCCCATCGGTTGGCTATTGGGACCAACAAAAGGGCGGTTGGGGCCAACATTTTTGCCCATCGCTGTTTCCTGATCGCGATTCCGTGCCAGATATTCGCCGCTCTGCCGGAAGATGGCGATCGAGTCGTCGCTTGCCAGATCCAGCGCGGCCAGCGTTTTGTGCAGGTAGTCCGGTGAAAGCGAAAGCACGACAACCCCGAGCAAGCGGCCCTGCTGGCGGATCGGCCGGGAAAACTGGATGCTCCATTGCTGCGAGACCCGGTCGCGCACCGGCTTGCTGATGAATAGGCGATCTTGCTGGCTGTCGAGATGCGCCGTGAAGTGTTCGCGGTCGCCAAGGTATATCGCCTCCTTGAGGCCGAGGCTGGAATACCTCAAGTAGCCTTTGGCATCAATAATCGAAATCTGTAATAAGGCCTTATCGGGAAACCGCTGGACAATTTTTGGTGCATTCGCAGCGAATTGAGCTGCTGTGTTGCGGGCGTAACTTTCGCTTAATTCAAACGCGGCGAAATCGATGTAGCGGATCAGGATGGCGATCTGATCAGCCACTGAACCAGTCAACTGACGGGCGCGCAATTCAGCCTGGGAAATCGTCTCGCTACGGAGTTGCTGGCCGACATTAGCCATCTGTTGCACATACAGAAGGCTGATCAGTGCGAGCAGGGTAATGACTGCAACCGCAATTTTCCGGAGGAGTGAGAATGAACTCATTAACAGGCATAACGTTTAGGATGAAACAATGTAACACCAAAGCCATAGTGGTCATTGATCTTGGGCAAACGGTTGTGATCTGTTTGGCCAAGACGGTGTGGCCGGCTGATCAATGAACGACAAACTGTTTCGTCTCAGCTATTTCGTGATGTCGCCCAGTGAATTATTGTTCTACCATTGAATCAGACGTACTTGGACTCTGTTGAAGCCACTTGGAGATCGCACCATGGATCACGGACTGGTTAGCCCGCAAATTGCTGCGGGTCTGCTCAAACTCAAAGAGCGCATCAAACTGGCGAAAATTCCCTCGTCAAAGATTGATGAAACGCTCAATCTCGCCACCTGGAATATTCGCGCCTTCGGCAAGAAAGCGCGCAATAGCGCCGCGATCCACTACATTGCCGAAATACTTGGCCAGTTCGACTTGGTTTCGATTGTCGAACTGCAGGAGAACTTGGGTGACCTCAAGCGGGTCTTAAACATCCTTGGGCCGGAATGGCGTGCCGTTTATTCTGCCGTAGTGCCCGACGCCGGAGGGAATGGC
>JBBSCQ010000049.1:0-23410 GCA_038250105.1 Burkholderiales bacterium | reverse complement strand
TCGCCCCGGACGAATTGAACCACGCGCCCTAAAACGAAGACATAAACCTTACCCCTTGCTGACTCAAACGCGAGCCGTGGCAAGGGCCCACGTGCAAAAACAGGGTCACCCAAAGAAGGTTAAGTAAGTGCCATTCTGGTCAGACCAGGTTTCGACTGCTTGCTACGGTCAACCCTGAAAAACAGCCAAAAACTGTGGTTTGTCCCGGTTACTACGATAAAGCCGCGCAGCGTCCCTGAGCTTGGACGTTGGGCCTCACGTGCCGCAAACTGACAATTTTGCCGAGGTTGCATTCTGGTATCCGACTGGATACACTTATCCACATGAACACCTTTCACAGCTCAGATGCATTTGACGCTTGGCTTGCGGCATTGAAGGACAAGATAGGCCGTGCTCGCATAGCTCTTCGCGTCCGCTCTGCCGAGCATGGCAACTTTGGAGACTGTGAACCCGTCGGCGAGGGCGTTTCGGAAATGCGCATTCATTTCGGTCCTGGCTATCGCGTCTATTTCACCCGTCGTGGTGAGGTGCTCTATCTGCTTCTGTTGGGCGGCAACAAGTCCTCGCAGAAGCGCGACATTAAACGCGCCATTGAGATGGCGCGGAGTTTGGATAAGGAGTAAACCATGGCCAAATTTTCCCCATTTGACGCTGCCGATTATCTCGACGATGAAGAAACCATCTCGGAATACATTACTGCTGCACTTGAAGATTCCAACCCTGATGTGTTTCTAACCGCCGTGCGCGATGTGGCTCGCGCTCGTGGCATGGCGCAACTCGCCAAAGATGCAGGCCTTGGGCGTGAAAGTCTCTACAAAGCTCTTACGCCCGGCGCAAAGCCACGCTATGACACAATGCTTAAGCTACTTCATGCTCTCGGCGTGAAACTCTCCGCTTCTCCTGTTCATTCATGAGTTGAAAAATATGGCGTCAGACTCGGTATAATTTTTATGTCGAGTCTGACCCCATATTGGTTCTTCCATATTGGTTCTTCCTTTACTCGCTCCGGCATTCAGACTGCTGAAAGCACTTCAATCCAGTGCCCATATTCATTCTCTCGGGTGCGCCAAAAACAAACAATGAAGCCACCGTTAAGGTGGCTTCATTGTTTTCCGAAAGCCTAAAACTGTTTGACCTCGATATTCAGTGTCTGAATCCGGTAGGCGATTTGTCTCGGCGTCATGCCGAGGATACGGGCCGCTTTGGCTTGAACCCAGCCGGCCTGTTCCAGCGCACCGATCACCCGTTCTTTTTCTGACAAATTGGGGTCGCCGATATCAATTTCGGAATTTGGGCTAAAAACCGGGTTGACCGTAGCATTGACCATCCGCTGCGGCTTTGCTGGGCTGCGTTCGCGACTACTTGGGAAGCGGATCAGGTCGACATCGATCGCGCCATCTTCGGAAAGAACCGCAGCGCGTTCCAGACAGTTTTCCAGTTCACGGACATTGCCCGGCCATTCGTGGTTAGCCAGACGGCGCTGGGCCATGTCGGTGAGGTTAAGTTTGCGCTTTTGGTCCGTGCCAATTTTGTTGAGTAAATGGCGGGCAATTTCCGGGATATCTTCAATTCGCTCGCGCAGCGGCGGCAGGAAAATCGGCATGACGTTTAGCCGGTAGAACAAGTCTTCGCGGAAATCGCCCATGTCGACGGCGGTTTCGAGATCGCGGTGGGTCGCGGCAATAATCCTGACATCGACCTTGATGGTGCGGCTGCCGCCGACTCGTTCGAACTCACCTTCCTGCAGGATGCGCAACATCTTCGCCTGAAAGGCTGAGGACACTTCGCCGATTTCATCGAGAAACAGGGTGCCGCCGTGGGCTTGCTCGAAACGTCCCTTGCGGGCTTCGACCGCGCCGGTGAAGGCACCGCGCTCATGGCCGAAGAGTTCCGACTCCAGCAGGTTTTCCGGCAGGGCCGCGCAGTTGAGCTTGACCAGCGCATTACGGGCGCGGGGCGAGTTGTAGTGAATGGCGTTGGCGATGAGTTCCTTGCCGGTGCCCGTTTCGCCGCGAATTAATACGGTGGTGTTCCACTTGGCGACCATCCGCGCCTGATCGAAAACCCGGCGCATAACCGCCGAGCGACCGACCACACTGTCGAAACCAAACTGGTGGCGAACGGTGCGGCGCAGCGAGTCGCGCTCTTCAACCAGGGTCGATTTCTCCTGTTCAACGTCGAGCGCCAGACGCAGGCTTTGGCCGATCAGGTTGGCGACCATTTCGACAAATTGGGTACGCTCTTCGAGCAGGCCGTCCTCTTCGAATTCCGGCTGGACAGCCAGCACACCTTGCAAATTACCGCCGACTTTGATCGGCACGGCGATGAAGGGCAGTTCCGCCCGGTAGATGCCGAGGCGGTTAAGAAATCGGGGTTCGTCGGCAACGCGAACCAGCTTGATTGTGCGTTGCTTCTCCAACACCAGGCCAAGAACACCCTCGCCCGGCTGGTACTGGACAGCAACTAGCCCCGGCCCGTCCGGATTGTGCAGGGCATGCGAAGTCAGGTTGCCACTTTGCGGATTGACGACGCTGATCATGCCCCGGCACAGTCCCGCTTCATCGTGCAGAACACGCAGTACGTCTTGCAGACTTTCATTAAAAGCCAATGACCGGCTGAGCACCCGGCTGACGGCGTAGAGCGCCGAGAGCAGGAGAATGTTCAGTTCATGCGTGCGACAGTAGCCACCGACGGGCGGACAGTCGGCAGCGAGTTTATGGATAGGGTGTTCGTGCATGCTGTTCTCGCTATTTTTTATTAGATCGGGTCGCCATCGAGACGGAACTCGACGATGACGGCGCAGCCACCTCTTGCACTTTGCTCAAAATCAATGACTCCACCATGGTCGGCCACCACTTGCTGGGCGCGCGACAAGCCGGTACCGACATGGCGCCCACTGCCGTTTTTGGTGGTGAAAAATGGCTCAAAAACCTTGTGCCGCCACTCGTTAGGAATGCCGGGACCGCTATCGATCAGGGAAATCACGATGTGTTCGCGGTTGACCGCACTGGAAATACTGAGCTCGCGACGTTTCCAGCCTTTGAAATTCATCGCCTCAACGGCATTGTCGACCAGCGCCTTGAACAGCATACGCAGTTGCAACGGCCGGCCGAGGATGGTGGGTAGGGTTGCCGCCGGTTGCCAATCGACCATAACGCCGGCAGCGAGCAGACGTGGCGTGCTGACTTCCAGCACGTCACGCAGGATTTCATTGAGATTGACCCCGACGACAATCTCCTGCGGGCTTTGCGGGATAACCTGACGCAGGGTTTCGAGATGCTCCCGGCTGATGCTTAGCGCCTGCTGCAGGGCAGCGGCGGCGGCCGGATCACGGCGCTGCAGAACCGAGGCGGCCGAAGCCATCACATTCATCGGCTCTTCCAGCCGGAAGATGGCCGCTGACAGGCCTTCTCGGATCGCCGCCGTGCGCTCCTCTTCGGCCAGTACGGCTTGCAGCCCGGCGGTGCGAGCGCGCTCCTGTTCATCACGCAGGTTGGTAATGTCGGCAACGACGACTAACAAACCCGGTTGGCCGGCGCCGCAAAAATAGCTGTCGGCGCAGTCGCTTTGCATTTCAATAACCGATGTTGTGACGGATAGCCAACGGGCACGCCCGGCCGGGCGATCAATTCGGGCTTCCCGGTTGGCGAAAACGCACTGTTCCGGCGCGGTTGCCAAAGCTTCCCGCCATGACAGAAACAGGCTGTCGAGCAGAGAGTGAGCCGGTTCCTTGACCCCGAGGTCAGTTACCAGCTTTTTGTATTCCTGGTTGTCGAGGATGATTCGACCACTCGGGTCGAGTAAGGCAAAGGCCATCGGCGCGGCATCGACGACCGACTCGATCAAATTTTTCTGGTTGCGAACCAAGCGCTCAAGGCGATGCAATTCGGTCACATTGCGGTGCATCCCGAGAAAGTGAGTTGTTTTGCCACTGGCATCAATCACCGGCGAAATGCTTAGCTCGGCAAGATAGATCTCGCCATCCTTGCGCCGATTCAGCAACTTTCCTGACCACGGGCGCTGGGCTGAAAGCTCGGCCCACATCGCGGCGTAGAGCTCTAATGAATTGTTCAGATTGGAAAGAACAGACTCATTTTTGCCGAAGATTTCTTGACGGCTGTAGCCCGTGACACGGGTAAAGGCCTCGTTGGCAAACAAAATATTCGCCTTATCGTCGGTAATTGAAATCGCCAGATCTGTCTGATTCACAGCTTGACGATAGACCTCAGGGGGGAGAGCGGTTTCCGCCGCAGATTGAGCGCGGGTTTGAGCAAGCGTTACAGCCGACATGGTGAGTCTCCGGTATCGATGTTTTCACAATCAATTAGCAGGTTCCGTGCCGTGGCATTGGACAACGACTACTTGGGGCTGGCTGGCAAGGTTTCGGGGCAAACGCGACGAAATGTCTGTCAGCTTCACGACATTTGTTTGTACAAAATCGACCCGTTTTGGTGCGTTGACCGCAGAAGCGCACGCTGACGGGGTTTGCCGGCATCTTTTTTCTTTGGCACGGCTTGTGCAGTAGAGCTATCAGAAAACCTGAAAGCTGAAAGCCATGAGCGAAATCATCCTGCTGCTGCTCTCCACCGCCTTGGTCAACAACGTGGTGCTGATCAAATTTCTCGGCCTCTGTCCGGTGATGGGCGTCTCGAAGAGCGTCGACAGCGCCCTCGGCATGGGCCTTGCCACCACCTTCGTCATCACCTTGGCGGCCGGCGCTTCTTGGATGCTCGACAACTGGTTGCTGACACCGTTCGGCATGGGCTATCTGCGCATCCTGACCTTCATTCTGGTCATCGCCGCCGTCGTCCAATTTACCGAGATGTTCATCAAGAAGGCCAGCCCCGGCCTCTACCAATCGCTTGGGATATATCTGCCGCTGATCACCACCAACTGTGCTGTGCTTGGCGTCGCCCTGCTCAATGTTGAGCAAAAACTCAGTCTGTTCAAGAGCCTGCTTTACGGCTTCGGCTCGGCGCTCGGCTTCACCATTGTCCTGCTCATTTTTGCCGGCCTGCGCGAACGGGTGGCGCTGGCCCGCGTGCCGGTCGCCTTCGCCGGTTCGCCGATTGCCTTTATCACCATCAGCCTGCTTGCCCTGGCTTTCATGGGCTTCTCAGGCCTCAACATTTAAGGAGGAATGTTCATGATCGCCGCCATCCTCAGCCTGACCGTTCTCGGTGCCCTCCTCGGCATCATCCTCGGCGTGGCCAACAAATTCCTGCAAGTTGAAGGCAATCCGCTGGTCGATGAACTGATCACCATGATGCCTGGCTCCAACTGCGGCCAGTGCGGCTTCCCCGGCTGTTCCGGGGCGGCAACGGCGATTATTGCAGGGAGCGCCCCGCCGACCTGCTGCCCGCCGGGTGGCAAGACACTGGCGACGGCGATTGCGGCAAAGCTGGGCCTCACCGTCGATCTCTCGGCGCTATCCGACGAGGGGCCAAAAATCGCAACGATTGCTGAAGAACTGTGCATTGGCTGCTGCCGTTGCAGCAAGGTCTGCCCGACCGACGCCATTCTCGGCGCCGCCAAACAGATCCACAACGTGCTGCGCGAAGCCTGTACCGGCTGTTCAAGCTGCATTGAAAAATGCCCGACCGAAGCGCTGGCCATGCGGCCGGTGCCGGTCACCCTGCAACATTGGGTCATGCCCAAACCTTTGGCGGCGTGAGGACAAAATGGGCTTGATGAATATTTTCCAGCACCTCCTTGGCGACAGTTGGGGCGTCCATCCCGATGACCACAAGCGGCCGGCAGCCGATGCGCCAGTGCGCGTCATGCCGGTTCCAGCCAAGCTGTATTTGCCGCTGCAGCAGCATCTCGGCGGCGCGGCGCGGCCGGTGGTTCTGGTTGGCCAAAAGGTCAAGAAAGGCGAATTGCTGGCCGAGGCCACCGGCATGGTTTCCGCCCCCTTGCATGCGCCAACCTCCGGCACGGTGATCGCCGTGAGCGAAATAACGGCACCGCACCCTTCCGGCCTGACCTTGGCGGCGATCATTCTCGAAGCCGATGGCGCCGACGAATGGATTGAACTACATGGCTGCGCCGACCCCTTTGCCTTAAGCCCGGCCGAAATCGGCCAGCGCGTCGCGGCGGCCGGCGTCGTCGGCCTCGGCGGCGCGGCCTTTCCATCCGCCGTCAAGTTGATCGGTGCCGCGCGCGCTGAGGTCGCCACCTTGGTAATGAACGGCGGCGAATGCGAACCTTACCTTTCCTGTGATGATCGCCTGATGCGCGATGCCGCCGAGGGCATCGTCGACGGTATCCGCATCATGTTGCATGCCAGCGGGGCCGGCGTCGCACTAGTTGGCATCGAGGACAACAAGCCGGAAGCCATCGCCGCCATGCAGGCTGCGGCGGCGCCTTTTGCCACGGTACAGATTCGCCCGGTGCCGGCGCGTTACCCGATGGGTTCGGAGAGGCAGCTGATTCAGGCCTTGACCGGCATCGAAGTGCCGGCTGATGGTCGACCGGCCGATATCGGCGTCATCGTTCATAACGTCGGTACGGCACTGGCCTTGCGAGCTGCCGTGCGCGAAGGCCAGCCGCTGATTTCGCGGTTGATCACGGTGAATGGTCATTGCGCCAGTCAGCCAGGGAATATCGAAGTCCGCATCGGCACACTGGCCGAAGAGGTGATTGCCTTTGCCGGTGGTTTAAAGGGTGACGGCCTCGGTCTGGCCCGGCGGGTCATGGGCGGCCCGATGATGGGCCTGCAGATTCCGCACTGGCGGGTGCCGGTGGTCAAGGGCACCAGCGGCATTCTGGCGCTTGATGCGGCCGAGGTCGCCGAGGCTGAACCAGACCCGTGCATCCGCTGCGGCAGTTGTGTCAAAGCTTGCCCGATGGGGTTGTTACCGCTCGAAATGAGCGCCCGCATCCGTAATGAAGTCTATAGCGAAGCAATCGACCTTGGTCTGAAGGACTGCATCGCCTGCGGTTGCTGCGCCTACGTCTGCCCGTCAAAAATTCCGCTGGTGCAGTATTTCGTCCATGCCAAGGGCGAACTGGCGGCGCAGGATCGCGCCAAGCTGCGCGGCGACGCGACCAAGAAAATGGCGTTGCAACGGCAGGAAAGACTGGACCGCGAAGCCCGGGAAAAAGTCGAAGCTGCAGCCAAACGCAAGGCGGAGCGGGAAGCTGCTGCAGTTGCCAAGGCGGCTGCGGCCGCGGTGCAGGAGGTGGTATGAGTTTGGGGCTTATTCAAGCTTGGTGCTGCGTGGTTAATGCTTGGGTTTCCGCCTTGCTGGCGGTTGATGCTCAGCGCCTCTCAAGGGGCCCGAAAAACGTCTCGCGACGAACCGACAGCCCAATTTCTGACTTCTACGGTCAACCGGAAAATAAGCCCAAAATTGAAATAACCTCGTCATTCCCGCGTAGGCGGGAATCCAAGCCTCTGCTGGATTCCCGCCTACGCAGGAATGACGGCGCCACTGTTAAACCACGGATCGTTTCACCGGGCCCCTTGGAAGGTGCCGAGCAACGCAGGAATGCCGGGGGCTTTCGGCTGGCGTTGTTTGAGCCGCGGGCGAGTTTCGCCAGCCGCCCGGCGTTTCGAGTGGCGCAGGGAACCGGCGCAGCCGGCACCGACCCAGGGGTCGCCTTTTCTTTGGTTACTTTCTTTTGGCGAAGCAAAAGAAAGTACGCCCAACAGCAAGGCGGAAACCCAAGCCTATCGAAGCCGCGAGCAAGCAGGAGTTCACCGCTCGCCCAGAACCAAAAAAAAGGAGAATCCGCATGTCCCCGGCCACACTAACCGCTCAACCGGTCGCCTCACCACACGCCCACGGCGGCAACTCGGTGGCGCGGACCATGTTCCGGGTCAAGATGGCCCTGGTTCCGGCCACCTTGTTCGGCTTCTGGTTGTTTGGCTGGCCGGCCTTCTTCCTCTGGCTGCTGACCATTCTTTCCTGCCTGGCCTTCGAAGCACTGGCGCTGAAAATGATGGGTAAAACCCGCATCAAAGGCACCCTGCAGGATGGCTCGGCATTGCTCACCGGCTGGCTGCTGGCGCTTACTCTGCCGCCCTGGGCGCCGTGGTGGGTGGCGGTGGTCGGTGGCTTCATCGCCATCATCATCGGCAAACAGGTCTTTGGTGGCGTCGGGCAAAATGTTTTCAACCCAGCGATGGTGGCGCGGGTGGCCTTACTGGTTTCCTTCCCCTTGCCGCTGACCCAATGGGTAACGCCTCTGCCGCTGACCTCGCTGGCCGCCCCCGATTTTATCGATGGCCTGCGTATTTTCCTGACTAGCCTGGCGCAGCCGGATGCGATGGCCAGCGCTTCGTTGCTCGGTTACAGCAAGACCGAGTTGTCGCGCGGCATTGATCTACTTCAGGCGCTGAGCAGCAATCATGCGCCGCTGCTTTCCTGGATCGGCGCTCGTTCCGGCAGTCTGGGCGAATCGGCTTCGCTGCTCATTCTGGCCGGTGGCCTTTACCTGCTGGCCAGTCGCGTCATCACCTGGCACACCCCGCTGGCCGTGCTGGCCGGGGTGGCGATTCCGGCGGCGATTGGTCACGCTGTCGATCCGGGCCATTACCTTGATGTGTCGACCCACCTGCTGTCCGGTGCGGTCATGCTCGGCGCCTTCTTCATTGCCACCGATTACGTTACCTCGCCCAATACCGGTGCCGGGCAAATCATTTTCGGGCTGGGCATCGGCGGCCTGACCTGGATCATTCGTACCTACGGCGGCTACCCGGAAGGGATGGCTTTTGCCGTGTTGCTGATGAATGCGCTGACGCCGGTGATCGACCGCTTCGTCAAGCCGCGCATTCTCGGTCGTGACCGCAAGGGTAAGCCGCTGGATATTCCTGAAGTAAAGGGAGCCTGAAATGAATTTTGCATCCTTCCGCGAAAAGATGGCTTACCAGCCGATTTTGCTCGGCACCTTTGCCCTGCTCGCCAGTGGCGCGCTGGCCTGGGCCTCGAATGCCACCGGCGACGCCATTGCCGCCGCCGAAGCCAAGGATCTGCGCGATTCGTTGGCTGAAGTGCTGCCGCAAGGCATGGCCGACAACGATTTTCTGAAAGATACGGTGGACCTGGAAAAAGGCGGAAAAACACTAACCATCTACCGGGCAAGAAAGGACGGCGTCGTCATGGCAGCGCTGTTCAAGGTCGCCGAGCGCGGCTATGCCGGTGAAATTCAGCTACTGATGGCGGTTGATAGCGAAGGCCGGACGCTCGGGGTGCGGGTGCTAAAACACGCCGAAACGCCTGGCCTCGGCGACAAGATCGAGATCAGGAAGGACAAGTGGATCAAAGGTTTCGACGGCAAGTCGCTGGATGACCCGACACCGGAAAAATGGGGTGTCAAGAAAGATGGCGGCATTTTCGACCAGTTTGCCGGGGCAACGATTACGCCGCGTGCCGTCGTCAAAGCCGTCAAGGGCGGGCTGGCGTTTTTCGCCGAACACCGCAAGGAAATCCTGGGAGAGAAATCATGAGCGACACCCTGAAAGAAGCCCCCTTGGGGGACAACTACGGCAGCATCATGAAGGAAGGTCTGTGGAACCAGAACGTGGTGTTCTCGCAAATGCTCGCGCTATGCCCGACCATGGCGGTGACGACCAGCGGCACCAACGGCCTCGGCATGGGGCTGGCGACCACGGCAGTGCTCGTCGTGTCCAATATTCTGGTTTCAATGATTCGCCACACGGTGAGTTCGCAGGTACGCATTCCGGTTTTCGTTGTGCTGATTGCGACGCTGGTGACGGTGGTCGACATGGCGATGAATGCCTGGCTGCACGATCTCTACAAGGTGCTCGGCCTGTTCATTGCGTTAATCGTCGTCAATTGCGCCATTCTCGGCCGGGCTGAAGCCTTTGCCGTCAAGAACGGTGTTGTCGCCTCGGCGGTGGATGGTCTGGCGATGGGCCTCGGCTTTACCGGGGCGCTGACTTTCATCGGCCTGATCCGCGAGTTTCTTGGCGCCGGCACATTGTTTGCCCAAGCCTCCAATCTGCTCGGCCCCGCCTTTGCCATTCTTGAAATGAAGCTGCCCGGTTATGGCGGGGCGCTGCTGATGATCCTGCCGCCCGGCGGCTTTGCCATTCTTGGCTTTTTGCTGGCCGGCAAGCGCGTCATGGAAAGCCGCCTGGAAGCACGGGCCAAAAATTCTAAGGCGGGCGGCTCAATGCCGGTCGCCGCATAGGGAAAACGAGATGCAGATTGGCATTGCCTATTCCGAACCTGGTCAGCAGATCTGGCTGAATATTGAGGTTACGGACGAGTCGACCGTAGCCGAGGGCATTGAGCGCTCGGGCATCCTCAAACAGTTTCCGCATATTGATCTGGCGGCGCAGAAGGTCGGTGTCTTCGGCCGCCTGGTCAAGCTCGATGCGGCGCTGAAGCCGGGCGACCGGGTGGAAATCTACCGGGGCATCATTGCTGACCCGGAAACGGTGCCACGTAAGGATATGGCCGAGGATTGATCGCTTGGTCGGGGATCGATAAGGGTTAAAATATAACAAAAACAACATGGCTCCCCCGGCCACCGAGCTTAAAATTCATCGCCGCACGCAAACTGGTAAAATAAAACCAAAAATTTTTTGCTTGCTGGCATCAAAAACTGCTTGCTACATTAATTAGCGTTTTTTTACCCAGACCAGCACGAGCATTTCTTCGTACCCAAGCGCGCCGTTTCAACCAAGCCAACACTGAATCGACACTCCATTTATGGCCCGTTCGCTCATCTTTTTTTTCATCCTCTACAGCTTCTGGCTATTGCTCTCCGGCATGTTTACCCCATTCCTGCTTGCTGCCGGTGCAGGCTCGACCATCGCCGTTCTGCTTCTCGCCCGCCGCATGGACGTGATTGATCGCGAGGGCTTTCCGATTCACCTTGGCTGGCGCGTACTTTTGTCCTATTGGCCCTGGCTGATCAAAGAAATCATCAAGTCGGGCTGGGATGTCAGCAAACGCATTCTTCACCCGCGCCGGCCCATCTCCCCAACGCTGATTGAATTCATCCCGTCACAGAAGACCGACCTCGGACTCGTCATTCATGCCAATTCAATTACCCTGACCCCTGGCACCATTGCCATCGAGGTCGAACCCGGCCGCTTTCTCGTCCATGCGCTAAGCCGCGAAGGCGCCAGCGGCCTTGCCGGCAGCGAAATGGATCGGCGCTGCACCGAACTGGAAAACAACTGAACATGCTTGCTGCAGTTATGCTCGCCCTGCTGGTTACTGTCGCCCTGGCCTTGGCGCGCACCGTCCTCGGGCCAACAGTTTTTGATCGCGTACAGGGAGCTAACACCATCAGCACCTGCGCCATGCTACTAATCGCCACCCACGGCTTCTTCGCCGGCCGGCCAGAGTTTCTCGACTTGGCGCTGGTCTATGGCCTGCTAAACGTCATCGGCATCATCGCCATCCTGAAGTTCTTCCGCCAGGGTGACCTTGGCGCCGAAGACGAGGCCGCCGAATGAGCCTCTTGATTGATCTACTAAGCGCCTTCTGCCTGCTGGCGGGCGCATTTTTTTGTATGGTCGGCGGCATTGGCCTGGTCCGCATGCCTGACTTATTTACCCGCATGCACGCCGCCAGCGTGACTGAAACACTGGGCGCGGGATTAATTCTGCTCGGCCTGATGCTGCAGGCCGGCCTCACGCTGGTGACGGTAAAGCTGATCATGATCGGGCTGCTAATTTTCTTTGCCAGCCCGACCTCGAGCCACGCCCTGGCCCGTGCCGCCCTGCTCGGGGGCGTAAAACCGAAGCTGGCTGAGGTGGAGGAAAAATCATCGAAACCCTGATTATCGACACTCTGCTGGTCTTGATGGCACTCACCGTGCTGGCACTGGTGCGGACACGCAAACTGTTTGCGGCAGTGATTCTCTCCGGTGTGTATAGCTTTCTAATGGCCACCGTGATGCTCACCCTTGACGCCGTCGACGTCGCCATGACCGAGGCGGCTGTCGGCGCCGGCATTTCCACGGTTTTATTGCTGGGCGCCCTTTATCTCTGCAAAAGCGAAGAAGCCAAACCGGCCCACCGCCCCTGGTTACCGTTGGCGGTCTCGGTATCGACCGCCGCCATTCTGATCTACGGCGCCATGGGCCTGCCGGACTTTGCCGATCCCAAATCGCCCATTCATCAAAATGTCGTGCCGCGCTATATGGAAAATGAAGTCGACGTTCCCAACGTCGTTACTGCCGTCCTGGCCAGTTTTCGTGGCTACGATACCTTGGGCGAGACAACCGTGGTTTTTACTGCCGGCGCCGGCATCATCGCCCTGTTGCGGCGACGTAAATCAAAGCGAGACGACAATGAAAAATGACCTCGTATTGCGCGTCGTCGGCAAGCTACTAATCCCGTTTATCCTGCTCTTCGCCCTTTATGTTCAGTTTCACGGCGACTTTGGCCCGGGTGGCGGCTTTCAGGCCGGTGTTATTTTCGCCTCAGGGATCATTTTTTACGCCCTGATCTTTGGCCTGGCCAATGCCCGCAAGCTTATGCCGGACTGGCTGGTCGAAAGCCTGCTCGCCAGCGGCGTCCTGATTTATGCCGGAGTCGGCATCGCCGGCTTGTTGCTCGGCGGCAACTATCTCGACTATTTCGTCCTCGACAGTGACCCGGTACATGGCCAACATCGCGGCATTTTCTGGGTTGAAGCCGGCGTCGCCATCACCGTGTGCGGCGTCATGCTCAAAATCTTCTACATGTTCGCCTCGCGCGCCAACTTCGACGCAAGGACGGACGATTAAGCATGCTTAGCCAGTTTAGTCACCTCAGCTACGTCATCACGGTTTTCCTGATGATCGCCGGCCTCTTCATCGTCATTGCCCGCGGCAACCTGATCAAAAAACTGATCGGACTCTCGGTTTTCCAGACCTCGGTTTATCTCCTTTACCTCGCTCCGGGCAAATTGCTCGGCGGCACAGCGCCCATCCTTTCAGCACAATTTACGGTCTACTCCAACCCTCTACCCCACGTCCTGATTCTCACCGCTATCGTTGTTGGCGTAGCCACGCTAGCGCTCGGCCTGGCGCTCGCCGTACGCATTCGTGAGGCCTACGGGTCAATCGAAGAGGACGAGATTCTCGCCAAAGACAATGCGTTTGAGAACCTTCAGGAAAAACACGCATGAGCCTTGAACAGCACCTGCCCGCCCTGCAGGTTATCCTACCGCTGGTCTCAGCCCCCCTCGCCGTGCTCTTGCGTCATGGCGGCTTCGCCTTCGCCATTGTCACAGCCGGCTCTTGGGCCGCTTTTGCGATTGCCATTGGCCTCTGGCTACAAATTGGCACGATCGACGGCGGCATTATTTCCTACCAGATCGGCAGTTGGGCCCCGCCCTGGGGTATCGAATATCGCGTAGACCGCCTGGCCAGCTTCGTTCTCGTACTCGTCTCGGGCATCGCGGCGCTGGTACTGCCCTGGAGCCGCGCCAGCATTACGCGCGAGATTCCCGAAGATCTGCATTATCTCTATTACGCCATGTTCGCCCTCTGCCTGGCCGGCCTGCTCGGCATCACAATCACTGGCGACGCTTTTAATATCTTTGTTTTTCTTGAAATCTCCTCGCTCGCCACCTATGTCCTGATCGCCCTCGGTCGCGACCGCCGCGCCCTCGCCGCCGCCTTCCAGTACCTGATCATGGGCAGCATCGGCGCCACCTTTATCGTCATCGGCATCGGCTTTCTGTATCTGATGACCGGCACGCTCAATCTCGCCGACATGGCGATTCGCCTTCGCGACGTTGAAAGTACGCGCTCAGTGCTGGCCGCCCTCGCCTTCCTGACCGTCGGCATTTCCCTGAAAATGGCGCTTTTTCCGCTCCACCAGTGGCTGCCCAACGCCTATACCTACGCCCCATCAGCGGTTACCGCCTTTCTTGCCGCCACGGCAACCAAGGTTTCGGTTTATGTGCTGATCCGTTTTTACTACTCGGTATTCGGCGATAGCCTGGTCTTTGACCAATTACCCTTGCCACAGATCATGCTCTGGCTGTCCTTGATCGCCATGTTTGCGGCCAGTGCCATCGCCATTTCCCAAGACAACCTCAAGCGCCTGTTCGCCTATTCCAGCGTCGGCCAGATCGGATACATCACCCTTGGACTCTCCTTCGGCTCGATCAATGGGCTGACCGCCTCCATCGTTCACCTGTTCAACCACGGCATCGCCAAGGGCGCCATCTTCCTCCTGATCGGCGGCATCGTCGCAGTGACCACTCATCGCGGCGGCGCTCCAGCGGCTCTGACCTTTGACCGCCTGGCCGGTCTCTCCAAACGTATGCCGCTAACCTGCTTCGGCATCGTCATCAGCGGCCTGTCGCTGATCGGCGTACCCGGCACAGCCGGTTTTATCAGCAAGTGGTTTCTCATCGTAGCCGCGCTTGAACAAGGCCAATACTGGTTAGTCGGTGCCATTCTCACCAGTTCGCTGCTTGCCGTTGCCTACGTCTGGCGCTTCGTTGAAGCCGCCTATTTCCGCTCACCTGCAATCCCAGAAAAAATAGATAGTCCTGCGGTCAACCCAGAAAATGAGGCAAAAAAACCGATTGCTGCCGAAGCGCCGCTGTCACTGCTTGTTCCCGCCTGGCTACTGGTCGGCGCAACAATCTGGTTTGGCCTCGACACCTCTTTCACCGTCGGCTCGGCGCTTGAAGCGGCACAGCAACTGCTAGGCACCGGAAAATGACCCCCGAAACTCTGATTCTCGTCGCCCTCGGGCTACCCTTGCTCGGCGCAGTCGGCATCGCCCTGGCCGGGCGCCAGCCCAATCTGCGCGAAGGCATAACCCTGACCACCGCCCTGGTGCTTTTCGGCTGCGTTTTCCAGTTACTAGAACCAGTGCTGGCCGGCGCCCGCCCGGCGGTAACGCTTTTACAACCGCTACCCGGCTTGCCAATCAGCTTTTCCGTCGAACCGCTCGGCATGCTTTTCGCCCTGATTGCCTCGGGATTATGGATCGTCAATTCGGTCTACTCCATCGGCTACATGCGTCATAACCATGAAAAAAACCAGACCCGCTTTTACGTCTGTTTTGCCCTCGCCATCGCCGCCGCCCTCGCCATCGCCTTTGCCGCCAACTTACTAACCCTGTTCCTCTTCTACGAAGTACTGACGCTGATTACCTACCCGCTGGTCACCCACGCCGGCACCGAGAAAGCCAAAAAAGGCGGGCGAACCTACCTCGCCATCCTGATGGGCACCTCGGTTCTTTTCCTGCTCCCGGCCGTCATCTACACCTGGTTTATTGCCGGCACCACCGAATTTCACCTCGGCGGCATCCTGCCGGTCGGTATGGACAAGACCGAGGTGGCGATTCTCCTTGCCCTGTTCATGTTCGGCATCGGCAAGGCAGCGCTCATGCCCTTCCACCGCTGGCTCCCTGCCGCAATGGTGGCGCCAACCCCAGTCTCAGCCCTGCTCCATGCGGTTGCCGTGGTCAAGGCTGGCGTCTTTTCGGTCGTCAAGGTTGCCATCTATGTCTTCGGTCTCGACCAACTCTCCGGCGCCACCGGCTGGCTAGTCGCCATTGCCGGCTTCACCATCATCGCCGCCTCGGTAGTTGCGCTTTCCGCTGACAATCTCAAACGTCGACTTGCCTATTCGACGGTCAGCCAACTCTCCTACGTCATTCTCGCGGTCGCCGTTCTTGCGCCGCTCTCCATCGTCGGCGCAACGCTGCATATCGCTGCCCACGCCTTCGGAAAAATCACCCTCTTCTTCGCGGCCGGCTCGATCTATACCGCCGCACATAAAACTGAAGTCAGCCAGCTCGACGGCATCGGCCGCCGCATGCCCTGGACGATGACCGCCTTCGGCATCGGTGCGCTTTCAATGATCGGCCTGCCCCCCGCCTTCGGTTTCGTCAGCAAGTGGTACATGGTCTCCGGTGCCATGGCGCAGGAACACTGGGTGGCGCTAGCCGTCATCCTGGCCAGTACGCTGCTCAATGCCGGCTACTTCCTGCCCATCATCTACCGGGCCTTCTTCCGCCCACTTTCGCCCGAGGCGGTGGCTCACCCGCATGGCGAGGCACCCTTAGCTATCGTGCTGGCGCTAGCTTTTACGGCAGGCTGCACCTTGGCGCTGTTTTTCTTCCCGGATGTGCCGCTCGCCCTGGCGCAACAACTTGTCGAGGCGCGATAATGCCCACCCCCGCCCACTGGCTTGATGACCAACGCAATGTGAAGAAGCTTTGGCACGGCTTTCTCTTCGTCCTAGCACTTACGGTTGTCGCCGGATTCTTTGTCGACCTGCACCCGCATTTTGAAATTGAAAGCTGGTTCGGCTTCAATGCCGCCTACGGTTTCATTACCTGCCTGCTGATGATCGTCGGCGCCAAGGCGCTGGGCGTACTACTCAAGCGCCCAGACAGCTATTACAAGCGAGATGAGAAGCATGATTAGCAGCCTTACTCTTCACCCGGCGCTGATCCTCATTTTCGGCGCGTTGTTACTCCCCTGGCTGCGCGGCCAGGTACGCAATGCGGCCATCCTGACCCTCCCGACCTTGGCCTTGGCCGCCCTCTGGCTCCTCCCCGAAGGACGCCTTTGGGAAATCAACTGGCTTAACTATCAATTGGCCCCCTTGACGGTCGACAAGCTGTCGCGCCTGTTTGCCACCATTTTCGCGCTCATGGCATTTGCCGGTGGCCTCTTCGCCCTGCGCCAAGAAAGCCGGCTGGAAATCCCCGCCGCCTTCATCTATGCCGGTTCAGCAATGGGGGTTGCCTTGGCTGGCGACCTCGTCACCGTATTCATTTTCTGGGAATTAATGGCGGTTGGCTCAACACTGGTCTTGTGGAGTTCCGGCACTCCGGCGGCCTGGGCGGCAAGCCGACGTTATGTCATGGTCCATCTTGCCGGTGGCGTCATTCTGTTTGCCGGCGTTGCCGGCCACTTGGCAACAACGGGGGATGCCACGTTCACCGCTATGCAAACCGATTCAATTGCTCACTGGCTCATCCTGATCGGCTTCCTGATTAACGCCGGTGCCCCGCCGCTCTCGGCCTGGCTACCTGACGCCTACCCGGAAGCCTCGTGGAGCGGCACCGTATTTCTTTCAGCGTTTACGACAAAAACGGCCGTTTATGTGCTGCTCCGGGGTTTTCCCGGCACCGAAATCCTGATCTGGATCGGCATTTTCATGATTTTCTACGGCATCGTCTATGCGCTGCTGGAAAACGACATGCGGCGCATCCTCGCCTATTCCATCGTCAATCAGGTCGGCTTCATGATCACCGGCATTGGCATCGGCACCGAAATGGCCCTCAACGGAGCCGCCGCACACGCCTTCAGCCACATCATCTATAAAGGCCTGCTATTGATGTCGGCGGGGGTCGTGCTCTCGGCGACCGGACGGCGCAAATGTTCAGAGCTCGGCGGCCTATTTCACAGCATGCCGCTGACGACAATTTGCGGCACCATCGGCGCCCTTGCCATCTCGTCCTTCCCGCTCACCTCCGGCTTCATCTCCAAATCAATGGTCGCGCAGGCCGCAGCCGATGGTCATCTGCAGACCGTATGGCTGTTCCTTGCCGCTGCCTCAGCCGGCGTTTTTCTGCACGCCGGCATCAAATTCCCCTGGTTCGTCTTCTTCCAGAAGGATTCCGGCTTGCGCCCGTCTGACCCGCCGGCCTCAATGCGCTGGGCAATGATCCTCTTTTCATTCCTCTGCATCGCCCTCGGCATCTGGCCTGATCCACTCTATGCCATGTTGCCTTATGCCGTAGATTACGTGCCCTATACCGCCGCCCACGTCATCACCCAGTTGCAACTGCTGCTCTTCTCCGGCCTAGCCTTCTTCGTCATGCTCGACTACCTGAAGCGGACGCCGACTATCACACTGGATGCCGACTGGCTGTGGCGGAACGCCGGGCCAGCCGTCGCCGGTGGCTTTGCCAAGGCATTAAACACTAGCCGGGCACAACTGACGCGCCTGATGATTTCGGGATTCACCGCACTTGGCGCAGCGGTCGCCCGCCAGCGCCGCCCCGGTGGCCTGCTGATGCGCTCCTGGCCTACCGGCGGCTTGGCACTCTGGATGATGATCATGCTGCTCGCCAATTTGCTCTTCTACTACCTGCGCTAGCTGCCTGTCAGTCTCGCCCGGCGCCCTTCCTTCGACAGACTGCTAGGAAACCGCTGATTTATGCTTGTCGAAGGAAGGGTGCTAGCTTCGACAAGCGCAGCTCGAACGGTTATTAATAACTCATCGGGCCGGAGCAAAAAATGGTGAATTGTCAGGTTTGTGACAAGTTTCAATAAAAAAACATGTTTTAATTCATTGACTTATTGGTGGCACCCATCTTGCTGATATAGCGCAAGACTTCGGGAGAACCGCATGAAAGCCAGCGAAATCCAGGCCCTGCTCGACGAGCCGGCCTGTACCCATAACACCAAGGAAAAATCCGGCTGCGCCCGGCCCAAGCCCGGCGCTACGGCGGGGGGCTGCTCATTCGACGGGGCGCAGATTGCCTTGCTGCCGATTGCCGACGTCGCCCACATCGTGCACGGCCCGATTGCCTGCGCCGGATCATCCTGGGACAACCGGGGGACGCGCTCTTCTGGCATCACCCTCTACAAAATCGGCATGACAACCGATCTATCGGAGACTGATGTCGTCATGGGGCGCGGTGAAAAGCGGCTGTTCCACGCCATCAAGCAGGCTATCGACAGCTATGCGCCGAAAGCCATTTTTATCTACAACACCTGCGTCCCCGCCTTGATTGGCGACGATATCGGTGCCGTTTGCCAGGCGGCTACCGAGCGTTGGGGAACCCCGGTGGTGCCGGTCGATGCTGCCGGTTTTTATGGCACCAAGAACCTTGGCAACCGGCTGGCTGGCGAAGCGATGTTCAAACACGTTATCGGCACCGCTGAGCCAAAACCTGCGGCCCCACGCGCCGATGGCTTGCCGACCTACGACGTCAATCTGATTGGCGAATACAACATCGCTGGCGAGTTCTGGCATGTCGCACCCTTATTCGATGAACTCGGCCTGCGCATTCTGTGCACGCTGTCTGGCGACGCCCGTTTCCATGAAGTGCAGAGCATGCACCGCGCCAAGGTCAATATGGTGGTGTGCGCCAAGGCTTTGCTCAATGTTGCCCGCAAAATGCAGGAGAGCTACGGTCAACCGTTTTTTGAGGGCAGTTTCTACGGCGTGCAGGATGTCTCCAACGCCCTGCGCGATTTCGCTCGGCTGATCGGTGACCCCGGCCTGATGGCGCGTACCGAAGTCGTCATCGCCCGCGAGGAAGCCAAGTCACGCGCCGCGCTCGAACCCTGGCGCGCCCGCCTCAAGGACAAGCGCGTCCTGCTCTATACCGGCGGCGTTAAATCGTGGTCCATCGTTTCTGCCCTGCAGGATCTCGGCATGAAAGTCGTTGCCACCGGCACCAAGAAATCAACCGAAGAAGACAAAGCGCGTATTCGCGAATTGATGGGCGACGACACCAAGATGATCGACGACGGTAGCCCGAAAGCCTTGCTGGCGACCTATCACGAATACAAGGCCGACATCCTGATCGCCGGCGGGCGCAATCTTTACACTGCGCTGAAAGCCCGCATTCCCTTCCTCGACATCAACCAAGAACGCGAATTCGGCTACGCCGGCTATGACGGCATGGTCGAACTAGCACGGCAACTGGCGTTGTCGATGGAAAGCCCGGTCTGGGCGGCGGTGAGGAAGCCGGCACCGTGGGCGAAATCAGCTATTTCAGGCGCGGTACTGGCAGCTTGAGCGAAATAGTTCAGCGTCACGACATTGTCGCAAAACTGACAAGCGTCCCGATGCGCAAGCCGTTGAATTTATTGAAATGCAACCTGGCACTCCCCTTGCAATAAAAAACGCATCAACAAGGAGATCAGCATGCCCAAACCGAAGAAACACGTTCTTGTCTGCGTTCAGGGCCGCCCCGCCGGTCACCCGCGCGGTTCTTGTCAGGACAAAGCCTGCGCCGCCACCTGGCAGGCATTTTCCGACGAATTCACGGCCCGCAATCTGTGGGCGTCCGGCTTTCAGCTGACCAACACCGGCTGCCTCGGCCCCTGCCACCTCGGCCCGAGCCTCATCGTTTATCCCGAAGGTGTCATGTACACCGGGGTCAAGCCGGAAGATGTCGGCGTGATCATCGATGAACACCTGCTCTTCGATCAACCCGTGGCCCGCCTGTTGGCGCCGGCCGACGTTTGGGCCTGAGATCATGGAAACCATCAAATACGAAATCGGCGAAATGGTCTTTGCCGCCGAAGACATCCTCAACGATGGCGGCATGCCCGGCGTTGATGAAGCGGAAGGCGTCATCGCCCCGGCCGGCACGCGCGGCGTGGTTATCCATTTCGGTGTCGCCGAACAGGACAAAACCCAGGAAATTTATCTCGTTCAGTTTGAAAACGGCCCAGACGGCAGCCTCGGCGCCCCGGTCGGCTGCCTGCCGGAAGAGCTGACGCAGGATGTTGCTGCGACCACAGAATCGACGGCCAGCACTACGACCATAGAAACAAGAACTGGCCCTAGGGTCGACGCTTAAAAATGGCCAAAATCGGTATTTTCTTCGGCACCGACACCGGCCGTACCCGGCTGGTTGCCAAGCAGATGGCGAAAAAACTGGGGGATGCGGCGGATGCCCCAATCAACATCGGCCGCGTCACGCTGGCTGATTTTCTCGCCTACGACCGGCTGATTCTCGGCAGCTCGACGCTCGGCGAAGGCGCCCTGCCCGGCCTGTCCACCGGCCTCACCCAGCCCAGTTGGGAGGAGTTTCTGCCACAACTGGCCGACGCCGATATGACTGGCAAGGTAGTCGCCATCTTTGGTCTGGGCGACCAGAAAAAGTACCCGAACGAGTTTGTCGACGCCGTCGGCCTCATCCACGACGCCGTGGTCAGTTGCGGCGCTCGGGTGATTGGTCGCTGGCCGACCAAAGGCTACGAATTCGACGCCTCGCAGGCCGTCGACGGTGACGACTTTCTCGGTCTGGCCCTCGACCAGATCAACCAGCCGCTATTGAGCGAAGCACGGATCGACGAATGGTTGGCCCAAATCGAGCCGGAGCTACTGCCATGAACACCAACCCCTGGGCTTCCCCGAAATCTCGCGAAATCCGCCGGGTACTGGTGGCGCTCGATGCGCACATTGCCGATACCTGCGACATTGAGCCGGACGATGGCGCCGACCCGCATATCGTCACGCTGCGCCATAGCGAACTGGCGACGCTGCGCGCCCACGTTTATCTGCATGGTCAGCGCGCCGGCACCTACGGCATTTTCTACGAATACCCGCACCCGGTGCCGGGCATTCTCGAGTCCGCAGAAAACCTGCCGCTACCGCAAGTGCTGGCCAGCCTGGCTATGCATTTCGACGCCTAAATGGTATATCTCCCGCCATGCCTGCAATCTACCGTCTTTTCCTCGCCCTACTGATCGTTGCCGGGCCATCGCACGCCGACGAAATTCACATTGCCGCCGCCGCCGATCTGCGATTCGCAATGGTGGAAATCATCAACCAGTTCAAGGCGAAACATCCGAGCGACCGTATCGAAGTCACCTACGGCTCATCGGGAAAATTTCATGCCCAGATCCAGCATGGCGCCCCCTTCGATCTTTTCTTTTCAGCCGATATCGGGCTGCCCCAAAGTCTTGCCCGTGAAGGTCTGGCCGCCTCGGAAGTACGCCCCTACGGGATCGGCCGAATCGTCCTCTGGCGCCCGGGGAGCGCAACCCGCAAATTGACGCTGGCCGACCTCACCCGGCCGGATATCAAGCGCATTGCCATTGCCAATCCAAAACACGCCCCCTATGGCATGCGTGCCGTCGAGGCACTGAAGGCAGCAAATGTCTGGCCGGGCGTCGAAGAAAAGCTGGTCTATGGCGAAAACGTCGCCCAGACGGCGCAGTTCGTCCAAACCGGCAACGCCGAGATCGGCATCATTGCCCTTTCTCTGGCGCTCGCCCCCGAGTTTGCCGACAAAGGTCACTACGCGCTGATCCCGGCCGATTTGCACCAGCCACTGACCCAGGGTTTTATCATCCTCAAACGGGCCGAGGGCAAGGCGCTGGCCCATGCCTTCGCCGATTTTTTTGGCGAGGCTGCAGTGCAGAATATCCTTAACCGTTACGGTTTCTCCCAGCCCGGCAAGCAACGTCAGGCCCCGCCATGAAAATCGCCATCGCCACCAGCCGCATCCTGGCTGGCGAAGCGCTGCCCGAAACACGTTTCGATATCACCACCACCCTGTGTAAACTGCGTGATCTCTTCTCACGCTATTGATCCATGGAAAGCACTGACCTCGCTGCCGTCTGGCTGACCCTGAAACTGGCCACGGTGGTCACCGTTTTGCTCATGATCGTCGGCACCCCGATTGCCTGGTGGCTGGCCCGCACGCAGTCGGCCTTCAAAGGCGTGGTCGGCGCCATCGTCGCGCTGCCGCTGGTGCTACCGCCAACCGTGCTCGGCTTTTACCTGCTGGTCACGATGGGGCCAAACGGCCCGGTCGGCAAATTGACCGAATCACTCGGCCTCGGCCTGCTGCCCTTTACCTTCCCCGGCCTGGTTATCGCCTCCGTTTTCTATTCCCTGCCCTTCGTCGTCCAGCCGATTCAAAACGCCTTTGAAGCGATTGGCGAGCGTCCGCTGGAAGTCGCCGCCACGCTGCGGGCCAGCCCGTGGGATGCCTTCTGGTCAGTCGCTGTGCCGCTGGCCAAGCCCGGTTTCCTCAGCGGCGCCATCCTCGGCTTCGCCCACACCGTCGGCGAATTCGGCATCGTGCTGATGATCGGCGGCAACATCCCGGAAAAAACCCGCGTCGTCTCGGTGCAAATTTACGACCACGTCGAAGCGCTCGAATACACGCAAGCCCACTGGCTGTCCGGCGGCATGGTGCTGTTCAGCTTTTGCGTACTGCTGGCGCTCTACACCTTCAACCCGGCACGGCGGAAAACGCTATGAGTTCTGAAATTCGGGCCAAATTTCGGGTTGACCGCGCCCCGAAGGAAGCACTCTTGGGGTGCAGTAATGCCCAAAGCAACTTCAGTCTCGACGTCGATTTGACCCTGCCAGGACACGGCATCACCGCCCTGTTTGGCCATTCCGGCTCCGGAAAAACCACCTGCCTGCGCGCCATGGCCGGGCTGGAACGGACGCCGGGCGGCTACTTCGCCATCGGCGATACCGTCTGGCAGGACGAAGCCCGCAAGCTTTTTATCCCACCGCATAGCCGCGACCTCGGCATGGTCTTTCAGGAAGCCAGCCTGTTCCCGCACCTCAGCGTGCGCGGCAATATGGAATTTGGCCTGAAACGCGTGTCGACCGCAGCAAAGCGTTTCGCCCTGCCCGAAGTGGCCGAACTACTCGGCATCGCCCACCTGCTCGACCGCTCACCGAGCCAGCTTTCCGGCGGCGAACGCCAGCGCGTCGCCATCGCCCGCGCCCTGCTTGCCGCACC
>JBBSCQ010000048.1:0-23851 GCA_038250105.1 Burkholderiales bacterium | reverse complement strand
GGCTGGTGGGGTGTTTTACACCGTGGGCATCATTTTCTTTGCTTTCGATGAAAAATTCCGCCACTGGCACGGCATCTGGCACCTCTTTGTGATTGCCGGCAGCCTAATGCACTTCATTGCGGTCTTGTTTTACGTCATGTAAATCGCTGACAATGATGGCCGCTTAGCA
Organism: Burkholderiales bacterium; assembly: GCA_038250105.1. Taxonomy (GTDB): domain Bacteria; phylum Pseudomonadota; class Gammaproteobacteria; order Burkholderiales; family Rhodocyclaceae; genus Azonexus. The sequence continues at coordinate 23,682 of JBBSCQ010000048.1, read as the reverse complement.
TTCCCCGTCATCACACCATGCGTTACCAAGGCAAAATCACTACCTGGAAAGACGATCAAGGCTTCGGCTTTATCACGCCCAACCTGGGTGGCGAACCGGTTTTCGTGCACATCAAGGCCTTCGCCAATCGGTCGCGCCGCCCAGTGGCCAACGAAATTGTCACCTATGAACTGACTAACAATGCGCAAGGCCGCCTACAGGCTCGACAAGTCGCACATGTCGCACATGTCGCGCAGGGCGCTCACTTTGGCGGGCGGCGGGCTGCTCCGGCCAGAGCATCCGGCCAGAGCATCCGGCCCGAGCCGTTCGCCCCTGGCCATCGCCGGGCTGTTTCTGGTTTTTATCGCTTTTGGCGGGTTGACCGCAAGATTGCCGCTACTCATCGTCGGTTTATATGCCGGCGCCAGCCTCATCACCTTCATTGCCTACGCCTTCGACAAATCAGCCGCACAAAGTGGCAGTTGGCGGACGCAGGAAAGCACGTTGCATTTGCTGGCGCTGATTGGCGGCTGGCCGGGGGCGCTGATCGCCCAAAATCGCCTGCGCCACAAATCACGCAAGACTTCGTTCCAAGTAGTTTTCTGGGCCACGGCACTACTCAATTGCGGCGGCCTGGCTTGGTTACTGAAAGCGCCGGGCGGCCAGGCCCTGCGTTTGGCTATCGGCATCACTTGAACTTGGCTTCCGGCCGGTAAAGCGCCGACCGCTCAAGCCCAGATCCGCGACGCCCCAACCGTTAGCAAGCCAAGGTAAGTCGCCGTCAGCGAACCGGCCAGATGCGCCGTCGCCAAGCCAATGGCCCAAGCCGGCTGGCCGGCGAGCAGGCGTTCAACGACTTCGGCCGAGAAAGTGGAAAAGGTCGTCAGGCCACCGAGAAAGCCGGTGATGGCGAACAGCTTCCAAGCCATCGGGAAGTGCGTATTGAGGTGAAACAAGCCCACCGCGACACCGATCAGGTAGCCGCCAATCACATTGGCCGCCAGCGTGCCGAGCGGCAGCGTAATGAACAGGGGATTCAGCGCCATGCCGAGCAGCCAGCGCGTCCAGGCACCGAATGCAGCGCCGGCACCGACGGCGAGAAAGTTGAGGCCTGTGAGGTTATGCAGGATGGACATAAGGGCGAATTGTAGCGGTTTGGCGGCCTCTGCCGGTTAAAATAGCGCGCTTAATCAAAGAGGTTTTAACGTGAGCAGCCCCAACAAACCCGCCGACAAGCCAGAACTCGCCCTCGCCACCAACTTCATTAAAAATATTGTCGAAGCCGATCTCGCTGCTGGCAAGCACGCCCAGCGCCATTGGGCCGGCCGGCCTGGCACGGCGGCCGAGCACGCGGCCGGGGCGCTTGACCCAGCGAAGATTCGCACCCGCTTCCCGCCCGAGCCGAACGGCTACCTGCATTTCGGCCACGCCAAATCTATTCTGCTTAACTTCGGCCTGGCCGAACAATACGGTGGCCGCTGCCACCTGCGCTTTGACGACACCAATCCGGAAAAAGAAGAGCAGGAATACGTCGATTCGATCATCGATGCGGTCAAATGGCTCGGCTGCTCATGGGAAAGCAACGGCGAAACGAATCTTTACTACGCCTCCAACTATTTCGACTGGATGGCGGCCTTTGCCGAATACCTGATTTCTGCCGACCACGCCTACGTTGAAAGCCAGAGCGCCGAGGAAATGCGCGCCAATCGCGGCACACTGACCGAACCGGGCAAAGATTCGCCCTTCCGCAGCCGAAGCGTGGCGGAAAACATCGACCTGTTCAAACGCATGCAGGCCGGCGAATTTGCCGATGGCGCCCACATCCTGCGCGCCAAAATTGACATGGCCTCACCCAACATCAACCTGCGCGACCCGGCCATTTACCGCATTCGCCATGCGACGCACCACAATACCGGCGACAAATGGTGCGTCTACCCGATGTACACCTTCGCCCACCCGATTGAGGATGCGCTGGAAAACATCACGCACTCGATCTGCACGCTCGAATTTGAAGCCCAGCGTCCGTTCTACGACTGGCTGCTGGAGCGTCTGGCCGAAGGTGGTTTGCTGCAACGGCCGCTGCCGCAGCAGATCGAATTCTCCCGCCTCAACCTGACCTATGTCGTGCTTTCCAAGCGCAAGCTGATCCAGCTTGTTGAAGAAAAGCACGTCGACGGTTGGGATGACCCGCGCCTGCCGACGCTGGCCGGCGCCCGGCGCCGTGGCTATTCGGCCAAAGGCTTCCGCCTCTTTGCCGAGCGCATCGGCGTTTCCAAGAACGACTCATTGATCGACTACGTGTTGTTTGAAGAAGCCATGCGCGAGGTGATGAACGAATCCGACCAGCGCCGCATTGCCGTGCTCGACCCGCTCAAGCTGATCATCGACAACTACCCGGTCGATCAAGTCGAAGAATGCTCCGCTCCCAACCACCCGCTGCACCCGGAACTCGGCCACCGTGCCGTACCGTTCAGCCGCGAACTGTGGATTGAAGGCGAAGACTTCATGGAAGTGCCGAGCAAAGGCTATCGCCGCCTTTTCCCCGGCAACATGGCACGCCTGCGCTACGGCTACGTCGTCAAGTGTCTCGGCTGCGACAAGGACGAAAACGGCAAGATTACTGCGGTGCACTGCGAATATTTGCCCGAAACCAAATCCGGCACCCCGGGCGCCGACAGCGTCAAGGTCAAGGGCAACCTGCACTGGGTTTCGGTCGCCCACGCCTACGCCGCCGAAATCCGCCTGTTCGACCGCCTGTTCACCGTGCCCGCCCCCGGTGCCCGCCGCGCAGGCGATGCGCCGGAGCTGGAACGCGACTTCCTCACCGACATCAACCCGAACGCCAAGCTGACCATCACCGCCCAGCTCGAAGCCTGCCTCAAGGATGCTCAGCCGGAAGAGCGCTTCCAATTTGAACGCCACGGCTACTTTGCCGCTGACCGGGTTGATTCAAAAGCCGGCACGCCAGTCTTTAACCGGGCGGTGACCTTGAAGGACTCATGGGGCAAAGCCATCTGATGGACATCTCTTTACCCGCAAACATCCTGGCCTTCTGGTTTGGCCAACCAAGCGAACCGAACTACGGCCAGCCGCGAAAAAATTGGTTTCGTCAGGACGCCGCCTTCGATGCTGAAATTCGCGCCCGCTTCATGCCCAGCGTCGAGGCGGCGCTAGCCGGAAAACTGGCTGACTGGGCCGATCGCCGACCAGACCTGCTTGCGCTGCTCATCCTGCTCGACCAGTTTCCGCGCAATCTTTTCCGCAACGAGGCCAAAGCTTTTGCCGGCGACGCCCAAGCTCGCCCACTGGCCGAAACAGCGCTTGAGCAAGGCTGGGACAAAGGACTAAGCGCCGTCGAAAAACTATTCATTTATTTGCCGTTCGAACACAGTGAATTACTCGCCGACCAGCAACGCTCGGTCGCCCTGTTCACCACATTGGCAGCAGAAAATCCAAGCTGCGAGGGGTTTCTCGACTACGCCCACCGCCACCACGAAGTCATCGTCCGCTTCGGCCGTTTCCCGCACCGCAATGCCGCACTAGGCCGCCCATCCACCCCCGAAGAGACGACTTACCTCGCTCAGCCGGATAGCGGATTTTAATTTCGTGCAGACCAGAAACGTCGAACAACTCGGCCAGGTTTTCACGCCACCCACCGTGGTGAGCTTCATGCTCGACCTTTGCCAGAACAAAGGTCGAGCCCTTGAACCCTCGGCCGGCAATGGCGCTTTCTTTCAATTACTGAAGGAAAAGCACGCCGCTTGCGTCGGCATCGAGATCGACGCCAACGTTGCCCCGAACGGCGTCGAAGTGAGCGATTTTTTCGCTTACCCGCTCAGCGAGCAGTTCGACACCATCATCGGCAATCCGCCCTATGTGCGGTTTCAGGATGTTGCGGTCGACAGCAAAAAACTGCTCAAATCCGATTTCTTCGATGGCCGCAGCAATCTCTTCCTGTTCTTCATCGAGAAGTGCATTCGCCACCTGAAACCGGGCGGCGAGCTAGTCTTCATCGTGCCGCGCGAATTCATCAAACTGACCGCCGCCAAGAAACTGAATGTCTGGCTCTTTGAGCAAGGCAGCATCACGCATTTCTACGAAACTGGCGACACCCGCGTTTTTGATGAACATACGCCCAACTGCGCCATTTTCCGTTTTGAAAAAGGCCGGATGAACCGCGAAATGGCTGATGGCCGGCGCTTTGTCGAGGTCGACGGACAATTGATGTTCCTGCGCGAGAATTACAGCGTCCGTTTTGCCGATATTTTTTCGGTGAAAGTGGGTGCCGTTTCCGGGGCGGACAGCATTTACACACACCCCAAGGGCAACATGGAGTTCGTCTGCTCGAAAACCGTGGATACCGGCGAAACGCGCCGCATGCTCTACGGCATCAAGCACCCGCATCTCGACAAGCACAAGGAAGCGCTGCTCGCCCGCCGGGTCAAACCGTTTGACGAAAGCAACTGGTGGCAATGGGGCCGGGCTTTCCCGATCAATCTGCATCCACGTATTTACGTCAATGGTCGGACGCGCCAGCCGGAACCCTTCTTCCTGCACGATTGCAATGCTTTCGACGGCGCCATCCTGGCACTGTTCACCAAGAACCAGCGCATGCCGCGCCGCGAACTGATCGAATGCACGCTGCTACTGAACAAGGAAGTCGACTGGCAGGAACTTGGCTTCGTCTGCGATGGCCGCTTCCTGTTAACCCAGCGCAGCCTGCAAACATCCCTGCTACCAGAAAAATTTGCCCGCTTTTTACCGTCTGAAAAACTCAAGGACGTCGTATGACCTTCACCCAAATGCTGGCCAATGCTTGGCAAAAAAACAATACCCTGCTCTGCGTCGGCCTTGATCCCGACCCAGCCAAGTTCCCTGTGCACCTGCATGGTCGTGATGACGCAATTTTTGCTTTTTGTGCTGACATCGTCGACGCCACCGCCGATCTGGTCTGCGCCTTCAAGCCGCAAATCGCCTATTTCGCCGCCCATCGCGCCGAAGAACAGCTCGAAGCGCTGATCGCCCACATTCACGAAAAGCATCCCGGCATTCCGGTCATTCTCGACGCGAAGCGTGGCGACATTGGTTCCACCGCCGAGCAATACGCCATAGAAGCTTTCGAGCGTTACAAAGCCGACGCCGTCACGGTCAACCCGTATATGGGCCGCGATTCGGTCGATCCTTATCTGGCCTATCCCAAGAAGGGCGTCATTCTGCTTTGCCGCACCTCCAACCCAGGCGGCTCCGATTTGCAGTTTCTCGATGTTGGTGGGGAAAAATTATATGAGCGCGTCGCCCGCTTGGCGGCCAAAGAATGGAATACCACCGGCCAGATCAGCCTCGTCGTCGGCGCCACCTTCCCGGCCGAGATCGCCCGCGTCAGGGAGATTGTCGGCGACATGCCGCTACTCGTTCCCGGCATCGGCGCCCAGGGTGGCGACATCGAAGCCACGGTCAACGCCGGCCGCACGGCAAATGCCACTGGCTTGATGATAAATTCATCCCGTGCCATCCTCTACGCCGGCAAGAATGAACACTTTGCCGCGGCAGCCCGCCAGGTCGCACTCGCAACCCGCGACACGATCAACCTTTACCGCTAAGGAAAAGCCATGCGTCTCGATGATCAACGCGAAAGCGACAACCTCGAAGACCGCCGTGGCAGTAGTGGTGGCGGCGGTCTGCGTTTCGGCGGCGGCCGCATGGGCCTCGGCACCATAGCCATTGCCTTGGTTGCCAGCTACTTTCTCGGCATCAACCCGATGACCGTCATTAACATGCTGAGCGGTGGCGGTGGCATGCCAGCCATTGAGCAAAGCGCCCCAGCGGCGCACCAACCGCCAGCCAACGACCCAATGGCCAAATTCGTCTCCAAAGTGCTGGCCTCCACCGAAGACACCTGGCAGGAAATCTTTCGCGCCCATGGCAAGACCTACGAAAACCCCAAACTGGTTCTCTTCAGCGGCTCCACGCCCACCGCCTGCGGCACGGGCCAATCGGCCATGGGGCCGTTCTACTGCCCAAGCGACCACAAGGTGTACATCGATCTCGCTTTTTACCGTGACCTCAAAGAGCGCTTCAAGGCGCCCGGCGAATTCGCCCAGGCTTACGTCATTGCGCACGAAGTCGGCCACCACGTGCAGAACCTGCTTGGCATTGCCGACAAGGTGCATAGCGCGCAGCAACGGGCTGGCAAGGTGGAAGCCAATGCGCTTTCCGTCCGGATGGAACTGCAGGCCGACTGTCTAGCCGGCGTCTGGGGCAAGCGCACTGACACCCTGAAAAACGTCCTCGAACCGGGCGATCTTGAAGCCGCACTCAACGCCGCCTCGGCGATCGGCGACGACCGCATGCAACAACAATCGCAAGGCCGCATCGTGCCGGAAAGCTTCACCCACGGCAGTTCCGCCCAGCGCGTCCGTTGGTTCAAGATGGGCTTCGAAAGCGGCGACATGAACCAGTGCAACACTTTCAAGGCAGCGCAGCTGTAAGGCCGAGCGGTAAGACCAAGCTGTATGCCCGAACTCGCTCACCGTCAGTAACTCACCATAGCCGAAATGCACACGGAAAATATCGCCCTGGAAAAGCGCCGGCCACGCTGGCGGCGCTGGGCGCTGGAAGGCCTGATTTTCCTCGCCATTTTTATCGCCTTCCAGCTCTGGCAAGCCCGCGACACGCCGCGCGGTGCGGCGCCCCATTTTGCCGGCCTACAGGTCGACGGCCAGTCCTTCGACCTCACAGAATGGCGCGCCCAGCACGGCGGCCAAGCGCAATTGCTCTATTTTTGGGCCGACTGGTGCCCAATCTGCAAAACCACCGCTGGCAACGTCAGCAACATCAGCGCCGACTGGCCGGTGACCACTATCGCCACCCAGTCCGGCGACGCGGTCCAAGTGGCCAAGTTCATGCGGGAGAGCGGCTACCGCTGGCCCACACTGCCCGACCCCAACGGTGAAATCCTGAAAAAATACGGCCTACCCGGCACCCCGGCCTTCATCATCATCAATCCGGCCGGCGACATCCGTTTTGTCTCAGTCGGCTTTACCAGTGAAATTGGTCTTCGCCTACGTTTGTGGTGGGCAAGCCGGGAGAATTCATGAAACTGCTCTACAGCTTGCTGCTGGCGTTGGCGGCTGCCACGCCGGCTTACGCCCTACCTCAACATTCACCGGTGCCCGGCGGCATTGCCGTCATCGACCTCGGCCCAGCCAGCCAAGCAAGGCCCACCGCCCGCTGGGGCGAGCAAGCGTTGGCCGTCGTTCAGAATAAAGGTCATTGGTTCGCCCTGCTCGGCATCCCACTCGATACGCTGCCAGGCGAAATGGAAATCAGCGTTCTTTCCGGGGCGACCCTAGGGCCAGCCTTTGGTTCTGTGGTCACAACAAGCAAAAGTATCGCCATACGGCCGAAAAACTACCCGGAACAGCGCCTGACCATCAAGGACAAACGCAAGGTTGAGCCGAATCCGGACGATCTCGCCCGCATTGAACGCGAGCAAGCCATCACCGTCGCCATCAAGCGGCAATTCTCGGCCCCCGCCCCAGCGACCGATTTCACCCTCCCGGCCAACGGCCCGCTTTCCTCACGCTTTGGCCTACGCCGTATTTTTAACGGCCTGCCGCGCAACCCGCATGCCGGACTGGATGTCGCCGTCGGCACCGGTGCCCCGGTCAAAGCCCCGGCCGATGGTGTCATCGCCAACACCGGCGACTATTTCTTCAACGGCAACACCGTCTTTATCGATCACGGCCAGGGCCTGATCACCGCCTACATGCATATGTCGCGTACCGATGTCCGCCCCGGTCAGCCGGTCAAAAAAGGCGAAACCATCGGTGCCGTTGGCGCTACCGGCCGCGTTACTGGCCCACATTTACATTGGGCCGTCATCCTCAACAACACGCCGGTCGACCCGGAACTTTTCCTGACCCGACCGTAGACGGAAAAAAGCAGCCGAAGCTGCCTTTTCAATCTCTGCCAGACAAACTCAAACCTTTGGCTTCGATGGCGTACTCATTTGTTTTTCATCCTTCGCCTTGTCGCCGCAAGCAATCGCGGAAACACTACCGATAGTGAACACGGCAGCGACAAGTACTGAAAGTATTTTTTTCATGCACGTCTCCTTAGTTGAACAGTTGCAGTTAGAACAAGTTACCTGATCATGGTTCAAAATTCCAGCGGGCAAGAGCAAACCATCCACCTCCATCTCAGTGCCCCTGACAAACCGGCTGAAGGGCAGCCCTGCAACGGCTGCGGTGTCTGCTGCACCCTGGAAACCTGTCCGGCTGGCCGCGTCCGCTTCCGGCAAAAACCAGGCCCTTGCCCCGCCCTCGAATGGTCCGCGCCTGAAAGCCGTTATCTCTGCGGCTTGCTGGTTCGTCCCAGTCATTACCTCGGCTGGCTGCCCAGTGCGGCCGAAAGTTTCACCCGGCAACTATTAACCCGGTGGATTGCCGCCGGTAGCGGTTGCGACTGTAGCGCCGAAACTAAACTGGACACCTGAACCTCAGACCGGAGCGATTGCTGCGGTCAACACCATTTCAACGCGAAAATCCGGATTAGCCAATTTAGCCTGCACGCAAGCCCGGGCGGGAGCACATCCGGCTGGCAGCCAGACATCCCAAACCGCATTCATCGCCGCGTAATCAGCCATATCAGCGAGATAAATCGTCACCATCAGCAAGCGGGACTTGTCGCTGCCCGCCTGGCCCAGCAGGCGCTCAATGCTGGCCAGCAGGTTTTCGCTTTGACCAGTGATATCGGCAGCAAGATTGGCCGGCACTTCGACCAGATAAACCGTGCCGTTATGTACAACACTGTCGGAATAACGGCGGGTGGTACCGTGACGTTGAATTTGCATTTTGATTCCCTGAAAGCAGGAAGCCCATGCGTTTGAGGCATGGGCTTCGGTACTGCACCCTGGCACAGTGGCTGGGGTATTCGGCTTTTCGCCGTTATGGAGTACTACACAGTAATCTCAAGAAAAAATCTTTTGACAACAACCATAGAATCTCCTGCAACGCAGCGGGTACTACCAATACTTACCGGGGCTCACTGCTAACCTCAGCACAAATCCAGATTACACCTCTGGAGAAAAAACACCAGCGATTTCGCTACTTCATTTTACTGATTTAAAAATCACATTCCCACCCGGCGGGACTTTCGATGCTGGCACATAACCAACTGCGCCAGGCGTACTGATAACGTATTTGACTACCTCTTCAAACGTCGCCAATTCTTGCGGTGGCGCGCCCTTGCCGACATAGCGTCGGACCAGCCAGTAGCCGGTATATTGCTCTTCGCTCTGCCCCATGACGACATTGAGAAATTGCTGTCGCAGCGGATCGCCGGCGGGCAAATTGATGGGAATGGCGGTTTGCTGATTGATTGCGGTAACGCGCCCGGTATACAGCCTTTGCAGTGTGGAAAGATCGGCTTTCGGCAGCGTGCCGTGGCCAATGACGACAATCAATTCGTCAGCCGCCAGCACCGGGTTGATCAGCCAGAACAACGACAGGTAACTTAAAAAGTAGCGCATCTCGTCACCTCAAAATGTGAAGTTATACGAGAGTGAAAACACATTGATGTGCTGCTCGGCACTATCGCCGCCGGACGGCGCATCAACAAAAGAAGAAACAACCCCGGTCCGAGTATGTGACCACTCCCCCTTGATCAGGCTGTTGGCGGCGACGCGATATGAAGTGCCCAGTGCTACAGTTGATTGGTCGTAAGGAGAAAGCACATCAGCCGTAAATTTTTGCGATGCGTTGATCCGGCTGGCTTGGGGAAAACTGAGCGGCACGGTATTACCATTGATCGCCTTGTATTGTTCCAGCGTCGCATCCGGCGATTTCACCTTGGCGTAATACACATAAGGCGTCCAATCACCAAAACGACGCGAAAGGGCAAGATAGGCGCCCCAGCGAGTCAGTCCTTTACTGGAACTATCAACCTTAATGCGGGCGTATTCAGCCGTCACCCTGACACTGGCTGGCAGCATTACGCTGGCGCCAAGTGTCTGTACCGGGATATTTACTTTATCGACCCGCGCACTCGCCATCAGATCATAGAAACCGACCCCCGGGGCAATTTGACGATAAGGAATATCAGCATGGATTTTGGGGTCGCCGCGTGACGCTTCCCCCTGGTGAATACCGATCCGGAAGGTGTTGTCGATACCCTTCGTCGTCAGGACCAAGCCTGTACTCTTCATGTCGATCGGCAAAAACCAGCTACCGGGGGATGGCTCGGTGTCGCGAATTTCTCGCCCGTAGAAGCGCGAGTAAGTCTCGGCCTTGCCGGTATACGCCTCCAGCGTCCAGTCATAACGCTCGGTCAGCCAGGTTTTGCTGACACTCACGCCCGTGACATCAGTAGTCGGCGCGATGGAATAGACCTCAATCGGCAAACGCGCCAGATCGAAAGTGGCACCGACGTCGGTATTTTCCGTATTCAACATCAGTGGCAAGCGAAACTTGCCGACGCGGACCAACCAGTCATCAAGCGGCCGCCAGGAAACGAAGGCCCAGCTCAAGGTCGGCGTCCACTGCGAATCACTATCCTCCGCAGGGGCCAGCTTGGCTTGCAAGGTGGCACCCCACTGCGGGTTCAGTTTGAGATCCAGTTGCGCCCCGAGAATGCTGTCTCGCTTGAACGTTCCTTGGTTATTAATGAACCGCTGGTACATATAAGGCTGATCAGACAGGGCATAACCGAGCGTACCGAAACCTGACCAGGTCATTTCAACGGCGCTAGCCGACAGTGGCAAGGCCAGCGCCAAGTAAAGAAGCTTATTTTTTTTCATACTGACCTTAAGCCTGAGCCGCGCAGTCCGGCGTATCGTCAGCCAGTTGCGTCGCAATCCGACAAAATTCGCCTTGCAGGGCAACAAATGCATCAATCAGTAACGGGTCGAATTGCTTGCCGCGCTGATCAACCAGCATCGGCACAGCCTCTTCGTGGCTGAACTCTTTTTTGTAGGGGCGGCGCGAGCGCAGCGCGTCATAAACGTCCGCAACAGCCATCAAGCGGGCCGACAAGGGAATCGCCTCACCCTTTAATCCATCCGGATAACCGCTGCCATCCCAACGCTCGTGATGATGCCGGGCAATCTGGCTGGCGAAATTCAGCATCATGTTGTCTTCACCCATTTCATGCCGGGTCCGGGCCAGCATGCTCTCGCCTTTAACCGCATGCGTTTTCATGATTTCAAACTCTTCCGGCGTGTGCTTGCCCGGCTTGAGCAGGATGTGATCGGGAATGGCGATCTTGCCAATATCGTGTAACGGTGCGGCTTTGGCAATATAGTCGATGTGCAGCGGCGTGAGGTACTCGCGGTCACGTTCCTGTTTGCTCAGGTATTCGGCCAATAGACGAACGTAAGTCTGGGTGCGGCGAATATGATTGCCGGTGCATTCATCGCGGAATTCGGCGAGGGAAACCATCACTCGAATTGACGCCTCCTGCAAGTGCAGCACTTCATTGACCTGCCGGTTGACCTCGCGCTGCAACCAGGCGCTCTTGTCTTCCAGAAAGGTTTGCCAGGCCATAATCTGCAAATGTGTCCGGACGCGGGCCAGCACAATCGATGGCGCAATTGGCTTATGAATGAAGTCGACCGCACCCAACTCGAAGCCGAGCTCCTCATCCGCAGTTTCGATCTTCGCCGTCAGGAAAATGACCGGCACCCTTGCTGTAGCAGGAACGGCCTTCAGGCGTCGGCAAACCTCATAACCATCCATCTCCGGCATCATGATGTCGAGCAGAATCAGGTCCGGTAGCGCCGACGTCGCCAGTGCCAGCCCCTTGAAACCGGTATTGGCCAGTTTGACCCGGTAATGCTCGCGCAACAGCTGGTTGAGCAAACTCAGATTGGCCGGCGTATCGTCAATCACCAGAATTGTGGGGCGTTCGTCCGTATTCATCATTTACTTTCGTTGTCCGATTTTTTGCTCAAGGCAGCAAGCGCCTCGTCAAAGTTCCACTGACCAATCGCCCGCTCGATACGCGCCAACTCCAATGGGGTGTAGAGGCCGGCCAAGCTCTCCCGATGCGTATTCCAGAGTTCCACAGCCTCGCCATCGCCTTCGCTGAGATATTGCCGCAACAAGATAAGGAACGCGGCGGGGTGATTGCGTACGGGCGGCACATCCTCGCTCCGCTGGGTCAACTTTAGCGTCGCCAGCTTGTCAAGAAGCGGCGGGAGCATCGCTTCGAGCGTGGCAATTTCTTTGCTCGGCGCAACACACCCTGATTTGATTGCCACCTCAAGATCGGTCGCCGCCTGCTGCAAAAGGGGAAGGGCAAAAGTACCGACCAACCCCTTCAAAGTGTGCGCCTGACGATGCGCCGTCAGCAGATCGCCCTCGGCCAGCGTCACCTTCAGCCGGGTAACAAAGACCTGGGCATCCTCAACAAAACGCTGCAAAGCACGCGCCAGAGATGGAATTCGCCCTTGGAAGCGACGCAACAACACCGGCGCATCAATTTCCGGCAGGTTAGTCAGCGCATTGATAAACCGGTTCTCGGCCGCCGAATGCACCGGCAAACGTAGCGCAACTGGTGGTGGCAAGTCTTGCCGTAAATAGGGCCGTAGTTTGGCGAGCAGATCGTCCGGTTCAAACGGTTTGACGACATGGCCGTTCATCCCCTCATCCAGCGCTCTCAGCAGATCCGGACCAACCGCATGGGCCGTCATGGCAATGATCGGCAATTGAGCAAAGCGACTATCCGCCCGCAAATGCAGCGTCGCCTCGTGACCATTCATCACTGGCATTTCCAGATCCATCAAAACCACGGCATACCAATCCGGCGCCTTTGCCAGCACTAGATCCAATGCCAGACGGCCATTGACGGCGACATCAACACTGGCGCCCCAGCCTTCGAGTATTTCACTGGCCACTTGCTGATTGATTTCATTGTCTTCAACCAGCAATATCTTCATGCCGCTGAGCAAGCCGGCGTGGGGCATCGTCGGTACCGGGACGACATGGGCCGGGTGATCAGAAAAACCGGCACAAATCCGCCGCAAGACATTCGGCAAAAGGGGCTTCTGGATGACTTCACAGACTTCCGGATGCGACACCTCGGCGCGCAGCAAGGAAATATCGGCGGCCGAGACCACGACAGTTTTTGCCGGCAAGGCCATACCAAGCCGGCGCATCGTTTCAATCAGTTCGCCACCGGATTGGCCAGGCATCATCCAGTCGAGCAGCAACAGATCGTAAGGCAAGCCGCTTTCCTGCGCCGCCTGAAATTTCACCAGCGCAGCCGGCCCACTCGCGGTCTCATCGACCACTTCGCAACCGAGCAGCCGCAGCATTCCGGCCATGCCTTCTCGCGCCGCCGGGTAATCATCCACCACCAAGGCGCGTCGACAGGCAATCGGCCAAGGGTCGACCGCCAACTCAGCGTGACTAGCCAGCGGTAATTGAACCGTCAATTGGAAGCAACTGCCACGGTCGACCTCACTTTTGACCGTAATTTCACCGCCCATCGCCTGCGCCAGGCGCTTTGAGATACTTAGCCCGAGGCCAGTGCCGCCATATTTCCGGGTGGTTGAACCATCGGCCTGGGAGAACTCCTGGAAAAGCCGATCAACCTGGTCGCCAGTCATACCAATCCCGGTATCTTCAATCCGGCAACTCAGGCTTGATGTCCCGACGTTACGCGCCAACTCATGAATACCGAGACGGACATGACCCGCCTCGGTAAATTTCACCGCGTTTGACAACAGGTTGATCAATATTTGGCCAAGGCGCAGCTGGTCGCCATTCAACATCGGAAAATTGGCCGGCAAGGCATAGTCGAGCACCAGCTCGATGCGTTTCTCCTCAGCCCGTTGCTGCACCATGAAAAGCGAGTTCTGTACTACTGACTCGATATCGAATGGCGCCGCTTCCAGTACCACCTTGCCAGCTTCGATCTTGGAAAAGTCGAGAATGTCGTTGAGGATGCCGAGCAGAGAGCGCGCCGCAGCATGAATTTTTGCCACGTAATCGTGCTGGCGCGGTGGCAAGTTGGACTTCATGGCGAGATAAGCCATGCCGAGAATGGCGTTCATTGGTGTGCGAATCTCATGGCTCATGTTGGCGAGAAAGATCGATTTCGCCTCCGTCGCCACCTCGGCCTTGGCGCGTGCATCGCGCAAGGCGTGCGCCGCCAGTTCGCGTTGTGCCAGATCGGCCTCGATCGCCTCGGCCATGCCATCAATCGTCAACGCCAAGGATTGCACTTCGGCCACACCATGCACATTGCCCACCCGCTCGCCATAAGATTTCGCCGACAGCGCCTTGGCTGTCCGGTGCAACATGCTTAGCGGATCAAGCAAATGTTTTTGCAAATAGCGATAGCTGACCACCAGCACGACACAGGTCGCCAGCAACAAGATCAAACCAAGGAAAATCGAGTCTCGCAAGGCCTGCGCCACCTCGGCCAAACCGCGCGCCGTGCGCTGATCAACCATTATCGAGAGTGATTCCACCGCAATCGCCAGCTCAGCGCGCAACTTCAGATAGGGCGGTTGATTCAACAAACGACTGGCAAACTCGCGTTGCGGTTCAGTCTCAGAAACAAACTCCTGCTTTTCCGGGTCATAAAGCCCTTGTGTTGCGGCAAAGGCTATCTGCTCGGTTTGCTTCATTTTTTCAGTAATCTGATGAATCTGCCGCACCAGTGCCTGCTCGCCGATTTCGAAACCTAGCTGACTGGTGCGCTCGACCAACGGCAGCAATGTGCCAGAGCTCGCTGCAACATAGACTTGGGCACCGGCAATCACCTGCTCCCAATAAGCCGGCGGCAAATTTTCCGGATGCGGTTTGACGCCTTCTCGAATCGCCAGAATGTCGTAGTAATAAAGCAGAAAACGCGGGTTGGCTGTATTGACGTACGAACTGACGAGGCGCCCAAGAAGATCGACCTCATGGCGAATCTCATTCATCAGCAGCATCGATTGCTGGCGCTGCTTGGCCACTGCGACGGACTGATTAAAGGCGGACAGTGAGCCAAGCGTCACCGCACCGATCAACACCAACATGGCGGTGATCGACAGGGAAACAAATAGAAATGCCTTGCGTAGTTTCATCCGCCTCGCTCAACAGCTTGCGCACTGCAAGACAAAACTCGGCTTCAACCTTGTCTCTGACTTGCTGTTTGAATTATGTAAGTGAAATCATATGCCATTTCATTCCCGGAAACATTGGGAATCGCAGACAATTCAAGCATTCATTGGCCAAAAAGCAGCAATCAGTCAGAATACCGACATGCCCTCTTACCTTTTCGGTTCATGGATAACCTGATCAAGGACAGTGCCACCCTTGAGCTCTTCTGCTGGCTGGAACCCGGCTCAGAGTTGCCGGGTTGGGACATTCTGAAAGGCGGGCCTTTTGGCGCCACGCTGGCCTCACCGGAGGGTGGCGAACCGACACCGGGCGACCAGTTGATTTCGGTGCAAAACTACTTTGCCGAATATCATCTCGAATACTTCCGCCAGCGCCGCTACAACGCCTTCCCCAGCCGCTTGCACGCGCTGCTGCTTTTTGCGACGCGTACCGACGCGATGACTTTCCGCAGCAAACATCCGCAACGCGTCTTCGGCAAAAACCTGACCTGCGCTCGAACGACCGGCACCTACACCTGCTCCTTCCACGATGCCAGCTGGCTCGACTATCTGCGTTTGCCGCACAGCCTGTCGCTCAGCGCCCTCGATGAAGTGGCCGAATATTACTGGTCAGGCAAGACCGTTGAGGAAGTTGGCCTGACTTTCATGAACGAACCTTGGCGCGACCCGGCCGTTATTGAATCGCTCTACCAGGGCGCCCTGCTGGCCGACCAGAGTCACGCCCAATCCGGGTGGTTACCCGGTTTTCGTTAGGAATTTCGTATGCGCCGCATTGTTATCGCCCTTGTCATCATTGCCCTGCTTGGCTTCGGCTTCTACTGGTTCAGTCGGCCCAAGCCGATTCCTGTGGTGCTGAAGGAAGTGACCGCCGGCAAGGTGGAGGCGACCTTGGCCAACACCCGCGCCGGCACGGTTGAGGCCTGCCAGCGCACCAAGCTATCCACCATCGTTGGCGGTCGCATCGAATTTCTTGGCGTCAAGGAAGGCGACAAGGTGAAGAAGGGGCAACTCCTGCTCAAGCTCTGGAATGATGACCAGCAGGCGCAAGCAGCACTTTCCCAATCGCAGATTGTCCTCGCCAGCAAGCGCAGTGAGGAAGTTTGCATTGCTGCGGTCAACGCCGAAAAAGAGGCAAAAAGACAAAGCGAGTTGCGCGCCAAAGGTTTCGTTTCGACCAGCAAGGAAGAAGCCGCCCGCACTGATGCCGAAGTTCGCCGCGCCAGTTGCAATACCGCCAAAGCAGATGTCGCCCAGGCCGAAGCCAAGTTCAAGGCAACCAAGGTGGAACAAGGCCGCGTTTCTCTCTACGCGCCGTTTGACGGCACGGTGGCCAAAATTGTCGGTGAATTGGGCGAGTACTCAACACCTTCGCCACCGGGCGTGCCGACGCCGCCCGCCATCGATCTAATCGATGATTCCTGCCTGTACGTCAAAGCGCCGATGGATGAAGTTGATGCGCCAAAAATCGTCGCCGGCCAACCCGTGCGCGTTACGCTCGATGCGCTGCCCGGCAAGAGCCTGCCGGGCAAGGTAAGGCGCGTCGCCCCTTACGTTTCGGCGGTTGAAAAGCAGGCGCGCACGGTTGATATCGAAGTTGATTTCGACAATCCGGAAGCCACCGGCAAGCTGCTGGTCGGTTACAGCGCTGATGTCGAAATTATCCTGAATGGCCGCGATCAAGTGCTGCGCATCCCGACGGCAGCGATTCAGGAAGGTGGCCGCGTCCTCCGTTTCAATGCCGAGAGTGGCAAGCTGGAAGAACAGAAGATCAAAACCGGTATCGCCAATTGGGAATACACCGAAGTCCTTGAAGGCCTGGCCGCCGGTGATCGCATTGTCACCTCGCTCGAAAAAGAGGGCGTCAAGGCCGGCGCCAGCGTCACGCCCGACGACAAAGCGAAAGCCAAATAAGCGATGGCGTTGATCGAACTTTCCGGCATCGAACGGCACTTCCAACTCGGCGATACGACGGTCCACGCCCTTGCCGACCTGAATTTGCAAATTGAAGCTGGCGAGTATGTTGCGGTAATGGGCCCGTCCGGTTCCGGGAAATCAACCTTGCTCAACCTGCTCGGCTTGCTCGATCACCCGAATGCTGGCAGCTACCGACTGGAAGGGCGCGATGTCACCACGCTTTCGCCGGACGAACAGGCGCGCGTGCGCAGCGAGCGGATCGGCTTCGTCTTCCAGAGTTTTCACCTCGTCCCGCGCCTGACCGCGGCCGAAAACATCGCGCTACCGATGACGCTGGCCGGCATTCCGCTCAAGGAACGCAACAGCCGCGTCGCCCAGGCGCTGGCCAATTTTGGCCTGGAAAACCGCGCCGACCACCGCCCGGACCAACTTTCTGGCGGTCAGCGCCAGCGCGTCGCCATCGCCCGCGCCACCATCATGCAACCGGCTCTGATCCTCGCCGACGAACCGACCGGCAACCTCGACCGCCATACCGGGGAGGAAGTGGTCAAACTGCTCGAAGGCCTCAACGCCAGCGGCGTCACGCTAATTGTCGTCACCCACGATCAGGCGATGGGTGCCCGCGCCAAGCGGCAATTGGTGATGGAAGACGGGCGGCTGCAGCAGGATTCGAAACTGGCAACATGACCACTTCTGCGCTACCGCACAACCCAAACAGGTCATCCCCGCGTCGGCGGGGATCCATGCCCACGCACAAAGGCTGGATTTCCGTTTTCACGGGAATGACTGGTGGCCCCCATGCGCTTCGCTGACACCCTCCGTTTCGCCCGCGATGCCGCCACCGGCTACCCGATGCGCACGACGCTGTCGGTCCTCGCCATGTCGATTGGCGTTGCCGCCGTCGTCATCCTCACCGCCCTTGGCGATGGTGCCCGGCGCTATGTCGTCGGCCAGTTTTCCTCGATCGGCACCAATCTCGTCATCGTCCTGCCCGGCCGCTCCGGCACCGGCGGTTTCAATCCAGCCAACGCCATCACCACCACGCCGCGCGACCTGACTCTCGACGATGCCGGCTCGCTGCGCCGCGCCCCTGCCGTCAGCCGCGTCGCCCCACTCATTGTTGGCACCTCGGAAAGCAGCTTTGGCGGCAAGTTGCGCGAAGTCATGGTCGCCGGCTCAACCCGCGACTTCATCCCAATCCGCAACTTCGAGCTTGCCCAAGGCAGCGGCCTGCCCGACGACGACTGGAACCGGGGCGCTTCCGTCGCCGTCATTGGCCAGACTATTCGCGCCGAACTGTTCGGCAGCGGGCCGGCCGTCGGCCAACTGATCCGCGTTGGCGACCGCCGTTTGCGAGTGATTGGCGTATTGAAGTCGGTTGGTCAGGGCCTCGGCATGAATACCGACGAACTGGTCATCGTGCCGGCGGCGCTAGCACAAGCCATGTTCAACACCAACACTCTGTTCCGTATCCTGGTCGAGGCGAAAAGCCGCGAAGCAATTCCCGAGGCCAAAGAACAAGTGATGGAAATCCTCAAGCAACGCCATCGCGGCGAAGAGGACGTCACCGTCATCACCCAGGACGCCATCCTCGCCACTTTCGACAAACTGCTCAGCACGCTCACCCTCGGCGTCGCCGGCATCGCCGCGATCAGTCTCGCCGTCGCCGGCATTCTGGTGATGAACGTCATGCTCGTCGCCGTCACCCAG
The DNA here is from genome assembly GCA_038250105.1 of Burkholderiales bacterium. Lineage (GTDB taxonomy): Bacteria > Pseudomonadota > Gammaproteobacteria > Burkholderiales > Rhodocyclaceae > Azonexus. The sequence continues at coordinate 4,967 of JBBSCQ010000048.1, read as the reverse complement.
CGCACCGGCGAAATCGGCCTGCTCAAGGCGCTCGGCGCCACCGCCCAGACCATCCGCCTCGCCTTCCTGGCCGAAGCCGCCATGCTCTCCACCGTCGGCGCCCTGCTCGGCTACCTGCTCGGCCAACTCGGCGCCTTCGCCCTGCGCCAAGCCTTTCCCGTCTTCCCCGCCTACCCGCCGGATTGGGCGGTAATCGCCGGGCTATCGACAGCATTGATCACTGGCCTGCTCTTCGGCGTCATGCCGGCCCGTCGCGCCGCCCAGCTCGACCCGGTGCAAGCATTGATGAAGCATTAAGATGCTGATCGCCGACGCCCTCCAACTCGCCATGCGCGCCATCACTGCCCAGCGCCTGCGCAGCTTTTTGACCCTGCTCGGCATCGCCGTCGGCATCGCCGCCGTTATCCTGCTCACTTCCATCGGCGAAGGTATCCACCGCTTCGTTCTGGGCGAATTCACCCAATTCGGCACCAACGTCATCACCACCACGCCGGGAAAAACCAAGACTGGCGGCTCACCTTCCGGCCTGCCTTCGAGCGCCCGGCCGCTGTCGCTGGAAGACGCCAAGTCGCTCGAACGCCTGCCCCATGTCGTCGCCGTCACCCCCAATGTGCGCGGCAATGCCGAACTGGTTGGCAACGGCCGCACCCGGCGCACTTTGATCTATGGCGTCAATGCCAATTTACCCAAAATATTCCGGTCGACCGTGCAAAGTGGCCAATTCTTGCCGGCCGACGATGAAACCAGCGCCCGCGCCTTCGTCGTTCTCGGCGCCAAGATCAAAGATGAATTGTTTGGCAGCGAAAACCCGCTCGGCCAGCGCCTGCGCATTGGCGGCCTGCATTTCCGGATCATCGGCGTCATGGCGCCGAAAGGTCAGTTTCTCGGCATTGACCTCGACGACACCGCCTTCATCCCCACCGCCCGCGCTCAGGAATTATTCAACCGCGAAGGCGTCGATGAAATCAATGTTGCCGCCGAAGAAGGCATCCCCTCCGCCGTGGTTGCCGCCGCCATCAAGGAACGCCTGATCGCCCGCCACGGCCGCGAAGATTTCACCATCATCTCGCAGGAAGAGATGCTGAAAACCCTCTCCAATATCCTCAACGTACTGACCCTGGCGGTCGGCGCGCTCGGCGGCATTTCCTTGCTGGTTGGCGGCGTCGGCATCGTCACCATCATGACCATCGCCGTCACCGAACGCACCGGTGAAATCGGCCTGCTCGTTGCCCTCGGCGCCCCGCGCCGCACCATTCTGCTGCTCTTTCTTGGCGAAGCGGTGGCGCTTTCCGCCCTCGGCGGCTTTCTCGGGCTGGTTTTAGGCTTTGGCCTGGCGCAAATTATTCACCTCGCCCTGCCTGCCCTGCCGGTGCACACGCCCATTGCCTTTGTCGTGCTGGCTGAAACCGTTGCCATTGTTATCGGCCTCGCCGCTGGCGTTCTCCCCGCCCGCCGCGCTGCCCGTCTCGACCCGGTGGAGGCGCTGCGCACCGAATGACGTGCTAAAGTTCTACCCACAAATTTCATAACCTAGAGGAAAACAGCCATGACTTTTTATATTGAAGACCTGCAACCCGGCATGAGCCACACCATGGGCAAGACGATTACCGATGCCGACATCGTCCTGTTCGCCGGTGTTTCAACCGACACCAACGCCGTCCACCTCGACGAAGAATTCGGCAAAACCACTCCCTTCGGTGGCCGCATCGCCCACGGCATGCTCTCCGCCAGCTTCATCTCCGCCGTCCTTGGTGCGCATTTGCCCGGCCCCGGCACCATCTATCTGGCGCAAACCCTGAAATTCAAGGCCCCGGTTCGCCCCGGTGACACCGTCAAGACCACCGTCACCGTCAAGGAAGTCATCGCCGCCAAAAAGCGCGTCATTCTGGAAACCATCTGCAAGGTTGGCGAAACCGTTGTGATCGAAGGCGAAGCCACTGTGATGATCGGCAACAAGCCAGTCTGATCAAAGCATTTTCCGGAGCAACTTCCGGATTACCCAATGCCAGCCCCGCGCTGGCGTTTTTTTGGGATTTACCCCTTTTTCCCGGTAGACCGTAAGGCCAGCATCTGCTTCTGTGGCAAAAGGGCCAGCCTTTGTTTTCATGGTCACAGCAATCCGGGCAAGCGGCCATTCCCCCATTCCAACAGCATCCCCATACTCAGCGCTTGCCCCAAAAGCCGACTGCCACCATGCCCCCCGAAGCCTTCATCGCCCTCTGGAAGAACAACCCGCTGACCGAGCGCGCTGGCGCCCAGGCCCATTTTGACGACCTTTGCGACCTGCTCGGCGTCGCCAAGCCGCGCGACCCGGAAAATTACTGCTTCGAGCGCGGCGCTAAAAAATCCGCCGGCGGCGACGGCTGGGCCGATGTCTGGAAGCGCGGCTGTTTCGGCTGGGAAAACAAGAAACCCGGCCGCGACCTCAATGCCGCCCTCAAGCAACTCACCGACTACGCCCTGCAACTCGACAACCCGCCGTTGCTCGTCGTCTGCGACCGCGAACGCATCGTTATCCACACCGCCTTCACTGGCTATCCGGACGAAGCACGCGAAATCCGCATCGAGCAACTCGTCGAGCCGGAAGCCCGGCAAGTGCTCAAATGGGTGTTCACCGACCCGGAAAAACTGCGCCCCGAGAAGTCGACCGCAGCAATCACCGCCCAGGCCGCCGGCCAGTTCGCCCAGCTTGCTGCCGCCATGCGCAGCCGTGGCGCATTTGCCGAAAACTGCGGGCCAGACGTTGGCCAACTCGTCGCCCACTTCCTCGTCCAGTGCCTGTTCTGCATGTTCGCCGAAGACGAGCAACTACTGCCGGCCGGCATCTTCACCGACCTGCTCAAAAACGCCGGCAGCGATACCGACAAAGCCGCCCGGCGCATCGAAAAACTGTTCACCGCCATGCAGAAAAAAGGCGGTGACTATGGCGACCACGACATCGCCTGGTTCAACGGCGGCCTATTCAAAAATATCGAAATTCCGCCGTTGACCGCAGCCGACCTCGCCGCGCTCCACCGCGCCGCCGCCGAGATGGACTGGCGCGCCATCGACCCGACCATCTTCGGCACCCTGTTTGAACGCGGCCTCGACCCGGCTGCCCGCGCCCCGCTCGGCGCCCACTACACCGACACCGGCACGATCGATAAGCTCATCCGGCCGCTGGTCAGCGAACCGCTCGCCGCCGAATGGGCCGCGCTGCAACCCACCCTCGCCGCCGGCCACGGCAAGGCTCTGAGAAGCAAGGAAGGCAAAGCCGCCCGCGCCGCCTACCAAGGCTTTCTGCTCCGCCTCAACCATTACCGCGTCCTCGACCCCGCCTGCGGCAGCGGCAACTTTCTGTATCTCGCCCTCAAAGCCCTGCGCGACATCGAAAAACAAGCCCACATCGTCGCCCAAGAACACGGCCTCGGCGCCGAACTTTCGATGCAGACCGGCCCGCACAACATTCTTGGCCTCGAAATTAACGAATTCGCTGCCGAACTCGCCCGCGTCACCGTCTGGATCGGCGACATTCAATGGTGCCGCCGCAACGGCTACCCGCACGCCATCAACCCGATCTTGAAACCGCTCGACGGCATCGAACACCGCGACGCCCTAATCAACCCGGACGGCAGTGAAGCCGCCTGGCCGACCGCAGATGTGATCGTCGGCAACCCGCCCTTCCTCGGCGACAAGGTCATGCGCAGCGAACTCGGCACCGAATACGTCAAAACCCTGCGCAAAACCTACGAAGGCCGCGTTCCCGGCGGTGCCGACCTCGTCACCTACTGGTTCGAAAAAGCCCGTGCCCAGATCGAAGCGGGGAAACTGCAAGCCGCCGGCCTCGTTTCGACCAACTCCATTCGCGGCGGCGCCAACCGCAAGGTACTCGAACGTATCGTCGACACGACGCGCATTTTCGAGGCGTGGAGCGACGAAGAATGGGTCAATGAAGGCGCCGCCGTGCGCGTTTCGCTACTTGGTTTTGGGCCGATTTTTCCGGTTGACCGTAGCAGTCGGCTGGACGGGACTGCTGTAGTTTCCATTCATGCCGATTTAAGTGCTGCACAAGATCTTGATATGACCAAGGCAAAATCTCAGCCTGAAAATGCAGATTCAACGTATTTTGGCCTTTGTCTTGCTGGTGACTTTCGAGTCCCGGGTGAGATTGCTAGGGAGTGGCTAACACTACCAAATCCTAACGGGCGTCCGAACGCCGATGTTCTGCGACCCATATACAACGGCAGCGATGTAACTGGCCGTTGGGTTGACCGGTGGGTAATAGACTTCGGGTCGAAAATGACAGAGGCTGAAGCATCATTGTATGAAATGCCTTTCAACTACTTGGTTGAGAATGTTCGCCCTGTACGCGCCACTAACGCCCGAAAATCTCGTGCAGTCTATTGGTGGCGGCACGGGGAGACTCGCCCCGGCTTAAGGCGCAGATTGGGCGGCCTGTCACGCTACATTGCCACTGTTGAGACTGCTAAACACCGTATTTTTGTTTGGTTCCCTGTAGCGGTTGCACCTGAGCACAAGTTGGTTGTAATCCCATTCGAGAGTGAAGTCTGCTTCGGCATTCTTTCGTCAAGGCCGCATGTCGTTTGGTCTGTTCGGGTAGGTGGCCGGCTCGGTGTCGGAAATGACCCGGTTTATACCTCGTCGGTTTGTTTCGACAAATTCCCCTTCCCACCCGGCCTAACGCCGCGCGATACCGCGCCGGTTGTTTTGCTCCCTCACCTTCAAGGGGAGGGTTGGGGTGGGGATGGGTCCGTTCGCCTGACTGAAACCCATCCCCCACCCAGCCTCCCCCTTGAAGGGGGAGGAGTGGCTGCGCGTATCGCCGCCGCCGTAACCGTTAACTCAGAAGCGTTCTTCCCACGGCGCAGTAGATTTGGAAAATAGCCCCCTGATCTATTGATGACACGGGGAGCGAGATGCTTGAGAAAAAGGCGGCAAGTCGGCAGTTAAGAAGCGAAAGCGAGTGG